>NZ_JABMIU010000001.1:0-1011953 GCF_013332495.1 Brevibacillus sp. HB1.2 | reverse complement strand
AATGTCGGGAGATGGTTTTTTTGTTAGGAATGGCTATGTTGTTTATGATCATGCGCATGGTCGTGATCATGGTCATGGTTATGATCGTGGGAATCGGCTGTTGCCTGGCAATGTAAGTCACCGTGTGTAGTAGACGAGTTCTCAATCTGGATGGTAGCGTGTGTAATGCCGAATTCTTTTTCCATAAGGGCAAGCGCGTCATTTAACACAGGGTAGCTAGGCAAATCGTCCTCGACAACCAGATGGCAGGTCAGGGAATCAAATCCGGAAGTAACCGTCCAAATATGGAGGTCATGCACTTTGATAACTCCAGGCAGCTGACTGAGTCGCTCTTCTACTTTTGTCGTATCCAGCCGTGAAGGAGCGCCTTCCAGCAAAATATTGACGGATTCTTTCGTTACGCGCCATGCGCTCAGCATGATCAGGACTGCAACGACGATACTGATGATCGGGTCGGCAATGTACCAGTCAAAAGCCCACATCAGGATACCACCAGCGATTGCACCTACAGAACCGAGAAGATCGCCGAGAACATGGAGATAGGCACTGCGTACATTGACGTTGTTCTTGGTGTCGCCACGCATGAGTACAAGGGCTGCCGCAATATTTGCCAAAAGACCTACGCTGGCGATGATGATCATGGAGCCGCTGGCAACCTCAGGCGGATTCCACATGCGTTGGAACCCTTCCCAGAAAATGAACAAGGAAATCAGTACAAGTGTCACACCATTGGTCAGTGCTGCCAGGATTTCAAAGCGTTTCATCCCGAAGGTTCTCTTGGCAGAAGGTGGCCGTGCAGCGAAATGAACCGCGATCAAGCTCAACAGAAGCGCTAATGCATCGCTTAACATATGCCCAGCATCAGAGAGTAACGCCAAACTATTGGTGAGGAAGCCCCCGATGGTTTCTACAACCAAAAATACAGCAATGATGAGGAAAGAAATGAGAAGAGCTCGTTTACTGGCTCCTTTTCCGTGGTGATGGTGATCGTGACCATCTCCATGATCGTGATGATGAAAGCCCATGATTGTGTCCTCCTTATCAAACGAATGATTTATAGATGCTCTGCTAAATAAAGCGCGTCATTCCCGACACCGCCCATAAGCGCTGATCCTCTTGTATGCTGCCAGGGTAGCCCGAGAAAGGATAGACCAGGAACTTTTGTTATCCCTCGTTGATGAATTGGTCGGCCATCGGAATCGAGCACGTTTGGAACGTTTAGCCAATCGTAGTTCGGTCGAAAACCGGTAGCCCACAAAATGTTGTTGAACGTTGCTTTTGTTCCATCTGCAAAAGTAGCGGTATTTCCGTTCATCTGTACAGCTCGTGAAACCAATCGCAATGCTCCGAGTCTGGACAATTCTTGGACCTGCTTTTTGTAACCGAATATCGGATCAGGTGATTGACTCAATTTTTGTCCAAGCCAGGTGGAGCGGGGGACATCAAGTAACCCGAATGCCCTCATGTAATCAAATATAGGTTTTCCAAAAATGAAGAGCGGCAAGTAAGAACGTGATTCTCCTTGAGAAAAAACAACGGGTCGATGAGTGGCAAGCTCTACTGCAATTTGTGCCCCAGAGTTGCCACTGCCCACGACGAGGACAGGACCGTCAATGAGCTGGCTTTCATTTTTGTACTGCGCGGTGTGCCATTGACGAATGCTCGGGTCCAAGCTGTTTGCAATAGCCGGGATATAGGGTGTATGAAAGGGACCCGTAGCAATAACTACCTGGTTCGCGAAGAGCAAGCTGTCTCGTGTCCGAACCTGAAATCTAGATCCCGCATGGCTAAGTTCCAAAACAGTTGTTCCTAGTATGACTGGCAATTCGAAATGTTTTGCGTACATTTCCAGATAGTCTGCTGCATCGTCTTTGTTTGGGAGTGTATGCGGCTTTCCTGGGAAAGCGAGACCAGGTAGATGATTATGTTTGCGTGGCGTGAAAAGCACGAGTGAATCGTACCGCTGCCGCCAACTATCACCGATCCTTTTGTTTTGCTCCAAGATGACAAAACGGCGATTTTTACGTTTAAGTGCATATCCGAGAGCAAGTCCTGCCTGCCCTCCTCCAATTACGATGACGTCATAGTCGTTCATGATTTGGGCCTTCTTTCGGTAAGGATTAACTAAATCATACCATATTCATTATTATATTCAAGTAATTATTTGAATGTTATTTTGAACATCAGCAAAAAAAGGCCGCCACTCATAGTGACGGACCTGCGTGTAGCCAGTGAATTTACGGTTTTGACTGCTTCAATTCGGCAGCATGCTCAATTCCACACATGATTAAATGACGGACATGATCATCATCGAGCGAGTAATAGACGAGCTTGCCGTTTTTGCGGTACCGGGCCAGACCCATATTTTTTAACAAGCGCAGATGGTGAGAGGTATTAGGGATCGAACTATTGATGGTTGCTGCGACATCACAAACGCATAGCTCTCCTTCTAGAGCCAGCGCGTAAATGATTTTTGCTCGCGTATCGTCTGCGAGAGCCTTAAAGAGAGGGGCGACACCTTCCGTCTCCATCATTCTGGGGCGAAGCCTGTTTACTTTTTCTTCATCGATCGTCTGTACTTCACAAACCTCTAAATCAGTGGGAATGCGCTGAATGTCTTCGCTCATTTCATTCACCCCGACCCGTTCCATTTTTCACCATTATAAGACGGATACAGAGGGAAGGGAAGGCTGTACAACCTGTCCATTTTGCAAAAAAAAGTAAAAGGACAAGAAGGAAATATAGATGTCTATATATAAATAGGAATGATACCTATTTGCAAATGGAGAGGAGAGAACTCCCACTTGATTCTGAAGATTCGCCACTTCCTCGTTGAAATAATCGGGGCGCTCCTGCTTGGACTAAGTGTCGTTTGGTTAACGATGGGCAGAGACAGCAGCTTGTTTTCCGGTTGGAGCATAGAGTGGTCCCCATTGTGGCTTGATGTGAAAACCTTTTTCCTTAGTATTTGGCTGGAAGCAATCCCGTTTGTCCTCTTGGGTGTATTCTTTTCTGCCTTTATCCAAACGTTTGTAACGGAAGAGCAGGTGAGGCGCTGGACACCGAAGCATCCGCTCGTGGCCCTGCCGTTTGCCGGGTTACTCGGGTTTTTATTCCCTGTATGTGAATGTGCCATTATCCCTGTGGTTCGTCGCTTGATCCAAAAAGGGATGCCGCTGTCAGTCGGGATTGTTTTCTTATTGGCGGGACCGATTGTGAATCCCGTAGTTTTGTCATCGACCTATGTCGCTTTCGCCCGTCAGCCGGAAATGGCTCTCTACCGGGGCGTTGCGGGATTCGTCGTTGCTCTCATTGTGGGCATGCTTGTCTTCCTGTTTGTCAAAAAAAATCCGATACGGCTCGGCATGGAATCACAAATCAATCATGAAGCCGACCATGTAAAAACGACGGGTGGCAAGCTGTCCTCGACATTTGCCCACGCGGTAGACGAATTTTTTGACATGGGAAAATATTTGTTGTTTGGTGCGTTTATCAGTGCGCTTTTACAGGTGTACATCAGCCGGGATACACTCATGGACATCGGTCAAACGCCGCTCACCTCCAATTTAGTCATGATGGGGATGGCGTATTTGTTTTCGCTTTGTTCAGAGGCAGATGCGTTTATTGCTGCTTCCTTTGCCAATACGTTTTCAAGCAGCTCGTTGCTCGCATTTCTGGTTTTCGGGCCCATGCTCGATTTAAAAACGACGCTGATGCTATTTGGAACGTTTCGATTTGGTTTTGTTGTCAAGCTGGTCGTGGCTATTACGCTTTTAGTCATTTGCATCACCATGCTCATGCCGATGTAAGGAGGAAAATATGGATCAGAACAAATTGAAGCGTCATCATATCATGCGCAGTCTGATATTAGCGGGCATTACAGCGTTGTTGGCCTATTTGATCCTGTCGGAAACGCTCAGTCACTATCTCGCACCGCGATTACACATGTTTAGCTATGTCACGCTCGTCATCATGGGCCTTTTGACAATTGTCAGCATTCGGCAAATTTTTGTAGGGAGTAGTGTGTACGATTGCGATTGTGAGGAGCAGCATAAAGTTCCGCGTACACCTATGGGCTCCCTTTTGGTTTACAGCTTGTTTGTACTCCCAATCGTAATGGGATTTGTCATGCCGGATAAAATTCTTGGCAGTGATGTAGCGGAGAAGCGGGGAATCACACTTCTCAGCAACGATGTACGAAAGCTGGCGGATGTTACGGCAAACGCGAATGCGAATGCGACAGAGAATGTGGAGCAAACAGCAGAGGTAAAAAAGGATGCCGATCCAATCGTAGAACCACAGCCAGAGGATACCAATCAAGGAGCAACACCCCCGGTGCAAGCGACAAGCGACGAACAATTGCGGCAGCGATTCTCAAACGGGGGGTTTGGTGACTTTTACGCGGATATCGCCGTCTTTTTACATAAACAGCCAGTGATTGAACTGAATGACAAAGTGTTCCTGGATGGACTCACCACGATGGAGCTGTATGCAAAAGAATTTGCTGGAAAAGAGCTTGAGACGATGGGCTTTGTATATCGGCAGCCTGATTTTACGAAGCAACAGTTTGTCGTGGCGCGTTTTTCCGTCACCTGCTGTACAGCAGATTCCAGTGTGTATGGTGTTTTGGTGGAAAAGGAGGACGCGAACAAATGGGCAAAGGACAGCTGGGTAAAAGTTCGCGGCAAGCTCGAGCTGCGTCAAGTAGACGGATACGACATGCTCGTTCTCAAAGCCTCTCAGGTTGAAGCCGTCTCTGCACCGAAAGATCCTTATGTGTATTATAGCTTTGAATCAGTACCAGGCAGTTAAAAGTGGGGGAAACCGAAATGATCGTGCGACTAGATTTACAGGATGAACAAACGGTACAAAAACTTTGGAACATGCAGCAAAGAGCCTATCGTATAGAGGCAGAGCTAATTGGTACGGAAGATATTCCACCCCTGAAAGAATCGGTAGAACAACTGAGGATATGTGGAGAAACGTTTTATGGCTACATAGAGGAAGGCGAGATGGCAGGGGCAGTTTCTTTTTTGATCGAGGGAGAAACGTTGGATATTCATCGGATGATTGTAGATCCTGTTCATTTTCGCAAGGGAATCGCGAGTCAATTGCTTGCCTCTGTCCACGAGCATGGTTGCAGCAAGCTAGTCGTCGCGACTGGTTCCATGAATGAACCGGCCGTTCGGTTGTATGAAAGACATGGATTTACCTTGACCGTTCAAAAAGAAGTGAAGCCGGGTCTGCGGCTGTCTTTTTTCGAGAAGACACTTCGTCCATGAAAAGGCGAAAGCCCGCCCCGATAACATGGGAGAGATAGAGTTACACAAAACAACCCGGAGAACGGTCACTTTTTCAAGTGTCTGTTTCCGGGTTTTCATTCTTTTTAAAGCATACGCTTATTTGGTTTCATCTGTTTCTTTCTGTTGGTCTTCATAAAACCAGAGAGGATCATCGCAATCCTCATCACCATTGTAGTTGATTAAGATTTCTTCACCCGCTTGAATGTCTGTATACGCATAAAAATCAAACGTGTGGTTATCGAAGTTAATCTCATACGTGGCATTTGGCGTGTAGGAGTGGTTAAATAGCATGCCATAGCCTAACAAGAAAGCTGTATGATTGGCACCGTACTCAAATGCATAATCCGCGAGCAAGGTTTTCTCGATATGCTCATGCTCTTCGTTCAAATAGGGCAGCACGGGCGCTTCATGAATCAGGTCGCCTTTTCGGATATCTTGCGTTGCAAATACACCTCTATTTAATTCTCCATTGCTTAGTTTGGAGGTCTTGATTTCGATCATGCGGATCACCTGCATTTCTTAGGTCTGTGGAAAACGTATCTTTCTAAGGATGACAGTTGATCGAGCAGAAAGCAATGTTTTTTATTTGATGACCAAATGATGGCGAACCGCATAAGCAGCGAGCTGGACGCGATTAGCCAATTGCAGCTTCTCGAGAATGTTTTTTAAGTGGTTTTTCACCGTGTTTTCTGCGATGATCAGCGCTTCGCTTATTTCCCGATTCGTTTTTCCTGCTCCCACATACATGACAATCTCTCGCTCTCGCGGGGTCAGAACATCTGGTACCATTTCATCCGTCGCCTCTTCTTGACGGAAGCGGTACATGAGCCGGGTTGCCATTTCGCGTGTCAATTCACTGTCCTCGCCGAGCAAGGCATGCAAGTAGTTAATCCAGTCGTCAGGCTCTAAATTTTTCAGCAAGTAACCTTGGGCGCCGAACTGAATGGCCGTGATCAGGTCAGCAACGTCATCGGAGACGCTGAGAATGACGACTTTGATGTGCGGGTATGCTTTCTTGACCTCGCGGGTCGCTTCGAGTCCGCTCCATTTCGGCATGTTGATGTCCATGAGCACAAGGTCAGGTTGTATTTGTCCGCATAAGAGAAAAGCTTCCTCGCCATTTTGCGCTTCTCCGATGACTTCAAAAGAGGGATCGGGATCAAGCAGGCTGCGAATGGCCATACGAGCCATCGGGTGGTCGTCGGCGATCAATACACGGTATGCGTTCATTGTATTTTTCCTCCTGAATGAGAAGATAAGCGGATGATTGTACCGCCTGCCGGTCGTAACTGAATGTCGATGGATGCGTTCAACTGGCGCGCTCGCTCGCGCATCATGGACAAACCGTATTTTTTCGTATCGGGAGAAGGGTTGGAGATCCCAATGCCATCGTCCTCAACGGCGAGAACCCAGCCAGTTGTTTCATTCGTCGTGAGGTGAATCCACGAATGCTTGGACTGAGAGTGCTTGCGAATATTGGCAAAAGCTTCCTGAATGATCCCGAACAGTTGTACTTCTGCGGCGGGAGTAAAAAATCCGTCGTTGACATGCAATTCGCTGACAACGTCGATTCCAGATAAAGCGCTCCATTGCGCCAGCCATTTCTCAAGGCGTTGATCCAGACTGCCTTCTTCTGGCAATGAGCGCAAGTTAAAAATAGCTTGGCGTACATGATTGTCGATGGCAGAAACAGCGACCCGGGCATCGTCCAATTGTCCCTGCTTGAGCTTTACGTTGAGGAAGAACAGAGACTGCGCAATCCCGTCGTGCAATTCGCGGGCAAGGCGTTCCCGTTCTTCATAAACAGCGCGACGAGCTTGTTCCTCGACAATTCGTGCATTCATTTGTTTGAGGGTGTGAAACATCCAAGTGGCGAATAAAAAAGAAAGAAAGAGCGTCAAGAGGGTAATGTATACATTTCCCGCTTCCATAGACATGTAGGGGAGTAAAAAGTCATGACGGATGAATTCGAAGCCCCCGATGATAATGGTTGGAATGAGAAAGGTTAACCAATAAAAGATACGATATGACATGGAAGGTCCCCTTTTCATACAGTTGGCAAACATTCCTTTAGTATACCGAATGGGACGAGCGGATGGTATACTCAGGTGAGAAAAGGTGGAAAGCAGGAGGGAATATCATGAGCACGATTGCGAAAGCATTGACCATAGCGGGTTCAGATAGCGGTGGGGGAGCTGGGATTCAGGCAGACCTGAAAACCTTCCATCAACTCGGTGTGTACGGAATGAGTGCGATCACAGCAATCACGGCACAAAATACATTGGGTGTAGCAGGTGTTTATCCGTTGCCGACAGAGGCGGTTGCACAGCAAATGCATGAGGTGCTGCGTGATCTAGGCGCTGACGCGGCGAAAACGGGCATGCTGTTTAACGCTGATATTATTCGTGCTGTTGCGGAAGAGGTCAAAGCATTTGGCCTGAAAAAGCTGGTGGTAGACCCGGTAATGATTGCCAAGGGAGGGTCAAAGCTACTGCTGGATGAGGCGATCGTTGCATTGAAAAAAGAGTTGTTGCCTCTCGCGGAAGTCGTCACACCTAACTTGCCAGAAGCAGAATGCTTGACTGGCATGAGAATTGAGACGACGGAAGAGATGCGCGAAGGGGCGAAAGCGATACATGCGTTAGGCGCCCGCAATGTCCTAATGAAGGGTGGACATATGCAAGGGGACGTAGTCGTGGACATTTTGTTTGACGGTACAGCATTCCATGAACTGTCCCATGAGCGCATCCATACACGTCATACGCACGGCACAGGTTGTACATTCTCAGCGGCCCTTACAGCAGAGTTAGCAAAAAATACACCGCTCATCACTGCGGTTGAAAAAGCAAATCGCTTTATTTTCGAAGCAATTAAGACAGCTCCGCAATTGGGTGGCGGGCATGGGCCGACCAATCACTGGGCGGTTGTAGATTAATTCGGTGACCCAAAAATGAATGCCCCACAGCGATGCCATACAAGCGGATCACTGATGGGGCATTTTTTATTTGATTTCTACAGAGAAGGTACCTTGAAGTCGTTCAGGATAGCTGGACAAAGGAAAAGAATAGTGAGTAGGCGTGCCTTTGTTTGTTTTTCGTTTGAGTAGCACGGAATAGTTTTGGATGGATGCATCCTCTGTGGAATAGGTGCTTCCTTGCACATAATCATATTCATTTCCGCGGTTGTCCGTCATGTTATACCCAAGAGAGATATGAGAGTGATTATCTTGGGGCGGCACCTTTAAAGAGAAGTCCATGCCCACCACATCATCGACTTGACGCAGCGCCGTTAGTTTTAGGCGATCATCCGGTACTTCTGTGAGTGTACCTGTCTTCGCATCAATCACGATTTGCAATTGATCTTTGTCCAAAGCTCGAATGCCATCTGTTTTCAGGTAGAGCTTTTCTGGTTCCACAAAATAGATGCTCTCTAGATGGTATATCCTTCCGTTTTCTCCGTTATCACGAACAGGAACGCCATTCCCCCAAAAAGCAAACGTTTGCCCTTTTTCATCCTCAAGTCTTAATTTATCAAAATCAAAGACATGCTTTTTATTGGCCGGGTCAAATCGGATACTCACTTCTGTTTGTGTAGGAAAGACTGCAATTTGTTCAATCGTAAACCGCTGTCCGTCAACCGTGACTTCCTTCATCACCGGATACACTTTTTTCTCAAAAGTCTTGTACTTGCTTTTGTCGACCACAAAGTCAATCGATAGGGGAGTAGCTTGTTTGATATGATCGATTTCCAGCGTGACTTTTGCTGTCATTACATCAGGTATTTCGGTAGCTTCGTTGATGACAATATCAATACGGTTTCGGATCACAGGGTCTTCGCTGCCCATGCCGGACCAGGAAACACCGTGCTCCCACTCCTTTCCAGAGTGATCGAACAACTCGATTTTGTGAAGGGCTACTTCTTTATCAGGGAGATCATTCTTCAGTGTATAGAAGAGGAGCATCCGTTTTTCATCTGCTAATACCTGATCAATCGTAAAAGTGACACCCTCAAGTGAACCACTGGCGCCAATATTTTGGACAAGATTGTGTTCTGCTGCCTTTTGCAAGCCTTTATCATCCCGAAGAAACTCAACGATCTTCTCCATCCCTGGAATCGAGCTTACATAAGCGGCAACAGCAGGTGAAAGGCGAACGGAAAAAATAAACACGAAAATGAACAGACAAGCAACCAGACTAGAACCAATGCGAATCCACCGATTGCGGCTCCGATTTTGACGCAGCTCTTTTGCCTGTTCCATCCCATTCCGAATGTATTGATCAATCTCAGCGGGAATCATGAATGGACGCGCATTCTTTTTTTCATTCTCAAGCATACAGCTCACCAGCCTTTCCCGAGATCTTTGCGGAGTGCCCCCAAAGCTTTGTGTAGCCATGTTTTGATCGTGCCTTCCGGATGACCGAGTACCTCTGCAATATCGCGTATCGTCCGATCTTCAAAATATTTCAAAATAATGATGTGACGATAATTTGGATTGAGACGACCGAGAGCCTCTTCGATTTGAATACGCTCGACATTTTGATCATCCATAGGAATACTTGCACGACTTTCGACGTCCTCTTCCATAGGATCCAAGATGATCCGTTTTCGGCGCTTTTGCTCATCCAGACAAATATGAATAAGGATGCGAGTCAGCCATGTACGAAAATACGCAGGCTGTTTCAATCGTGCCAGCTTGAGATAGGAACGGCACGTCGCTTCCTGAATGGCCTCTAATGCATCTGTCTCGTTACGAAGAAAGGCGTAGGCGATTTTATACAGTTGTTCTTTATGAAGGCTGACGAGTTGAAAAAAGGCATCATCATCCCCATCTTTTGCGCATGAAACGAGCTGTTCCAGATTCACTTTTTCCCCTCCTCTAGCATTAGACGGCGCAGGTGCCAAAACGGTTTTCATTAATTGCCAGCCAAGCTGTTTTTTTGAACCAATCGCCTGTCCACTGCTTACTGTAAAAGAAAGAAGTGTGTAAGGATGGGGTGCAGGTGCATGTGGATCAAATGGGTTACGATTCATGAATCGTATGGCCTCCCGCGGATTGCTCAGGAATGTCGGCGTTATTTAGAAATGAAAGGAATTCGAGTCAGGCTTTTGTCCAGACAGACCAAAAAAGCAGGACATGTCTATACACTGCAAGTACCGCTCGCTCAACAGGAGCAAGCAAAGGCGCTGTTACGCGATTTTAAGAACACCCTAAAATAACGGGGCACAGCCATACTTCCCCTTACGTCCAGTCGAATGGCACGGGCATACTAGATGAAGGGGGATGATAGCTATGGGAACGACCCTTTTAGAAAGACCTGAAAAGACGGAGCAGAAAGGCAGCAAGCTGTTTGTTCCGGATTATATTTTCGTCGAGCCAAATGCACTGAACTATCCTCTTGGTCAAGAGCTGTATCGCCGTTTTCAAAAGGAAGGAATCCCGATGCAGATGACGACCAGCCATAATCAGGTCCGTGGCATCCCTGGGGATACAGAAGTAGAGAAATATCGGAATGCGAAGCGGACCTTGGTCATTGGGGTACGCAAAACATTGAAGTTCGAGACCTCCAAGCCTTCCGCAGAATATGCCATTCCTCTGGCTACGGGATGTGCTGCCCACTGTCACTATTGCTATTTGAACACAAATATCGGGACAAAGCCGTATGTTCGGGTGTACGTCAATACAGATGAGATTCTAGCGAAGGCCGAGAAGTACATCCAAGAACGCCCGGGTGAAATCACTCGTTTTGAGGCAGCCTGTACATCCGATCCGGTTAGTATTGAGCATCTTACGGGCAATCTGAAACGAGCGATTGAGTTTATGGGCCAGCAGGAGTTTGGGCGGCTGCGCTTTGTGACCAAGTTTCATCACGTGGATTCCTTGCTGGATGCTAAGCACAACAAGCATACCCGATTTCGCTTCAGCATGAATGCTGACTATGTCATCAAAAATTTCGAACCAGGCACCTCCAGCTTTGATCAGCGACTAGAGGCAGCAGGGAAGGTAGCCAAGGCCGGTTATCCACTCGGCTTTATTTTAGCGCCTTTGTATTGGTTTGACGGATGGGAAGCGGGGTATACCGATTTGCTGGAAAGACTGCGTTCGCAGTTGGTTCCCGAAGCGATGGAGGATTTGACGTTCGAGCTAATCCAGCACCGTTTTACCAAGATCGCTAAAAGCTTGATCCTCCAGCGCTATCCAAAAACGAAGTTGGAGATGAAGGAAGAGGAGCGCAAGTACAAATGGGGGAAATACGGGAAAGGGAAGTATGTCTATCCCGATATTCAAGCAAAGGCGTTGCAGGCCCATTTGGAAAGTGAAATTGCCCGACTGTTTCCGCAAGCTCGCGTTGAATATTTTACGTAAAAACAAGACTGCTCTTGATGAAGAGCAGTTTTTCTTTTAGCAAAAAAGAGTACCAAATGATACCAAACGACACGGTGTGAATGTTTTCGACAAACGCTTACATACATGCTACAATACGGAGTGCTCTCATTTTCTTGAAAGGAATCGAAGCATACATGAAGTCCATATTGATTACCGTTGAGGGACCTATTGGTATTGGGAAAACCTCTTTATCGCGGGAACTAAGCCGTGCATGCAACTTGCAGCTACTGGAAGAAATCGTCTACGAAAACCCATTCCTGGGTAAATTTTATGAAAATATTGCCGAATGGAGCTTTCAACTCGAGATGTTTTTCCTCTGCAATCGTTACAAGCAGTTGCAGGATATTCATTCACAGTTCCTGAATCAAGGTATTTCCGTTGTTTCTGATTACAATATTTTCAAAAATACGATTTTTGCCAAACGAACGTTACAAGAAGATAACCTGCCAAAGTACCTCAAAATTTATGATATCCTAACAGAGGATTTGCCTCAGGCCCATTTGGTGATCTACATGACAGCTTCGATTGAGACCGTGATGAAGCGGATTGCGATGCGCGATCGCGAAATGGAGCGTAGCATGGATGTCACCTATATGGAGAATCTGATTGCTGATTACAACGAGTTTATGGAAGCGTTTGAAAAGCATCATCCGGATACGCCTGTCATCAAATTCGACTGTGACGATTTGGATTTCGTACATAGACCAGAAGATTTGAAGGTTGTACTGGATCGAATTGCACCACGAATTCAAGAGTTGATGGGATAAGAAGGATAGGGAACAAAAGGAAAAGTAAGCATGGGGATAAGGAGTTGCGTACATGTCGAGGTTTCAAAACAGCACGCTTCGTGAAAAATACGGGATACCGAGCAACGCAGTGATTACGATCGGGGGGACAGTAGGGGTAGGAAAATCCACCTTTACGCATGCCTTGGCAGATCAGCTCGGATTTCGTGTGTCCGTAGAAAAGGTTGATAATAACCCGTATTTGGGCCGTTACTATAACGATTTATCGCGTTGGGGCTTCCATTTGCAAATTTTCTTTTTGGCAGAACGCTTTAAGGAACAAAAACGGATGTTTGATTATGGCGGCGGCTTTGTCCAAGATCGCTCCATTTATGAGGATACCGGGATTTTTGCCCGTATGCTGTACGAGCAAGGCAACATGACAGAAGAAGATTACCGCACTTATACAGAACTTTTTGAAGCGATGGTCATGACGCCTTACTTCCCGCATCCGGATATTTTGATCTACTTAGAGGGAAGCTTCGATGATATTATTGACCGCGTAAAAGAGCGCGGGCGTCCGATGGAGCAACAAACGCCAGTAGATTACTGGCAGGATTTGTTTGGTCGCTATGATAGCTGGATTGCCTCCTTTACTTCCTGTCCGATTTTGCGGGTCAATATCAACGAATACGATGTTGTGGATGACCCATCCTCGGTAGAAAGCATTATTGCTCGGGCAGCTGAAAAAATTCGAATTGGACGAGCTACCCGCTTTTCATCATAAAAACCCTTTACAATAACAGAGCACCCCTGCATTTTGCCGGTAAGAGGCGGAAGCAGGGGTGCTTTGTTTTTATTTGGTGCGATATCCTTCCAAGAGTAGGGTTATCGCTGCTGAAATTTCCTCAAGGGACTTTTCGTGATCAGGCGTCTCCGAAATCCAGAGCACCGCTTCGTTCATCGCACCAGACAGCAAATGCGTCAGAGCATCGATAGAAACGGGACGTAGGTATCCTTGCTCCTGCATCGTTTGAAGCTGCTCCCTGAGATGCCGCATGGAGTTTTGCTCGTCCATTCGGCGCCACGTTTCCCACCCGATGACAGAAGGGCCATCGATAAGCAAAATCCGCTTGTTGCGATGTTCGACGGCTGAGGAGACAAAGGCCAGGCAACCCAAGATCAATTGTTGCCAAAGATCCTCACTTTTCGCAGCTTCAGCTTCTACGCGCTCTCCGATTTCTTGTTGGACAGAAGCCAATACTGCCTCAAATAATCCTTCTTTGCTCCCAAAGTTGTGGTACAGTGCGCCACGGGTCACCCCGGCTTGTTTCACGATGTCTTCCATGGCGGCATCCGCGTAGCCTTGCCTGGAGAACATCTCTCTTGCCACTTCGATCAGTTTTTGCATCGTCTGCTGTTTTTGCTCTGCTTTGGACATCTTCATGCTATGCGATCTCCTTACTTATTTCATGCCAGATTATACAGGGTCAACATAACTTTCAGCAAATGCTTCAGAAGGTGGGATTACTTTTATGATATCAAGTAAAATGCCGTTCGGATCGGATGTAATAAAATGCCGCTGACCGAACTCCTCGTTTTTCATGTCGAGATGGAGAGGAAGACCTGCTTTCACTATAAGTCTTTCGTATTCAGCATCAACATCATCGACTTCGAAATTAAGGATAAGACCACCTTCTACTGGCTTTCGGAAATCCTGTGGAATCGTGTTGTGTGAAGGATCTAAGATGGCTAGCTCAAATGCCGGAGTGCTGCTCTGATTTTGCAAGCTCACATACCAGTCTGCTTCGAAAACCATTTCAAATCCAAAGTGCTCGCGATAAAACTTCGAGCTAGCCGCAACTTGTTCTGTCAAAATGACAGGATAAAAGCTGTTCACTTTCATTATGAATCTCTCCCTCACGATTAGATGACGTCAATTTAACATACATACAGTATGTATGTAAAGTGATTTCTATATTTTTCAACAAAGCTTTTGTACACTTTGCCACACGCAAATCGGCTACGGATAAACCCCGCTGTGGTATAATAAGAACATCTTGGAATTAAAGGGGCTCAGACATGGCAGAAGAATGGTTTGAACGCAGCTTTCGCGAAGATTATGTGCTTGTGTATCGTCATAGGGACGATTCGGCAGCAGATGGAGAGATCGCTAATCTGTTGGAAAGATTGCCGGTAAAGGACACAGGACGCGTACTTGATCTTTGCTGCGGGAGCGGGCGTCATTCGCGTGCGCTGGCTCGCCGGGGGTATGAAGTAGTTGGTGTGGATTTGTCGCCTGTTCTTTTACAGTTGGCCGAGGAACAAAACACCTATCCACAGCTAAGTTTTGCCCGCTGTGACATGCGCGACATTCCGTTTCGCGAAGAATTTGATATCGTGGTGAATTTGTTTACCAGCTTTGGTTATTTCTCCACAGATGAAGAAAATGCTAACGTTATTCGAAACATGGCACAAGCACTCAAAACAAAAGGTGAAGTGGTCATCGATTTCTTAAATGCAGCGTACATCATCGATAATCTCGTGCCGCACTCTACGAAGGAAGTCAGTGGGATGTTAATTAAAGAAGAACGCTGGATCCAGGATGGGTTTGTGAAAAAGCGGATACTGATTTCCGACGAGTCGTCGAATGAACCGCGTGAGTATATGGAGCAGGTTCGCTTGTTTTCTGCCCAGCAAATGATTGCGATGCTGACAGAGGCTGGATTCGAAAAAATTCAAGTATTTGGAAATTATCAATTTGAAGAATATGTGGCGGATGAATCACCTCGTATGATTTTTTATGCCGTAAAGCAATAGGGTGCGGATAACCTGTACGTCTCGTGAATATGATGGTGTAACAACCATTCATCGGGTAAAAGGGGGCATTGCTAAAATGAGCAAGCTGTCTTTAGAACAGGTCAAATTGTATCTGAGCAAAGTACCTGGCTGGAAGCTGGTAGAAGACCGAATGGCACTATCACGCACATACCACTGTCGTGACTTTTCCACTGCGATCAGTTTCGTCAACCGTGTGGCAGAGATGCTTGAGCATGACAATCAGCACGTGGAAATTCATTTGGCAGGTGGAACGGTCACGTTTATGTTAGCCACCCGCGAGGCAAAAGGTTTGACCGGTAAAGATTTTGCGTTAGCCCAGACCATTAGCAAAGTAAGCTAACAGGCAGAAGAGAAATAGCCGCTTCCCACAGCGAAGCGGTATTTCTTTTTGGCTTTTTAAGAGCTACTTTGTTATGATGGGCAGTATGAACCATTTCGGAGGGATTACAAGATGGACATTCAGCAACACGAGCAATTGATTCAACTGTTGGCGGAGTATAAAAATCAAAAGGCTTCCGTAGCTTTTACCCAATGGGATACCGATAGTGAAGAAGAGGAAGAGGTAACACAATTCCAAGCCGAGCTCCTCGAAATCAAGCTGACTGACAACGAATTTGAGGAAAAAGATCTCCTGCTCGTGTTTACGACAGCAGAAGGAGAAGAAATGGAAATCCTGATGGAAATTCCAGGTGATGAAGTGGATTTGGCTAGCTATGAGGAAGGCTATTTGCGTATTTTTGGAACAGAATCGGAGATTGTTTTGCAAAAATGAAAACGAAGCGAGCTTTTCGTTATGTAGGTACGCCCGATCCCATGTCTGATAAAGAGGCGTACCACTGCGAAAAATATATAAAGAAAAACAAGCATTCCTTGGTGAGAGCGGGACAATATTTGGTTGATGTAACAGCCCTCCAGGCCTTGTTTCACTTGGACTGTTGGAATTGCAGGACGGTTCATCGCGAGACCTGCTGTGAGGGTGGACAGCCTTACGCCGTAGAAGAATGGCAGATTCCAATCATGGAGGGGGAAATCCCTTCTATCTCTGCTGGACTCCAAGATGAGTCTGAACGCAATCATTGGCTTCTTCATGGGGTTTGGGATCGTAATGAGCCGCCAGGAACCATTCGCATGCGGCATGGCAATTGTCTTTTTTATCAAGAAAACAATGGGCGTTACGGCTGTGCGATTCATGCTTATGCCGAGCAGGCTGGTCGTGAAGTTGAGCCTCTCAAGCCATTTAGCTGTCAACTGTATCCAATCGATTTGATTGATACAGGGGAAGGGATCCTGCTAACGGCGGTTACCAAGGAAACGTCCTCCTTTTCCAGATGGGGTACGGATTATTTGGAGCAGTTTTACTGTGCGAGTCCGGCCCGCCGAAAGCTTGCCACGCACATAGATGACAAGTTGTTTGCTTTAGACGGCTATCGCCCAGCCTATGAGTGGAATCTTCCTTTGTTACGTTACATTTTGCAAGAAGATGCAGAGAGAATAGAAGGCATGCTTGCGAGCAGTTATCAATTGGAACGTTGAATGCCTTGTGATATGATGATGTATGCATCAAGTAGATTGATAAAGGAGCAACAGCGATGAACGTCAAGACAACTCAAGAATCTCGTACAATTCAGGCATCACTGGTTCAGCCATCTGATACGAATTACCATGGGACTATTTTTGGTGGTACGATGATGGCTTATATAGATGAGGTAGCTGCAATCGCTGCGATGCGACATTCGCGTCGCCCTGTTGTGACAGCATCAATTGACTCGATTGACTTTCTTGCTCCCGTCAAAATGGGGCATTCTATCTGCCTGGAAGCGTTTGTTTCGTCAACAGGTAGAACATCTATGGAGATTTTCGTAAAAGTCATCTCGGAAAATCTCCAGACCGGCAAGCGCATTTTGACCGCGACATCTTTTCTCACTTTTGTGGCCCTAGATGAGGAAGGGAATCCGACTGATGTGCCAGCCATTGCTCCTGAAACAGAGGAAGAAGAGAGATTGATGGCAACTGCGGATGAGCGCAAGAAAATGCGCAAAGAACGAAAAGGGAATCTGCAAGATTTTGTGAGTCAATTGAACATCGAGAAAATCATATAATTTTTTTTAGACTTCACCCTGAACGAACATTCGTTCAGGGGATTCTCGTTTATCCATAATGAGGAGGAATCGGGTAATGAAGTACCGCAGATTAGGAAAAACGGATCTGAACGTATCCGTAATTGGTGTAGGTACGTGGCAATTTGGCGGGGAGTGGGGAATGGATTTCTCGCAAGAAGCTGTTGACCAGATTCTCGACAAAGCAAAAGATCTCGGCATCAACTTGATTGATACAGCGGAATGCTACGGAGATCATCTGTCCGAACAGCTTATCGGAGGATATTTGAAAAAAAGCCGCCGGGAAGACTGGATTGTGGCGACGAAATTCGGGCATCATTTTCATGACAAATTTTCTCGAACCAATCATTACGGAGCAAGTGAAGTTCAGCAGCAATTGGAAAAATCGCTGCAAGCCTTGCAGACCGACTATATTGACTTGTACCAATTCCACTCGGGACCTGATGAGGCATTTGATAATGATGGCTTGTGGACTTACCTCGACAAACAGGTGCAGGCAGGAACGATCCGTCATCTCGGCCTCTCGATTGCGAAAAACGACAACATGCATCAAACATCTGCCGCTACTTCGGTGAATGCAAAAGCAATCCAAGTGGTGTACAATCGTTTGGATCAAAAGCCGGAAGAAGCTATTTTTGCTTCTTGCCAGCAGCAAGACCTGGGTGTTTTGGCGCGCGTTCCGTTGGCGAGTGGTTATTTGAGCGGAAAGTATAAGCCTGGTTCTGTATTCGGTGGAAACGATGTGAGACATCGACACGATCAGGAGCATGTCAACAAGCTGTTGCTCCAAGTAGAAGAAATCAAGAAAAATGAAGTTCCAGAAGTTATGGATATGGCGCAATGGGCATTGGCGTGGTGCCTCAAGCATCCGGCAGTCACCACTGTGATCCCAGGCAGCAAGAGTCCATCGCAGGTAGAGGCAAATGCCAAAGCGGCTGACTATGTGAGCGATGAGCATCCACTAGCGACGTCGAAATAAAAAGGATATGTGCCATGACAACTTCCAAAAAAACGGTAAGAATTTGCGCGAATGGTCATTCATACATGAAAAGCAGTGATTGTCCGACTTGTCCACTCTGTGAGCAAGAACGCAAACCGGACACAGGATTTCTTTCTCTGCTCTCGGCACCAGCTAGAAGGGTGCTGGAACAAAATGGAATCAAAACTTTGGAACAGCTCGCTAGTTACAGCGAAAAAGAGATCCTGAAATTTCATGGGATGGGGCCAGCATCTATGCCGAAACTTCGGACAGCATTGAACGAAAAGGGATTGTCATTCAAGAACGAATGATTGGGCACAGCGAATAAAAAAAGGAGGAGCCGCGGTAGGACAGCGACTTCTCCTTTTCCTTTTAATCTAAAAAGCGGGATCTGATCTGTGGGGTAGGAAGCATGCATTGTTCTGCTTTGCCCATCCACCGATAGCGATTTCTCGCGACCCAATCATAAATCGGATTGCGGACAGGTCTCGGGATGAGCCGAGCTACGTTTGACAGCAGACGCCATCCACCTTGAAGCTTGCGGCCAACATGCAAGATCGCATCCGATTTTGTATATAGCTGTCCGTTGGCGATAAAGACCACGGATGACATGTCTTTTTCCTGATAGTTGTAATGAGACAAAATTTCCTGCGCTCTCTGTGACTGCAAGGAAGCAAAGTGAATGTGTCCATGGGGATCACGCTTCAAAATAAACTGCACAGCACCGTGGCACAGATGACAAACCCCATCAAACAGTAACAGGTACTCAGGATGGTCCAGTTCTCTGCCTGCTTTCATGAGACAGCCCTCCATACTTCTAGTGGTTTGATCTACATGCTTATCCTTAGCTCCATTCTAGCAGAGAAAGACAATGGTTCCTATACACGAACGATTATTCCGTTACAAATGCGAGTGTCCCTTGTTGGATCACCTCTTCTGCCTTTACGAGATCAGGATGCATTTCGCGGTCTTCATGCAGGCGGGGAATCACCCGACGCAACTGCTCATAGGCTCGCGCTGTACCTGTCCCGAGATCTCCCGAGCCAAAATCGATTGCTTGAGCTGCTGCCAAATATTCAATGGCAAGCACCTTGGTGACATTCGATACGATTGTACGAAGCTTGCGAGCAGAAGTCGTTCCCATGCTGACATGGTCCTCCTGATTGGCAGATGACGGAATCGAATCGACTGATGCGGGATGGCAGAGCACTTTGTTTTCAGAAACGATGGAAGCGGCTACATATTGCGTAATCATAAATCCAGAATGGAGTCCGCCATTTTCGGTTAAGAATCCGGGAAGACCACTTAGCTGTGGATTGACAAGACGTTCTGTGCGTCTTTCGGAAATATTTGCAAGCTCAGCCATGGCAATGGCAAGAAAATCAGCTGCGAATGCCATTGGCTGACCATGGAAATTTCCGCCGGAGATAACGTCGCCTGTTTCTGTAAAAAGGATAGGGTTATCGGTGACGCTATTGCATTCGCGTGTAACCGTGGTCCATACATACTCCAGCGTATCACGAGTTGCACCATGTACTTGAGGGAGGCAACGAAGGCTATATGGATCTTGGACACGTAGCTCACCCTGCGCAGTTGTACGTTTGCTGCCGGATAAGTGCTGGAGCAAGCGCTTTGCTGATTCCTGCTGTCCTGGATGCGGGCGGACGAGATGGAGCTGGGGATCAAAGGCTTTTGGAATTCCGCGCAGCGCTTCAATCGTCATGGCCGCAATCAATTCAGCGCTTTCAAGCAGAACTCGCGAATCATACAAGGCGAGGCAAAGCTGTGCAGTCATTGCCTGTGTACCGTTAATCAGAGCCAGACCTTCTTTTGCCTCCAGTCGAATTGGGGAGAGACCTACTTCACTCAGTGCTTCTTTTCCGGATAGTCGCTTGCCATTGACGAGCGCTTCACCTTTGCCGAGCATAACCAGTACCATATGAGCGAGAGGGGCTAAGTCGCCGCTTGCACCAAGGGAACCTTGTTGAGGAATAATCGGATGAACCCCTCGATTGCATAGTTCTACAAGCTGAAGCAATGTCTCTTCCCGAATTCCCGAATAACCCTTTGCTAACGCATTGATGCGTAAAGCCATCATCGCACGGACAACTTCAACGGCATAAGGGTCCCCCATCCCGCAAGCATGACTCATAATCAAATTTTCTTGCAGCTTGCTTACGTCCTCATCGTGGATCATGACATCGGAGAATTTTCCGAAGCCAGTGGTGATTCCGTATACGACTTCCTGCTGCGATACCATTCTCTCCACCATGGCACGTGAGTCACGAACACGATTCAATGCTTCTTCGGTCAATTGGATGTGGGTGGCGCTTCTTGCGATGGAAACAACATCTTCGATACGTAATTGATCCCCATCTACTTTTACAACATTTGCTTGCTGATTCATCTGTAATTTCCTCCTTTAGCAGAGCAGAGAACGAAAAGAGCGAGGGGTTAGGATATCATATCCTAACCCCTCGCTCGAGAGCATGTATGTGATTGGATGAAAACGTGCAAGCCTGCATTCGTGGCGGCATACGTTCTTCCTCACTTTCGTTCATGTGCAACTGTCTGATTATTTTAGCTATTGCTATCATTGTATCAAATGCCTACGTGCAGTCAAGATGATCTTGTCACGGCGACTTCCCTAGAGTGTAAAAAACGGGCTTAGTCCTTTTTTTCAAACTGGGCGAGAGTCGTCTCTCGAGTTGGATAAATGTCATACCATGTACTGTGTTATTTCATCCGAAAGGACGTGTAGTTTCCGTGGAAAAGCGACGTAAGATGCCGCCTATGCCTACCGCACTCCCAAGGCGTCCTAAAGAAATGCCGAAACCGCCTTCTTCAGCGATGCCATTGCCGTCTCCATCGATGCCGTCACCTATGAAGCCTTCTCCTGAAAAGCCCAAGTCGGAAAGTCCAATCAATCCGAATCATTCTATTCCTGCGCGCCCAATGCCGCAAAAACCGATCATGCCTGCTCCCAATCTGGCTAACCCGAACGTGCCGAACGTAATGCCGCCAAATCGGATGCCAGCGAATCCAATGCCACCAAATCTCAAGCCGCCAAATCCAATGCCGCCAAATCCGATGCCACCAAACCTCAAACCGTCGAATCCAATGCCAATGCCACCGAACCGGATGCCGGCAAACCCTATGCCGGCAAACCCTATGCCTAACGCTTCACCGAATGTCAGGCCAAATGAGAGCCCAAACATGAGGCCAAATGTAAGACCCAATGTGAGACCAAACGTGCGACCGAATGAGAGTCCAAACATGAGACCGAATGTCAGACCGAACGTCCGGCCAAACGAAAGTCCAAACATGAGGCCAAATGTCGGACCGAACGTAAGGCCGAATGTCAGACCAAATGTGCGGCCGAATGAAAGTCCAAACATGATGCCAAATCTAAGACCGAATATCAGACCAAATATTAGACCGAATGAAAGTCCAAACATGATGCCAAATCTAAGACCAAATATTAGACCGAATGTCAGGCCGAATGCGCGACCGAATGAGAACATAGGAAGGGATCTGGAGCTGTACCTGTTTAAATTCCAGTTCCATATGGACCGGATGCAGTATTTCCACCACAAATGCGATGAGCATCGTGAAAATCGCCGCAAATACATGGAATACCGCAGACATTACAAACATCATGAACGGAGAATGCATCATTATCATGACCGTTGCCAATTATGGAATGACGGTAGCAGTTCCTTTGGTCGAGGCTCATCATCTTCGAGTGGCGGTAGCTCTTCCTCCGGATACAATTGCCGACAGAGAAGGGGTCATAGACGAGGGCGTGGGTGTGACTGCGGATGTTCATTTTGAACGCACGAGGAAGGACGCCAGCTAATTAAGCGGCGTCCTTTTCCATACTCAATTCGTAAATGCTTCAACAGCGACTCCTTTTTTCTTTAACTCGCGCCTTAAAGTAAGCAAGGCATCATCTTTGTTTTTGCATTCCAATATGATGTCCACATTGTAATCCGCCAGCGCACTGACAAATGTCAGGAACGCATCTGGATCAATATCGTCTGCATGAGCGCGAAAGTCATTTGCTGACTTAGGCGAGGACATGTGCATCTTCGGTGTGCGCTCTCCCCAGGTTTGAATAATGCGTGGAAGGTATTCCGCCCAATCTTCGCCATCAGAATGGCAGTTGTGGTGGTGAATATCGAGCACCATCGGCACACCGATCCGTTCGCACAGCTCCAGTACCTCGCGCATGGTAAAAGACATGTCATCGTTTTCCACGACTAAGCGACGTTTGACGTTTTCAGGAAGCAGCTCGAAGTTGGATGCAAAACGATCGAGAGAAGAGGCTTTGTCTTCGTATACTCCTCCCACGTGCGTCACCAAGACGGAATTATCATCGAGCCCCAGTAAATCAAACACTTTTGCATGGTAGGAAAAATCAGCAATCGTCGATTCCAGCACAGAAGGCTTGTCGCTGTTCAATATGCTGTAATGTCCGGGATGAGCTGTCAAACGAATGCCATGATTGCGGATATATTTCCCTGCTTTTTGGAAGTCCCATGCGAATTCTTTTGCCCAATCCCATTCAGCTGCAACTGGATGAGTAGCGAGTGGAACAAATTCAGAAGGAAGTCGATACAAAAAGATATGATTTTCAACATTATAAGCAAGCAAATCCATTAAATTGAAAAAGTTTGCCTGCATAACTTGCCGCAGCTTTTTTAACCGAGCTTGGGGATCTAATTTATTTACTTGGGCAACCGTCGTTTTCTTGTTTGGATTGTTCTTCGTCTTTACACTGATGCAGGCATAGCCCATACGGATCAAGGAAATCTCCCTCCTTTGCAGCAGCATTCCTTTGTAGTATCTCCAAAAGGGGAACGTCGTCGGCTTCTTGCCAGAGAATTATAAAACGGATAAGATGGGAGAATGTCACAGGTACGCCAATTAACTTTCCGTGAAAGCGCGGACGTTCCTTGTGAGTAAACTTCGGTAGAGGTTTTTGAAGGAGAATGTAATGAATAGTCTTGACCAATCCTATAGTATGACTCTGGTTTTTCTCTCCTATTTTATTTCAGCAATGGCGTCATACACAGCATTAGATCTAGGCGCACGTCTCCATTTTGCAAAAGGCAGGGGACGTGTGTTTTGGTTATGTGCTGGAGCCGTCTCCATGGGGCTTGGTATTTGGGCTATGCATTTTGTTGCCATGCTTGCCTTGCATCTGCCGATTGCCGTCCAATATGATAACCTGATTGTATTTTTCTCGATTGTTTTGGCCGTTTTATCATCAGCGCTTACATTATGGATCGTGAGCGAGCAGTCCATGTCCAAAACGAGGGTAGTAACAGGATCGGTTGTCATTGGGTCTGGTATCGCCGGAATGCATTATACAGGGATGGCAGCGATGATGATGAACGCCATTATTCTGTACGATTGGCTATGGTTTACCATATCTATTTTCGTTGCCATCTTGGTTTCGATGGTTGCGTTGATTCTTACGTTTCAATTGCGTTCGGTGGACCCAGTAAAAGGTCTCTGGCGTAAAATTATTGCAGGGCTGTTGATGGGGGCAGCCATTACAGGTATGCATTACATTGGTATGTACGCCACCACATTCGTCGCTCACGAGCACATGACAATCGCAGTGATCTCGCATGATGATTCGGGCCTGATCGCTACTATGATTGGCATTGTCATCGTAATGATTCTGGTCGTGACATTGGCTTCTGTATACGTGGACAAGCAATTCGCAGGGAAGAGCTTGCGCGTGCTAGAAAGTGATCAACGCTATAAATCGCTATTTGATCACAATTACGACGGGGTGATCTTTTACTCGATCGATGGTAGCCAAAGCGTCATGAATCCTGCGGCAATGCGATTGACAAAGGAACGGAGCTTGCCTCTCGAAAAATTAATGAAGATGTGTGCTTCTAAAGATGCCGAGCTCATATCGACAAACTTTACAAATGCAGTGCAAGGTGAGGCGCACAACTACGAGATCACCTTGACCACGAGCGAGGGTCGTCAGCTTCATCTGAACATGACCCATACCCCCGTGTTTGTCGATCAGCAGATTACGGGTGTCTTTATGATTGTGAGAGACATTACCAATAAGAAAGAATACGAGACAAAAATCAATTATCTCGCTTTTCACGATTCGTTGACTGGTTTGCCGAATCGCCGTTTTGTCGAACAGCAACTGGATCAGGCGATCATGGAGGCACAAAAAAAGGATCAGCAAGTATACGTGTTGTTTCTGGATCTCGACCATTTCAAGCTGGTAAACGATTCCTTGGGGCATGATTTTGGTGACCTGTTACTTCAGGAAGCCTCCTTGCGTTTGCAGGATTGTGTGGGCAAAAAAGGAACGGTGAGCAGGCTTGGCGGAGACGAATTCATGGTGATTCTAACGGATGTCATGGAAAAAGAAGTTTCATCCATAGCGAATGAAATCAACCAAAGGATTGAACAGGCATTTTTTATCCATGGGCACGAGCTGTACATAACGACGAGTATCGGGATTTCTCGATATCCAGAAGATGGGCAAGACAGAGGTGTCTTGATGCGTAATGCAGATGCGGCAATGTATGCAGCCAAAGACAAAGGGAAGAACAGTTTCCACCTGTACGTACCGAATCTGGAACAAGCAGTGAATGACAAAATGAATATTCAAAATGAATTGAATCGCGCTTTGGCTAGGAAAGAATTTTTATTGCATTACCAGCCACAGGTATGTGCCAAATCAGGCGCAATCGTTGGTGTAGAAGCGTTGATTCGTTGGAATCATCCTGAACGAGGATTGCTTTTGCCAGACCAATTCATCTCTGTAGCAGAAGAAACCGGGTTGATCGTACCGATTGGAGAATGGGTGCTGCGGACGGCCTGCAAACAGAACAAACAATGGCAAGAGCAGGGACTCATGTCGCTTCGGGTAGCCGTTAATCTATCTGCGCGTCAATTTCTCAAACAAGACTTTACCCAGATGGTCGCTGAGATTCTACACCAGACAGGGTTGGCACCGGAATACTTGGAGCTGGAAATCACAGAAAGCAGCATGATCGACGTCCAACGCGCCACACAGGCATTGAAGGAACTGAAGCAATTAGGGGTGCACGTTGCGATTGACGATTTTGGAACGGGCTACAGTTCTCTCTACTATCTGAAAGAATTTCCGTTGAATCGTTTGAAAATAGATCGCTCGTTTGTACGCGACATGATCGGACACCCTTCCAATCAGGCCATCGTATCCACGATTATTTCCATGGCGCATCATTTGCAACTGCGTGTGATCGCGGAAGGGGTCGAGACAAAGGAGGAGCTTGCGTTTTTGCAGGAGCATCTGTGTGAAGAAGTTCAAGGCTATTTATTCAGCAGACCGTTATCGAGTGAAGACGTAGCCTTTTATTTGCAAGCCCAAAAAGGCGCTAGTTAAACAAGAGGAGCAGCTCTCATGAGTTGCTCTTTTGTTTTGCATTTGCCAGCCAAATGAGGTGGTATAGCTGTCAAATTGGCACGTAAAATGTACTATTCCTGCTAACTTGTCAAGGAATTGCATCTAGGACGAAAGGAGGGAGAGAATGCTGGCTCTAGGTGTCGTCTTATTGCTGTTTACCATTGGAGTTGCGATTGCCATTGGGTATCGGGCAAACGAAAGCGTCCGGCAATTTGATGAAAGCGCGCATGAAAGCTTTATCGGTTCCCAAGCAGAGAAGGGAAGGGAGGGATAACGAAATGCGGCAGGAAAAAGAACAGCAATTACTCGAGGACAAGAGAGACCTGAACAAGTTTGGTTATGCGCAGGAATTACTGAGGGATATGGGTGGCTTTTCGAACTTTGCGATCTCATTTTCGATTATCTCTATTTTGACAGGTGCAGTATCCTTGTACGGGCACGGATTACTGTATGGCGGTTCTGGCATGATGGGCTTCGGATGGACCTTGGTAGCGTTATTTGTCATCCTGATTGCAGCATCGATGTCTGAACTCGCATCAGCGATCCCTACAGCTGGAGCGCTGTATCACTGGGCAGCCATTTTAGGTAGCAAACGGTGGGGGTGGTACACAGCGTGGATCAATCTCATTGGCCAAATCGGGATAGTCGCAGGTATTGACTATTCGTTCTCTTTGTTTGCGGACCCACTGCTAGCGAGTGCGTTTGGTTATACCTCAACAGAAACAACCACGTTAATCCTGTTCGGGATCACACTCCTTTTGCACGGTACGTTTAACCACATTGGAATTCGACTCGTGGCCCGGTTAAATGACTTCTCCGCTTGGTACCATATTGGCGTCGTCGTCATACTCGTCGGAAGTCTCGTCTTTTTCTCCCGTCATGATTTGCAACCGCTTGATTACCTCTTTCAGGTCGGTCAAACCTTTTCTGACAAGCCGTACGCGATTGCTTTTTTAATTGGGTTGTTACAAGCGCAGTGGACGTTTACTGGCTATGATGCATCGGCGCATACGATTGAAGAAACGATTAATCCGCGAGTTCGTGCTGCTTGGGGGATTTATACGTCTGTGGCCTTTTCCTTTATTTTTGGATTTATCATGCTTGCTTTTGTCACCTTATCCATCAAAAACGCAGCGGCTGCGAGTGAAGCGGAAAATGCATTTATTTACGTGATTAGCGAGGCATTAGGAGGTACATTTGGTTCAGTGGTGTTGTGGCTGGTTACCTTTGCGATGTGGTTCTGTGGCTTGGCGTCCATTACTTCCTTCTCGCGAATGTTGTATGCGTTTTCACGTGACAAAGGAATGCCGTGGAGCCACCAGTGGGCGGAAATATCGACCAAGTACAGAACGCCAGCAAAAGCAATTTGGCTGGTTATCATTCTTTCCTTTGCGCTTGCCTTGTTCGATTACATCGTGAAAAGCATCAATCCGAATACGACGTATACCACTTTGGCATTTCTTACGGCGGTAAGTGTCGTTGGGCTTTATGTCGCCTACGGAATCCCCTTGTACCTCAAGCTCCGGGCGGAATCGCGAGGACTATTTCAACGGAAGCATTACGGTCCCTGGCATTTGGGGAACTGGAGTAAACCCATTAATGTGCTGAGCTTGATTTGGATCCTCTTCATCTCGATTATGATGGTGATTCCACCCAATCAAACAGCTGGGTATGCCTTGATAGCCATGTTTTTGGTGCTTCTGATCATGGATTTGGCTTATTACCGGAAGCATTTCAAAGGCCCGCAAGCTGCGCTGGGCAATTCGGAGGAAGACATTAAACGTCAGGAAGCGAAATTTCGGGACTCCTAATGGAAAAGAAGTTGGCAGAGCCTCCCTTATGTCAGTATTGGCATAAGGGCTTTTTTTCGTAGAAGGTGATTTTGCATAACGAATGGCAGAGGACGAAAAGCTAACAGTAGGAAGGAAATAGAAATACATATGGGAGGAACGCGATGAAAAGAATGAGATGGGTGTTGCTTGCAATGGGAATCGCGCTGATGGCTCACGCAACGACGAGTTTGGTTCCACAGGTGAGTGGGTATGGCGGATATGTGCGTGAAGGAAATACCTCGAATCGGTATGAAGTCGCGGGTATTACAAATGCAGGCGCATTCGAATCCTTTTATGGAAAACTTCAAGAGGCGGTCAAAAAAAATGACAAGACAGAAGTAGCCAAGCATATCAGGTATCCACTGCGTGTGAACAAATACGGAAAAAGCCATTTTATCCGAGATGAACAGCAATTTTTGGAAGAGTATGATCGAATCATGACGGGGAAGGTAAAGGAAGCGTTTTTACAGCAAAAGGTAACAGATACGTTTGTCAATGATCAAGGCGTGATGGTAGGGAATGGAGAAATGTGGCTGGGACAATTTTCGAATCGCTTTGTCGTTTTTGCAGTAAATGTAGAATAGGACAAGGGCTTTTCTCTAGAAAAGCTCCCACTCTAGCAGAGCAAATGTTTTTATTGTTACAAATAGTATATTTTACATGGACATTATCGGTGGAAAATTCTAAAATAACAAATAAATAGACAGTTACAGATGTAGATTCGACAGCTTTGTCCTTGTGGAATGGACATTTGTTATTTTCATCGTTCCGTGATAGAATTCACAAAACGATATTTTTTTTAGTTAAACTTAACTGATTCGGAAGATTTTGAGGAAGAAAGCAGAAAAAGGAGTGATCGTGTGAGTTTGGAAACGAAGAAATGGGCGGATGAAGTAGCTGAGCAGGTAGTCTCATGGCGAAGATATCTCCATCAGCATCCAGAATTGTCGTTTGAAGAGGAGAAGACGTCTCAATTTATTTACGAAACGTTGGAATCTTTCGGGAATTTAGAGCTTTCGCGGCCAACTAAAACGAGTGTCGTCGCTCGACTGATCGGATCACAGCCAGGAAAAGTTCTTGGCATTCGTGCTGACATTGATGCGCTCCCCATCCATGAAGAAAATGATGTGCCATATGCATCAGGAAAAGCTGGCGTGATGCACGCGTGCGGACATGACGGTCATACAGCGATGCTGTTGGGAGCCGCAAAAATTTTGTCCCAGTACAAGGATCAAATTAAAGGCGAGGTTCGTTTCTTCTTCCAGCATGCCGAGGAGCTGCCGCCAGGTGGTGCTGCTGAAATCGTAAGAGCTGGTGCAGCAGACGGACTGGATTCGATTATCGGCATTCATTTGGCATCGTACATGCCTGTCGGGAAATTCGGTGTACTTTACGGGGCACTTACTTCATCGACAGATCGCTTCGATATCAAGATTCAAGGCAAAGGCGGGCACTCCTCGCAACCGGAAGCATCGGTTGACCCGATCGTCATTGGGGCACAGGTTATTACTGGCCTGCAACAAATTGTATCCCGCAATGTCAGTGCGTTGGACAAGGTCGTTATTTCGGTGACGATGCTGAATGCAGGGACAGCTTATAACATCATTCCGGATTCGATGACACTGACAGGCTCCACGCGATGTTTCGATGCGGAGATTCGCAAAAATATTCCGATGTGGATTGAACGAATTGTCAAAGGAATTACGGAAGCGCATGGCGCAAGTTATGAATTGACGTTCTCACATGGCTACACATCGGTTGTCAACGACAAGCAGGTGACGAAGCTGATGGAGGATACGATCCGCGAGCGTTGGGGAGAAGAAGAGATTATTTACATTGATCCTTTGATGCCGGGTGAAGATTTCTCTGAGTATTTGAAAAAAGCTCCAGGCTGTTTTATTCAATTGGGTGCTGGCAATCCAGACAAAGGCTTTACGTATCCGCACCATCATCCACGTTTTGATTTTGATGAGGATGCAATGGTACGCGGCGTGGAATTGTTTGTTCGGGCAGCTCAAAAAGTCGTCATGGAGTAGAGCAAGATAGAGTGAGGGGGATGTTGTATGGCAGAGGGACGCGTCAATGAGTACAAGCTGCATTTTATCGTACTTGTTCTCGTCGCATTGACAGAATTTATCGGGACAAAGAAAATCAGTATTGGCATCGGGGTTATCGCTCTGTTTCCGATGCTCTACGCCCTTGTTTTAGGCGGGGCAATCAGCTGGCCAAAGTTTAAATTTTTGAGCGAAAAAGAAATGAACGTCGCAGCCAATATTTTGGGTGTTTCGTTCTTGATCTTTATTGCGAAGCTGGGAGCCAATATCGGTCCTGAGCTGCCTAAGCTACTTGGTTCTGGTGTATCTTTGATTGTTCAAGAGATGGGACACATTGTAGGGACAATCGCATTTGGTTTGCCAGTCGCATTGTGGCTGGGTCTGAAGCGTGAAGCAATTGGGGCTACTTATTCTCTCGACCGTGAGCCAAACTTGGCGATTATCGTAGAAAAGTTTGGAGCAAACTCTGCCGAAGCTCGCGGCGCGCTGGGCGTATATATTTGCGGAACCTTGTTTGGTGCCATTTATATGTCAATTCTTGCAAGTATTTTAGGAAGCAGTGGGTTGTTTCACCCGATTTCTCTGGCGATGGGAGCCGCGGTTGGTTCCGGTAGTATGATGGCAGCAGCAACAGGCTCATTGGCTGTCATTTTCCCAGAAGCGCAAAAAGACATTGCCTTTTATTCTGGAGCGGCAAACTTGATGATGAGTATCGTCGGAACGTACGTATGTATCTTCTTCTCCTTGCCGGTCACACAAAAGCTGTACGCATGGCTTGAGCCTATTATTGGGCGCAAAGGTGCTTCTTCTGCAGCAGAAGGGGGGAGAAAAAGCGCATGAATCAAATCTTGACGATTTTTATCATTGGCTTCATTGCACTCATCGGTAACTGGATCGGTTATAAAGTACCATTCATGGAATCTTTGCCAGGTATTTTGCTCTTGGCGGTCATTACGTTAATCGGAATGGGCTTCACTCGCATTCTACCGTTCAAATCTCCCGTCATTGTATGGATCTCTTTGTTTGCGATGCTTGCGACATCCCCGTTTTTTCCAGGGAACGAATATACGGCTGCTGCGATTGCCAAGATCAATCTGCTCGCATTGGCCACGCCGATTCTCGCGTATGCAGGTCTATCACTCGGAAAAGACGTTCATCTATTCAAACAGCTTAGCTGGCGTATCGTAGTCGTGTCTCTCGTCGTCTTTACCGGCACGTTCCTCTTCGCTACGCTGTTTGCGGAGATTGTATTTAAGTTTCAAGGCAAATTTTAACGAAACTGTTTTTGTGTTAGGGCCTCCGTGTGCTTCCATATGCCATGGAGGTTCTTTTCACATACAACTGTGAGAGTCAGGAGTGGAGAGAGCATGATCATTGATGTGAGAAAGGTTACCTGGCAAAGGGATGAAACAACGATTCTGCGAGACATTGCCTGGCAAGTGCAAGACAAGGAGCATTGGTGTTTGGTCGGTTTAAACGGCTCTGGTAAAACCAGTCTGTTGAATATCATTTGTGGCTATGTGTGGCCGACAAAGGGAGAGGTCAGTGTATTAGGCAATCTTTACGGAACAGTCGACTTACGCGAGGTGCGCAAATCAATCGGCTGGGTAAGCACAGCACTGATGGCACAGCTTCACGAGCATGAAACCGCACTCCGTGTCGTCTTGAGTGGACGAGAAGCAACCATCGGCTTGTATTCCGTTCCAGAGGAGGCAGACGTAGAGAAAGCGTCGGATTTACTCGATACTTTTGGATGCCGTGCATTAAAAAACAGACGTTTTGCGGCTTTATCGCAAGGGGAGAGACAAAAAATACTGATTGCTCGTGCATTGATGGCTTCCCCTCGATTACTCATCCTAGACGAGCCTTGCACTGGACTGGACTTGCTTTCAAGAGAACAGCTGTTGGCCATGATCGAACAAATCGCCAAACAGTCAAACGGGCCAACTCTCATTTATGTCACCCATCACATCGAAGAAATTTTGCCTTGCTTCACGCATACCTTGCTGCTAAAAGCGGGAGAAGTAGACCAGGCTGGAACAACAGATGAGGTCCTGACGGCAGAGCGTCTGACAAGCTTTTTCGGTGTACCTGTTCACATTCAACGCTCGCAAGGAAGATCTTGGGTAAGCTTAGGGGAAGAGGCGACAGTCTGATTGTGTCGGATAAGTTTGGGCACGAATCAGCACGGTTGTGCATGATTGTGTATAATAGCAATAAGAAATTGTATCTGGGAGGAGAGGAGAGATGGAGGCATGAACAATGTGATTGCACCAATCACAGACTCCACCTGGGCGATCATCACCTATGAGGAAGCGTGGAATAGCTTCGTAAACAGCTATGTGATCAAACAAGGGAATGCCTTTGTATTGATTGATTCTCACCAGCGCAAGCAACGCTCTTATTTTCAACAGGCGTTGGAAGAGATCGGGGTCAAGCCAGAGCGAACGGAATATGTCTACTTCACTCATCGACATGCTGATCATATTGGAAATGCCGATATGTTCCCTTCTCGAAACAATTGGATTCACCTCGACGATTATTACGGACTGGACGATTTTTCACAGACGCTATTCGGCCATACGTTTACAGGTAGTGGGGGAGATCTGCCTTCCCTGCGTTTCCGACAGCTTTCTTTTCATACAGAAGGCTCTGTTGCCTTCTTTGATCCCCAGACGAAAATTTGCTTTGTTGGCGATCATTTGTGCTTTGAAAACACAGAACTCGGTCAAATCGTTGGCGGAGAAGTGGACTGTCGGACAGCTTATCAAGAACACTTGAAGCAATGGGTAGCACGTGAACCAGAGCGAGCGGCGGAGTTTACGGAGGGCTTGGAGATTTTGCAGGATTGGCCCATTGAGTATTTAGCCACTGGTCATGGCCCTATTCTTCAAGGCGAAATTAAGGTGTTTTTGCAGGAACTCATTGCCATTGCACGTAGGTAATATGGACAAAAAAGACTTGTGCGCCTCAACAGGCTGACACAAGTCTTTTTTGTCCGATTTATTTTGAAGCAGGAAGTTCTGCTTTGTCCGTTTCTTTCTCTGTATCCTCTACTTTTTCAAATGCTTTGTCCAAAATTTGAACATTATGCTTTTTCTTCAATTCCTTGATCCACGTGCTCATGTTGGAGCGTTTGTTTTTATCTTTGACTTTCTCCGTTACCTTTGGACGTACTTCTTCCAACGTACCTTCGAGCTTTTCTTTGTTTTTCTCATAGTATTCCTTGATTTGCTCTTCCGTGATCGGGTAAGCTTTCTCGAACATCTTGTCCCTTAACAGGATCAAACGTGATCTCTCACGCAATTCATCTTCGGTAATTTCTTCTTCAGTCAAATACTCTTGGAATTTCTCAGGCCCCATTTTTTCTTTGATTGGGTTAATTTTTGCGTCCAGTTCCTGATCACTTACCGTGACTCCCTGTGCAACCGCTTCTTGTTTATATACTTCCTTTATGATGAGATCAGACATCACGCGTTTCCCAGCTTCTTTTTTCATAGCCTCGTATACTTGATCTTTGGAAATAGAGACTGTTCCTACTTTAGCCAGTGCCTCTGTAGAGGAAGAAGCAGAATCTTTTCCAGGTGTACAGCCCGCTACAGCGAGACCGAGTACAAGTGCTGAGACAGCAAGTATAGATACATTGAATTTTTTCATTAAAAATACCTCACTTTCATGATAGTTCTACGACTGTGCATAGAGCAGCGTTACGGGGACAGGAAAATAAAAACCGCACACATAAAGCAATGTGCGGTCGTCAATCGATTAGCTGGCTTGTGTAGAGGCTTTTTTCCACTCTTCCAAGCGTTTTTCCAGTACGGTGTGATTCAGATGCAACAGACTGGCTGATTTGTCCATCAATTGCTTGAGATGGGAAAGGGCTCGCTCGTAATTTCCTTTGGCAGCTTCAATCTCTGCCAAGCAGAAGAGCTTCCAGTCTTTTGCCGATCGTTTGCTTGCGATCAGCTGGTAAGCTTCTATCGCACTCTCTACTTCACCCAGGCGGGCGTGTGAACAGGCAATAAGAGCTAAGGAATCAGTCATTCCCTGATCACGCTGGTAAATACGAAACGCCACTTCCAATGATTCGTTGTATCGTTCGGATGAATAGTAAACGATCGCCAGGTTGTAAAACAAGTAGTGAATCATCGCTTGATTGAATAACGTTGGTCGTTCTTTGCAAACGTTGATTCCTTGAACGATATATTTTTCGGCCATTTCATAATTGCCAAGCATGATCTCATGTGTTGATTTATCCAGCATAGCGACAGCACGGGAACGGTTCTTCCGATAGGAAGCCTCCAGCCAGCGCAATCGAATATTCAAACGGCGTTTGAATAGATTGGCCATGTACTGAAAGCGGAAGGGCCAGTGCAGGCGAATAAACATAACCAACAGCACAGCCGCAATCCCTGCCAGCGTTGATGTCAAATTAAAACTCAAATACTCCACGTAGTGACACCCTCTCTATTTACGCTGCATCTATTACCCCATCTTAGCACAGAACCTGTCCGCATGACAGAGCATTACCGCTATTTCGTCAATGGCAAGATATTCTCTTTTTTGGGGGTAGAGAACTGCTGTGTTTTGACGTAATCGTCAGAAACGGTATAGAGTGTGTCGCCAATCGTGAGTATCCGTTTAATGTTACTGGAGCTGTCGTACCAGCCTTCGCCTGCTTTCGCGACATCTTCCTTCGACAGATGGGTGATCTGATCTGTCAGTTGAAATCCTTTTTGCAGATCGAGCTGATATACATAGGCACCTTGGAAAGTAAAGTGGCCATACTCGCGCATATCGTTTTTGGCTTTTTGTTCAGCTGTCCGTTCGTGGACGGATACAGGAAAAGCTAGCAGATTTTTTTCTTTGGAGAACAGCAGAGCCTTGTGATTGCGCAATAGCTCGGAGTCTGTTCCTCTGTCCCCGATAACAGTCTTGAACTTTTCCTTCGGTTTCGTTACATCACTGACGTCAAAGAGGGCAATTTTCATCCCTTGGTAGTACGCCCAGTCTTTATCAGATTCTGCTTCTTTGCCAAAACCGATGATATGGTTTTCATCATACGGGTGTAAATAGTCGCTGTAACCTGGAATTTTGAGGGCACCTAGTACGCTTGGAGCAGAAGGCTTCTTCAGATCGAGAACAAACAGCGGGTCGACTTTTTTGAAGGTCACCATGTAGGCACGATCTCCCATGAAACGGACAGAGTAAATGCGTTCTCCTGGAGCGATGCCTTCCAGCTTGCCAAATACCTCGAGTTTGTTGTCGAGAACATACAAGTTGTTTTTTGACGTAAGCTCATCGTCTCGCCACATGTTCCCGCTCGTGGTGGCGATTCGGAAATAACCGTCGTTTTCATCCATAGAAAACTGGTTCAGAATGCGTCCAGGCACCGACCCTTTTCCCGTATACCGAATGTCTCCCTTGTTCATGGCAAAACGATAAATGGTTGTATCAGACTCGATGGGAGGTGCAATCAAAGGAGTTGTCGCTCCTTTTTGCTTAACCGCTACTGGCTGAGCACTGTTCTGGGTGACGGCTACATATAGATTTTTGGTGGATGCATAGATGTTCTCGCCAGCACCAAGATACGTATTCAATGACATCTTTTGTTTTGCATCATCCAGATTCACGCCGGCGACGATCAAATACTCTGGACGAAAGTGATCCGGGATGTAACGAATCTCGCTGTAGGGAATGGTTTGGTATTGGTTATGATGGACGCTGTCTTTATACGTTGGACCTGGCACTTCTGCTTTCTCTTGCATAATACGATACGTATCCATGTAATGGTTGGCTGTCACGTACAAGCTCGCGCCGATTTTGCGGGACGACATGTACTGGCCTTCTAGCTCCAGTTGACGAATGAGCCGAGGCTGTTTTTTGTCCGTAATATCGTAGATCATGGTTTTCACGGATTGCATTCCTTGGTATCGGGGGATGCCTCTTTTGGAAGCAGGACCTGGAGGATAGGAGATGGTCTCATCCGCTTGCCCGATTACGATGAGTCTACGATCGTCTACGTACATTTCTTGTGGTACGAATTTTCCATTGTCATAGCTGATACGGCTTGCGACCTTCATCTCGGTGGCTGGATACGCTTTGATGATGCGTACTTCATTTTGCGTAGATTGATAAAGATAAGTTCCATCTGACTTTACGATATCTGCTTCATCGACGCCCTGCACTTGTGTGTTCGTTGTGGAAAAATCACCGCGAACAGCGCCACTGGAAGTGTCCGCTACTTTGTTGGCTGTGCTAGGTGCTGCTACTGGCATAGCGGCAGTCGTTTCCATGGTGGCGTAATGGTAGCTGTCCAGGTCTGATGACTGGATGAGCTTTTTTAGCTCCGCATAGGAACCGACTACTGGCAACTCTTCTGTAGATGCGGCTTGAACGGTTGGCTCCGCTACTGTACCTGTTGCGAACAGGAAGGGTATAGCGGTCACCACCATCATGGAGGCGAGAAGCCCGGCAAATGTTCTTTTCATTTTGATCCCCCTCATATCTGCTTCTTGCCAAAATTTGTTGTCGGTAATAAGACGACGCACGATTACGGAATGTTTCACGCACTCTTTGGACAGCAATCTACGGACAGGTGGGGGAGCGTGTGCTATAATAATAGGCGGTTTATGCTACCATTTACACCACTACGTCAAAAGGGGCGTCATAGATGGAAAACTTGAAGCAAAGCATTCTGGAACTCATCACGGATACTTCTACGAATCTACCACCAGACGTGCGTCGTGCCGTCAATGCAGCTAAAGTGAAAGAGGATCTTGGCACTCGTGCAGCGCTGTCTTTGTCTACGATTGCGGAAAACGTCGTCATGGCAGAAGAAAATGTTTCTCCGATCTGTCAAGATACGGGGATGCCAACTTTCGAAGTAAAAACTCCGGTTGGAGTAAACCAGCTGATCATTAAACAAGCCATCAAAGAAATGATTGCAGAAGCAACCAAAACAGGTAAGCTGCGTTCCAACTCCGTAGATTCCTTGACGGGTGAAAATACAGGGGACAACCTCGGACCAGGTACTCCTGTCATTCACTTCGAGCAATGGGAAGAGGATGAAATCGAAATCAAGCTGATTCTCAAAGGCGGCGGCTGTGAGAACAAGAACATCCAATACTCCCTGCCCTGTGAGCTCGAAGGTCTGGGCAAAGTGGGCCGTAACCTGGATGGTATTCGCAAGTGCATTTTGCACGCAGTATACCAAGCACAAGGACAAGGCTGTAGTGCCGGCTTCATCGGCGTAGGAATCGGTGGCGATCGCACCTCCGGTTATGCACTGGCGAAGCATCAATTGTTCCGCAAAGTAGAAGATGTCAATCCAAACGCTGATTTGGCTGCATTGGAAGACTACATCATGGAAACCGCAAACCAACTCGGAATCGGAACGATGGGCTTTGGTGGAAACGCGACTCTGCTCGGCTGTAAAATCGGCGTGGAAAACCGCCTGCCAGCAAGCTTCTTCGTATCCGTTGCCTACAACTGCTGGGCCTTCCGCCGTCAAGGTGTTCGCCTGAACCCGGAGACTGGCGAAATCCTTCGTTATCTGTATAAAGATGAAGAAGTGGCGATGGACTTGACGCCAGTAGCAGCTGCGGACGAAACAGACGATGAGCCTCGTGAAGTTGTTCTGCAAGCGCCGATCACGGAAGAACAAATCCGCAGCCTGAAAGTGGGCGATGTGGTTATCATCAACGGAGAAATGCACACAGGACGCGACGCGCTGCACAGCTACCTGATGGATCATGACTGTCCAGTGGACCTGAATGGTGGCATCATCTACCATTGCGGTCCAGTTATGATGAAGGATCATGAGGGTGAGTGGCATGTAAAAGCGGCTGGTCCGACGACTTCCATCCGTGAGGAGCCTTACCAAGGCGAAATCATCAAGAAATTCGGAATCCGCGCCGTTATCGGAAAAGGCGGAATGGGTGCAAAAACACTGAAAGCATTGAATGAGCATGGTGCTGTTTACCTCAATGCAATTGGTGGGGCAGCACAATACTACGCACGCTGCATCAAAAAAGTAAACGGTGTTGACTTCATGGAATTCGGTATTCCAGAAGCAATGTGGCACTTGAATGTAAAAGGCTTCGCGGCAATCGTAACGATGGATGCGCATGGCAACAGCTTGCATGCGGATGTCGAGAAAACGTCTGCAGAGAGACTGGCTCAATTTGCTGCACCTGTATTTAAATAAGGGATAAAAGGAAAACCTCTGGCGCACTTCTGTGTAGCCGGAGGTTTTTTTATTTTTTACAAGGCCAAGAAACAAGGAGGAAAAGGTTGGATGCATGATGAACTTTCGAGGGACTAACCAGGATTGCGGACAGATGGATTTTCATTTTTGACAGGGGGGACAGAAATGAAATGGTTGATTGCTGATCGCGTTATTATCGGAGATGGAGAGCATGTAATCGAACAAGGCGTTGTTGGGATTGATGAGCGAGGAAAAATTGTCGCAGTGGGGACAGAATCAGAGCTTACGGATTCCATTTCGGAAGGAGAGGTAAAGCGGTACAGCGGATGCTCCATTTTGCCAGGCTTAATCGATTTACATGTTCATATCGGGTATTGGTGGAGTAAACCAGACTCCGCTGAGTATCGCAACAACGATGGACTGGTGGCTTTACTTGCGACAGCGAACTTGAAAGAGGCACTTTCCTTGGGGGTTACGACGATCCGCGATGTAGCAGCACCAGATGGATTGTGCAGTACGCTGAAGTTGGCGGCCAAGAACAAATTCATTGTTTCCCCTCGTCTTTTTCAGGTCAACCAAGGGATTATTATGACCGGGGGGCACGGTTGGCAATTAGAGGGTGCCTTGCGAGAAGCAAATGGTCCGTGGGAAGTGCGGACAGCCGTGCGTGAACAAGTGAGAGCAGGAGCCGACTGGATCAAGCTCATGACGAGTCACCGTACACCAACGCCGGAGTTCACGCAAGAGGAGCTGGATGCGGCGGTTGATGAATCGCATCGTTTGGGACGGAAATGCTGTGTGCATGCCTCGATCCAACCTGCGATCCAGATGGCGATTGATGCGGGATTTGATACGATCGAGCATGCGACGTTTATGACCGTCGAACAGGCAGAACAGATGAAAGAAAAAGGACTGGTATGGGTACCGACCATGGTCACCTTTTTCCAGATTGCTGATTATTACAAACATATTTGGAATGAGCAACAACAGGCGAATCAAGGCATATTGAGCGAAGGGCTTATCGAGCAGGGAGCCTTTTTCATCGAATCGGAAAAGGCGTACCGGGAAAACTTCGTACAATTGATAAATACTGGCGTAAAGATCGCTACGGGTACGGATATCGTATTGGAAGGCTATCCGATTACCCCTGTGGCAGAAGAGATCAAGCTGATGGTGGAGCTGGGAATGGAGCCAATTCGTGCGATCCAGGCTGCTACCCAAAACGCTGCTGAGGTGCTGGACCAAGGGAACAAGATCGGTACGTTAGCGCCAGGTTATTTTGCAGATTTGCTTGTGGTAAAAGGGGATCCACTACAAGAGATTGAGGTATTGAAGCAAGTGGAAGAAGTGTTTCTTGAGGGTGTGACTGTCTATTCCAAGTGTTGATGGGACTGAGCCTTGTTCTTTCAGGTTTGTAACGGCGTTTGTACTGGGTGTTTGACTATTCTTTGCGAAAATGGGTATTGGTTTATTGCGCGTGTACCAGGGCGGGCATAGGTTAATAACGAATGATCACAGAAAAAAAGGAGTGAGATTCGTGAACTATGTAGTCCGTTCGGGGGATACGTTAAACAGCATTGCGGCTCGTTTTGGTGTATCCGTTCAGGAATTGATCCGCGTGAATAATATCGCCTATCCCTACTACATTTATGTTGGTCAAAATTTGTATATCCCGATTACTCCGACTCCGACACCAGCTCCTGGTGGGGATGTCGAGCGTCGTTTGAATCGACTGGAGAATCGAGTAGATGCGCTTCGCGAAGATTTTCGCAGGCTGGATAATCGAGTAGATCGGTTGGAGAATCGTGTCACTCGTCTGGAGCGGGCCATTACGCCGACACAACCTCCGCGCCCACGTCCGACCGGCACGCCTCGTCCACGCTAAGCAGCCGGATAGAGGGTCGAATAATTTTCCACACATCGCTATTTCCTCTTCGCCTGATCCTGCATAAAGTGATACGAGAGGATTAAGAGGAGGTGCGGCCATGCTAGGGTTAAATGGAAAAAACGTCCGACACCATTTCATGGGCGTCTATGGAAAAGTGGTGCAGATTCGGGAACTGGTGGATGTGATCGACCAAGTTTTTGACTCTGTAAACAAAGTGGGCGACATAGGAAAGGCGATGCTTGGACCTCGTAAGGCAAGTGCCAAAAAGCTCGACAAGCTGAGATGAATGGAAAAACAAGAAAACCGCGTCCATAATGGAGGCGGTTTTTTATTTATGATTCATTCGTAGTTCTTAGGGGCAGACTCTATCATCAGAATAACTCATCAGAAAGAAAAAGTCTACTCTTTTTCTAAAAATTCCCTTATATTTTTGGAGCTGTTATCAACTGACTTCAAAAAAGGGGAGTGATGGAGTTGAAAAAGGAAAAGCGTCGCGTAGGATTGGTTACGAGTGGAGTGCTGATGGGGCTAATCTTGTCATCGTTGGATCAGACGATTGTATCAACAGCCATGCCGACAATTACCAAAGAGCTGGGAGGTCTTTCTCTTTATAGCTGGGTGTTCGCCATTTATATGCTCACATCGACCACGAGCATGCCCATCTATGGGAAAATGGCGGACTTGTTTGGACCGAGAAAAATGTATGTGATCGGTTTGTTTCTGTTTCTTGTGGGATCTCTCCTCTGCGGCATGGCTAATTCCATGACGGGTCTTATTGCCGCGAGAGGAGTTCAAGGGTTGGGCGCTGGGGCATTAATGCCGGTTGCGTTCATCATTGTGGGTGAACTGTATCCACCCGAAAAGAGAGGCAAATTTCAAGGACTTTTCGGAGCTGTCTTTGCCATGACGAGTATACTTGGTCCCTCGTTGGGAGGAATTCTCGTGGAGCATCTGCCGTGGGGATGGATCTTTTTTATAAACCTTCCTATCGGTATCACTGCTTTATTGATCATTGCTCTAGCCTTTCGTGACCAGCGGCACTATGATAAGAAGCCCGTGATTGATTGGTATGGGGCGACTAGTTTGAGTGCAGCCATCATTTTCATCCTGCTGTCCCTTATTATGGAGGGGAGGGAATACAAGATCGGGTTAGGGGGAGCGGGTATCTTCCTTCTCGGTTTGTTCATCTGGATTGAAACCAAAGCAAAGGAGCCCCTGCTTCCGCTTTCCCTATTTCGCATTCCGGTCATCGGATATGGCAATCTCGTAGGATTCTTTGTGAGTGCCGCTTTGTTCGGTGCCATCGCCTATATCCCTCTGTTCGTTCAAGGGGTACGCGGTGCGAGTCCCTCAGAAGCTGGATTCCTTTTAGTGCCACTCATGCTGTCCGCAGCGATTTCTTCGACGGGTGGGGGAAGATGGATGGAAAAAGCTTCATTTCGGGCGATTTTGATTCCCAGCTTACTCATCATGGCGACCGGCTTTTTCCTTCTGAGCACGATTGATGGAGAGACAACCAACACACAACTCGTTAGCTACATGATTGTCACAGGTCTAGGCATGGGGGCAATCTATCCGGCACTTGGTACAGCCGCACACAGCGCTGTAAAACCGCAAGATCGGGGCATTGCTATGTCGACATCGCAATTATTTCGTTCCATTGGGGGGACGATTGGAATCAGTGTGTTTGGGACCATTGTAGAATGGCGAATGCGGGCAGGAATGATGTTTAGTGAAGCTATGCACGGTGTCTTTGTCACTGGATTGATTCTAATTGGAATCAGTTTGATAGCCAGTGTTCTAATCGGCAATACTCGATTGCTCGACAAAGAACCCCGCCATTCGCATAACTCAAATAGCGGGGTTCCCAAACAATAGGATCACGGTTTTTTATTCATGCCTTCCATTGCCATCCTAACCATTTCTCTGACCATACTGCCGCCTAAGCGTCCTCCGATTCGACCGGCATCGTGAGAGGTTAATTGTCCATTGTAGCCGGGCTGCAATGGAACATGAATTTCTTCTGCGACCTCGAATTTGGCTTGCGCGGGATCAGCAACGTGTGCAACCTGCGCTTTTAGGGCGTCCAGTCCTTTTCTCGCCTCGGGGACGAGTGGGCGTTTGCGTCTGCTCATGGTAGATCACCTCACGCCCTAGTGTGCCCAATTAGACGAGTGCTTTGCGCTGAGTGAAATCAGTCTCTTGATAGTAAGTATTAGCAACGAGCAGGTTAGGTCCTGCACATCCTGCAGCAGGGCAAAAGCAATTGATCTTCTGATTCAGCGTGTGTTCTTGCCATTTTCCAAACATCGACTGGAGCTGGTCGGTTTGAATATTGCCCAATGGCTCTACATCCCCGAAATCGGTCACGATGACATCGCCAGTGAAAATGTTGATGTTAAGACGATTGCGACCATCAGGATCATTGCGAGTTGTCACATTTTTCGCTGAGCGTAGTCTGCTGATCAATTCCCTGTCGGCCGCTTCAGAACTACAAGCGAAAAAAGGAAGTGTCCCGAAAAGCATCCACAAATCTTCATTGCGTACATCGAGCATCCGATGAATGGCTTGACGAAGCTCATCGAGTGAAAGTACATCCAGATCACGGGCAAAATCACTCGCGTACATCGGGTGTACCTCATGTCGCTTGCTGCCCATCTCCTGAATCTGACGATGGAGGGTATCGAGCTTTGTCCATGTGCGATGATTCAGCATCGTTTCGGCTGAGACAAATACACCAGCTTCCGAGAGCTTGCGAGCATTTTCCATCATCTCTTGAAACTGTGCTTCCGCTCTTTTGATTGAAACCGGCTGCCGTGCTTTTGCGTAAACAATATCATGGAATTCTTCGGGAGTAGACCAGTTCCATGAAATATGCATGACGTCGATGTATGGCAGGATCAACTCATACCGAGAAAACGGCATGGACATGTTGGAGTTGATTTGCGTCCGCAGTCCACGATCTGCTGCATATTGTAGAATAGGCGCGATCACAGTTTTCACGGTGCGCTCGCTGTACATCGGTTCTCCGCCTGTTATACTGATAGTAAGCAGGTCTTTTGCTTCATCGAGACGACGGAGTATGAGATCGACAGGGAGAGCGGGATCGTCTTTGTATCGCAATGTATCACCAACCGCGCAATGCTCACAGCGGAGATTGCACAGATTCGTTACAGTAAACTCGACGCTGGTAAGTTTATAGGCGGGGGGTGTCGCATTGAACAACGGCTCCCATGGATCGTGTATAGGTGTTAATGGTGTAGTTGGAACCATGCGGATCAATTGTGGAAACCTCCTTCATTCTGCGTACAACTCAACCTATTATAACGACATTAGGGCGGAAGGAGAATAGCTAACGAGATGATTATGGGGATGTCTTTTGGACGCGGTGTGCTTTTTCATGATCGAAATGTGCTGGCTTGCGCGGAAGTAAAAGACGGCGTGATTCATATGTGGGCGGAAAAAATCACATTGAAAACGATTGGGAAGCTCTGGTATCGAATATTTTTCTCCTTTCCGTGGTACTATCAATTGTTTCACCTCCTGCTTGCTGGTTATGTACTGGCAGCGATCGTGAAGCCTGACTGGGCCATCATCGATCCGATGTGGGTAGCTGTATACATCGCAGGCTTTCACTTCGTTTTTCCGAGAATGATGAAAAAATTTCACGGTGCGGAACATAAAGTGTTTAGCTATGGCGGTAAGAAGTCGCTAGCAGCACTGAAAGAGATTCAACGGGCAGATATCGTGAATGACGGTTGCTCGACGAATCTGGTCGTGTGGTTTTTTACGGGGTTCATTTTGTCCGTATTCTTTTTACCTTTAGAATGGAGTGTCGCATGCGGGGTAGCAGGACTGCTTGTGGGCATGCTCGGGGATCGCTACGTGCGTAAATATTTCGGTTTTCTTTACAAGCTATCGGCTTTCTTTCAAAAATACAGCACGACCAAAGAACCGGATCAGCTTCATTTAGAGACAGCGATCCGCTCGTATATGCTATTTGAGCACATTCGCGAAGTGGATCGATTGCAAAATGCTTCGTAAGGAAAAAAGCGGTGTTTCCACTATGGATACGCCGCTTTTTTTGTTCCACGCGCAGGTTGGTTGTGACGTTGAATCCTGAAAAGTATTTTGGTAATATTTGCTCAACTCATCCCATTTCCTTTGAAAAGGGATCGAGGAATATGAGATGAGGAGAGCCGAGACGAGATGAGAAAAGAACAGGATGTAGGGGTATACGAGCAAGTGGGAGTGGCAATGACATGTCGTTCCTATCAAGAGTATGTGGATATGTTTTCACTTTCAGACGAAATCTTGGCGATGGGACCGATCCTGGATGTCGGTGCAGGAGCGTCCTCTTTTACAGCGGAGGCATGCCAACAAGGACGAGAGGCAATCGCAGTCGATCCGCTTTATGAAATGAAGCCTGAAGAGATTTATACGAAGGGGAAGCGAGAGATCGAGGAATCGACGCAAAAGCTGGCTGGTATCGCACACACCCTTCATTGGGAATATTACGGCTCGCTTGGCCAGCATCATCAAAACAGAGAAAGGTCACTGGAGCAATTCATTGCCGCGTATCGTGCCGATGAAGGCATCGGTAAAAGCTACTTCGCAGGCTTGTTACCGGAATTGCCTTTTGCAGACGATCACTTTTCACTGGTGCTTGGCAGTCACTTCTTGTTTTTGTACCAGCAACAGTTCGATGAGCAATTTCACTTGAACGCGATCAAAGAATTGCTGCGAATTTGTCAGCCTGGCGGTCGAATCAGACTCTATCCGTTAATCGGATTGGATCGCAAACCATATAGCAAGCTGCCACAGCTCATGGAAGAAATACAACGGTTCGGTCACACAGCCAGTCTGGAACCGACGAACTTTCGGTTTTTAGTGGGCGCTACGCATTATTTGGAAATTCGTAAATCATAAAAAACAGGGAGGATAGAAGGTGCATTTGCGCCCTCGATCTCCCTGTTCCTTTTCCTATTCCCGTTCTAGCGGGCTTTCTTCCAGTTGGCGATACATCTTTCCTTTATCTACATACGATTGGCGAATGCGTACGAATTCTTTCAAGTCTGCCTCGTTAAGTTCGCGTTTTACTTTCGCTGGATTGCCGACAACAAGCGAGCGGGGAGGCACCTTCATGCCTGGAGGAACGAGTGCACCCGCAGCAACCATGGCTTCTTCCCCGATTTCCGCACGATCCAAAACAATCGCACCCATTCCAATCAATGCACCGCGTCGTACCACGCAGCTATGTAGAACGGCATTATGTCCAACGGTCACCTCGTCTTCGAGGATCAACGGGTTGTTCGGACTTTGATGCAGGGTGCTGTTGTCTTGCACACTGACGCGTTTTCCAATGACAGTCGGAGCGATGTCCCCGCGGATCACGGTGTTATACCAAATAGAAGAATCCTCTCCGATTTCGACATCGCCAGAAACGACGGAGCCTTTTGCCAGGAAAACAGTAGGGTGAATCTTTGGTTTGATGTTTTCAAATGATAAGAGCAGCATAGTAACCTCCTAATCAATGAGTAAGCGAGCAATCTGTTTGCATCGGGCGCGGATGGAAAATGGAGAAGCGGCCAGTTGCAGGATCGCAGTCGATGACTGTCCCGGAGAGCTTGTCTATCTCATGCGTTTGATAAAAGAAATGAATCCCACTAATATCTTGGACAATATCGTATTTGTCCGCTTCCGTAATGGCGATGCTATATGTATAGCTACCACAACCCGTCGTAGTCGGGACGAGTCTGATTCCGAGCTGTTCAGCATCCGCTTCTTCCGCGATCATTTGTGCAAGACGTACTACTGCAGTTGGAGTAATGGTTATCATCGTCCTACCTCCTTGTAGCCATTTCTATTGTACTACAAATGGAGCTTCCAAATCCTGCTTGTTGACCATGCATGAGGCATGTGATAGAGTAAATGTTACTGATTCTGATGTGCAGGAAATGTGGGTAGTCGCTGCCGCAATCGTTTCGACGATTGGCGGTAGAGGAAAGTCCAGGCTCGCCCAGGCTGAGATGCCTGGAGTGTTCGTACCTGGTGCAAGCCAGGGCAGTGAGGTGCAAACCTTGCTGACGGCGTGGAAAGGGCTCTCTCTGAGGCCCGAGTACGCTGAAAGTGCCACAGAAACGTAGCTTTTCTGGCGACAGAAAAGATGGAACGCGGTAAACCCTGCGAGCGAGAAACCCAAATTAGGTAGGGGAACCGTCCTGAAGGAATCAAACGGAAAGGACGGATGGTATCTTCGGATGCCATAGATAGATGGCTACCACTCTTGGTGCGAGGGATTGCCCCGCTTGAAGCACGGGAGAGACAGAACCTGGCTTATAGCATTTCCTGCTGGAATGAAATGTAAAACCACCTGAGATCTCAGGTGGTTTTTTTACGTTCTGCGAAATATCGTGAACCCGCTACCTATCCATGTTTGAAGAACAGTGGAATGATTTACCGTGAACAAGCTCTGAAACTTTTTCGGAAATCTTGTCGTCTAAAAAGAGCATTCGGCCGAAGAAAACAGTTCTACTGCGGACAATTCCATCATTTCTTCAAATGGGAGTGTCTGCTGGAGAGAATGAACTGATAAAACTGTTACATTGATGGAGGGGTTTATTTTGCAAAAAGAAAAGAATCGAGCAAGTAAGGATTTCAAAAAATTATTGGCGACAGCTGTTCTGGCTGGATCGCTTGCGTTGCCGGGTACCGGATTGGCTGCTACGGCACTGCCATTCTCCGATATCGGAGGAAACGTAAATAAAGACGCGATTCTGACATTGAATTATGCTGGTGTGTTAAAAGGGTATACCGATGGCACGTTCAAGCCGAATAAAGAAGTGACGAGAGCGGAGTTCGCCAAAGTTGCGGTGTTGGCACTCGGGTACACAGATGCACAAGCAAAGCTCTTGCAAGGAAAGACAGCCTTTAAAGACCTGCCTGCAGATCACTGGGCGACAGGCTATATCAATCTAGCCGTATCGCAAGGCATCATCAAGGGCTATCCGGATGGTACATTCAAACCTAACAACAACGTAAAAATTGCGGAAGCACTGACCGTATACGTTCAAGGCTTGAAGATCGACGTTCGTCCATCAGCTTCAAGCGAGTGGTACATCCCGTACTTACTGGAAGCAGACAGAGCTGGTATTTACGATGCAAAAGAAACACCGACAGCAGCAGCTCCGCGTGATATTGTGGCAAAGTATACAGATAAGTTTATGGAAACACCTGTATACGCAAGCGGCGCTTACTATGACAAAGATGGCAATGCAAAAGGAACCATTCAGAAGCTGCCAGTAGTAAAGGGTGCAGTTGCTTCGTATGACAAGTCTGACAAAAAGCTGAAACTAGTCGGACAAAACAAAGAAATCGAAATAGCTGATTCCGCGCAAGTATACGGCAATCTGGTCGTAGGCGCGCAGGTGGAATACATTGCGAAAAACGGCCGAGTGGCGTTCCTCACCGTTGTTACTTCTGACTCCGAAATCGTCGAAGGAATCGTGAAGACTGGCCTTAATTTTACAACGGCTGTAGGCGATGAGAAGAAATTCAAGGCAATCGTTAATGGAAGAGAAGTCGTTTTGGAAGTAGAAGATGGCGTAAATGTAAGCCGCTCTCACATCGGCCAAAAGTTTGTGGCAGTCGTCGGCGACAATGGCAAGATCAAGTCCATCACGATTAGCGACAACACGACAAAAGGAATTGTGGAAAAAGTATCTTCCGTGAGCGGTTCCAACTCGAAGAATGAACTAAGAGTAGACGGTACGACCTATGTTCTGGATTCCAAAGCAACGATCAAAGGCAAGGCGCATCCAGAAGCAAAAGAAACAAGTGCTTCGTTCTCTGACATCGAAAAAGATGACTTAGTCGAGCTGACACTCAACGTGGACGGCAAAGTATCTGAGCTTGTTTACACAAAGCTGAGCCTCACGGATACTATCACTGTTGATACAGACAAGAACCGGATTCGCGTTGGCAGTGTTAATTACGAGGTGCATGAAGATACCGAGTTGTTCGTAGACGAAGACGAAGTAGATGAACTAGATGAGTTGACGAGCGGTCAAATTGCAGTTCTTACGTTTGACAAGAATGGAAATCTGATCAAAGTAGAGCAGGGTGTAGGTGCAGCTACGAACAAGCTGGTCTCAGACACAACCGCATATCAAGCAGGAAAACTGGCAACTGTGAAAATCGACGGGAAAACCTACGACATCTTGACCAATGCGAAGCTGACTGTAGATGGCAGCTCCGTATCTCCAACGACGATTAAAACCGATCAGTTTAATGACCACCGTATCCTTACGTGGAAATACAACGTCGGCACGAATGACATTGTGGAGCTGACATTGGAAAAGCAAACCGTAAAAGGCTACGTGACGAAAAAATCCGGTTCCAAAATTACCGTGAACGGGAAAGTGTATGAGCTCTTGTCCGGCGTCACGATTGACAGCGATGCAGCATCCAACGACACCGAGTACACGCTGACACTCAATAACGCTGGCAAAGTAAAGGCCGTTACAGGTGCGCCTAGGAAAGTAAGCGGCGTGGTTGATTCTGTTGAGGTTCGAAACGATGACGGCAAGGTGACTTCCGCGAAAGTTGAGGTTAACGGCAAGACGTACGATGTAACGGATGAGGATGCGATTGAAGACGTCGATCAATTTGAGTACGTGACATTGACCCTTGATCGTGACGGCGATGTCATTGCTGCTTCCGTCAGTGGAAAGCTGGCGAAGGAAAACGTGAGTTTCGTCGGAATTGAATCCCGTGTGAACAAAGACAAATACGTATTCTTCAATGATGTATCGACGAGCTTGAAGATGACAGAAGACGCGAAGATCAAATACTACAACGGTAATGACTTGAAAGAAAGCGATCTTTCCTCCAAGGATAAAGTGGATTTGTGGACAAACGATCAAGGTTACGTATATGTGATTGTCGTAGCCAAACGATAAGAAAATAAAAAAGGCGATCTCTTGCTCGATTCGAGAAGGGGTCGCCTTTTCATTTGTAGGATAGTCTTTAGTAAGTATTTAATTGAAAAACATTTTCAATTAAAAGAGGATGTGATATATTCAAATTGTTTCTCGCAAAACAAAAAACAAGGAGTGGTTCTCATGCGATTCGATTATGAAGTGATTATTGTTGGCGGTGGACCAGTTGGAATGATGCTGGCTGCAGAGCTGGCGTTGGCCAAAGTGAAGGTATGCGTGCTTGAGCGCTTAAGGGAAACAACCCCTTATTCACGGGCGCTCACTTTACATCCACGCACACTGGAAATCCTGGATATGCGCGGGTTGAAAACGAAATTACTTGATAAAGGAAAGCCGATTACGACAGGGCATTTTGCAGCACTGGATACACGCTTGGATTTTTCTGTCTTAGATTCTTCCTCCAACTACACACTGATTATTCCCCAACATGACACGGAGAAGGTACTAGAGGAGTGGGCAAAAAGCCTTGGGGTGGAAATACGCAGGGAAGAGGAGGTAGTGGCCGTACACCAAGATCAGCATGGGGTTGAGGTTGAGGCTGTCGGTCCGAATGGAAAGGTTGTGCTGACGGCACTCTATGTGGTCGGTGCAGACGGTGCTGCCAGCATTGTCCGCAAGCAGGCAGGCATTCCGTTTATCGGTAAGAATGCGACTTTTACGGCTATGCAAGGGGATGTCGTTTTGAAAAATCCGCCGGAATCAGGAATTCCTTCCTACTTTAATGAGCAAGGTTTGGTCATGATTGTACCCTTGCCAGCAGGGATGCATCGGGTGGTGTTGATCGATCCGGAGCGAATGGCAGTGCCAAAGGAAGAACCAGTTTCATTGGAGGAACTGCGTGCTAGTTTACTGCGTATTCTTGGAGACGATTTGGGGATTTCCGATCCGTTTTGGATGACTCGTTTTGGCAATGCGACCTTGCAGGCTCAGCGTTATCGGGAGGGACGAATTTTCCTGGCGGGAGATGCAGCGCATATTCATTTTCCAGCTGGTGGACAGGGGATGAACGTTGGTCTGCAAGAAGCAATCAACCTAGGTTGGAAGCTGGCGGCCCAATTAAAAGGCTGGGCACCGGATTGGCTGTTGGACAGCTATCATATGGAGCGTTTCCCCATCAATACTGAATTGCTAACAAATACACAGGTGCAATCGCTGCTGTTCGGTAGTTCGGAATTCTCTCCATCCGTCATAGCTTTGAGGAATATGCTGTCCACCCTGCTGCAAATACCCGAGGCAAATTATCGGCTGGCTACCCAAATCTCTGCCTTCCATGTCCAGTATGAACCGAATGGAGAGACGCAGCCGCATGTATTGAACGGTCGACGTTTTACAGAGCTGAATCTGCATCTGGAGAACGGTGAGTGCCAGAATGCATACGAGCTTTTTCATTCTGGTTCATTCCTCTTGCTACATTTTGACTCGGATGAACGATTGGACGCTGCTTTAGATTGGTCGAAATACAAGCATGTCCATGTAGTTCGCGCGTCGCTTGCTAAGGGGGCTGCTGATTGGCTTGACGTGCATACAGCGTTGATTCGACCGGATGGATATATCGCATGGGCAGTTTCCCAGGAGGAGTCTAATCCGATGGAAGCGATTCGGAAAGGAGTCATCCACTGGTGCGGACATGATTGATTGCAACAGGATTGTTTCGTGCAAAACAAAATGAAATTGTTTTTCTCGAAACAATCAGTGTATAATGGAGAGGAGATGGTTATCTAGGAGACATGATATGCAAAGCACAGAGCTTTCCAAGCAGAGGATCATACAGCTTTATATTCAGCTAGTCACGCAGCAAGAGCTGCGAGAAAGCAAATTGACTGCACGAATGGCAGAAGAGATGCAGATGCTGGAATCCGAGATGGGGATGAAGCTAATCCTTACGCTATCCGAAATTCATTTCATTGCCTGTATCGGGGATCATGGTCCCATCAATGTCACCACGATTTCGGAAAAAGTCAACTTAACGAAAGGGTCCATAACCCGAATTAGCAAGAAGCTATGGAAGCTTGATTTCATTAAAAGGCAACAGCTGGTTGATAATAAGAAAGAAGTGTACTATCGGCTAACGGCAAAGGGACAAAAGCTGTATAAGATTCATCACCGGATGCATCAGGACATTGAACAGCGATTTATGCGCTTTCTGGATAAATACACACCTGAGCAATTAGCATTTTCCCGCGAACTGCTGGAGGACTTGCTGGATTGGGATTTCTAAACTCGTAGACAAAAGGGGCGCCATCACACTGATGGGGCCCTTTTCATTGTTCTCGGGGGCCTCTTGACAACTGAAACGGTTTGTCTCGTTGATCTAGTAACATAGGTTCAAGAAACATAATTATCACCAAGAATAATCATAAAGATAGGCTACGTTTATTTTTGAAAGCTGGGATGGACCCTAATGCGTGCAGTTCAGGACAACCGTTTAGAATTTGTACAGCTATTATTGGATTACGGAGCCGATCCGATACTTGCAACACAGTATGCTCCTAAACACCCAACCAAGTTGGGGACCCCAATCGCAGAGGCAAGAATGTTGGGGGATCGTGACAGCGTTTGTTAAAGCGTAGAAATAGGGTTCAGGCTATTATTCTGGAAATCATTAGCCTGATAACGTATAATTTCCATATTATAGTTCTATAGTTCTCATACTTTTTACACTTCAAATCAAACAGCAACGGAGAATGTGATAATGAAAAAAGTAGCAGGAATCACGCTTATGGTAGCGTTGCTAGGTTTCAATGCATACCTGTGGCCAACGTTGATTAAAGAAGTAAAAGCCGATCAGAAAAACGCGAAGAATGTCCAAAAAGCACCGCAAACGGCTTCGGCTTCGCATTTGTCAGTTTCGACTCCGGTTATGGATTTAGCCAATCAAGGGACGAGGCCACCCAATGTATCGGCGTATCCGGTTGAACAACCAGTAGTTCAGTCAACCCCATCAGAGTTGGTAGCAAGCATGCCTGGCACAGAAGCGAAAAAGCAGTCATCGACAAAGGCCGTACAGACGGCATCAAAAAAGCAACCAAAGAAAACGGTCAAAAAGCCTTCCAAATCATCGAGAAAATCGGATGGTCCAGACGTTCAGATGACCTTTACAGTTGAACCAACTAGGATACATTATGAAGAGACGACCTATACAACGACGAGCAGCTACGGCGGTGGGTCGTTCAATATGCCGCTCCAATATAATCCGTATAGGGGAAAATTCGAAGAACCATTCAAAATTACTCAAGACAACATATATCCTGATACTCCGACGTTGGACGAACACAAACAGAGACTTGGTATTCCAGTGACTATTGAACCGTATGTACCTCCTGTAAAAAAGGATCAACAACGACTCGCACCGCAGTCGTATCCAAGAAGATAGCGTAAATTTGTGTCGCTGTACTTTTATACAACCGCTAACTGTGGGGGACCGATAGTGATCCCTCGATAAGACATTAAACTATTCCGAAAAGGTACCTTTTCGGAATAGTTTTTTTAGACAAAAGGAAGATCATAGTAAAATAAGTCTACACCTTCCTTATATACAAAAGTGTTTTGTAAATTAACCTTCTTTGTATGGAATGAAGCGATGCTTGTTCTTTTCTTGTCACCAGTAGCACTTGATTTAGGGGGACATGTTAGTAACAGGATAGCTGCTTTGATTGCCGTGGGTATTTGGATGCTTTCTCTGCATTGGCCACGATTTTAGAAAAACATAAGCTGAACGGCCCATTAGAAATCGTAATGAGACGATTGGTAAATAAAAATCAGTAACTTCTCATTCAGCAGGGGTAGTACCTTCTTTTTTCAATCGATTATAATAGCGTAAAAAGCTAGTTACAGTTATGAGAAAGAGGGAACCTCCATGACTTATACGACCCAGGAAAACGGTGTTTTTCCAGCAGTCTGTTCACTTGATTGCCCGGACCAATGTGGATTGCTCCTTCATAAAAAAGAGGGGAAAATCGTCAAAATTGAAGGGGACCCGAACCATCCGGTGACGAAGGGGAATATTTGCAACAAAGTCCGCAACATGACAGAGCGCATTTACGATCCCAAGAGACTCACCCATCCGTTGAAGCGTATTGGCAAAAAAGGGAGCGGGGAGTTTGTTCGAATCAGTTGGGAGGAAGCCATCACTACCATAACCGAACGCTGGCGTGACTTGATCGACTCAGACGGTCCCGAGAGTATTTTGCCTTATAGCTTTTACGGAAACATGGGGCGGATTAGTGTGGAAGGAATGGATCGCCGTTTTTTCCATCGTATGGGGGCTAGTCAACTTGATCGTACGATATGCAACAGTGCAGGGGCTGTAGGGTACAGCTACACGATGGGCGGAGCCTTTGGAACAGATCCGGAAGACACCGTTCATACCAAGCTGTTCATCATGTGGGGGATCAATACGGTTAGCACCAACATGCATCAAGTGGTGCTTGCGGAACAGGCTCGAAAAAATGGGGCGAAAATCGTCGTGATTGATGTCCATAAAAATCAGACGGGTCGATGGGCTGATTGGTTTATCCCGATTTTACCCGGAACAGACACAGCTTTGGCTTTGGGTATCATGCATGTGCTTTTTGCTGAAAACTTGGTGGATTCAGCCTTTATGGAGAAGTATACGGTAGGACATGAAGAGCTCAGGGAGCATGTACAGACGTACGATCCTGCTACCGTATCAGCCATAACGGGTGTCCCTATCGACGATATTTACAAATTGGCGAGAATGTATGGCACGACATCCCCCTCCTTTGTTCGCATTGGAAATGGCATTCAGCATCACGACAATGGTGGAATGTGTGTAAGGACGATTGCTTGTCTTCCGGCCCTGACAGGGCAGTGGCTTGTCAAAGGCGGTGGGGCCAATAAAGGGAACAAAGGTTTCCTGGAGCACAACAAGCTTGCCGTGCAGCGACCAGATTTGTTGGCAAATAAACAGACGAGAGTCATCAACATGAATGAACTTGGAAAGGCGTTGCTCGATACAGATCCACCGGTGAAATCGCTCTTCGTCTATACGAGTAATCCAGCCATTGTCGCACCGGAGGGAAACAAAGTGCGGCAAGGCCTGGCAAGAGAGGACTTGTTTACGGTCGTACATGACTTATTTTTGACGGAGACGGCTCTTTATGCCGATATCGTTTTGCCAGCGACATCTTCTTATGAAAATACTGATTTTTACACGTCGTATTGGCATCATTACATTCAACTTCAGCAGCCGGTGATCGCCCCATTTGGAGAGAGCAAGTCCAACACGGATGTTTTCCGCTTGCTGGCTGCTGCCATGGGGTATGACGAACCTGCTTTTCAAGACAGTGATACAGAGATGGTCAGACAGGCGTTAGAGGGGCACGGCAATCCTCATTTGGAAGGAATCACGTTTGAAACTTTGGTAGAAAAGCAATATGCCAAAGCAAATCTGGAACCTTTCTTTTTGGAACACCTTGCCACCCCAAGTGGAAAAATTGAGCTTTACTCGCAAGCAATGGCAAAACGAGGGCTGCCCCCATTACCTACGTACACGCCATTGGTGAATGATGGGGATTTCCCGTATTTATTTGTCCCAGGGCCCAATCACAATTATTTGAACTCCACGTTCTCGAATAATGAAAAACATAAGAAGATGGAAAAAATACCTCGTTTACACATGAATGTGGCGGATGCTGGTGCTCTAGACATTTGTGATGGAGATATGGTCCGCATATGGAATGAGCGGGGAGAGTGCGAGCTCGTGGCGGCTGTGGGTGAAAATGTTCTCTCGGGTGTCGTTGTGAGCCAAGGCTTATGGGCAGACAACGAAGGTCCGAAGCATTATGTAAATGCCCTCACACCGGACCGAATCGCGGATATGGGCGGAGGCGCGACGTTTTTCTCTGGACGGGTTGATGTGGAAAAGATTATTCGATAAAAGCAGCGAGTGCCCGACTGTAGCAGGGCACTCGCTGCTCCATTTTTTCGTGAATGTAGCGGATCACTAATAGGGGAGGAAGTTTCCTTATGCTTGATTCCAATCAAATAAAGCGACTGATTAAAGAACGTTCAGAACTTCACCTGAATGATCCGAAAGTATATGAATTTTGGGGAAAGTTGACTGAAATACTGAGTGCCAATGTTCTAGAAACCATCGAGTTCTTCGATACCTGCACAGAGCAAGAAGCGTATTGGCTTAGTGAAATTTTTGAGGATATCTCAGCAAGAGTTAACAGTCAGGATTTTATCGAATGCATAAAGAGAGTGGACAGAAAATATCCAGAGTTACTGCTTGCAAAAGATATTAAGGTAGCTGAGGAGTTTATGGCCCCAAACCTATGAAATTTTAGAAGCGCCAAACAAACCATAAAAAAAAGTGTCCCTACTGCACATGGCAGAGGGACACTTTCTCCTATCACTTACAGGACAAAGCTGACGACGACACCAGACAAAAGACTAACCAGCGTGGCACCAAACAACAGCTTCAACCCAAAGCGAGCGACTACATTGGATTGTTTCTCATTCAGACCTTTCACCGCACCAGCGATAATGCCGATGGAGGAGAAGTTCGCGAACGAAACGAGGAAGACAGAGAGAATTCCTACTGTACGTGGGCTAAGTTCAGATACGACTTTGCCCAGCTCGATCATCGCTACAAACTCGTTCGTTACGAGCTTCGTCGCCATGATACTACCAGCCGTCATCGCTTCCGCAAAAGGAATGCCCATCAGGATGGCAAAAGGAGCGAAGACGAAGCCGAGCATTTCTTGGAACGTCCAGCCGAAAATCATGCCGAACAAGCTATTCACAGCCGCGATCAAGGCAACAAAACCGAGCAGCATGGCGCCCACGACTACTGCTACCTTAAAGCCATCCATGATGTACTCGACGAGCATCTCGAAAAAGGACTGCTTTTCATTGCTTTGAATCTCCAGTAAATCTTCTTCTTCGTTCACTGTATAAGGGTTGATGATCGAAGCGATAATAAAGCCGCCAAACAGATTCAAGAACAGGGCCGTGACGACGTACTTCGGCTCAATCATCGTCATGTACGCACCGACAATCGACATCGAAACAGTAGACATGGCTGATGCGCACAGCGTATACAGACGATGCTCTGGCAAGGAACCGAGCTGTTTTTTTACAGTGATGAAAACTTCATTTTGGCCGACAATAGCGGAAGCGACAGCGTTGTATGACTCCAGTCTACCCATGCCGTTGATTTTGCTCAATACAAAGCCAATTGCCTTCATGATAATCGGCAAAATCTTGAAGTGTCGCAAAATACCGATGAGGACGGAAATGAAGACGATTGGGAGCAATACACCAAGGAAAAAGGACATTTGTCCGTCGTTTGCCAGATTACCAAATACGAAATTGATTCCTTCCGCAGCAAAGGCAAGAAGCTTTTCAAACGATTTGGAAATGGCTGAAACGAATATAAACCCAAACTTGGTGTGCAGAAGAAGAAAGGCAAGCAAAAATTGCAGAGCAATCATGACGATGATCGGTTTGTATTTGACCTGTTTACGTCCATTGCTCCCTAATAATGCTAACCCAATCACGATGAGTAAGCCAGCGATGGGAATGATGAAATTCATTACAACCTCCAAGAAATTAAATAGTGCTAAACTTAAAAGGCAAAAAAACGCACTCCCCGACAAGAGAAGTGAAAGCGGTTTATATTCTATCATCTCGATAATATGATTGCAATTTATATGTATGTTCAGAATTATTGTCCATTGTGTTTAGAACGCTGAAATCGGGCGTACTAGCATAAGCCCACCACCATACGGTTTATGGAGGAGGTGAAATCCTTGGATGAGTTGCAGAGGCTCAAGCAGTTTATCACTTCAGCAGAGCATGTCTGGACTCAGATCGCGAATTCGCCGAGAGGAAAGCCTGTTTATACCGTAAACGGTGTGGATTACACGCCATTGCCCGAAAAATACAACACTAAACGAAAAATCTCCCGTATTTTCCGCCGGTATTGGGGAAAGCAATTGACGGAAGTGATGATTCGGAATCTCCATTTGCGGATACTAAAAGGTAAGCTCTGTGTTCCTTATCGTGAAATCCCACCTTTTCCTGCAACTGTGTTGTCGTTGCAGATAAAAGTGAATCTGCCGGATCATCGGACCGTAGCTGCGATACTGAGCGGGGGAGGGAGAAAAACAAGAGTGGACTACCGTTTGATCCGAGTCGGCGCAACCAAAACGTTCACGATCATGAAACGCTCAGGCGAGCAGTTTGATCTGAGATATCAATCACTTGCTACCATTCCCCTCAACCCGAAACCACAATCGGCACCTAGAACCAAGCAACGGGGAAGAACCAAAAAGTAACGAAAAGCTCCTCAATTCCCCCGAATCATAAGGGGCGAGGAGCTTTTGGTATTTAGGCTCGAATGGAAACACGGTAATCCCGTAGCCAATAATCCAGCTGGCCGAGATAGGCGAACAACTGAGGTGTACTCATGAGCTGACCGAAAAACGGAATGCTCGAAGCCTGTGCATCTGACTCGGCAATTTTTCGAATCGTTGGAACATCTACCAGTTGAAGCAGTGGAGAGGAAGAGTCGTTTACTATATCCAGCAGCCAAGAGCGAACGGCTTCCGTATAGGCGGGATTATGTGTTTTCGGGTACGGGCTTTTCTTGCGATACAAAACCTCATCAGGCAAGATTCCTTCCATAGCTTTTCGCAAAATTCCTTTTTCCCGATTCCCGTGCGTCTTCATATCCCATGGGATGTTCCAGACGTATTCCACGATACGGTGATCACAGAACGGGACGCGCGCTTCCAGACTGGCCGCCATACTCATTCGGTCTTTGCGATCCAACAGTGTGTTCATGAACCACGTAATATTCAAATAAAACATTTCCCGTCGGCGAGCTTCGAGAGGGTCTTCGCCTGGGAGATGTGGGACTTCATCGAGAGATTCCTCATATCGCATGGCAACGTATTCCTCAGGTTTGACCCAATCACGAAGATCAGGTGAAAGCCAGGAAGCACGTTCTTTCGTCGCTCTCGACCAAGGGAACGTTCCGGCATTCAGCAGTTCCTCGCGATGAAACCACGGATATCCGCCAAATACTTCATCTGCGCATTCTCCAGAGAGGACGACGGTCGTCTCTTTTTTTATTTCGCGGCAAAACAGGTAGAGGGACGCATCCACATCAGCCATCCCCGGCAAGTCGCGGGCGAGTGTCGCTGTTTTCAGGGATTCAATCAAATCGTCTGTGTCGAACTCAATCGTGTGATGCTGGGTTCCGAGAAACTTTGTAACGAGTTGCACATAAGGTTCATCCTCATTTGGTTGAAAAGCACTCGCCTTGAAATGCTTTCGGTTGTCTACGTAATCAATGGAGTAGCTGTGCAGGGTTCCGCGGCCTGTTTTTTGAAAATGATCTGCCGCAACAGCTGTAATAATGCTCGAGTCTAACCCACCTGACAAAAGGGTCGATACGGGAACATCCGCAACTAATTGGCGCTCAATCGAATCCGTGACTAACTCCCTGACGCGTTCAGCAGTTGTCGCTAGGTCATCCGTATGTGGATGGCTTTCGAGCTGCCAGTAACGTTTTTGCTTGAGGCTATCACGCGTTACCAACAGATAGGAGCCGGGCCGAACCTCGTGTACGTTGTGAAAAACACCATGGCCAGGTGTACGAGCGGGACTGATTCCGAAAACCTCCGCCAAGCCTTCACGCGACAGCTCTGGTTTGACTTCGGGGTGAGCAAGCAAGGCTTTTAGCTCGGAGGCGAGCAGAAATGAACTGCCTCTTTGCGCATAAAACAGTGGCTTAACCCCCATCCGGTCACGGCCGACAAACAATCTTTGTTCGCGTTCGTCCCAGATCGCAAATGCAAAGATACCGTTTAGCTTTGACAGACAATCTGGGCCCCACTCCAAATACGTGTGCAAAAGTACCTCCGTATCCGAGTGAGATTGAAAGGTATGTCCGCAAGCAAGCAGCTCTGCTCGCAAATCCTCGGTATTATACAATTCACCATTGTAAATCATGGTGCAGGCATGTTCGTTTTTGAGAGCCGACATAGGCTGCTGTCCGCCAGCAGGGTCTACGACCACAAGTCGACGATGACCAAGGGCCGCACGAGGAGTCAGCCAAAAGCCTTCTGCATCAGGGCCTCGATCCTTGAGGCATTGGGTCATTTTTTGCAGCACATTACGTTCACCAGATAAGTCCTTTTCCCAATCAATCCATCCTACAATTCCACACATGGTATGATCACCCTTCTCCTGGAGCATTGCACACACAGCGTATGCAATCAGCCTAGCGAGGTTGTCTGTCCAGCAGGGAAATGAGGGTAATATGCGGAATTTATAGAAGATTTAAACTAAGGGAGGCTACGGTGGACAATCTCACGTTATTGCTCATTGAAAGAATGGGCATTCTTTTGACGCTAGCATTTATTTTGACAAGGACACCGTTGTTTCGCCAGCTTTTAGACCGTGAATTGCACGTAGGGACGTCAATCGCATTTTCGGTCATGTTCGGATTGTTTGGGATTGCAGGTACATATGCAGGAGTGGTCGTGCAAGGGGAGAGCTATCTCCCTGCTTTTTGGATTTTTCGTTTGTCGTATGACGAAATGATCGCCAATTCTACTTTGGTAGGGGTCGTCATTGGAGGTTTGCTCGGAGGGCCTCTCGTTGGCCTGGGGGCAGGTGTCATTGCTGGGCTTCATGTCTTTCAATTGGGAGGATTCGCCGCAGCACCGATGGGCTTGTCAATCCCGATCACGGGGTTGCTGGCAGGATACGTTGCACGTTTTTTCTCACAGGAGCGGGTTATTTCTCCGTCCAAAGCCATGTTCATCGGCATGTTCGCGCCCATTATTCAGATGTCGCTTTTATTGATCATGGCAGCTCCGCCCGAGTTGGCGCGAACCATGGTTAACGTGATTGGGATTCCGATGGTGCTGACGAACAGTGTTTCGATTGCGATTTTTACGACGATGATACGGGTTGCCTTGCAAGAGGCAGAACGTTCGGCTGCCATTGAGGCGGAGCGTTCCTTTACGATAGCGGAAAGAATTTTGCCACACCTGAAAAGGGGGCTTACCCCGCAAACGGCTCAGTCAGCAGCCCTCGTCTTACAAAAAGAAACGAGAGCAGCAGCCGTTGCGGTAACCGATCGAGAACAGCTTCTTGCGCACGTTGGAGTGGGGGCAGATCATCATCATCCGGGAGAAGCACTTAATAGTGAGCTCGATAAGCGGGCTCTGTATAGCGGTGGAATCGATAAGGGATTCACGCGAGAGAGCGTCGGGTGCAAGCGCAAAAATTGTAACCTGCATGCAGCGATACTCGTGCCGATTAAAGAGGGGGACAGCGTCGTCGGTCTGATCAAACTCTATTATCGGAGGCCACAACAAATAGGAAAAGTCCAGGAAGCACTAGCTAAAGGGCTTGGCAACCTGATCTCCAATCAATTGACCCTATCTCTCACGGAGCAAATGAAAGGTTTAATGAAGGATGCAGAGTTGCGGATGCTACAGGCACAGATTCATCCTCACTTTTTGTTCAACACATTGAATTCAATTGTAACCTTGATACGAATTGATCCGCAGCTAGCCCGGCATATGACCATTCAGCTTGGTGTGTTCATGCGATTCAACCTGAAGCTCACAGCGAGTCCGCTTGTCACTGTGAGACAGGAGTTGGATCACCTACATGCTTATTTGGAAATTATCAAAATCAGATTTTCCGAGCAATTCGCCGTTCGCACGATCATTGATGCGGGGGTAGAGGAAGCTCTTATTCCTCCTGGTACGTTGCAGCCGTTATTTGAGAATTGCATTCAGCATGGTGTTCGCGACATCACGAACGGCGGTGAGATCATACTCCATGTGAAACGGCAGGATGTGCACGTTGTTTTTCAAATCGAAGATAATGGCGAAGGCTTTCCTGACAACTTGCTGCCAGTTCTGGGAAAGGTGCCAATGGAGAGTAAGGAGGGCAACGGAATTGGCATCCATAATGTCAACCAACGTCTGATCAGCTTGTGCGGACAAGATGCCCATCTTCATTTTGCCAATAAACAAGAAGGTGGCAGTACGATTACCTTTACCATTCCAATGACAACAGAGGTGAGTGCCTGATGCCAATACGCGTCATGATTGCAGAAGACGAGCGACTAGCACGCGAAGAACTGAGCTATTTATTGTTACAAGAAGGAGACGTAGAATTGTTGCCCTATGCCACCAACGGGCGAGAGCTGTTGGAAATGGTCGATGTACACGAACCAGATGTCGTCTTCTTGGATATGAAAATGCCTGAGCTGGAAGGAGCGCAGGCAGCAAGAATGCTCGCATCACGCAAGCAGCATCCCCTCATCGTTTTTTGTACCGCGTACGAGGAATTTGCCATCGATGCGTTTAAGCTGTACGCCGTCGATTATTTGTTGAAGCCTACGGAGCCCAAGCGCCTGGTAGAAACGATGCAACGAATACGCGAGCGTCTGGTCAAACCGAAAGCAGAGCCTGTCCAGACAAAACGAACCAAGCTGTTGGTAGAAGACAATAGCAGATTAGTGGTCATTGATCCAGCGACGATTGTATATGCAGTGCGGGAGGAGCGATATGTGCAAATCGTCACCCAAACGGCTACGTACTCGACGCGGATGACCCTGACACAACTGGCGGATAAGCTTTTCGCATACGACTTTTTCCGTACTCACAAGAGCTATTTGGTCAATCTTCAATTTGTGAGCGAGCTCGAGCCCTGGTTCAACGGTGCTTACAACCTGATTTTGAAGGGAGAAGGAAGACCGCGTATTCCCGTATCTCGAACCTCTGCCAAGGATTTGCTCAAACGTCTTGAGGAGTAAGCCTGATGATCAATCGTTTGCAGATCGTGGCTAAAAATCTGCCACTGACACACTCTCCCCGACATCTTACGCAGAAAAATACACGGTTAGAAAAGGATTCTCTACAATGTAGGAAGCGCTTACATTTTTGTAGATGAGGGGGAGGTTCCCATGGGCAAATCCGCTTCGGCAAAAAAAGCCGAGGATCAAAAGAAGGATGCTGTTGATTATGCAAAAGTGATTCAGTCAGCAACTTTCAAAGAGCTCTTAAGAAGAAAAAAAGCGTTTATTTTGCCATCTTCTATTTTTTTCTTCGTGTTTTACTTTACCCTTCCGATTTTAACCTCTTACTTCACCGTACTGAACCAACCAGCGTTTGGAGCCATTTCGTGGGCGTGGGTATTTGCCTTTGCTCAGTTCGTTATGACATGGGGTCTCTGTATTCTGTACACCAGGCGGGCAGAGCAGTTTGATCAACTCGTTGAGAAAATCAAACAAGAGGCAGGTGGAAGGGGCTAATGAACGTTACTGCATTTTTACTCTTTCTCGGCATTGTTCTTTTGACACTTGTCATCACCTTTTACGCTTCGAAAAAGACGAACACGACTAGTGAGTTTTATACCGCTGGAGGAGGCTTGACGGGTTGGCAAAACGGCCTCGCGATTGCGGGAGATTACATGTCCGCTGCTTCCTTCCTGGGGATTGCCGGGATGATTGCGCTGAGTGGGTTTGATGGCTTTTTCTACAGTATCGGCTTTCTTGTCGCGTATCTCGTTGTGCTCTACTTGGTAGCAGAGCCTTTGCGTAATTTAGGAAAATACACGATGGCAGATATGATTGCCGCGCGTTTTGACAATAAAAAGGTTCGTGGTGTTGCCGCTCTCAATTCGATTGCGATCTCGATTTTTTATATGATCGCGCAATTGGTCGGAGCAGGGGCCTTGATCAAGCTGCTTTTGGGGCTGGATTACACGACATCTGTTTTGATCGTAGGGGCATTGATGACGATCTACGTCGTGTTCGGCGGGATGACGGCAACCTCGTGGGTGCAGATCGTCAAAGCGGTTTTGTTGATGGTCGGGACATTCATCATCTCTATGATGGTTTTTGCCAAATTCGATTTTAATCTCTTGAAAATGTTCGAGCAAATGAAGACGGTGACCCCATTGGGAGAGCAATTCCTCAATCCTGGCAACAAGTTTAAAGTGGGGCTCGATACCCTTTCACTGAATCTCGCGCTGGTGCTCGGAACAGCTGGATTGCCGCATATTTTGATTCGTTTCTTCACCGTAAAAGATGCGACGACAGCTCGCAAATCAGTTGTGTACGCGACATGGATCATTGGTGCCTTCTATGTCATGACGATCTTCCTCGGCTTCGGAGCGGCAGCGTTTGTAGGAGCGGGGAATATGGACCCCGCAGGTAACATGGGAGCTCCACTGCTAGCGCAAGCACTAGGTGGTAACTTCTTGTTTGCCTTCGTATCGGCGGTTGCCTTCGCTACCATTCTCGCGGTAGTGGCTGGGCTGGTGCTGACTGCCGCTTCTGCCTTTGCGCACGACTTTTACGGACACGTATTACGACAAGGAAAAGCAACAGAAAAGGAGCAAATGAAGATGGCCAAATGGGCGTCAATCGGTGTCGCGATTGTCTCCATCTTGCTTGCCTTGTTTGCGCAAAATCTGAACGTGGCTTTCCTTGTTGCGCTGGCTTTCGCAGTAGCGGCGAGTGCAAATCTACCAGTGATTTTATTCACGATCTTCTGGAAAAGGTTCAATACGGCAGGAGCAATCAGCGGGATGCTCGTTGGTTTGTTCAGCTCTCTCATTCTGGTTGCGTTGAGTCCGAACGTTTGGAATCCTGTAGCTGGAAAAGCCATTTTGGTCGGCGAAGCGCTGTTCCCGTTGCCGAATCCGGGCATTGTCTCGATCCCTTTAGGGTTTTTGGCAGCATGGATCGGAACCTTGATGTCCAGCTCCCGTGATGATAAGAAGTACGATGAAATTTTGGTGAAAGCGAATACAGGAATGAAAGATTCAGCGTAGAAACAGTAATCGTAGGAAGCTCATGCCACGAAGAGAAGGCTGGGGTTAACCCCTGGTCTTTTTTTCATTTTTGCAAGAAGGGAGAGGTATTGTCCGTGACGACGATCATCTTTTTCCTTGCCGTCATTATCGGAACGATGGCGATCACTTATTCAGCTGCCAAACAGACGGGGACGACGAAAGACTTTTATGCAGCAGGAAATCGCTTGAACGGGTTACAAAATGGCATTGCCATTGCAGGCGATTACATGAGTGCTGCCTCGTTTTTGGGGATTGCAGGAACGATTGCGATGTACGGCTTTGACGGGTTCGTGTATGCGATCGGCTTTTTTGTCTCTTATCTGATTATTTTGTTTTTAGTCGCGGAGCCGTTGCATAATTTGGGGCGCTATACGTTGGCAGACGCGATTGCCGTCAGGTTTGACAGTCTTTGGCTGCGTGGCGTTGTTGCCTGTACGACTCTATTAATTACGATTTTTTACATGCTGGCGCAATTAGTTGGGGCAGGTGCCCTCATTCATTATTTATTGGGAGTGCGTTACGATGCGGCTGTCCTCGTTGTCGGGAGCCTGATGACATTTTACGTCGTGTTCGGCGGGATGGTGGCGACCTCGTGGGTTCAGATTATTAAAGCGATTTTGCTCCTGACAGGGACATTGATCCTAAGTCTGATCGTGTTTGCCCGTTTTGATTGGAGCTTCTCCGAAATGTTTTCACATGTGAGTACGATTACACCTCTTCAGGAACAGTTCTTACAGCCGGGTAATCAACTTCATGATCCGCTGGAAACGATCTCCCTGCATCTGGCTTTGATTCTCGGTACCGCCGGACTCCCCCATATTATCTCCCGGTTATTCACAGTCAAGGACGCAAAGACGACACGTAATTCGATTTACACCGCTACGTGGGTGATCGGCGCCTTTTATTTGATGACGATTTTTCTCGGCTTCGGGGCGAGCACGTTTGTAGGCTACGAGGCATTGAAAAATGTGGGCTTCGGGGGGAATCTGACCGTCACGCTCTTGGCGGATGCTCTCGGTGGAGAGTTTTTGATGGCGTACATTGCTGCCGTTGCCTTCGCGACGATATTGGCAGTCGTGACAGGACTCGTGCTCTCTGCCTCTTCTGCGTTTGCGCATGACGTCTACAGTCATCTGATCAGACGAGGGGTGGCATCGGAAAAAGAACAGGTCACCATGGCAAAGCTTTCGTCAGTGGCAGTGGGCGTGATCTCCATTTGGTTGGCTATCGGTGCAGAAAAAATGAATGTGGCAATTCTCGTTGCGCTGACGTTTGCTGTAGCAGCATCATCGAATTTGCCACTGCTGTTGTTTACGTTGTATTGGAAGCGGTTTACCGTGCGAGGAGCCATTTGTGGCGTCCTGACTGGGTTAACGGCATCAGTGGTACTGGTCATTTTAGGACCGACTGTTATGCATCCCTTCACCGGACTTATCCGTGCGGAGCCACTTTTTCCACTGACGAATCCTGGATTGGTCTCCATACCACTCGGCTTTTTAGGAGCTGTGCTCGGAACACTACTGGATCGGCCTGATCCTGATGCGGAGATGAAGTATCAACGCGTACTGTTTCAGGCGTTGACGGGAATCCGAGTTCCACCTGCGAAGAAACCGGAACAAGAATCTGCATAAAGCCTCTTCGCGTGCCCCACTCTAGGAGTAGAAGGAGGAGGGGGTAAGGTGGGTACGAGGAAAGAGACAGACGTTGTATCACATGACCAGCCAGATGTCTATGAGCGCGCAAGGCTGGCACTGGATAATCTGATTGGAGAGCTATGTGAAGCACTGGAAGAGGAAGAGACCGAATCCTATAAGCGAAAAGGCTATGAAATGATCGGGAGCTACTTTCGAGAGCCGGTCAATACCGGGGAATTAACCTTGATCTATGCCGTGGTGCTTGCCGATATCCTCTATAAGCTGGAGTTGACGCAACAAGAGGAAAATGTAGCAATGGTCCGTGATGAGTACAGCATGATGAAAAAAGACGATTGAGTGGCGACCCCGTTTGAGGGTCGTTTTTTGATGGGCACGACTCCGCCCTGCATGTTTCATTGGGCAACCATTCATACTACGGGTAAACGAAATCAAAATGGGTGATTGATATGGAAAAGGTCGGGCTCGTTTTGCAGGGAGGGGGAAGCCGTGGGATTTATACCGCTGGCGTTCTGGATTACTTCATGGAGCAGGAGCTATACATCCCGTATGTGGTTGCCGTGTCAGCAGGTGCGTGCAATGGAGCGGCATACTTGGCGAGGCAGAGCGGATTGGGCAAGATTTATCATACGAAATACATTCGCGATCCCCGATACTTTCACTATAAAAATTTGATCATGAAGCGCTCGCTATTTGGCATGGATTTTATTTTCAATGAGATGCCCTACAAGCTGGAGCCGTTCGCCATTGATCGGTTTCGCGAAGCGAAGGAACAATTTGTCGTCGTCACAACGGATTGCGGGTCTGGAGAAGCCGTTTACTTTACGAAAGACGACTGTGAGGATATTTTCCATGTGATTCGGGCTTCGTGCAGTCTTCCGTTTCTATCACCCCAGGTTACGATCAACGGACGTAAGCTATGGGATGGTGGCATCGTGCATCCGGTCCCTTTCATGAAGTCCATACTTGATGGCAATCAAAAGCATATTATTGTGCTTACTTCTTCTTGTCCTCCGGGTGAGTGGATGCGCCAGCTATGGCGTGTCGAGCGTCTTTTTTCCAGAAGTACGCGCTTGTGCCAAGCATTCATTCGTCATTTTCGTATCTATTACGAGACGATTGAGCAGGTCAAAGAGATGCAGAAGGAAGGCAAAGCGTTTGTCATCGCACCACCAGTGGGTACCTTTCTACGAGGTTTTGAACGTCAAGAGGAGAAGCTGGAGCATTATTACAGACAAGGCTACCAGGATGCTCGTACCCAATTTTCTGGACTTTGTACATGGCTTGGTCTTGGCAGGAACAGGTGAAATATGAGAAGGCATCTGGTATTACGGATGTTTTTTCGGCAAAATCATGCGAAACAGGTTTTTCCAAAGCGAAGATAGGGAAGAAGCATCAGGGGAGGATGGAATCAGGAGGAAAGACCCCATGAAATATGTGAATGTAGACCTAGTAGAGCCAGGAGATGTTTTGGCTCGAAGCATTTATACAAGTGAAGGCTTAACGCTCTTGCATGCAGGTGTCCAGCTGACAGTCGGAATGATTAATAAATTGCGTCGGTTTGGCGTCACGATGTTAAGTATCAAAGACCCGCTGCTTGATGAAGTGAAGGAGCAGGAGGTCATCACAGAGACCACTCGGAAGGACGCCATCCGCAATCTGTCGCAAACGATTTCGTGTGTGCAGACTGGAAAAAATTTTGATGTTCGCGGCATTCAAAAATCAGTGGGAAGTATCATCGACGAAACCTTGAGAAATCGTCGCGTGCTCTTGAATCTAGGAGAAATTCGCACGACCGACAACGCTATGTACATTCATTCCTTGAATGTGTGCATGATGGCAACAGTAATGGGCGTAGGATTAGGCTATAATACGGCTCAACTAAAAGAGCTCGCCATCGGAGCGCTCTTGCATGACATTGGAAAGCTGTCAGTCGACAAGGAAGCTCCAGCCTACAAAAAGAACAGCAAGACCAATCATCATACGTGGCTGGGCTTTGATCTGTTGCGAAAAAAACATGAGATGAGCATTGTCTCCGCTCACGTTCCTTTGCAGCATCATGAATGGGTGGATGGTAGTGGGCAGCCACGAGGCCTGACTGGCGATGAGATTCATGATTTCGCCAAGATTGTTGCGATTTGTAACTACTACGATAATCTCATCTCTCCTTTTTCAGAGGAAGAAGAGACGTTGCCTGCGTATGAGGCTTGCGAAAAAGTTATGGGGCTCGCGGAGAAACGTTTTGATCATAAAATGGTCATTCACTTTTTGCGCTCGATTGCTATGTACCCGACAGGAACCTCGCTGAAGCTGTCGACAGGAGAGATCGGTGTGATCATTGACCAAAATAGAGGCTTACCTTCGCGCCCAGTCGTTCGGGTCATTCGAAGAGACCAGCAGGCGAATCGGCGGATGGTGGATGATCATGAGATCACGGACATTGATTTGAGTGAAAAGCCTACTATTTTTATCACAGCTGTCATGGACTAGGGCATGGAAAGAATAGGACTCCCTATCAGGGATTATCCCTACCAAGATCAGGGAAAACCCCTACATACACGTAGGGCTCACAGGGCTACAATGGACTCAAGGCAGATGGATACATAGAGCTACACCACATTTGCCAGATGAAAAAGAGGAAGGACGTGTCATTATGTCCCGTATTCTAGTCCCTGTCGATTTCTCAGCGCAGTCCATTCAGGCGGTCCGCTTTGCGCTGGCCTACGCCAAAAATAAGCATGATATCACATTGCTTCATGCCATCTCACCGTTCCCTTCACGCAATGTTGTCAGAAGGTTGGGACGAGAAGTTGTAGAAGATTATCAATTGGATGAAGCAAGAGATGATCTCAAAAAATTCCTGTCGATCGTAGAAGAAGCAGGTATTACGTATGAACTGGAGATTGAGTTCGGAGAGCCGCATGAAGTCATTGCAAAGCACGCTGCGAATGACTATGCTGCCATCGTAATGGGAACACATGGCTACGGCCGCATTACAGGCTTCCTGTTGCAAAGTGTCAGCTATCCGACACTCCACGATGTCAAAGTTCCGGTCTTCCTCATTGCGGAGGAGACAGATGATAGCCGCTTCCCTTGGAATAAAGTACTCATTGCAGTAGATGGCTCCGATCATTCGATGGAAGCTGCGAAAAAAGCCGTCGAGATGGGGCAGCACCTCCCGGATGTATCGTTTACACTCTTGTCTGTTGTCATCCCACCAGTCACATACGCAGGTGTATATGGCGTAGGCTGGGATAACATGAATACTCTCGAAGGTTGGGGACGTGAAACGTTAAAACCTTGCGAGGAGATGCTTGCAGCTGCCTCAATCCCGTTTGAAAGCAAGGTCGTGGTTGGAGATCCAGCTACTGTGATCCGCCAGACGGCTGAAGAAATCGACGCTGGACTGGTTGTGCTCGGTCATCATGGCCAAGGTGCAGTGGCAGGTACGCTACTTGGCAGTGTTACATTTAAAACGATTCATCGTACGAAAACACCACTCCTCATTGTGAAAACATAGCATTATTTTAGAAAAAGCTGTCCGCTTGGTGGACAGCTTTTTTGCTTGGGCGCATTCTCTTACGATAGAGTTTACGCTTGTTTGTGTTCGAGAAGATGGTTTGCTCCATCTGGTGTAACTTCGGCCGAATCCCACTTGATTCGTGTACATCCCCATGCAGCGAGCAGAAGGATGACAGATGCGATCAGAAATACCGTAATCAACGAAGTCATCTGCATGAGCGGACCTGCAACAAAGGAACCGATCATCATGAGTCCGACCATGAGCGGTGAAATCGTTCCATTCACTCGTCCGATATACGCTTCATCCACGAGCTTGATCATGAACATACCGATCACGATCTGTAAAAATGCCATCCCAATTCCAGTGAAAAAGCGCATCGCTGCGGTGACGTATACCCAAACAGAGAGAACTTCTACCGCGACGGAAAGAGCGAAGAAAATCAATCCACCTGTAATGACCCAACGACCATTCAGGCGATCCAGGTAAATGGAAGCCAAAATACCGCCCAACAGCATACCCAATCCGTCTAATGCGGTAAACCATTGAATGGCTTCCTTGGAGAGTAATAGACGATCCGTGATAACAAATACCTCCAGCGAATTGATAAGACCCGAGGATAGTCCCAGACACGCAAAGGTAACGGCAAGCCCGCGTAAGGCTGGGCGCTTTTTTACATAGGCAAAACCTGCTTTAATCTCAGAAAGGAGAGTTCCGTCTTCCTCTGTTGCACTGGCAGTTGAGGTAGGGAGTGTCAAAAGGATCAGTGCCGAGACGAAGAAGAGGCCGGCCATCGTTAACAGGGAAGGGTAGATGCCCCAATGTTCAAAGAAGAAGGTACCGACGATTGGGCCAACCAGAAGAAAAATTGAACCCGTACTTTGTGAAATAGACACAGCTGCTGCAACTTGCTCATCAGGAATATGACGCTTCATCATCTTGGCAGAGGAAGGCTGGGAGAACTGCGACACGACAGCTGAGATAAATGTCGCAAAGAATACAGCGATCCACATCCCTTGCCAGAGCAAATACACGATGACTAAAACAGAGAGGGCGCTCAACAGGTTCCCGGCTATCATCGTTCGCTTCGGATTCCAGCGATCAGCTAATGCTCCGCCAATAATCGAAAAAACCAAGATCGGCGCAAGTTCGATAGCGGTCAAAAGCGATACGGCAGTTGGATTGTTGCCGCTCGTCTCCATCACATAGTAGAGCAAGGCCATGTTTCGGATCCATATACCGATATTTTCTAATGTATCACTGATAAAGACAGTGAGAAAAACTTTGTTTCCCCAAAGACCTTTCATAGGTCATTTCACTCCCAAAAAGTTATACCGAACGTCCGGTCTAATAAAAGTTGAAAAAAATGCTACTTGGCAGCAATGCCATGCAGCAAAACGTCAATGCTCCTTTTCAGCAGAGCATAAAGACGCTCGTCTTCCATTTGATAACCCACGTTAATGATTCCGTTCATCAGCCCTTCCAGTATCATCGCCATTTCTTCGGGATCGCATGGGGCGAACTCGCCTCGGTCGATTCCTTCTTGGAAGAGGGAAGTATAGAGGGTATACGTGGAGCCGAGCATTTCTAGCACTTGTTCCAAAATGACTGGATCTGCTAGCTGGCTACCGGAGAACTCTTCGCCCGCTTTTTTTAGAGGGTGGGACAAATAATCCTCCAAGAAAAAAACAGCTAAGCCGTACAGTTTATCGATAGATGTCTCGAATTCTTTTTCTTTTTCCTGCCACAGATATTCCCATTCGTTGTACTGTTTTTCAAGCAAATACAGGAACAACTGCTCCTTGTTTTTGAAGTGGTAATAGAGGCTGCCCTTACTCGCTCCAGTTGCTTGGCAAATGTCCTCAATGGAAGTGGCTGAATAGCCTTTCTGAGAAAATAACTCGGTGGCTTTCTCTACGATATGTTGCTTGGTTTTCTCCCCATCGAGACGACGCTTTGACATTTTACAAATGCTCCTTCTTCTAGACTGAACGTTCGGTTTAGTTTTAGTTTATTCGATTTGACAGGGAAGCGCAAGTATTCGATTGAGAAGAAGAGACAGAGGGAAAAATGATAGAGGTATTTCAAAAAGTCGTCTTTTGATCACGGAGTCGTCCTGAAAGTCTATTCGGCGTCGAAAGAGGTGTTCACCTTCAAAGTCCGGTACGCATGTAGGTTCCCTACATTCCGCTCCTCCTTTTTCAGGTTCACACCACTTTCTTGGTGCTGAAAAGACGACTTTTTGAACAAGCAATGAAAGGAAGCGAGAGAAGGGCGGGATTACCTTGCAAATCGGTTGTCATGTCAGTATTCGTCATGGGTATGAGGAGGCAGCGAGAACTGCATACAAAGAAGGAGCGTTATCCTTTCAATTTTTCCCGAAAAACCCGCGAAGCCTAGGTGTCAAGCAATTCGATGCCCGGGACGCAGAGCGATGTCGCGCTTTTTGTCAGCAAAACGGCATGCTGTCGATTGCCCATACGCCATACCCGGTGAATCTTTGCGTCGAGGAGGAGGAGCTTTTCGCTGTTACAGTGGGCTCCGTACGAAATGATCTTGAAATTGCCGAAGCTTGTGGAGCGTTGGGCGTGGTCGTTCATTTTGGCCAGTATAAAGGCGCTGATGTACTTACCGGTTACAAAATCATGATCCAGATGGTCAATCAAATACTGGATGGCTGGGATGGAAAGGCCCAGCTGTTAATCGAAAACAATGCCGGACAAGGCAATCGCATGGGCACAACAATTGAAGAGCTCACGCAGGTTCGACAATTGTTTGCTGAGCCACAGAAGGTAGGCTTTTGCCTGGATACGTGTCATGCATTTGCCAGCGGATTGTGGAAAGGGAATGATTGGGGGGAAGTAGCCGATCGGATGCGAGAGCTCGATTATTTTACGAGCTTGCGTGCCGTTCATCTGAACGATTCCGTTTATCCGAGTGGTTCCTTTCGAGACCGACATGCTTCCATCGGAAAAGGGATGATTGGTGATGCAGCCATTGCGGCTTTCTTACAAACACCCGAATTGCAAGGACTTCCCATCGTTCTGGAAACGGCGAGAGGCTCAGAAGGAGGCCATAGCGAAGAAATCAAACATGTTCGTCTACTTAGAGACAATTGGCAGGGCTGACCATGTTGTGGTAGAGTGTGAAATGATGTGTTCAACTCGGGAGGGGTACCTATGAAAAAGCGTATTAAGGTGACGATTGCGGATTTTACTCATCTTACAGAAAACTTGAATAACCCGGAGGAGCTCGCTCTGTACGAAGCGGCCAACGGAAATACATACGATGCTGAAATCGAGCATGATGGATACGCGATTGTGGATGTGACAGACGAAGATTACATCGAGCTGGCTCCAGGGGAGTATCAGCAGATGATCGAAGAGTGGACAAACGCCGGACAAATCGGCGAGTGGACACTGCAAACCATGTCTGACCCAGCAGATGACAAGGCTTTGCTGTACCGCACAGTGGACAAGGCTGGAACAGAAATCCAAGCACCGCAATCACTGCCGAAGCAAGTCGTCGAGCTGGTTGCCAATACGTGGTTTGGCAAAAAAGCAAAGAAGATTGAAGAGTAATCCAAGAATGAAAAGGAGCGCTGCGAGATAGCGCTCCTTTTTTATGCCAAGAATGTCAGGAGCTTTTCTCCCTGCGTTTAAAAGGTACCGATGAACCGACAAAGCTGGTGAGAAGAAAAAGCGCAGGACTCGCAGACCTTGACAACGCCTACCCAGTCGGAACTTAAAAAAGGGACCACGCTTGTCGAACACTTCTTCTTTGAGAAACTTCCGCCCGTAGGGTGGCTTTGGCTCGACGGTCCCCTTTTTTAAGTGGAGACGGACAGTCAATCCCCCTTGAGGGCGTGTCAGAGTCGAAGAGAACTGCGCTTTTTCTTCTCCTCCACTATGTTGACTCACTCGTCCTCAAAATCCAGTTGAACCCCATACTTTTTAATCCGTCGCATGAGAAGAGACTGGGTAATGCCGAGGGCCGCTGCTGTTTTGCGAGTCGTTTTATGCGTGCGCAATGCTTGCAGAATAAATTCCATCTCAATTTTCTCCATCCGCTCTGTAAGAGAAAGAGAACCGAGTGAAAGAATCCCTTCCTCCAGCTCACGAATACTCCGCAGTTCTTCTGGCAAATCACTGACTTGGATTTCATCCAGCTTGGACGTAATCACGATCCGCTCTACCAAATTTTCCAACTCCCGCACATTCCCAGGCCATTCGTATTGATGCAAAACATCCAGCGCTTCCGGGGAAAAACGACGTTTCTGGTTATGCTTGCTATTGAATCGCTGTAAATTGTGGTGGAGTAAAGGGAAAATATCGTCCTTTCTCTCCCGTAATGGCGGAACATTGATTGGCAAAATATTTAGGCGATAGTACAGGTCGTGCCTGAATTTGCCCAACCGCACGAGTTCCTGAAGGTTGGCATTCGTTGCCGTTATGATGCGGATATCAGCTGTGTATGTTTTTGTGCCGCCGATCGGCATAAATGTTTTGTTTTGCAAAAGCAGCAATAATTTCGATTGCAAGTGGTAGGGAAGCTCGCTGATTTCATCCAAGAAAAGCGTCCCTTTGTCCGCCATTTTCACTAATCCGATTTTCCCCGAGTGACTCGCCCCCGTAAATGCCCCTTTGTGGTAGCCGAACAGCTCTGACTCGATCAAGGTTTCAGGAATGGCGCTACAGTTGACGTGGACGAACGGCCCGCTTCTTCGTTCGCTCAACTGGTGGATTTGCTCCGCAAGATAGCTTTTTCCTACGCCTGTTTCACCCGTAATAAACACAGTTGTGTCGACAGGGGCTGCTTTTTTCATTAATTCCAACAGGGCGAGATAGGAACGACTGTTGCCAATCATGGTTTGAGAAGAGCTCTGGCTCGCTTCCCACTTCATGAGCTGAATCTCTTCGCTGTACCGCTTAAGCAAAGCGACCGTCTCTTCCAGCTGCGAACTGGCACGGGCTGCCTCTGTGATATCACGTGAGTGGGAAACGATCAGCTCCGGTCTCCCATCCTCATCCGGGATGATATGCCCGGTCACCAGGAACTTCCCTTTACTATTGACGAGTTGAATGGTTGTGGTCGGTTTTCCCGTTTCTAAAACCAAGCGGGTAACTGAAGGACTGAAAATCCCCATTTCTTCGAGGTCGGATACGTTTTGCCCGATGAGTTCGGCTTTTGGTAGACCACACAGGTTTTCACTGGCATTGTTTAACCATAAAGTAGTTCCCTGCGCATCAGCAATGAATATGCCATCTGCCAGTGTGTTCAGGATGTCAATAAAACGATCAACAGAAGACAATGCTAGTATCTCCGCAGCTTTTTCCATGTTGAGTAGCTCCCTGGTTTTTCAACTGATTGTACAAGATCAAATTGATCGTTGTATAGTGAATCGAAATTAAAAATAGTTGAGTCGAAATAGATTCAAGCGAAAAGTTAGACTTTTCCTACTTTTCGATTCGAAAGTGAATCTACTTCGACTCAACCGGAAAGGAATGCTTTTAGCTTGATTGCGTTTTCTTGCCCTTTTAAGGCTTGGCACAAGAATTGCTATTACATAGTTAGACGTAAGCGATTGACCCAAGAATAAGAGATAAGGAAAAGCATGCGATGTTATCAAAACTGGTGACGCACGAACAAGCAGTGGAGCATGTTCTGGATGGCACCCGGCTGATGTATGGCGGATTCGGCACGATTGGTTCCCCAGCACACTTGATTGATGCGATCTTGCACAAAGGCGTGCAAAACTTGACACTCATCGGAATTGATGCGGGGTATCCGGAAATCGGAATCGGAAAGCTGATTAGTCATGGACGGGTGAGGCGGCTGATAACCACACATATTGGCTCCAATCCCGAAGCAGGTCAACGAATGATGGACGGGATGCTGGAAGTGACATTTTGTCCACAAGGAATTTTCGCAGAAAAGATTCGGGCAGGAGGTGTTGGCATTCCGGGAATCGTTGTAGATGCGCATGTGAGAGGAGAGCGAATGGAAGGAGCAGAGCCATTTGCTTTTGCCGGAAGAACTTGTCAGATTGAAGCTGCCCTTACAGCGGAGGTAGGGATCGTCTATGCGAAACAGGCGGATACTTACGGAAACCTCATTTATGACAAGGCGGCAAGAAATCTGAATCCGCTAGTAGCGATGGCCGCAGATATCACGATCGCTGAGGTGGAGGAGATCGTTCCGGCAGGAGAGCTGGACCCGGATAAAATCGTGACGCCTGGCATTTTTGTGGATTATATCGTGGTAAGTGGCGGAGGGAACAGCTAATGGGGTTGGAAGTGGATCAGCGAAATATGGTTGCATGGCGTGCAGCCAAAGAGGTCGCTCCCGGAATGGCAGTGAACTTGGGGATTGGGATACCTGAGCTCGTCGCTGATTTTATCCCGCATGAATGGCAAGTCATGTTTCACTCGGTGAATGGAATCTTGGGAGTCGGACCTACGCCGTTAAAGGGAGAAGAGGACCAGCATATTTCCAACGCAGGTGGAGCACCTGTTACCGTAGTACCGGGGGCATCGTATTTCGACAGCACCATAGCGTATGGCATGATCCGAAGAAGAAAGCTGGATGCAGCGTTTATCGGGGCTTTGCAGGTGAATCGCCGAGGAGATCTGGCAAACTGGATTGTTCCTGGCTCACGCGTTCACGGAATTGGTGGAGGAGCAGAGCTAGCCTATTACGCGAAGAAAGTAATCGTGCTCATGAGCCATGTCAATCAGACAGGGGAGCCCAAAATTCGCAGGGAGTGCACGTTGCCACTGACAGCGAAGGGCTGCGTTGATCTCATTATCACCGAGAGGGCCGTTATCGAGGTCACGCAAAGAGGCTTGCTTTTGACAGAGGTCATGTACCCGTACACCTTGGAAAATGTCATCACGCATACCGGAGCACCTCTAATGATTTCAGAAAATTTACAAATAGTAGAGTAATGAGAATTGTAAGCGTGAACATAAAGAATTGGGGGATGGAACAGATGAAAAAAACATGGAATACAATCGCAGGAGTCGTATTTTCGTTGTCACTACTTGTAAGCGGATGTAGCCAAGGCGCTTCCACAAACAGTGCGGGAGGTCAAGCGGGTGGGGCTACTGCTGGAAATGCATCGTCCATGACAAAAGAGGCAGGCGTATTTGTATACGCGGCATCAGGTGAATATCAGCCATTCAGCTACTTCAAGGATGGTCAATTGACCGGCTTTGATGTCGAGATCGGTAATGAGATCGCCAAGCGCTTGGGGCTTGAGCCAAAGCCAGTCACGTCGCCTTTTTCCGGTATTATCGCAGGGGTAAAGGAAGGACGCTACGATGCGGCGATTGCCAGCCATGCGATTACAGAAGAGCGGAAGCAGCAGGTTGATTTCGCAGACCCGTACTACTTGTCCGGTGGTCAACTGTTCGTTCGCCCGGATGGGACCATTAGCACGCTGGAAGGATTAAAAGGCAAGGAAGTGGCAGTTGCACTCGGCACTACACATGAAAAGATGGCGCGGGAGTATACGGATAACATCAAAACGTATGACAGTGATGTAACGGCTCTGCGTGCCTTGGAGCAGGGAAAACATGATGTCGTGATTACAGATAGCGTCGTAGGGGAGATTGCCATTGGGCAAGGCTTGAAGCTCAAGAAAAGCGGGTCGCCACTCTCGGAAGTCAAGCACGGAATCGCAGTGCGCAAAGGAAATACGGAATTGCTGAACAAGATCAACGAAGTGCTCAAGCAAATGATGGAAGATGGTACCTACGTCAAATTGAGCGAAAAGTATTTTAATCGCGACATCAGCAAAGCCGAATAGTGAGTTGGTATAACAAGTATATTCCATTACGAGTGAGGGGTGGCATCAAGTGCCCAGTTTTGCCCATCTGACAGAAGAGTTTTTCCGGACATTGCCGTTTTTTTGGAAGCCGTTGCTGCTGACATTTCAGTTGACGATCGCTTCTGTTATCGTAGGCTCGATTATCGGATTGTTTGTCGCTTTGTTAAAGGTATCCAAGCTTCCCGTTGCACGTTTCGTAGCCAATGCGTACATCATGATCATTCGCGGGACACCGCTGATCGTGCAAATATTCGTCTTGTATTTCGGCTTTTACAAAATCATTGACCTCGGTCAATTTTGGTCAGCAGCGCTCGCTTTGGCGATTCACAGCGGAGCCTATATCGCAGAGATTTTCCGGGGTGCTATTCAGTCGATTGATAAAGGACAATTGGAGGCAGGGCTGTCTTTGGGCATGTCCACTCGTCAGACCATGCGTCGGATCATTTTGCCGCAAGCGATGAAAAGATCGATCCCGCCGCTTGGTAACCAGTTTATTTTGTCTTTGAAGGAATCATCTCTGGCCGCTTTCATTGCCATGGATGAGTTGTTCTCACTAGCCCGCCGCTTGTCTGCGGAAACGTTTGACGAAATGACGTACTTTTTGATTGTGGCGCTTTATTACTTGGTCATTGTCATGGTGTTTACGTTTGTGGTCCACATCATGGAGAAGCGTCTGGCCAAAGGAGAGGCGTAAAGCGGAGGGGAAAGACGATGGAAAAGCAAAGAGAAATGATACGCGTGCAAAATTTGAAGAAAAGCTTCGGAAAAGTGGAAGTTCTCAAGGATGTTACCTTACAAGTCGGAAAGGGCGAGGTCGTCGTCTTGATCGGTGCCAGTGGATCGGGGAAAAGCACATTGATTCGATGCATTAATTTTCTGGAGATCAAGGACGGCGGAGAGATCTATATCGAAGGGAAAAGCATCGACCCGAAAAAGGATGACTTGACCAAAGTACGGCAAAAGGTAGGCATGGTGTTCCAGCACTTCAATCTGTTTCCGCATAAAACGGTACTGGAAAACATCATGGAGGCACCGCTGATTGCTAAGAAAGCGGACAAGGAAGAAACGAAGCAGGAAGCGCTCCGGCTGCTGCAAAAGGTAGGTCTTTCTGAAAAAGCGGACGCCTACCCGTCCAGCCTCTCCGGCGGACAAAAGCAACGCGTGGCAATTGCTCGTTCACTGGCGATGAAGCCTGAGATCATGCTTTTCGACGAACCAACCTCAGCGCTTGACCCAGAGCTGGTAGGGGAAGTGCTAGAGACAATGAAGCAGCTCGCGCAAGAAGGAATGACGATGATTATTGTGACGCACGAAATGGGGTTCGCCAAGGAAGTGGCCGATTGGGTTGCGTTTATGAATCAAGGCAAGATCATCGAGATGGCTAGACCCCAAGAAATTTTCAACAACCCGAAAGAAGAGCGCACGAGAGAATTTTTGAACCGTGTACTGTAATGGCAGAAAACGAAAGGGAGCTGTGGCATGAAAGATGTGGTCATAGTCGCGGGTGTGCGCAGTGCAGTGGGTGCATTCGGGAAGAGCCTACGTGACGTACCGGTGACAGAGCTGGGGCGGCAAGTGTTGGAAGGCTTGATGAATAAGGTTGATTTGCCGAAGGAACAAGTCAATGAAGTGATTTTTGGCAATGGTTACGTACATGGGGGAGGACTCAATGCTGCACGTATCAGCTCGCAGCTGGCGGGATTTCCACGCAATGTCTATGGTCACATCGTCATCAAAGCATGTGGTTCAGGATTGAAGGCGATTGGCAACGGTGCGCTAGCCATAGCAGCAGGTCAAGAGGATGTGGTGATTGCGGGGGGAGTGGAGTCCATGAGCAATGTTCCCTACCTCGTGAAGAACCGCTGGGGCAGCAAATTTGGCAATTTGTCCATGGAGGACGCTCTCTTATCCGATGGCTTGATCTGCTCGTTGACTGGTGAGCATATGGGCATGACGGCAGAACGGCTGGCTGTACAGTACGGTATTTCCCGTGAGGAGCAGGATCGTTATGCCTACGAGAGTCACGTAAGAGCAGCGGCAGCAATCGAAGCGGGTACGTTCGAGAGTGAGATCGTACCGATTGAAATCAAGGATCGCAAAGGCACCCGCGTATTTGCGCAAGATGAATCCGTTCGCCATGATATCAAGCTGGAAGAGCTGGCTAAGCTGAAAAGTGTTTTTCAAAATGAAGGAACCATCACTGCCGGAAATGCGTGTCCGATGAATGACGGCGCAGCCGCTGTATTGATGATGTCTCGTGAAAAGGCGGAGGAAGCGGGTTTGACTCCGCTCGTGAAAATCAAGGCTTTTGCCAGCGCAGGCGTCGAACCTGGGGTGATGGGAATCGGACCAGTGCCAGCCACGCAGAAGGTGCTGGAGAAAGCGGGATTGACGCAGGGTGACATTGGACTCATCGAATTGAACGAGGCATTTGCCGCCCAGGCTTTGTCTGTAATCAAATGCCTGGAGCTGGACAGGAGCAAGGTGAATGTCAATGGAGGCGCGATTGCCTTGGGTCACCCTGTGGGAGCTACTGGTGCTAAACTGACAGTGACGTTGATGAACGAAATGATGCGCAGACGAGAGAAGTATGGCATGGTGACGCTGTGCATGGCAGGTGGCATGGGGATGTCAGTGATCTATGAAAATTTGACGATGTAAAATTCTCATGTGCATATGAAAAAGCCCCGAACATTGATATGTCGGGGCTTTTTGCCATGAAAGTGTGATCGCTTATTAGGGGACCTATTGTTCGTGTAAGTATTTTCGCAATGTGGCCGCTACTTCTGTTGGGTTTTCCAGCTGTACAATGACATGCTGATATTTAACATGACCCTCTACTTCTAGAATCAACAACGAATCAGTCTGGGCAAAAGAAAGGAAGTACCATTCATTTCCATGCTGAAAGCTTCCTTCATATATGTTCAATGGAGCTATAGACGTCCCTGGCATGCGCAACATCCATTTTGGCGGAACAAAAGAACCGACCTCGACATGCTTGATCGATTGATACGGTAACGTGATGGTGCTCTTCAAGGCTAAGAAGGTATGCAAGCCAGTGAGACGCAAGGTAAAATCCGTCTTTCCAAAATGTACACGTCTTCCCATCGTTGATCACCTCATTCATCTGCCATCGTTTCATTATCTCACAGATGAATGATGATGACACGGGACTATCAAAAAAGCCGGAGCTTCCCCGCAAGAGGAAGGCAACCGGCTTTTCGTATTCTTTCTTACATTTCTTCTGGAGCAGCCAAACCGAGCAGACGCAGACCTTCCTTTAGTACAGCAACGACTGCTGCTACGAGCTGGAGACGGGATGCTGTCACATCTTCTTCCTCAGCCAGAATGCGTACATTCGCATAGAATTTGTTGAATGTTTGCGCCAGGTCGATCACATACTTGCCGATTTGCGACGGATCGAAGTTATCGGCAGCACGTTCGATTACCTCTGGGAACGCGTTCAAGAGGGTAATCACTGCCCAAGCCTCTTTGCTGTCGAGTGCACCGGAAGCCAGGTTCACTGTCGTTGCTGGCTGGTAGCCACCTCTGCGCAAGAGTGAGCATGCACGAGCGTGTGCGTATTGCACGTATGGTCCTGTTTCCCCTTCGAAGGTCAGCATCTCTTCCCAGGAGAAGTTGACATCATTCAGGCGGAAGTTTTTCAAGTCATGGAAAATAACTGCGCCTACCCCGACTTGACGAGCCACCTCTTCTTTATTGGATAGCGTAGGGTTTTTCTCTTCGATGACTTTTTGGACATCAGAAATGGCCTGTGCCAACACTTCTTCCAAGAGAACCACTTTCCCTTTACGCGTGGACATTTTCTTGCCGTCCTTGAGCATCATGCCGAATGGGATGTGGTGCATATTTGCGGACCAAGCATAGCCCATTTTTTCCAACACTTTATAGAGCTGCTGGAAGTGGAGGCGTTGCTCGTTCCCTACGACATAGAGTGCTTTTGCAAAATCGTACGATTCGTGGCGGAAGAGGGCAGCAGCCAAATCACGCGTAGCGTACAGGGTAGCGCCGTCTGATTTTTTGATCAGGCATGGCGGCATGTTGTATTCATCGAGGTTCACGACCATCGCACCGTCGGATTCAGTCAAGAGACCTTTTTCCTCGAGCAACGTAACAACGCGATCCATTTTGTCGTTGTAGAATGCTTCACCGTGTGTGGAGTCGAAGGCTACGTTCATCAGGTCGTAGATCTTCATGAATTCCTTGAGGGACTCATCACGGAACCATTTCCACAGATGCTGTGCTTCTTCGTCGCCATCCTCGAGCTTTTTGAACCATTCACGGCCTTGGTCTTCCAGCGTAGAATCGTTTTCGACTTCTTCGTGGAAGCGAACGTAGAGGCTGAGCAGCTCCTTGATTGGTTCTGCTTTTACCTTTGCTTCGTCACCCCAGAGGCGGTACGCAACGATCAGTTTACCGAACTGCGTACCCCAGTCACCCAAGTGATTGATGCGCACTGGCTCGTAGCCTTGCTTTTCCATGATGTTGGCAATCGCGTTTCCGATTACAGTGGAGCGCAGATGCCCCATGGAAAACGGCTTGGCGATATTCGGTGAGGAGAGGTCGATTGGTACTTTGCGTCCTTGACCGACATTGCTGCTTCCATATGTGCTGCCTTGCGTAATGATGGTTCCGATTACTTGCTCTGCTACATTTTCTTGGTCTAGGAACAGGTTCACATACGGTCCAACTGCTTGTGATTCGCGCAATGGTGCACCGGAGAGCTGTCCAGCCAGCTCTGATGCGATCATCGGTGGGGCTTTGCGCAATGCTTTTGCCAATTGGAAGCAAGGGAAGGCCACATCGCCCATTGCAGGGTTTGGTGGTGTTTCCAGCATGCCGTATACGGCTTCTTTTGTCAGTGTGTCTACGCCCATCGAGGAGAGCGTAGCGGCAATCTTTTCAGCGACTTGGTGTTTGTAGCTCATTTGATAAATCCCCTTTCAAAAATAAAAAAACCTCTACGTCTCCTGTGAAAAAGAGACGAGAGGTTATACTCCCGCGGTGCCACTCTTGTTGTTTTTCCCTTCCAGTAAACTTGGAAGACAAAAACCGCTTGACCTGCTGTAACGGGCAGTCCCGGCATAGCCCTACACGATCCGTTGCCCATATTGACTGGCGTAGGATGTTCAGGCAGCATCTCCGAGGGGCGTTTCCTCACATGGTTTGGCATCGGGCTCACACCGTCCCCGACTCGCTACAGCCTCGCACAAGGAGTACTTTCCTCATCAACGATTCGTTTGTTTCTCTAGAATTATAGCTGTTTTAACCGTCAGGATGCAACTCACTGTTCCGGTTTTTGCAAAATCTTATCTAATTCCGCGAAATATTGTTTGGTCAGCTCTTCTCTTTCTTCCGCGCTGAGGTTATCCGCGTTCATCATTTGCTCTTTGTACTGTTCCAGCTTTTCGAGCATGGCTAGCTCGGCAGCAGCGGCATCGTCCAGATCGTAATTTTCCGATGGATCGAACGGGATCAATCGATTGTCATTACCACTGCGCAAATAAGCAGAGCGCCAGTTCTCCGGAAACTGGTATGGCTGTTCGCCAAACATAATCGCTAAAATATCGTCGGATTCAATCGGCAGGAAGTGATCGTAATCGTCTCTTCTGCCTCCCTCGGATAAATTAATGTGGGACAAAAAATAGTGGAGATAATGTTCCCCGGTTTCGGTATTCTTAACGATGGAATAGGTTTCAAATTCCGATTTGGATAGTTCTTTTATGGTCTCTAAACAGGACAGAAATTTGTCTTTTTCACGTGCTTGCAAGTCAGCCATGTCATCTCGTTCCTTTCGCTCTACAATAAGCCTCATGATAGCAAAAGCAATGTGCTCTGACAATGAAAGCAACGCAACGGAGTGCAGCAGTGGAAGCAGGGAAAAGGATGATTGATAAAACAATTGGATAATCTTGTCACAAAAATAAGCCAGCTGGATCAAATACATATCAACACGAAACAAGGAGGTGAACAGCGCGTGAATGCAAGTGCCAAAAGTAGCGAAGCGGACTGGACGCTGCAACTGACCAACGAGGAGAAGCTGACGAGACTCATGAGCGAGTACGGAGACAACATCGTGCAGCTCGCCTACTTGATCGTCAAGGATCGGGGAATCGCGGAAGACATTACCCAGGAAGTGTTCCTGAAGGCGTATCGGGGTCTGGATCAGTTCCGCCATCAGAGTAGCGTAAAAACGTGGCTTTACCGAATTGCGATCAACGAGTCCCGCAAATATTTGCGTTCGTGGTCCTTTCGCCAGATTTTTTCTACATACCTCTCCAAAGAGGAAGCACCCCCGGAGAAGGCCGACACCGCAAACGTTGAAGCGGCAGTCATCGGACGAATGAGCAAGGTACAGGTAGCGGAGCAGGTGATGAAGCTCTCGCCGCTGTACCGAAAAGTCATGGTACTTCATTACTATGAAGATTTGTCGATAAGAGAGATTGCGCAAGTGTTGGATATTTCAGAAGATGCCGTACGAACCCAATTGTCACGGGCCCGAAAACATTTTAAGGCATTGTGTGAAAAGGAGGGATTGGAATGGATGTAGATAAGCAAATTCGCGAAGTGGTACGGAGTGCAAGTGAGAAATCTGTGGAGGAAGTGAGGTTTACAAAAGAAATGGAATCGCGGATCAGAGATGCGATTGCACGAGATAAACACAAGAATCGGAACAGGATATTCATGGCTGGCTCCTTGGTAGCTTGCTTGGCGGTAACAGCCGTGGGCTTGCAGCAACAAGGTTGGTTTTCACAGATGCCCAGTGGAAAAAATGTAACGAATGCGGTCGCAACGACTGCAAGGGATAAAAAGAAAACGGAGGCCGATCAGAACAACGTAAAGGTGTCGCCGGAAGAGGCTGTTTTACCATTGAAAAAGGTGATCCCAGCTTTGAGCAAGATGACAATCAGGGTGGATCGTACAAGCCATGGAATCAGCGACTTAATGTTACTGGAAGGCGATAATGCGCGTGCCAATGTTGCTTATGATATACAGACAGGACAAATTGAGAGCTTTACAATCAACGGTGATCGGACAGAACAGAAGGAAGAGAAATTGCCATCAGCCAAGACTGCGGAGAAAGCAGCAAGCGCATTTCTTCAAGCTTTTTTGGGGGAGGAAAGTAAGACCTATCAGCTCGTCGAGACTCAGATCTATACGGACGAGTATAAGGTAAAAGGCCCATGGATGAGCGTGAATTATCAACGTATGGAAAACGGCCAGCCCGTTCCGTTCGACGTATTGTCGGTTGGAATTGACGAACGTGAGCAAGTCGCGTTTTTCGGGCGATTGAATACGAGTGAACAAGCTTTTTTCACCAAGCTGACAGATACCGTGCCCGATTTGAACCCCTCCCTTCTTCTTTTGGATAAAGAAAAGAACCACGATGGCATGTCATTCATCTTGGGGAAAACGAACAAAGAGGGGCATAAAGTTTCTCTTGTGATCACTGGCAATGGTCAAGCATTGGAATGGTATAGCCTTCTGTTGAAGGATGAAAAGGAAGCAGCGAGCCAGAAAAGAGCAGAAGGAGCAAAAGCATTGGAGCAAGAGCGACAGTTCCTGAACAAGCTGCTCGGGGCTGATAGCGAGAACTATCGGTTGTTGGACGCCAACCATCCGGGATTGTACCTGAGATACTATAACGGGATGCCGGTGTTGTCTGATGAAATAAGCATCGAAACAACCGACTCTGGCCACCTCGAATATTTCAGTAAGGACCTCGAATCATTTGAGCCGTCGCAGTACCCGGATGTATCGACTGCTGTGTCAGAAGAGGTAGCCATCAAAGAGCTGAGCGAGCATATGAAGCTTCGGTACGTGCAGAATCCGAGAATACAGCCACAATCAAAACAAGGGGATATGTGGCAGCCCATTCTGGAGTACACACCAGCTGTTTCCTTCATGCAAAGAGGACGTGAAGATGGTCAGGAGTGGTATATCGACGCGACAAATGGCAAGACGGTGTATGGAACGGGAGATAACGGGCTTGCTTATGATCAGTTGAATACGAAGGAAGCCCATCCGATCGAATCTCCAAAGGAATACGTCAAGGTTCGCTCCAAGGATGAGGCAAAAGCGTTGCTTCAAGCGGAATTCGGCATACAAGTGGATGACTCGACCTATAGAGAGAGTAACCGTGACGGACGCAAGGAATACGTCTGGAATGATAAAAATGACAAGTATATCGGCGTAGAAGTCCTTGCAGAAACAGGCAGTGTCGTCGGGCTGGGAACACCTCGTTCCGATACAGCAGTGACTGTCAAACGCGAGCAAGCGGAAGAGGCTGCACTTGCCTTTCTGCCTAAATACGTTGATCCAGGCATAAAAGAAGTGCAATTGGCACAAGTCATACAGCCAGGCGAAACGAATCCTGTGTCATCGGGCGAATGGGAATTCAGATATCTCATGAGCAAGGATGGCATTCCAGTACAGGATCGCGGGCAAAAAGCGGCTTATTCAGTAACAGTCGATCCGTCTTCTGGCAAAGTGACAAAGTTTGAAAACTACAGAGAGACGCACGAGTTGGTGGAGCTTCCAGCATCCGACGAGATCGTCTCGAAAGACAAGGCTGTTGAGGCGTATTTACGCGTCATGCCTTTAAAGCTGGTCTATTTGAGGAGAGATGTGGATGGGCAAAAATTAGCTCAACCAAAGCTGGCGTATGTGCCGTGGAGTGACGAAAAGCTGGCGCTCAAATATATTACTCTGGATGCCGTGACAGGCAAGATCATCACCAAATAACAAGAAAAAAAGGCTATCCCGCAGCCATTCCTGATGGCTTTTGGGATAGCCTTTTTTAAACACTTATCTAACAGTCGTCACACGAACACCCAATAATTACCAACAGGATAAACAGCACGAGCACGATTGCGAAGCAGTCACCGAAGAATCCGTTTCCGCAGAATGATGTACTCATCTTTGTTTCCCCTCCTTTCCGTTATACTCCAGTCTATACACGAATGCGGATATTGGACTGGGCGGATGCCCAGCTTAGGCAAAAATGGGCGCGTAAGAGGAGAGGCTCAGTAAAAAATAGACAATTCACAATTGACGGGGAGACAAAGGTGGTGTTAAGATACTTGCAAACATTCAAGACATTTCGCAAAACAACTAAATGACAAGTGTACGACTCTTATCCAGAGAGGCAGAGGGACTGGCCTGATGAAGCCTCGGCAACCGGTAAAAATCCGGTGCCAATTCCAGCAAAGCTACGTGCTTTGAAAGATAAGAGGATGTCTCAGGCGTTTTCGTATCTGCTGACAAATCCTCTTCTTTCAAAGAAGAGGATTTTTTTATTTACCCAATTACGGAGAATAAGCCGATGCAAGGTAGAAAAGGGGCACGTCAATGAAACCAACTTTTCGCGAACAACTTTCCCGGAAAATTCTGATTCTGGACGGTGCAATGGGCACCATGCTTCAACAGGCAAACCTGACTGCTGATGATTTCGGCGGTGAAGCCTATGATGGCTGTAATGAACTCCTGAACCTGACCAGACCAGATGTGATCCGTTCCATTCACGAGAAATATTTAGCGGCGGGCGCAGACATCGTCGAGACAAATACATTTGGTGCTGCTTCCATCGTTTTGGCTGAGTACGATGTGCCAGAAAAAGACCTTGAGATCAATATAGCCGCAGCCCGCTTGGCCAGAGAAGCGGTGGATGCCTATTCTACGGAGGAGTGGCCGCGTTTTGTAGCAGGTGCAATGGGACCTACGACCAAAACCCTTGCGTTGACAGGCGGTGTCACTTTCGAAGAACTGGTCGAGGCGTATTATCGTCAGGCAAAAGGTCTGATTCTTGGCGGCTCCGATGTTCTTCTATTGGAAACCTCGCAAGACACGTTAAACGTCAAGGCTGGCGGAATCGGGATTCGCAAAGCTTTTGAAGAGCTTGGACAGGAGCTCCCGGTGATGCTGTCAGGTACGATTGAGCCGATGGGCACAACGCTGGCTGGCCAAAACATCGAGGCGTTTTACATCTCCTTAGAGCATTTACAGCCAGTCTCCATTGGTCTGAATTGTGCGACAGGACCAGAGTTTATGCGTGATCATCTGCGGACACTGTCAGGAATTGCCCAATGTGCGGTTAGCTGTTATCCGAACGCAGGCTTGCCAGACGAGAACGGCCATTACCATGAAACGCCACAGGGACTTGCTTCGAAAATGCGGGCATTCGCTGATCAGGGCTGGATAAACGTCGCTGGCGGTTGCTGCGGAACAACGCCTGACCATATTCAAGCGATGGCAGAAGCATTGAAAGACTGCAAGCCGCGCAGTGCAGCTGTGGAACCGCTGAGCGCAGTCTCCGGGATCGAGGTTGTTTACGTCGAAGATGACAATCGTCCCTTGCTAGTAGGGGAGAGGACCAATGTCATCGGTTCCAAAAAATTCCGTGAAATGATTGCAGCTGGTCATTATGAAGAAGCATCTGATATTGCCCGAGCACAAGTGAAGCGCGGCGCACATGTCATCGATATATGCTTGGCTGACCCCGACCGTGATGAATACGAAGATATGGAAAAATTCCTACAGTTCATCGTGAAAAAAGTAAAAGCGCCCCTCATGATCGATTCGACAGATGCCAAGGTCATGGAGCTGGGACTTCGCTATTCGCAAGGGAAGGCCATCCTCAACTCGATTAACTTGGAAGACGGCTTGGAGCGATTTGAGGAAGTGGTTCCACTTATTCACAAGTTCGGTGCCTCCGTTGTCGTTGGAACGATTGAGGAAGCGGGTATGGCTATCACTCGCGAAAAGAAGCTGGAGGTCGCGCAACGCTCGTACGACATTCTTGTCAACCAGTATGGCATAAAGCCACAGGATATTATATTCGATCCACTCGTCTTTCCAGTAGGGACAGGGGATGAACAATACATCGGCTCTGCCAAGGAAACCGTAGAAGGAATTCGTTTGATTAAACAGGTAATGCCTGCTTGCAAGACGATCCTAGGTGTCAGTAACGTTTCCTTCGGCTTGCCTCCTGCGGGTCGGGAAGTACTGAATGCGGTCTTCTTGTACCACACAACTCTCGCAGGGCTTGATTACGCCATCGTCAACACGGAAAAGCTGGAGCGCTACGCTTCGATTCCAGAAGACGAGAGAAAGCTGGCAGAAGCTCTTCTATTCGAGACAAATGATGAGACATTGGCGGCCTTTACCGAATTTTATCGCCAAAAGAAAAAGGAAGTCAGTGTGGAAGTCTCCTCGTTAACGCTCGAAGAACGCTTGGCCCGTTATGTAGTCGAAGGCTCCAAGGATGGCCTGGTGGAAGACCTAAAGCTGGCTCTGGATAAATACACACCGCTCGAGATCATCAACGGTCCGCTGATGTCTGGGATGGAAGAGGTTGGTCGCCTGTTCAACGGCAACCAGTTGATCGTGGCAGAAGTATTGCAAAGTGCAGAAGTCATGAAGGCATCCGTATCGTTTCTGGAGCCATTCATGGAAAAAAGCGATGCCGCTGCAAAGGGGAAAATCTTGCTGGCGACCGTCAAAGGCGATGTGCACGACATCGGAAAAAACCTCGTGGAAATTATTTTGTCAAACAATGGCTACAATGTCGTGAACCTGGGGATCAAGGTACCACCAGAGCAACTGATTGCCGCATGCAGAGAAGAAAAGCCGGATGCCATCGGTCTGTCTGGACTCTTGGTAAAATCCGCACAGCAAATGGTCATTACAGCACAAGACCTGCGTGATGCAGGCATTGATATCCCGATGATGGTTGGCGGTGCGGCGTTGACGCGCAAGTTCACATCGAACCGGATCGCACCGGAATACCGTGGAATTGTTTTATACGCAAAAGATGCCATGGATGGTCTGGATCTCGTAAATCGTCTGCAAAATCCGGAAGAACGTGATCGCTTGGTAGAGGAACAGCAACATCTCCTGGAAGCAGTTGCAACGGCTCAACCTGTTATCGAGGAGAAAAAAGCACCTTTGCCAGCTCGCTCAGCCGTCAGCAGAACGGTTCCGATCCACCTGCCACCAGATTGTGAACGACATGTTCTGCGACAATACCCGCTCAGCCATCTGCAACCGTATTTGAACCTGCGGATGCTCCTCGGAAAACACCTCGGTGTTCGCGGAAATGTAGATAGATTGATAGAGGCAGGCGACGAGAAGGTACTGGAACTGTACGGCATTGTGGAAGAGCTATTAAATGAAGCGAAGCAAAAAGGAACCATTACGACACACGGCGTGTATCAGTTCTTCCCGGCTCAGTCAGATGGCAACGATATTTTGGTTTATGATCCAAAAGACCACAGCAAGCTGCTGGAGCGCTTCTCGTTCCCGCGTCAGCTGGAAGAACCTCATCTTTGCCTGTCCGACTTCTTGCGACCAGTGGAGAGCAAGGAAATGGATTATGTCGGATTCCTGACCGTAACGGCTGGGGGAGGGATTCGCGAAAAATCTACAGAGCTAAAAGAGCGTGGTGACTACTTGCGCTCTCATGTCCTCCAATCCTTGGCATTGGAGCTGGCAGAGGCATTTGCAGAGCGAATTCACCACGTCATGCGCGACGTGTGGGGCATTCCTGATCCGGTTGAGATGACGATGCTCGAGCGCTTTGGTGCTAGATATCAGGGCATTCGTGTCTCCTTCGGTTACCCTGCTTGCCCGAACCTGGAAGATCAGGCGCAGTTGTTCCGTCTGTTGCGTCCAGAGGATATCGGCGTTCAGCTGACAGAGGGATTCATGATGGAGCCAGAAGCTTCCGTATCGGCGATGGTATTTGCACATCCTGAAGCACGTTATTTCAACGCAGGTCCGTCTATTTTTGAAGTGTAAGGAAAGTAGTAAAGATAAATGAAACGGGGAGAGAAGGGATTGAGTTGACGACGAGAAAGAAAGATTTACGAGCCTATTTGAAAGACCACCTGCTAGTCGGAGATGGTGCGATGGCGACCCAGCTGCACGGGCTGGGCGTCCCGGTTGGCGTCAGCTTTGAAGAGCTGTGTTTATCCAACCCGCGTTTGGTACATGAAGTTCATACGTCTTACTATCAGGCCGGTGCACGTTTCCTAGAGACAAATACGTATTCTGCCAACCGAGATGCATTGAGCCGTTACGGTCTGGAGCATAAGGTAGCGCGGATTAACCGGCTAGCAGTCGCCATTGCACGGGAAGCCGCACAGGATGATGCTTATGTGGCTGGGAGCATCGGATCGATTTTGGCTGGACGGGTGAAGAAAAAGGTTTTGGACGAATACCGTGACCAGTATGAGGAACAGGCGATTGCTCTGTTGCATGCTGGCGTAGATGGACTGATTCTGGAGACGTTCGTGGACTTGGAGGAGCTGCTTCTGGCGATCGAGGTAATCCGTCCGCTCACAGATGTCCCTGTAATCGCGCAGTTAGCCACTCTGGAAGTAGGACGCACACGTGATGGCTACGCTTTGACAGATGCTTTTTCCGAGCTAAAAGCCGCAGGAGCTGACGTGATCGGACTAAACTGTCGCCTTGGTCCCGCTGAATTGCTACGCTCGTTTGAAAATACAGTGATTCCAGAAGATGCACTTTTATCCGTATTCCCGAATGCGGGGCGTCTGGGGATGACTGACGGCGAATACGCTTTTAAATCATCACCTGAATATTTTGGACAGAGTGCGCTTCGCTTGCGTGAGCAGGGGGTACGGTTGATTGGCGGATGCTGCGGAACCACACCTGCACATGTGAAGGCGATTGCGGATGCACTTGAGTCACTTGAGCCGCAAGCGCGTGTGAACCCGACCATCGTAGCAGGTGATCGTCCTTCGATTTCTGTGCAAAACACGAGGGAGAGGGAGAAACCAAGCATTGTCGAGCGCGTAAAAACAGCAACGACGATCATTGTCGAGTTTGATCCACCGCGTGATCTGGATGCAGACCAGTTTCTCCATGGATGCTGCGAGCTGCACAAGGCAGGAGCGGACGCCATTACGTTGGCGGATAACTCGTTGGCGACAGTGCGGATGAGCAACATGGCTCTCGGAGCACTCATGAAGAGCAGACATGGAATCGATCCGCTCTTACACATCGCTTGCCGGGACCGTAATCTCATTGGGCAGCAATCGCACTTAATGGGGCTGCACGCTTTGGGGATCGACCAAATATTGGTGATTACTGGGGATCCATCGCGCTTTGGGGATTTGCCAGGTGCCAGCTCGGTATTTGATGTGACCTCTTTTGATCTGATTCGCATGGTGAAGCAGTTGAACGAAGGCGTTTCGTTCTCAGGACGTCCGTTAAAGCAAAAAGCCCAGTTCATCGTGGGCGCAGCCTTTAATCCGAATGTCCGAAATATGGATGCTGCCGTTGCCCGCTTGGAAAAAAAGGTCGAGGCAGGCGCGGACTACATTATGACACAACCTGTGTACGATGCTGAGTCCATCCGGAATGTATACGAGGCGACGAAGCATATCGGCATTCCTGTCTTTATCGGGATCATGCCGTTGACCAGCTCGCGCAATGCGGAGTTCCTGCATAATGAAGTGCCAGGAATCAAGCTATCGACAGAAGCTCTGGAACGGATGAAAAAGGTACAGGGAGAGGCCGCCCGACAGGAAGGGATCGCAATCGCGAAGGAATTGGTCGACACGGCCGTTCGTTACTTCAATGGCATCTATCTGATTACACCCTTCAATTATTACGAGATGGCGGCAGAGCTCATTCAATACACGCGCCAGCAAAGCTCATTAGTGAAGCTGGCTCAGACTTAGCGGTATACATCAGTAAAATAGGGAAGGCCTATGTGTATAGACAGGCTATAGCCTTGCGTCTAATATACATGGGCCTTCATCTCGTCTAACATATAGGCGGTCTTGAGAGCTTCCCGATTGCAAAACTGTTGAATCTCAGCAAGGCTCATCTGGGCATACAGCTTCTTGCGTAAGAAACGTTCAATGATATGCGGGAATGCGAGATCGACAAAGAGCAAATGCAGTTGCTCAATCGATAGGGGATTTTCTTGGAGATAGCCACTCAATATATGAGAGAACCATTCTTCGTTCCACTGCTCATTTTTTCGCATCGCAAGGGATAGAACACGGGCAATGTCTTTGGACGGAAAATCGTAACGAACATCCTCCCAGTCAATGATTGCAATTCTTTGATTACTGACGAGCAAATTCCCATTGTTAAAATCTCCATGACAGAGATAGTGATTGCTTAGGGGTTCCTTTTTCCATTTCGAGAAGTATGGAGAGGATATCAAATGTTCCTTGGCTGTGATCCCGGCTTGTTTAAAAAAAGGAAGATAATCCGCGAGCGCAGTGTATTTTTGATCATTCTTCCCAGCGTGTCGAAGCTCCCACTTCTCAATGGCAGCTAAATCTGTTTTGTACTCCACGGACCATTTTTCTGCGCCATTGTAAAGGATGCCATGGTTGGAGGAAAAACCGAGCGACCTCGCATGAAATTTGCCTAATACCATGCCGATCCGTTCCATTCGAATAGGGGAGTTATACGCAATATTTGGCCAGGATAGCCTTTGGTGCAGAACGAAAAGATTTTCTTTATGAGTGATGTAACGCTTATTATTTTTGGTTCGTTGAATGTCGGGGATGAGTACGCCGTTTTTGCGCAAATACGCTTCTGCATTCAGAATGAAATGTAAACGTTCCTTTTGCAGAGGGAAAGCTTTTCCGATGAATTTGCCATTGGTTGTTTCCAAGTAAATGACGAATGATTTGGATGTATCCCGAATGGTTTTGTGATGCAGAACGGTCATGTCGTATCTGTTCTGGATTTTTTTGATGAGGTCGTCCACTACTGATGCCCCTCCTTGCGTACAGAGCTACAAGTATTGTATGGAAGAAGAGGAGTGGTTGACACGAAAGGATCTACTTAGGCGCGGGAAGAGGGTGCCAATTCATCTCGCGTAAAAAATGACTCAGCTCACTAAACTTGGCGATTCGTTCCTCACGTGTAAAAGATGCGTTAGCCCCACTGGTAGACGGGACGACAAACACATAGCTGCCAGACCAATCTTCTGTCCCAAAGTACCTGATTGGCTGAAGCCCCAGTGAAATGGCTTCTTTTTTTTGTCCAGTCGCGTGACGAAAAGCAGTAATGCCGTTAAAACAAATGACACGAGGCCGGTAAGTCTGGATCATTTGGACGAACAGCTCTGCCCCTGTGGCATAATCCTCGTTGCGCAGGTCTGTTGCGGAGCGGGTAGGGCGTGATACCAGATCGGTAATACCGTAGTTGTAGTCTAAGAGGGTAGCGGTTTCCTCGGGCAAGAGCTTGTGAGGTGTCAGGCCGCCTTCGTACAATCCACGCCAAAACAGGTTGGCTGGATTGGCGTAGTGGAAACCCGTCGTAGCTGATATACGCCCTGGATTGATACCGCAAAATAAGACCGCCAAATCGCGGCGAATGTATGTGGGCAACCATTTTTCTGTGAACTCGACCAAAAGCGAACCCCTCCTGTTTACCACATTGTAGCACATCAGTGAGCGCTTTCAGAAAGGAGCAAAAAAAGCTGCCAGATTCGGCAGCTTCAGGTTATATTCGATCAAGTATTGGATCTTATAACTGGGGAAGCGGATACGGCAGCACTTGCTGTGGCTCATTGAACGTGAATTGATCCATTTCATTTCGGACGTATCTTTTCGTCTCGAATGGAACGACTTCTTGTTCTTCGTTACCCCACAACCAATTCGACAGCATTTGTATCATAAGGATACCCTCCACTTTGTGGAAATGTTTTACATGTTCATCATACTCCAGTTGAGGGCATTTTTGGTTGGGCAGGTGTGAATAAGGCGTGAAGAAATCGTGGATAGAACGTGAACAAAAAGGAAGCGATTTCACAGGGCTTCGAAAAAAAGCGTAAAGAAATCCGCCTGTACGAACGGACTCTTTTCGCTTTTTTGCCGTGCCATTTCTATGGATTGGTGGACCACAGTCCAGCGGATTTTACGAAGATGCGTTTGTTCAGCTTCAGCTGGCTAACCACGAACTCAGCAATATCCTCAGGTTGCATGGTCTTTTCAGGATTTCCGTCGGTCAGACCCAAGTCAATAGCCATATCGGTTGCTACTGTGCTAGGCGTAAGCGCCGTTACGCGAATGTTGTGTTTGCGCACTTCGAGAGCCAACGATTCAGTCAGACCAAGAACACCAAACTTGGATGCACTATACGCGCTGGTGACAGGAGCTCCTTTTTGTCCAGCAGTGGAGGAGATGTTGATAATGTCACCGGAGTTTTGGTCAATCATGCCAGGGAGTACAGCGCGAGTGACGTAGTACACACCCATCAGATTGACTTGGATGATTTGTTCCCATTCGCTCGTTTCAAGCTCCAGGAATTTACCGAATTTAGCGACGCCTGCATTGTTGAGCAGAATATCAATGTGACCCAGTTCATTTTTGATAGAGGTAACGGCTGTCGTGACGTCATCATAGTTGGAAACGTCTGCTGTGGCAATCGCGACCTTCACGCCGAATGCTTCTATTTCCTTGGCTACTTGCTTCAAATTTTCCTCAGAGCGAGCCAAGAGTCCAAGATTCACGCCTTCTTTTGCCAAAGCAATTGCAGTAGCGCGACCAATGCCTTTACCTGCTCCTGTAATGATTGCGGTTTTTCCTTTTAGATCGATAGCCAATCGATAACACTCCTTTTTCAAGACAATAGGAATCTCATGTATATTGTGCAGTGTACTAGCATTTATCCTCGAGGGGAAGGATGCACTTTTATGTACGTAGGTTACGAAAAGTAACTTTGCAAAATAAAAATGTCCTCCCTGAGCAGGGAGAACATTGGATAGCAAGGGGATAACTGCTTACAGCTTGTATACGTCTGTGTATTTTTTCTCAAGGTAATTCATCAAGTAAGTCGCATTTGTACCTTCGCCTGTAATCGCTTGAACGAGTTCACGAGGGCTCTTCATTTTACCGTACTGATGGATTTTTTCCTTGAGCCACTCACGGATTGGAGCGAAATCGCCTTTTGCGATCAGTTCTTCGTAGCCGTTGATCTCACTCTCCATAACGTGGACGAATTGTGCCGCATACACATTACCCAGCGAGTAAGTAGGGAAGTAGCCGATCATTCCACCTGACCAGTGTACATCCTGAAGCACACCCAGTGCATCTGTCGGTGGCTCGACACCCAGGTATTCTTTCATTTTTTCGTTCCAAATTTTTGGCAGATCAGCCACTTGAATGGTTTGATTGATCAAGCCTTTCTCGATTTCGTAGCGGATCATGACATGCAGGTTGTACGTCAACTCATCTGCTTCCGTACGGATAAAGGAAGGAGTAACAGCGTTAACCGCACGATGCAGGTCTTCTACGGACACACCTTCGAATTGAGTAGGGAACGCTTTTTGCAAGTCCGCGAAAAAGTGATTCCAGAACGGCAGACTGCGTCCGACCATGTTTTCCCAGTAGCGGGATTGAGATTCGTGAATCCCCATGGAGGTACCATCGCACAGAGGAGTGAACAGCAGGTCAGGATTGATGTTCTGCTCGTACATCGCGTGGCCAGCCTCGTGAATACAACTGAAGAGCGCAGAGTTGAAATCATTTTCAGCGTAGCGCGTCGTAATGCGGACATCACCAGGATTGAAGGTGGTGCAGAACGGATGCGCACTGCGATCCATGCGGCCAGACTTGAAGTCGTACCCGATTTTCTCGAGGATATAACGGCTGAATGCTTCTTGGTCTGCCACAGGGAAGTTTTTCGTCAAAAATGATGTATTTGGTTTGTTCGGGGAGTCGGCGATTGCTTTTACCAGCTTGACAGTTTTCTCGCGCAAGGTGGCGAAGATCGGATCGAGCTGGTCGACAGTCATGCCAGGCTCATACATGTCCAAGAGGGTGTTGTACTTGTTTTTACCGTCATGACCCCAATACTCGATGAACTCGAGCTGGAAGTTCACGATTTTCTCGAGGTACGGTTGGAACATGGAAAAATCGTTGTTGGCACGAGCTTCTTCCCACACCGTTTCTGCTTTGGCGGTCAGCACGACGTACTCCTGATGCCTGTCAGCAGGTATTTTCTTGTTGCGGTCAAATTCCTTTTTGCATTCCAGCACACTGTGACGGGTAATTTCATCCAATGTTTCGAGGACAGATGGCTCACTCAGCTCCGTCAAAAGCGCTTCCATTTCTTTAGACGTCGCCAGCTTGAATTGCTCGCCAGCCAAAGTCCCGATGATTTCAGAACGGGCATCCATTCCATTGCGAGGCGCTTGTGTAGCCTTGTCCCAATAAAGAACGTTCAGTGCTTGCGTGTAGCTGGTTATTTTCTTCACATAGTCACGGAATTCGGCCGTACGTGTTTCCACAGTCGTTGACATAGGATTCCTCCTGTAAAATTGTAATATTCTGGTAATTAATATGTAAGTCATGCAGTCAAAAAATTTTTACTACTGAATATTATAACGGTTTAATGAAAAATTACTAGGTGGATGCGACAAGCATTTGTCGGTATAATCGTAGAGGAAACAAATGAGTTACTTATTTGCGATGACAGGAGAATGAAGATGAGTCAATCCAATCCCCAATGGGAAAATGAGATAGCAAAACGCCGTACCTTCGCCATCATCTCCCACCCGGATGCGGGTAAAACGACAATGACGGAAAAGCTGCTCTACTACGGCGGAGCCATCCGTGAAGCAGGGATGGTCAAAGGGCGCAAAAATTCCAAGCACGCTACCTCCGACTGGATGGAGATCGAGAAAAAGCGTGGAATCTCCGTAACGTCCAGTGCGATGGATTTCGAATACAACGGACACCACATCAACATTTTGGATACACCTGGTCACCAGGACTTCAGTGAAGATACGTACCGTACGCTGACGGCTGCTGACGCTGCTGTGATGATTATCGACGTAGCAAAAGGGGTAGAGGCACAGACGATCAAGCTGTTCAAGGTCTGTCGGATGCGGGGTATTCCGATCTTTACGTTCGTGAACAAGCTGGACCGTCACGGTAAAGATCCATTCGAGCTCTTGGAAGAAATTGAGCGCGTACTGGGTATTCGTTCTTATCCGATGAACTGGCCGATTGGGATGGGCAGCTATTTCAGCGGTGTATTTGACCGCATGAAGTCTCGTGTCGAGCTGTATCAAAACAATACACAGCACGAGGATATTTCCTTTTTCCCTGTAGAAGGAGCAGAAGATCCACTAATCGGTGATCGTGTCGGTCAAGAACTGTGGCAGCAATTGCAGGATGAAATCTCCCTGCTGGATGTTGCGGGAGATGAATACGATCCTGAACTGATCAACAAAGGACAACTGACACCTGTTTTCTTCGGTAGTGCCATCAACAACTTCGGTGTACAAACATTCCTGGATAACTTCCTGCAAATGGCGCCAGCACCTTCTGCGAAGAAAAGTACAGAAGGCTTGATCGATCCGTATACGAACGCGTTCTCCGGCTTCATTTTCAAAATCCAAGCCAATATGAATCCAGCTCACCGAGATCGCATCGCTTTCTTGCGTATTTGCTCCGGAAAGTTTGAGCGGGGAATGTCAGTCAAGCACGTCCGTCTTGGCAAAGACATCAAATTGGCGCAGCCAGTACAGTTTATGGCACAGGACCGCGAAATAGTCGACGAATCGTTCGCGGGAGATGTCATCGGTCTTTTTGACCCGGGCATTTTCCAGATCGGTGATACACTCTGTGTTGGAAAAACGTTTGAGTACGAAGAAATGCCGCACTTCTCGCCAGAGTTTTTCTCCAAGGTGATGGTGAAGGACGCGATGAAGCACAAGCAATTCCAAAAAGGGATCATGCAGTTGACCGAGGAAGGAACGGTGCAGTTATTCCGTACCCATCCGATGGAAGAGCTGATTCTTGGTGTGGTAGGTGTGCTGCAGTTCGAGGTACTGGAATACCGTTTGAAAGCCGAGTACGGGGTAGACATCATGTTGACTCGTATGCCGTATCAAATCGCTCGCTGGCTCGAAGGGGAGAAAGCAGACCTCGATGCTGTGAAGAATCGAACTGTTTCCGACTGTTATGGCCGTCCCGTTATGCTGTTTGAGAGCGAGTACCAGCTGCGTGTTGCGATGGATAAGTACTCGAATATCAAGTTCCACGAGAGTTCTCTTGGTTTGAAATCCGTTCATTCTTAATTGAAAAAGAAATGCAGGGCCTCCCGATTACGGTGAGGCCCTCTTTGCAGTTGCCTGTCTTGCACGACATTTACTTTGGCACAGGCGACACAGGTATCCACTTGTTGGAGTACAACGAATACGGATGTTCAAAGAAAATAAAGTAGTAGACTGAGAAAATATAGTAGTAGACTGGCGATGCTTCATTACGCTAACGGGCAGCTTACGTTTTTTCTGAACAGCCCGACGAAAGAATCAATTGATATAGATAGACGAAAGAATCAATTGATATAGATAATAGAGACCTCGTATCTGGGATTTGATTGTTTTATGCAGGTAAATTTCGATATTTTCCGCTAGCTTCACCGCGTGTTCGATGTTATGGAAATCTAGTCGTGCAATCGATTGCTTCAAGGTCACCGTATCGTGGGAATAAACAGAGCTGTGCAGCACTTGAATCATTCTCATTTTAAGAAGATGTGTTTCATTACGCTATCAGGTACGTTAGGTCAATGAAACAGAGGCAGTCTAGGACTTTATTTTCGTGTCCTGGACTGCCTCTGACTCTTTTAGGTGGCTACGACACCGGGGCAGTTTAACCTGTTCACGGAGGGGATTTTTTTATGCTACCAAAGAACGGAAAAGCCAAAGGGGCTGCCTCGCTGTACAAACAAATACGCGGGTACGGAAGCTTGCATCTCAAGCACAAACAGATGATTGTCCTCGCATGACGTGTGACATATTATCCTCCGCGATTCTACATAACATGTCAGCGATTTCCTTCATCTGCGCATTGGCGAACAAAACGACGTAACATTATGGCAGCTCGCTGGCCCGAAGGCGCATAGAGACACAACCTTTTGGAAACAGTAATGCCATATGCAGAACCACGGTTTGATGCCATGCGGATGAGTTTTTTGGAACAATGACATTGGAATACATAACATTTGCAAATTCCCTGATTATTGTCAAATTCCATAGATGTTACGATTGTAGGGGACAAATGGGAGGTGTGAAGGTTACCTTCTGGGAAGAGCACTATCCGTTCTGGAGCAAAGGTATTACGCTCGATAAAACAGATCATCGATATATGCCTAAAGCGTGGAAAACAGCATCGAAATCAGTGTAAATGCTGTTAAAGAGTAAACTAATGATGGTCCCGATTCCGTCATGCACAGAATTCAACGCTAAACATTTATCAGAGTAACAACTCTGTGGAAAATATGTTTTCGCAGTGACTTGCGGGAAATGACAGAGGAGGTTTCTGCAAAGCCTGACCCGCAAGCTGCGCTGACTTGCGGGTCAGGTTGTTTTCGATACGGAGTGATTAACATAAGTGAAAAGGTGGTAATAGGAGTATGAGAACATCGAGTAGGAACAACAGACGCTGGCAAAAGCCGGCGCTGGCATTTTTGGTGCTTGTCGCTTCCGTTGCTCTAGTTGTGCTTCTGCGCCAGGGGGGCTTGGCGCCGCAAAATCGACTAAGCCTGCCCGAACCAGACCGGAACACTCCTGGAGACGTGACGCTGATGGCGGACACGGTCCGTATTCATGACATCCAAGGTGCGGCTCACCGATCGCCGCTTGAAGGGGCCGCGGTGAGCAACGTGGAAGGTATCGTGACAGCAGTGGTGAAGGACGGCAACAGCGTAACAGGCTTTTACATGCAGGACACCCAGCCGGACAGTGATCCCCGCACGTCGGAAGGGATCTTTGTCTATGAACCAAATGTCCAGGTGAACGAGGGAGACAGGGTAAAGGTATCGGGCACCGTGAAGGAATACGTGAGCAGGAACAGGCAAGCGACGGATCTCACACTGACCGAGATTGATGCGTCGGCGATCAGCGTCACGGAGAATGGCCAGCCTCTTCCAGCACCTCTTGTTCTGGGTGAAGGAGCGTACCGCTACCCCTCGACCGTGATTGATAATGACAGATTTGCCCGTTTTGATCCCGAAGAAGACGGAATCGATTTCTGGGAAAGCGTGGAAGGGATGCTGGTGCAGGTAAAAAACCCGCGAGTGGTGGGGGAATCGAAGAGATTTACCGACCCTCCCAGTGTGGAGTTTGTCATCATTGACGACCAGGCGAATCCGGGAAAGGTACGTACCCCATCAGGAGGCATCATCATTGCGGAAGACAACTACAATCCGGAGCGCATAACCGTTGCCAACAAACTGGCGGGAGAGGCGCCTATCGCAAAAGTTGGCGACAAGCTGGCAGAACCAGTTGTGGGTGTGATCGATTACAGCATTGCCAACTACAAGCTTTACAACACCAAGCCGCTGCAGCTGATCGACGGAGGATACCGACCGTTTGAGACAACGATAGAACCCGCGGCAGATCAATTGACGATCGCGTCCTATAACATCGAGAATTTTTCAAGGGTCTCCGATTTGGAAAAGGTGAAGCGAATCTCCGCCTCTTTGGTGCACAACCTGAAGAAGCCCGACATCGTCGGAGTGATTGAGATGCAGGACAATGACGGTCCGGCGGACACAGGCGTGACGGATGCCAGACTGTCCGCACAGGTGTTGATCGATGAAGTGTCCCGGCAAGGAGGCCCCGCCTACCGCTATGTGGACATCGCTCCCGTGAACAACAACGACGGAGGACAGAAGGGGGGCAACATCCGCGTCGGATTCCTTTACAATCCCGAGCGTGTCCGTCTGGCGGACCGTCCTGCTGGGAATGCAAATACCGCCGTCCATGTAGTAACACAGCAAGGCGTAGCCCATCTATCCCACAATCCAGGACGAATTGACCCGGGCAACGCGGCGTTCGAAAAAAGCCGCAAGCCGCTCGCCGCTGAGTTTTTGTTCCGCGGCAAACAGGTGATCGTGATTGCCAACCACTTCAATTCCAAAGGAGGAGATAGCGGCCTTTTCGGTTCCCAACAGCCCCCTGTGCTGACCAGCGAGGCGCAACGTGTGAAAATCGCCCAGGAGGTGAATGGATTCGTCAGGGAAATCCACGCTGCCGACCCGGACGCCAACGTGGTGGTACTTGGGGACCTGAACGACTTCTCCTTCTCCAAGCCGATCCTTACACTAAAGGAAGAAGTACTGGTCAACATGGTGGAACAACTGCCTGCAAGGGAGCAATACACCTACGTGTACGATGGCAACTCGCAGGCCCTGGACCACATCCTCGTCAGCCGTCATCTGGCCGACAACGCGAAGGTTGATATCGTAAACATCAACTCCGAATTTACGGAAGAGCACGGACGGGCAAGCGACCACGACCCTGTCCTGGTTAAGATCGACCTGCCCCACTGAATCTAAGATATTCCGGATAAAGGCCGTCCTTGTTCATTGAATGTAAGAATAGAGTAGGCGCATGCACATACATGCGCCTACTACTTGAGGTCTCTGCCTTGTTTGACAGGGTCATCCGGCTATCCGTCCCCTCTTAATCGATTGAGCGGGCTAGGATTTGCGAACAGGTAAATATGCTTTTGGAATTTTACAGGCGACACTGTAAGCGGGATTGAACACGTTGGCCACCTCATATTCGACGACTTGGCCGAGCAGCAGGCTTGCTTCATTTACAGAGAGCCCATAGTCTTCAACTAGCAAGGAGAGCATTTCAGTAGTTGCGTGCTGAAGCGCTTGTTCGAGCGGTCTGACGTTGCCGATGCAAGACAAGTGAGTGTCAGACTCTACCCTAGGCCATTTTATCGTCTTGCCCTTATGCACATGGACGGAAAAACGGACGTCTAACGATATTTCTATACCCGTGCCGACAATTTCGCCGCATCCCTGTGTCGCATGTCCATCGCCAAGATGAAAAAGCGCGCCTTCCGCAAACACTGGAAAATAGACAGAGACACCGGCAACTAACGCTTTGTAGTCCATATTACCGCCGTAATTGCCGCTTGTCGCCGCTGATATGGCCTGACCTTGGGAAGGGGCTACGCCGAAACAGCCGAGAAACGGACGAATCGGCAGGTTCAGGTATTCTAAACCAGGTGTCGGCTTCTCTAACCGCGCTATAGCCTGCGCAGCATCCACCTGCCAGCGGACTATTTCCAGAGTGGGCAATGTTGTAGCTGTCAGCGGATCGACTACGTTAGGCGCAAGCACATTGCATGTCCATCCCCAGTCCCGGTTTGGCGTCATCGATTCCAGCTTAACCTCCAACACATCACCGGGTTGTGCGCCTTCCACGTAGAAGGGACCCGTCATCGGATTTCCTCTGGGGGCAACGCTTTCTCCCATGTGATCCCATCCTCTTGCATCGATGGTAGAGGTGATAACCGTGTCGCCGTCGTTTATAACCAGCGCCGGTTCATAAGAGCCGATATTGTTGTAATACAGTTGCGGTTGAAACGTATGTATGGCCATTTCATTCACTGCCTTTCCTGGAATGTTTAAAGTCAAATATCTGAATATTTGTCTATCATAATTCTCAGTACGGAGGATAAAATCCCTTTTGGTATCTTTTCTAAGTTTTCTCGATGTAATATTGACTAGTGTCTAATACTTTATTTTCTTTTGACAACGGACGTCTGATCCATTTCACCAATTCCACGACTCATTTAGACAGTATGGACTAGAACTCGATGGCAAAAAACTTGACTTCCTCCGTATTATTCGGAAGGGTAATCATCCCTTTATCTTGCAGGCCGATTTTCTTTAAAAGATTGGCAGAAGATGTATTATCGGGGTTAGTGATTGCTACGATGCGCTTTAAGCCGACAACTTCTTTTCCGTGGGTAAGAACGGCAGAGGCTGCCTCATACGCGTAGCCTTTGCCCCAGTATGCGGGCAGAAAGGCAAAGCCGATATCGACATCCTCCAACGAATCCCTCTTGATCAGTCCACATAAACCGATCGGAACATTTCCTTCCTTCAGCTCTGCCAAATACAGACCAAAGCCATGACTCGCATACATCGCGACAGCACCATTCAAAATATAGTTGCGGGCGTCTTCTGGCGTACGAAGACCACGATCGCCAATAAATCGAATCCAAGAAGGCTCATTCATCAGTTTCAAGACAAAATTAGCGTCTTCGGCAGTTTGCCAGCGGAGGATGAGACGATCTGTTTCTAGCACTTTCAAAGGAACGACACCAGCCTTTTCTTTTTTCATTTATCCGATGATTTGCAGCTCTTTGGGAAAAGACGTCAATACTTCTACGCCATCCTTCGTGACGAGCACATTGTCTTCAATGCGAATGCCACCGATCTTCGTGTTATAAATGCCCGGTTCAATCGTGAAAACCATGCCTGGGATGAGGTCTCCAACTGCCTGGCTGTGAACGTACGGGGCCTCATGAAGCTCCAATCCGATTCCGTGCCCTACACGATTGATGAAAAATTCTCCATAGCCCCGGTCTGCAATGACACCTCGTGCAGCTAGGTCAACCTCTGCGATCAGAGCGCCTGGTCGAACGGCTTGTATCCCAGCCAGATTCGCTTGCAAGACCGTATCGTACATGTCAAGCAATTCTGCACCCAGTTGACCAACTGCAAAAGTACGAGTCAGGTCTGATACATACCCATCGACATACACCCCTGCGTCAATCAACAAAACTTCACCCGCCTGAATCACACGTGTCCCCGGGTCACCATGGGGCAGTGCTGATTTTTCTCCAGCTAGTACAATCGTTGAAAAGGATGGGCCTTGGGCTTTTAGCTTTTTCATCTGGTATTCCAGCTCTGCGACGACGTCCAGTTCCGTCATCCCTATGGATATCAGAGGAAGCGTACGGCGTAGGGATTCCTCCATCACCCAAATAGCTCGCTTGATAGTCGCGATTTCAGATGCATCCTTAGCCACACGTATATTGCCCAGCAATTCTCCGACATCCACTGCTTCTGTAGCTTGCACGATCGATACGAGTGCCTCATATGATTTCGCTGTCAAATGGTTCTTCTCCACACCAATGTGAGAGAGGGGAGTCGGCAGCAAATGCTGAAGCACAGTTAGTGCATTCTGTGAATCGTCATGGGTGTAAATCATAATGGCAGGACAAGCCTCCCGTGCTTTTTCACCGTCCAGAAGTGGAACGAAGAGGAAGGGGGACTCGCCTCTCACCAAAACGAGGCCCATAAAACGTTCATGTGGCTCTGTCAAAAATCCGGTAAAGTAATACACGTTTTTGGGATGCGTAATAATCAACGCGTCCAGTTTCCTGCTTTCCATATATGCGTGCAGCTTTTCCAATCTTTCTTGCATCCCGATCACCCTTTTTTATTGGTAGACAATGTTAGGTTCTAAAAATGACAGGCGTCAAAACGGACAGAATCTCGGCTTCTTCAACAGTGGAAGGATTGTACCACGTATGAAGGAGAGAGGAAGGGAAGTGGATCGTGTCTCCTTGTTCGAGATGGTATTCTGTTCCGTCGACGACGATGGTGACACATCCTTTTACGACGTAATAAAACTCTTCACCTGGATGCTGAAAGGCGACATGCTTCATCTGTCCGGGTGGCAACACGTTGAGGAGGGGTTCAAGCGCCCTATCGGGGAAATTCCCACCGATTCGAACGTACTTCACAGGTGAACCTTCAATCTGCAACGTTTGACGCTTTTCAATGGGAGTGTGGTACGTGATATCTTTTTCTACTTCAAAGAAGTACGTAATGGGGACACCGAGGCATTCCGCAATTTTTTGCAGAGAAGTAATCGCGAGCGAACTGTTACCACGCTCTACTTGTGATAAGAAACTGACGGAGAATCCTGATTTCTCACTTAAATCCTTTAAAGTAAGCTCCTGCTGTATACGAAGCGTTCGTATTTTTTTGTAAACGTGCTCCAAAAAGTCACCTCCTGACCAAAAACAATTACGGTATTACAGTAAATATTACGGTAATACGAAAATAAATGCTACATTTATTCCGAATTTTCTCTATTCTTTTCTTATCCTACTTGTACCATTCCCTTCATATACTGGGACAAAGATAGGCCGTTAGAGAGGAAGGGAATGCTTTGAGGGCTCTCCTGTTAGTGGTTTTGTTTCTTGTTGCCTTTGACATGCACGCGCAGACGCCACTTCTTGCGCCGTATTTAAACGTATTGGGTGTATCCGCTGCGATGATCGGCTTTGTGCTCGGCGGATATGCGATCAGCAATTTGACAGGCAATCTGCTCGCAGGACCTTTTCTCGATCGCTATCCGAAAAAATGGTTTATCGCAGGTGGATTGATTTTGGCTGGTGTGATGCTGATTGGCCAAGGCATCGTGCAAAATACCGCAGGCTTTTTTACCTTTCGGCTGATGCTCGGGTTTTTGATGGCGTTTGTATCCCCTGCTTGTTCTGCCTTGCTCGGAGAAACAGGGAAGACGGCACTTGAGCAGGGCGAAATCATGGGTAAAAAGGGATTGGTCCTTACCTCGGCAGGTATCGTATCCCCGGCAGTCGGTAGCTTTTTGGCGGTGCAGTTCGGCTATGGTCAATCATTCGTGATTCTCGGCTACATGATGATCATTGCTGGCGTTTTCGCTTGGATGATGTTGCCCCAAAGAGTAGAGGGAAGCACGCCGTCCACGCCACGGATCAAAGGTGGGGGCAAGCAGAGCCTTACCGCTATCCTGGAAAATCGCATGCTGTACCCTGCGTTTCTTGGGGGATTTGCGATCATTTACGCCCAAGGAACAATCATCTATGAAGTGCCTTTGCTCATCCAAAAACAAGGGCTGTCCCCCGCAGTTACTGGCATATTGTTCAGTTTGAAAGGCTTGGGGGCACTAGCGATTCTGTGCCAGTTTTGGCTGCATCGCGTCCCCGTAGAGACGAGAACGTTTGCTGGATTGGGTGTGCTTAGCCTTCTTCTGTACGCCCTCGCAATCGGCTTGGCGATTCCGATTCACGTCATGATGTTTTTCTTCGGGGCGTGCTTTGGGATGCTGTTCCCAGCTTTTGCGACCATTTTGACGGTACATTCACCCCGAGAGCAATACGGGAGTGTGTTTAGTATTTACTCAGCGGTATTGTCGATCGGAGCGGTATTGAGCCCAATATTGGCAGGTCTGCTGGGGAATTGGCACCATTCCTACTTCATTGCGTTTTTTGTAACAGCTGGCGTGTGTCTGATCGGGGGACTACATCGATTCTTGTTAAGCGGGGTTCCACGCTAAGCGGATTAAAAATAGAGAGTAGAAGGACTTTCTGCTTAGTAAGCAGGGGGTCTTTTTTCGTTTCCATAAACAAAAAGTTGAGCATCGTGCCATAATCCGCTATAATACACATTGTGATTTTGATAATTATTCTCAGTGAAAATGTGGTTGAGTTGGCAATTGCCGCTGCTTGATGGCATGACGCAGATGGAGGAATACACCAATGAAGAAAACAGCCAAACTTTCGATAGCAAGTGTCGTATTGGCAAGCCTAGTTACAATCGTGAGCGCTTGTTCTGGCCAGCCGAACGCAGCGAATCCAGAGACTCAAGCGGGTGACAGTCAGACTGCGACACCGGGGGCTGAAGCTCCACGAGTACTGAAGGATGCGATGGGAAATGAAGTAACAGTCCCAACCCAACCGAAGCGCGTGATCGCTTCTTATCTGGAGGATCATTTAGTAGCGTTGGGAGTGAAGCCAGTTGCCCAATGGTCTGTAGGAAACAGCGAGGTACAGGGCTACCTGCAAAAGGAGCTGGCGGGTATTCCAGCGATTCCTTATGATCTGCCACCAGAAGTTGTGATGAGCCACAGTCCTGACCTGATTATTTTGGATAGCGCGACCTTGATCCAAGGCGACAAGTATAGTCAGTACGAAAAAATTGCGCCAACCTATACAATCGGAAAAGAAAAGAACAGCGATTGGCGCAAAGAACTCCTGACAGTAGGAGAAGTCCTTAACAAGGGGGAAGAAGCGAAGAAAGTGCTGGCGAATTATGAGACATTTGCAGCCGAATCCAAACAAAAGTTGCAGCAAGCGATCGGAGAAAAATCAGCGGCAGCACTGTGGATGACGGGGAAAAATGTGTACGTAGCACGTCAGGACTTGTCTAGCGGCGATGTGCTCTACAAGGACCTCGGCTTTAAGGTTCCTACCATCGTTCAGGAAATCTCCAAGTCAGGAGAAGCAAACTGGAATTCGATTTCCATGGAGAAATTGGCTGAACTCGATGCCGAGTACTTGTTTATCGTAAACAGTAATCCGACTGGTTTGGAACAGCTGCAAAAGGACCCCGTATGGGCGAATATCCCTGCTGTGAAGAATGGAAATGCCTATACATTTGCGAAAGATTCCAGTTGGCTGTACACAGGCGTCATTGCTAACCGCCAAATGATTGAGAATGTACTGAGCAACGTAGTCAAATAAGAAGAAAAAGCCTATCCACCCTTTGACGTTTCGTGCGAAAGAGTGGATAGGCTTTTTATATGTGTCTCTTGCTATCATGGGACTGGGATCTTCTGGATTTTACGTGCTTCAATTCTGCCACGATAATAAAGCTCACGATGACAAGTAAAAACCACGAGCTGATTTTACTGAGATGCACGAGCTCCCAGCCTGCTCTTTGATTCGGATAATTCCAAGCACCGAGGAACGTCGCTATATTTTCCGCAATCCAAATGAAAAAACCGATCAAAAAGTAACCAAGAGGGATGGGCATGAAAAATCGCTCGTTCGCGACGCTAAAATAAACACGGGTTTTCCAGAAGACAATGAAAATAGCTGCCATCAGCACCCAACGCAAATCCCAAATATAATGGTGGGTGAAAAAGTTCAGATAGATCATGGCGCCCAAAATGGTGGCGATAATCTGATGCGGCCAGCCAGAGAGAGAGACCTCTAGTCGGCGCCAAGCTTGACATAAGTAGCTCGCGACACTGGCGTACATGAACCCACTGTAAAGAGGAACGCCAAACACCTTGCTGTACGCATCTTCTGGATAGCTCCAAGATCCCATATGCACCTTGAATATTTCCAAGCACAGCCCGATCACGTGAAAGACCGTGATGACCTTCAATTCGTCCCGAGACTCCAAGCCACTTTTCACCATGAAGATTTGGAAGAGTAGGCAAAGCAAAAGCAGGAGGTCATACCTCGGCAAACCAGGAATGGTGACGAATTTGGATAAGGCCAGCGAAGCAAAAATAAAGACCGGAAACAAGCATGACATGGCTTCTTGATAGCCGAAATGAAGCAATAAACGAATATATCGTATCATTTGTCTGTCCTTTACGTTCTGAAAGTAGTTTCAGAGAGTTAATCCGTAAGCACAAACCGCACCAGTCTATTGATCGCGGAAGGCAGCACGCTTACGTGGCCCTCATCTTCGAATTTGATGTAGCTCACTTGAATACCTTTGGTAGCGAGTGGTTTCATGCGCTCGACGACCCGTTGTGCACCCTCGACCATGAAGGAGAGTTCATCACCGCCAACAATGACAAGAAGCTTTACTTCGTGTTCCCCTTTCCATTGGGCAATGAAGCGCTCTTGCTCCCTCATTACCTCGTCATTGCCCCACCAAACGGAAGGACTGCCTGATATGACGTGAGAGAATAGCTTCGGACGCGAGAACATCGTATACAGTGTGAAATGGCCGCCCAAGGAGTGGCCGAAAATCGCCTGTTTGTTCGGATTTATTTGCCACTCGGAAGAAATAGCTGGCATTAGCTGCTGTTCAAGGAAATCGAGGAACAAATCAACTCCGCCATACTCTGGCCAAGACTGCCCGTTTGGTCGGTCAGGAAGCGTAGCTGCGTCCACAGGCATGGTCAGATCATAACACCGGCGGTCCATGTCAAATGGCAGACGTGATGGATAGCCGATTCCTACAACAATGGCTGGGTTGAAGCCCTTGGGCTTACGGGTTTGGACCTTCACTGTCTCGGCAATCGTTCCGAACATCGCATCGCCATCCACGGCATAAATAACCGCATACCCTTCAGGAGGGGCCTCAGCTTCCGGAATCGCAATCATAATCCGATAGTCACGACCTTGGCTTGATTGCAGTGTCCACTCTACACAATTACTAGGGGAGTAGCCGTTTTTCTCTATGATTCTCATTTTGCAATCAATCCTTTCACATCGTCAATGACTTTCATATGTGCGATCAGACCACCACTTAACCAGTGATCTCCCTCAACTTTAAACGTACGACCGTTCTTCACAGCCTCCATGCTTTTCCAAACAGCACTCTCTGTCAAGTCTTTCTCAAACGCATCCCCCGTACCAGCGTCATTGATGAGGAAAATATAGTCCGCATCCAAATCAGGTAAGCTCTCTAGTGATAAATTAATGTCACCGCTGGATACGACCTGGCTTGGCAAAAAGCCCAGTTCTTTGGTAAGTACGTATCCACTGAAGAAATCGTATTTGATGAAGAACATCCCTCTGCCATTGAAGCGAATGATTGCGGCTTTTTTGCCTTGGATATGAGGGGCCAACTCCTTTTTGGCTGACTCGACATGCTCCTTATATGTCTGCAAAGCTTTTTCAGCTTCCGTCGACTTGCCCAACAGATCGCCAACCACGCGTACGGAAGATTCAAGATCAGAATTTGCCTGTTTGAACACATATGTCGGAGCAATCATCTTATATTTATCGTACACGCCGCTTTCGATATGGTTGGCATTGTGCAAGAGGATGAGATCTGGCTCATGGGCCATAACAGCTTCCGGCTCTGGAGGCAATCCACCTGCGAAGGTAATGGACGGCACATCTTTTAGCTTATCTTGCAAATACATTTTTGGTCTTGAGCCCGTTGACCACTGCACGACCGGAGCAACGCCTAATGCGACCAATGTATCTTCCAGATTGGGAGCGAATATTTTGGCAGGTGCGGCAGGCAATGTCACCTCGTTACCCATTTCATCTTTTAGTACCCGCGGGTAGGCAGGCTGATCAGATGAGCTCTTTGCCGATCCTTCGACGCTCCCAGTCGCGGACGAATCGACCTTCTGCGTCACTGCCTCACTGCTTGCATTGCTCCCGCAGCCTGCCGTAAGTCCAGCAACGAGCATCGTCGTGGTCAGCATCAGGGCAAGGCTAGTTTTCTTTGTCATACAAGTGGAATCCCCTCTCGTTGATAATGTTTCTCACTGGAAAACATTATAATTCACACAAGAAAGGGGCTCCATGGACAACACCTTGAATCGCATTTGGACTTTTCCCCGTTACCATCAGTAGCATTTCATCCAGCATCCGATTCATGGCAACGGGTGAATACTCGTACCACGGATTAGAAGGCAAGGAATAGAGATACCCATCTTGAACAGCGCGAAGTCCTCTCCAAAGCGAATGATGCTGTAGCGTCAGCCAGTTTATACGTGTCGACTCATCCAGACAAACGAACAACAGGATTCGCTCCGGGTCTAAGCTCACTAGCTGCTCAAGCGTAATTGGCCGATTGCAAGGTTCCGTTTCCTCTTCCACAAGAGAAAGCTGCAAATCATCGCACAGAAGCTCCTTCATCCCCTTGTTGTTGTAGAGATGGATGCCATCCCGATATAGTCGAATGATCGCAAATTTATCTTGTTTGAGCACGGACTGCAGGTCTGCGCGAACGGCAGCAGCCTTCGCTTCATAAAAAGCAATCCAGGAGTCACAAGCTGATTCTTTGCCCGTGTAACTGGCAACTTCACGTAATCGTTCTCTCCAGCCAGAAGATTGGAGGGTCAAGACGTCTATGCCATGTGCAGATAAGCGTTGCCTAGTAGTTTCGGGAAGTTCTATGTGGCTGATGACAATATCAGGCTTGGCAGCCAGAAGCATCATTTCCTGATCGTCATCGTTCCATGGTGTTTCGACCGCTTTTAGATGAACCGCAATCCGTTGCTGATACTGCTGATAGTAATAGGGGGTCCACTTCGCATCCAAAGGAGCAGCGACTGGTATAATCCCAAGTACCATTAGATGTCCCAGTAGGGAAGGGGTGTAGACGGCAACTTTGCGCTCGGAAACTCTTTCATACGAGGAGGGGGATACACCCACTTCCTTCTTGAACTTCCGACTAAAGTAAAACTCATCGCTATACCCGATTGTTTTCGCAATCTCCCGCAGCTTCATATCCGTCTCGCGTAACAATCGCTTGGCGTGATTGATACGCAGACTCGTTACATAGTCCATGACACTTTGCCCGTAAGCCTTCTTGAACGAATCACCAAAATAGCTCGAACTTAAGTTCGCCATCGCTGCCAACGTAGTTACGTTTAACGGACGATCGAAGTTACAGATTATATAGGCGCGGACCTCGTCTAGTGACATTTGACGACTAGGCTTGTATGCTTCGTTATGTTTCATGAAACCATCCACCTTTTCAGGCAAGTATGCATTTTGATGATAATGATAATTATTATCTATGAATGATAGCGAAAATGATAGAGGCAGAAAAAATAAGGCGACCGCTCCCCAGTATCGTAGGGAGGCGATCGCCGCCATTCCATTTTTGGAATTACTCTTCACCGGTAGCAACCGGATTTTCCTCGTACGAGCTCCAATCACTCCAGCTGCCCAAATACAATTTCACATCTGTTCGACCAGCAGCATGGAAAGCAAGCAGATTGGAGCAAGCTGTCACGCCTGAGCCGCAATAGACGATCAATTCTTTGTCAGCGTAAGGAGCGAGACGCTTTTGCAGCTCGTCTGCCGGAAGCATCGTCTGATCAGCAGCGAGGTTGTCCTTATAAAAGAAATTGTGCGCCCCGGGTATGTGACCTGCTTTTGCGTCGATCGGTTCATTCTCACCGCGGTAGCGTTCTGGCGCACGAGAATCGAGTAATACAGTATGTTCGCTGCGTTTTTTGACACCTTCCATGTCAACCAGCATGTCGTGACGGACATGGGGGACGAACTCTCGAGCTTGTACAGTAGGTACTTCTGCTGTTACCTCATAACCAGCCTTTTTCCAAGCAGCGTATCCGCCGTCGAGTACAGCTACCCGATCGTGACCAAGGTATCGCAGCAGCCACCATAGACGTCCTGCCATCGCCATTTCCTGATCATCATAGGCGATGACAGTCGTGTTGGCATCAATTCCCGCATTTGAAAAATGGGCAGCTAACAGATCTGGATCTGGTAGAGGATGACGTCCACCATGCTCGCTTTTGGAACCAGAAAGGTCACGGTTCAGATGAAAGTAGAGGGCTTGCGGGATATGATCTTTCCCGTATTCCTCTGCACCTGCTTCAGAAGCACTTAAAGCAAAACGACAATCGACGATCACCATATTTTCATCGTTCAGATGATCCTTGAGCCATTGAGGTGTGACAAGTGCTTGCATGAATCTCCCTACTTTCTCTTTTTTTTCTTCATCATAGCAGATGGCACCCCAATCAGGTACAATAATTACGGTAGGTGGTTAGGGGAGAGGAGAAGAGAGATGAAGCGTTTCATTCGCTATTTTTTAGAGGGGTTATTGTTTGTCATTCCTTTGGCAGTGACGATTTATATTTTGTACTGGATTTTCACGACAGTGGATAGCTGGTTCTATAAGCTGGTCCACAACTGGTTTAACCTCCAAATTCCAGGACTGGGCTTCCTCTTAACCATACTCGGCATCACGATTGTAGGCTTCCTTGCATCCAATGTGCTGACACGCGGAGTGCTTTCGCTCGTGTCCACTGTTTTCGAGAAAGTGCCGTTTATCAAACTCATTTATACATCCATCAAGGATTTGATCGGAGCGTTTGTAGGGGAGAAGAAGAGCTTCGACAAGCCGGTGCTCGTGACGCTATCTAAGGATGGAAATGCAAAGGCAATTGGGTTTATTACAAAGGAAAGCCTCGATTCTTTCGGTCTCACAGACCACGTAGCGGTCTATTTGCCACAGTCGTACAATTTTGCAGGAAATCTCCTGTTGTTCCCGAGCGATCAGGTACAACTGCTTGATACGGAGAGCTCAGAAATCATGGCATTCCTGGTATCGGGTGGGGTATCCGGAGGGCCGCAAAACGTAAACAAAAGAAGCAGCGATGCTTAAATAATGCAAACCTCCAGCGCCACGAGTCTTGTGGTTTTGGAGGTTTGTTGCTTGTTTTGGGAACTTTAGAACAGTTGTTTTAAAAAACTACGTTCAACATTTTACACACAAAAAAAGACACTCAAACGAATTTGAGTGCCTTCTTATTTCCATGGCATTAGCTGCTAAAAAATCCACTATGGCTAGAATATTTGCGACGATAGTGACGATGACCGTATGTTCGATGCCCCATCTTCCAAAAAGGGCGATATCGGTAATCACTGCTGCTGTACTTGTGATAGCCACGTCCGGTCATTTTCCACAAGAACCGGGCGCCTTTCTTAAAGAGGACCGCCACTATGACAATCGCAACGATCAAGATAACGAAACCGATCCCCAAAATCGTGAGTAGGACTGACATCCACATCGTCTCCTTGCCAAAAAGGTATTACCCTTTTTTACGGATCACGCCACAGGAAGTTTCAATTATCCCTCGGCATTCAAATATTTCTCATAGGGAGTGTAGTCGATTTCTTTGGATTTCAGGTGAGCAATGAGCCATTTGTGGTCACGCTTGGGGGTTGCTACGATGTACCCCTTTACGATCAAATCTGTTGTAATGGTGGTTGCTTTCTCTTCCAGCGCGATCTGTCCGATTCTCGCTGCAATGGAACGTCTCGCAACATCACGAAACAACTGTGGCACAGGATCAACCAATTCATTGAGCAAGGTCAGACCCTCATCTGTCCAGAGTGCACGTGTCTGATCAATGTAATGATCTTGCCAATCCAAGTCAGATTTTCCGTCTTGCTTGGGCATGGACTTGAGAAATTTGCGGAACATGAAATACCCGCCAATCGCCATAAGACTTACGAGAACAATGGTCCAGCCAACGATAAACAGGGAAAACCCTGTAGACATTTCACCCATACCTTGTACACCTCATTACCAATATCCATTCACTAGTAAAAATTGTACCTTATTTTGGTTCGGGCAACAAACTTTTTGTGCGTTTGCCTATCCTTGGGTTTGCTCTTCCCAAGAACACATACAATTTAGTATGATTAGAATTAATCTTTATTGGGAGTTGACGCTCATGTTCAAGCTTGGACAACGCGTCGTCATTGTTGCCGACTCCTTCGAGCAAGGTTTGCCTTTGGGTGAATACGGTTACCTGATTGCTCGTGACCGCAATCCGGACAGCGCATTTTCCTGGGTTTTACGCATACCGAAAATTGATAAGCATATCGCTGTTGTAGAAGAGGATATCGCCTTGGAGGAGCAATTGCTGGAGGAAGAAGCCAATCGCATCTCGCATGAGGCTTTACTTGATTTTGCATTGGCGACAAGGAACGAAGCACTGTTTCGACAACTGATGGGCATGGAAGATGCAGAAGAGGCAAATGACGAACCCGCGAAGGAATCAATGGAGGAATTTATCCGTAAAGTAAATATCAAAGCATGGATCTAATTGGCGGTTTTCCTTGTGTGGAGAATTTGAAACTTTTGTGAGGAAATGAAAGCGAGGCTGTTTCATGTCTGAATTTGTGACGTTTACCAATGAGTTTGGTCAAACCATCGATATGTCCCGAGAGGACTACCAGAAAACAATCATTCCGCAAAATCTGGATAAGTACTGGGATGAAAAAGATAAGCTTCGCGATTTTGCGATGGAGTTGGTGAAGGGTCAATTTCATGAGCAAGCCGCTGTCGCTGCTGACAGGCTTCTCGAAGTATACGGTCCAATCGAGTCTGCTCTCATTTTCCGTGCAGTCGTTCATATGCAGGCGAGAGAATTTGAAAGCGCTAAAAAAATCCTGACAGATTGTCTGGAACGATTCCCGTCATCGGGTACGGCTTGCACCAATTTGGCAAAGATTTTCGCGTTTGAGGGAGATGAGCCAAAAGCATTCGAGACCCTACATACTGGTCTGCACAAAGATCCGAATCAAGAAAATGGCTTGAACATGTTTGTCGAGAGCTTCGTGCAAAGAGGGAAAAAGGATGAACTGAAAGGGCAGCTAGAGGCGTTGGCAAGTAAAGAAGGCGCTTGGAGACCACAGCTGCAGCTGGCTCGTCTGGCTTTGACGGAGGAGGACCTCCTGAATGCGATGAAATGGTACACGGTAGCGATTGAAGGAGCGAAAGACCGCTTTGAGGTCGTCATGACTGTGACAGGTGAATTGGGACAAGCGGGTTATGTCTATCAGTTGATTCAGATTTGTGAAAAGTTCTGGACGCCGCATTTCCCGTATCCGTATGCTGGCTTCAACTATGCCAACGCTCTGTTGGCAACCGATCAAATGGAAAAGGCAATCGGCATTCTGCGTAGCATGCAAGAGCATTTGCCAGATAACTACAAGCCTATGGTCGATCACTTCCTGAATCGAGTACCTGGAGCGCTCGAAGTGGAAGCAGCCGCCCAACAGAAGGTCGTCGAGAGCCACATGGACGATCCGACAGCGAAGAAGAGCAAGTGGAAGTTTTGGAAGTAAATCGATAGCTAGAGCGCCCGGCATTTCGCTGTCGGGCGTTTTTCTGTAAAAGGGGGACTGTGGGATGCTGCATCATGTTGAAGTGTACGTCTCCAATTTGGCACGCTCCAAAGATTTTTGGGGATGGTTGCTGGAGGATGAGCTGGGCTATGTGCGATATCAAGAATGGGCCAGTGGGGTAAGCTGGAAACAGAATGGTACCTATCTGGTATTCGTTCAGGCCGAAGAGCGATTCCTCGATACCCCGTATCATCGGTGTCGAGTCGGTTTGAATCATCTGGCATTTTACGCACGGGATCGAGAACATGTGGAAAAGCTGCGGGAGGAAGCTGCTCGTCGCGGTATCTCTTTGCTCTATCAGGATCGGCATCCGCATGCTGGAGGCGAGGGACATTATGCTTTGTTTTTTGAGGACCCAGATAGAATTAAGGTCGAGATCGTGGCCCCTTAACCTCGTCAGAAGCTATTGATCCATGAAAAAACGGTGCAATCATCCCCGGTAGATGGTTGGCACCGTTTTTTAGAAGCCATCTATTTGAACTGGCTGGTGAGCCGCCGCTCTATATAGGCTACGCCTTGATACATCACGGTAGCGATGACCGCGATAATGGCTAAGCTCATCATGACCAGGGTGAAATTAAATACTTGGAAGCCGTATATGATCAAATACCCCAAGCCTTGCTGGGATACGAGAAACTCTCCGACGATGACGCCCACCCACGAAAGTCCGACATTCACTTTCAGCGTTGCGAGAAGGGTTGGGATGGTAGCTGGCAAAATGACGAGCGTGAAGATTTGCCGTTTGCTCCCTCCAAGTGTTTGCACGACTTTGACGTAATTTTGATTGACTTCTTTGAAGCTGGTGTAGACGTTGATCGTGGTGATGATGACCGAGATCGCGCACCCCATGGCTATGACGGAGAGCAAACCTGGACCAAAGCCAACGATGAAAACCGGACCGAGGGCTACCTTTGGCATACTGTTGGCAATAACCAGATAAGGCTCTAGTACGCGGGAGAGAAAAGGGGACCACCATATAATCGTTGCCATGACGGTTCCCAGAATCGTGCCTAAGAGAAAGCCGATAATCGTTTCCCATACGGTCAAGCCGACATGCGGGAGAAGACTGCCATCTTGCAGCTGTAGCCAAAATTGAGCCCAAATCTTGGAGGGATAGCTGAAGATGAGTGCATTAATGGTGTTTGTTCGAGCCAAGAGCTCCCATAAGCCGAGAAAAACGAGAAAGAGGAACAGTTGTGTGGCAAAGACGGAAAAGCTCATACGCTTTTCAAGCTGCAAGTAGCGACGATGGACGGATTCAATTTCCTTTGGCTGCATCAGACACTACCTCCATCTCTTTCCACACGCGATGGAACAAGTCTTGGAATTCATCATGATTTCTGGCGTCGAACGGCAGAGCATCCCGGATCGGGTTGGGTACGACAATCTCGCTGTTGATGCGTCCCGGGTTGCGTGAAAAGATATAAACGCGATCGCCCATCGCGATCGATTCCGAGAGATCATGTGTCACAAGGACTGCCGTTTTTTTATGCCGGCGTAGTGTTGAAAAGATCAAGTCTTCGAGCTTGAGTTTGGTTTGGTAGTCTAATGCAGAAAATGGTTCGTCAAGCAACAGCACATCAGGTTGACAGGCGAGTGTGCGGACGAGTGCAACCCGTTGTCGCATGCCGCCTGACAGCTGTAGGGGAGAGGATTTGCGCACATCAGACAGTTCCATTTCATCCAGCAGATGCAGGGCGTACTCTTCTGTTTCCTTGGAGCGGATGCCTTGGATATCGAGTCCGAGAAACACGTTATCTTCGATGGAGCGCCAATTGAACAAATAATCTTGCTGAAGCATGTAGCCAACTTGCCTAGACGTTCCGCTGACTTCTCTTCCGTCGATCCACACCTTACCTGCTGTCGGCTTCTCAAGCCCTGCAATAAGGGAGAGCAACGTCGTCTTTCCACAACCGCTGGGACCAACCAGACAAATGAAATCGCCTTCCTCCACGCGCAGGTTAATGTCTTGGACCGCCATGAACGCCCTGGTCGTGGATAAATAAAGATGGGTCACGTGGCCGAGTTCTATTTTTGCCGGCGTAGAAGAAATCTGCTTCATGACGGCCTATTTCCCTTCCTTGGATTGGGTAGCAAATGTGGTGTTTACCAGCTTGGTGTAATCAGCACGTTGCTTTAACTCACCAGCGGAATCCATAATATCTTGTAGCTGGTTCCATTCCTTTTCGTCTAGGATGGGATCGGTAGCATAGGAGCCCTGCTCCAAGTAACGCTGTACAGCGATTTCCAGAATCTTTGGATCGATTTGCTCGAAGTACTTGCCAATCACATCAGCCGTTTCTTTTGCGCTGTGGCTGGCAACCCACTGTTGCCCTTTGTAGACCGCATTGGTAAACTTTTGAATAGCTGCTGCGTTGCTGTCGATATAGCTTTGTTTTGTCATAAAGGCTGTGTAAGGAACGGTTCCGCTCTCTTTGCCAAAAGAGGCGACGACATGGCCGATTCCTTCCTGTTCAAAGCGGGAGGCTTCCGGTTCAAACAGCTGTACATACGCTCCGGTACCAGATGCGAAGGAAGACGCAATATTTTTGAATTCGATATTCTGAATGAGTTCCAGGTCGCCTTGCGGATTGATATTGTGCTTTTTGAGTACATACTCGCCGACCATTTGAGGCATGCCGCCTTTACGTTGGCCCAAGAAGACACTGCCCTTTAGCCTGTCGAAAGTAAAGTCATCCATTTTGTCGCGGGAAACAAGGAAGGTACCGTCCGTCTGCGTGAGCTGTGCAAAGTTGACAACTGGATCGGCAGCTCCTTGCTGAGAGACGTAGATGCTGGTCTCGGAGCCGACGAGCGCGACTTCGATGCCGCCAGATAACAGAGCTGCCATCACTTTATCTCCGCCAGGTATGGTTGAGAGCTCTACTTCCAGACCTTCTTCCTTGAAAAATCCTTTTTCAAGTGCGACATATTGCGGGGCGTAAAACAAAGAACGAGTCACTTCACCAATTCTTATTTTTTCGGGAGTGCTGGAGCAGCCAGTCAAGACGGCCGTCATAGCGAGAAAAGCGGCCAGCCCCAGCGCCAAAAAGCGTTTCATGATTAGGAGTCCCTCCTTGCTAGGCTTTGTATGTTGTAGGCTATGCGCCCAGACAAAAAAGGGTGAATGCCTAGAGATAGAGACAGGCACATGATGAGGGAAGGCCACAAAGGAGATGGACATAGCGTGATCGTTACATTTTTAGGCACCGGATCAGGTGCACCTACTACGCGAAGAAATGTGAGTGGGATCGGCTTGCGATTTTTACAGGCAGGCAAGTGGTGGTTGTTTGACTGCGGAGAGGGGACTCAGCACCAGCTACTGCGAGCACCGATGAAAATTAGTCAGTTGGATAAAATCTTTATCACCCATCTACATGGGGATCATCTGTACGGACTGATCGGATTGCTTGCGAGCCGGTCTTTGCGCAATACCGAACCGACTCCGTTAGAGCTGTACGGACCACCAGGGCTCGACCGATATTTTCGAGCGATCATGGAGGCAAGTCCGGTTCATTTGCAATATCCCTTGGAAATAAAAATCGTCAGTGAGGGCGTAATCTACGAGGACGAAGAAATCGTGGTGAGCTGTCGAATGGCGAAACATCGCGTGCCTTCGTTTGCTTATGCTGTGATGGAAAAGGAAAAGACAGGAGCGTTTCAAGTAGAGCTGGCAAAGCAGGCCGGGGTGCCGTCAGGGCCGTTATTTGGAGCCTTGAAAAGAGGAGAACAGGTCACACTCGAGGATGGTCGTGTTCTGGACGGAAAGGACTTCGTTGGAGAGCCGCAGCCAGGACGCAAAATCGTCTTCAGTGGAGATACGGAGCCGAGCCAAGCGGTTGTGGAACTAGCAAAAGGGGCGGATTTGCTCGTCCACGAAGCGACCTACGCCCATCACGACAAGGAGCTGGCAACCAGAAGCGGGCATTCCACAGCACGTGAGGCAGCTCAAATTGCCAAAGACGCGGGCGTGAAAGAACTGTGTCTGACTCACTTTAGCCCACGTTATGAAGATGAAGACGGGGATTTTTCGATGGAGGATCTGTTGGCAGAAGCGCAGCAAATTTTTTCGGCGACCCAATTGGCTGATGATCTTGGCAGCATTTCTATAAAACGAGAGAGAAACGATGGGAGAAAGCCATAATCCTTGCTATAATGAATGATCACGATGGAGGAGGTGGGGGAGCATGAAGCGGATTACCTTTGCTACACCAGAAGAACTCATTCAACACTGTCAGTCGGAAGAAGTCAGCCTCGTTGTCGAATATCGAGACGATGTGAACAAGCAACGTCAGGTCATTTTGACGGGAGAGCAGCTTGCAGAGGCACAGACCTACCTGAACTTCTCCAAATCCGAAGCGTATTACCGTAAGGACGGACTTTTTTACGAAGTCATTGCAGGCTGGAAGTAAACCACATCGTCAGGAGATGAAAGAGACGTGTCTGGCAGAGGGTTCAACAGGTCGATCACAGTTCGCTACTTGATGTTCGTACTAGGTTTGTTCGTCGGTGCATTCGGTACGGTACTGGCCATTAAAGCAAACCTCGGCGTAGCACCTTGGGAAACCTTTCATATCGGCCTGCAAAAAACATTTGGATTAACGATTGGCCTGTGGTCTCAGATCGTAGGAGTCGTTGTCATTTTCGCCACTTATTTCGTGGCAAAAATGAAGCCTAATTTTGGAATGTTCTTAAATATGATTTGTTTTGGCGTTTTTCTCGATCTTATCTTATGGTTAGATTTTATTCCTGAGCTGGAATCTACCTGGGCGAGGCTTTTGATGTTTCTCGCAGGTGTTGTTGTTTTGACTGTCGGGATCGGGATTTATTTATCTCCTTCTCTTGGGGCAGGACCGCGCGACAGCTTTATGCTGGCGATGAACGAGCGTCTAGGCTGGAGTATCCAGCGAGTCCGACTCATCATAGAAGTTACCGTACTGCTTGCAGGTGCTGCGTTGGGTGGACCTGTGTCAATCGGCACGATACTGATTGCACTGTTAACGGGACCGATGATTCAACGTACGATTCCGTTTTGGCGTCAAGTCATGAAAAAGCAGTATGGACTGCCAGAGCCAATTGAAAGACAAGCGAGCTAATCTCCTTTCCATTTGCCAGTAACTGTGTAAAAAACCAGGAAAAACAGTCTTGTATAGGCGATGGTCCAATCATCTTTAAGCATTCGCACATACAGTATGACTAGTTGCTGGCAAAGGAGGGAAAGCGAATGAGTCTGTTCAACGGAGGATTTGACGACTTTGCTTTAATACTGGTGTTGTTCGTACTGCTCGTTATCGTTGCTTGCTCTTGCGACTAACGAAAACACTGGTCATTAGCTTCGCCAGGAGGGAGAGCGATTTTTCGCTCTCTCTTTTGTTTTGCAAAAAAAGGCTTCGCCAAAGAGGGGCGAAGCCAAAGGGCGGCATTTCTTATCCGAGGCGATCATGCACTTGTTTTTTTACGCTGGACATTTGCTGATCGGATAATTTGACTCCGACCGCCTTGCTGACTTTTTTAATCAGTTCGCTTAATTTCTTGTCATCCTTCAAGTCTTTCATGGAGAAGTCTCTGGCCAGTGATCGTACATCGCCCATCGTCCATTTTTTCTTACTTTTCTTGTTGATGGATTTCAGTAAGTCACGTGGACTGCCCTTCGCTTTTTGCTTGACCTTTGCCCTTACTTTTCCTTTTGCTTTTGCCATGATGCTTCGCTCCTTTCAAAGGAATACGCCTGCCCTATGCAGTTATATGGAAAAGCAAGGGAGTTCGCTTGGACAGATTCACGCGGCTATTCGCCTATTTTGGTCAACGTTGTGCAATGGCCCAAACCCACAGAGGGAGCCGTGACATAGGATGAGTCAGAAAGATGCATGACAGGAGGCTAGTGGGTTGAAAATTGTCAGCTTTCATCGGGATACGCCGTTTACCGAGATTCTGTCAGATTTGAAAACCAAGGTTCTGACCAAAACCGAGAGACTTCCATGGCGATGCTATGATGACCTTTCTTGCTTGTGTGTCAAACAAAAGATATTTGAGCAGCATGAGGAGCTTTTTCGAAGGTATAAAGCGATGGTGGAAGAGAACATTACCGTAAGCGTGCATGCGGAAGGAGAGGATGAAATCCCGTGGGGAGTGCGATATGTGGGGGCACAGAGATTGTGGCGAAAGGGGCGAGGAGCAGGCGTCAAGGTCGCTGTCATCGATACGGGAATCTCCCGCGATCATTTTGATTTGAAGGGCCAAATAAAGGGTGGCATCCAGCTAGTGCGCGGCAAACAAAATGGACACGGGACGCATGTCGCAGGGATCATCGTAGCCGAGATGAACCAAAGAGGAATTGTCGGAGTTTCTCCAGAGGCCCATTTGTATGACGTCCGTGCTTTTGATCATGAGGGTCAATCATCTTTGTCGACCATTTTGCAGGCTCTGCAATGGTCAATTGCCAATAAGATGGATGTTATCAACATGAGCTTTGGCATGCCCCAATATAGCGAAGCAATGGCGAGAGCAGTTGGTCGGGCCTATCAGCAAGGAATCGTACTGGTAGCTTCTGCAGGCAACGGAGGGGGAGAAGTGGAGTATCCTGCGCGGTACGATGGTGTCTTAGGGGTTAGTGCGATTGATCAAACGGGAAAATTGGCAACGTTCAGTGCGAGAGGCAAGGGCGTAAATATGAAGGCACCCGGGGTTGATATTTTATCTACGTGGCCGGGAAATCAGTTTAAAAAGCTGAATGGCACTTCGATGGCTGCCCCGCATGTAGCAGGGCTGAAGGCGTTAGAAATTGGTCGCAAGCGAAAATAAGCATAGCGTTCCTACGAAAAAACAGCTCCGAGGCTAAAAAAGAAGCCAAGGAGCTGTTGCTTTTTATAAACGAATTATTGATGGGTTTTGGAGTCATGGTCTTGCTGGACACGGAACCATATATTAAGATCATTAATAACACTGGCCAATTCGTGGATCTCGCTGTTCAATTCGCAAGATCTAACGAAATTTTCTTCTTCGGACATTAGTTTGGTTTTCTCGATAATGACCTTCTCTACCCGGTGTATTTTATCCGGAATGGTCGCGCGGATTTCTTCCCATTCCAGCAACATATCCGCTCTTTCTACTTTCGAATAATCTTCCCATTCCAGATGCAGCACGGGAAGTCGTATACCTAGCCGTTCATCATGGATAAATTGATAGCGCAAAGGTGAACTCACTCCTCTCCACTTCCATCATACCAAAAATGAATCGGTACGGGGAGAGAAATACACACGAAAGGAGCAACTATGTCAAAAGGACGTGTTCTTATCGATGCGGATGCTTGTCCGCGCCAGGCACTCTTAACTGCCCAAGCATTGTGCAAGGAGCTCGACTGGATTTGTTTGACCTTTGCCAGTTATAATCATCAAATCGGCAACGCCAATCATGTAACGGTAGATGCCGGCCCACAAGCCGTAGATATGAAGCTGGCGAACGAAACGAGTTCAGGGGATGTCGTGGTGACGCAGGATATTGGTCTGGCAGCGCTTATTCTAGGAAAGAGAGCCCATGCCCTGACACCCCACGGGATGGTTTTTGACCCAGAACGGATTACATTTCATTTGGAAGAACGAAATGAAAAAGCGAGATATCGGCGAGGGGGAGGTCGTACAAAGGGGCCTGCTGCTCGCACGCGTGAAGACGATCAACGATTTGCTGAGTCCTTGCGTTTTTTGATGGAAAGAGGAGATCAACAATGAATCAGACAACTAGAAAAAATGAATATGTACGCGGAGCACTTACATTTGCGGTACTTGCCACAAGCATGTTTGCCCTCTACGTAGCAGGGAAAGTGGCTGGTATGGATCAAGCTGCCATCGCATTTGCAGAGTCGATTCGCTCGGATGTTGGGACTGCTTTTTTCCGATTGGTAACCAATCTTGGCGGCGGCATGTTCCTTGTACCTGTAGCGGTGATCATGTTCGTTGTCCTATACATAAAGAAATATCGTGTGGAGGCAATGTTTGTTCTCATTTCCCTCGGTGCCAGTGAAGTAGCGAATGAGCTCTTAAAGCGGTTCTTTGAGAGGCCTAGACCGAGTGGCGTCAATCTGATTGAGCTGCCGGAGTCCTTTTCGTTTCCGAGTGGTCATGCGATGATTGGACCAGCCTTTTATTGCATGGTCGCGTTTTGGATTGCCCAGTGGTTTGCGGAGAAAAGATGGTCGTCGCTCGTGCAGCCTGCGGTTTTTATTTTCGTGGCATTGCTCACGTTCAGCCGTGTGTACTTGGGGGTTCATTATTTGAGCGATGTGCTTACCGGCTTTTTCCTGTCGATGTGCTGGTACTTTCTCCTTCGTCTTGGCTATGAAGAATGGATGGGGAGACGAAGCACGGTCGTCGACCCCATACCGCAGTCCAGGTAATCAGCAAGCTAGGTGGAATACCCTAATTCACTCATTAAACTCAGCCATTTTTCTACGCTGGGTTTATTTTTTTTGTCCTTTGGCAAGACGATGTACGCCGATCGTTTGGGAGGTTTATTGCCTGTTATGATCAGTTCCTTCAAGGTACCTGCCGCAAGCTCTGCTTTGACGGTAGAGCGCGTCAACAAGCTCACGCCGAGACCTTCTTTGATCAGATCGATAGCGAGCTCCGCTTTGTCTACTGTCAGCTTGGGTACGTAATTACGCGGCAATGTCTGTCTAATCCATTCGTTAAAAGGAGGGCCCCAATTCATGTACAGCAGCGGCAGATTGCGCAGCTCGCGCGAATCGACGTGTGTAGATGCGGCAATGGGGCTCTCTGGACAGCAAACCAAGACAATTTCATCATCCCACGTTGGTATAACGTCAAAGTTGGGCAAGGATGGGGGAACGTACACGATTCCGATTTGAATCACGTTGTCCAGCAAATACTGGATGACATCGGACGAGTGCCCTGTCTTGGTGCTGATCGCAATTTGTGGATACCGATAGTGGTATTCTTTCAAGATTGGCTCGAGGGTGGAAGTCCAGATCGCGTTTAAGCTGCCGATCGATAAATAGTCTTCATAAGGCTGGAGTGAAGCGACTTCATTTAGGGCTTCATGGGACAGTTTGAGGATTCTCTCTGCATACGGTAAAAGGGTTAAGCCCGCTTGGGTAATCTCAACACTTCTTTTATCACGAATGAAAAGAGGTTTGCCAACTTTTTCTTCCAGTTGCTTGATTCGCATTGTCACCGTAGACTGGACTAAGTGGAGCATTTCCGCAGCCTTGGTGAAATTTTTCGTTTGGGCCAATGTGTAGAAAGCGCGTAATTGTTCGAAGTCCATACAGTTGGAATCCCTCTTATCTAAATATTTGATTACCATATACAAAAATGTTCGTTTCCCAAATTATACCCTGTTCGCTAAGCTGGGGATATCCTTATTTCATGTGGGCTATCGGGAGAGCGAGGGGTATTGGGATGAAGTGGGAATGGTGGCGAGAAACGCCCTTTTCAGTGAAGCTCTTGTTAAGCACATCTTTTATGATGAATATGGGTTTTTATGCATTAATCCCGTACCTCACTTTGTATTTGACGGGCAGCATCGGCTGGACACTGGCGATGGCAGGGATTGTCCTGAGTGTCAGACAGTTTTCCCAGCAAGGTCTTGCTTTTTTAGGCGGTGTGATCGCGGATGCCTTCGGATACAAAGGGGCGATGTTCCTCGGATTGGGCGTACGTGCCGTTGGTTTTGCGATGTTCGCTTTTTGTACCGAGACCTGGCACTTTTTTGTTGCCGCGATTCTTTCCGGATTGGGTGGGGCGTTGTTTGAGCCTGCTTGCTCTGCTGCCTATGCGATTATTACACCTGAGGCCATTCGAAAAGAAGTATTCTCCCTTCGCAATGTGCTTGGAAATATTGCGGTTGTCGGTTCCCAAATCGTGGGGACAGCACTCTCGGCTATTGATTTTACGTACATTTCGTTGTTTGCAGGAGCCGTTTTCGGAGTGAATACAATCGTGATCTTCTTTTTATTCCCACCAATTCGCGCCACTAATACACGGCATAGCATATGGGAAAGTATGTCCACGGTAGTGAAGGACAAGCTGTTTGTACGATATACCTTTATTTTGATGGGGTATTATTACTTGAATATGCAGGTGTTTTTAACGATTCCGCTGTTTGTTGAAAATGTTACGCATAGCAAGGTGAATGTAGGGATCGTGCTTTCTGCTCTCTCGCTGTTTGTGATCTTATTTCAAATGAAAGTGACACAATTGCTGGAGGGTTATCAGCACAGGCTTACCTTGATTGGCATCGGAACGTTGTTTATGAGTGTGGGACTATTTTTGTTCACGTTTGCCGATTCATTGTGGCTCATTCTTTTGGATGTGTTCCTTTTTGCACTGGGTACCATGATTGCTGTTCCGAATCTGGTGGATGTCGTTCCTCGTTTTGCTCCCAAGGACTTGGTTGGCGCCTATTACGGCTTCAACGGGTATTCGATTGCCATCGGGGGTTCGTTCGGACAAATAGCAGGAGGATGGGTGTACGATGTAGGGCTACGCTTGCAAACGCCGTGGCTGCCATGGACCATTTGTTTGGTCATCGGGTTTTGGGTGGCCTGGATGCTATATCGCATGGAACAACAAACCGGACAAATCGGGAATGATCTTAAGAAAATAGCTCGATCGTAAATATTTTTGGGCGAAATGAAACATTTTCCATCGTTCATACGTATATAACGATAGAGATGATTGGCGCAAGAAAGTGAGGGAATTTTATGGAAGATATGAAAAAGCTAAAGCGCATGTTGCTGGTAACGAGTTCCCTTGGATTTGCAGTCTTTGCCATGGTAGTCGTTACGGAAATTGTCCGAATCTCATTGTAGTATTGCCAAGCCTATCGCATCGCATATAAAACATGAAAAGCTTGCAGTCCCTTCTTGAAAGAGGGGGGCTGCAAGCTTTTCTTTTTGTGATTATGCTTCGATTTTCTTTTTAAAATGGAATTGATACACGCATATCGCAATGATCATAAACGGAACTCCGCAGTACAAGGCGATGCGCTGTTCTGGATCGAATGCCAAGCTTACGAGAACGAGCAAGTTCAAGATCAAGGAAATCAAAGGCAGTATCGGATACAAAGGGGTACGGAACTTCAGATCCTCCAGCTTGCCTCCATTTTTCAGGTAATGGCGACGGAAAGCGAGCTGCGAAGCAGAGATGGAGATCCACCCCACCTGTGCGCCGAGACCAGCGATAGACAACAGCACCATGAAAACCGTATCTTCTGCAAAAATACCGGACAGAAGAGACAAGAGTGCAATGGCAAACGTAATCAACAAAGCGTTCATCGGAATCCCTTTTCCATTTACGGCCCCAAGCTTTTTCGAAGCCATTCCTTCTTTGGACAGGGAGTAAAGCATACGAGTTGCTGCGTACAAACCAGAGTTGGCTACAGATAGAAGTGCTGTCAGGACAACGAAGTTCATAATGTCAGCCGCATAAGGAATCCCAATACTGTCAAAAACGACGACAAACGGACTTTCAATCACACCCGCCTGTTGGTGTGGAATCATCCCTGCCACGATGGCAATCGCCAGAATGAAGAAAACGAGTGTGCGCCAAACCGTCGTACGAATGGCCTTCGGAATCGTCTTCTCTGGGTCCTCACTTTCTCCAGCGGCAATCCCGATCAGCTCGGTACCTTGGAAGGAGAAGTTCACGGTGATCATCGTCATCAGCAAGCCTGTGATTCCAAAGGGGAGAAGCGGGCTTTCTGTAAAGTTGGAGAGCATTGGCGCAGGCTGACCGTTTTTCAGGTCGATGAAACCAAACATCGCCGCTCCACCCAAGATGATGAACAAGATGATAGCGCTTACTTTAATGCTGGAAAACCAGAACTCAGATTCACCGAACGCTCGAGCAGATAAAGCATTTAATAAGAAGAGCACTACACCGAAGATCGCGCACCACATCCAAACAGGTGAGTCAGGGAACCAACGTTGCATCAGCAATCCTGATGACAACAACTCTAAAGCAACGGTCACGGCCCAACCAAGCCAATACAACCAGCCTACACCAAACCCAAGTGCTGGGCTAACAAAGCGGGTCATATATGTTTGGAACGAACCAGCCACTGGCATGGCAACTGTCAGCTCGCCCAGACATAGCATAGTCAGGTACATGATAAAGCCGCCGACTAAATAGGAGAGAATGGCACCAACTGGTCCTGCCTGACTAATTGTATAACCTGATCCGAGAAATAACCCGGTTCCGATTACGCCGCCAAGAGAAATCATAAAGAGGTGTCTGCTGTTCATCGTGCGTTTCAATTGATTGTGCTGCTCCATGTTGCTTGTGGACATATAACCCTCTCCTTCACGCGAGTATGTTCAATGGATGTATGCGTTTTCAGGCGCGATAGCGATATATGCTCTGCAAGAATGATACCAAAAGAAATAATTTATGAAAATATTATTTTTGAGGTATATACTACCAAAAAAGTGCAAAATGATTCGGCAGTTGATGCAAAATAATTAAAAAAACGCCAAATTTCTTGGCGTTTATTAAAAAAGATAAGGGGAAAATTGGACTGAAAGAAAACATCTAAAGAGATGAACTTGCATGCTTTTAGAAGGTAACGATTAACCAATAAAACTGGTGAGAAGAAAAAGCGCAGGGCTCGTAGACCTTGACAAAGCCAACTCAGTCGGAACTTCAAAAAGGGGTCCATGCTTGTCGAACACTTCTTCTTGAGAAACGTCCGCCCGTAGGGTGGCTTTGGCTCGACGGGCCCCTTTTTGAAGTGTAGACGAACAGTGAATCACCCTTGCGGGCGTGTCAGAGTCGAAGAGAACTGTGCTTTTTCTTCTCTCCACCATGTTGACTCAAACCAGAACGTCGTTTTTATTAGTATGCCTTATCCCTTAATCCCCAGCTTACGCAAACGATACTGCAAGCTTTGACGACTAATTTGCAATTCCTTGGCTGCTCGTGAAATATTTCCGTTATAGCGTTCCACAACATGGTGAATATATGCTGTTTCAAACTCTTGCATGGTTTCCTTCAATGGCTTTCCTTCGTCCACAAAAGGCAACGTGTGAGGGGAGGGTTGCTCGATTGTTACGGAAGCGGCTGGCGTACGACGCAAAAAGTGTAAGGGTAAGTGTTCATAGCGGATGGTTGATTCGTCAATCATCAGATTCATGGCCCCCTCAATCAAGTGTTGAAGCTCACGCACATTGCCAGGCCAATCATGCTGGATAAAAAATTGCAGAACCTCGTCACTGATGCCTCTTACTTCCATTTGGAAGAGCTCATTGTATTTCTCAATAAAATGGCTGACCAGCATCGGAATATCTTCCTTGCGTTCCCGAAGCGGGGGGAGAAATAACGTGACGACTCCGAGACGATAGTACAAGTCTTTTCGCAAATGCGAATGGGCAATTGCCTCAACAGGATCTTCATTAATTGCTGCAATGATTCGTACATCGATCGATCGATCCTTTGTGTCACCAATACGTCTAATCGACTTCTCTTGCAGAGCACGCAACAATTTTGCCTGTAGTGGCATACTAAGCGAGTTGATTTCGTCGAGAAAAAGGGTTCCGCCTTCTGCTTGCTCAAACAATCCAGGTCGCTCCACTGCGCCAGTAAATGCTCCACGAGCCGTTCCAAACAAAAGCCCTTCGATCAGGCTATCCGGAAGCGCAGCACAGTTTTGTGAAATAAGGGGACCAGAAGCACGCAGACTGGCATTATGAATGCTTTGCACGAACAGCTCTTTCCCGGCACCCGTTTCACCCACGACCAATACGGATGAGGAGGTGCGTGCTGCGCGTTTGGCATTCTCTATGACATCGAGAATAGGACCGCTTCTCCCGATAATGTGCTCGAATGTGTAGCGTGACCCGTTTTTTTGCAGCAAGTTTTCTCTGATCAATCGTTCCATTTTGGTAACATCATTTGCGATTTCCATTGCGCCGATGATCTTGCCATTTTCAATGATGGGGTACGTATGGTTGATGGTTGAAATTTCTTTTTGCTTGTCATTGAAATACGTTTGTCGTGTATTGCGAATGCTATTTCCGGTACGCAAGCATGTGAGCAAGGTACTTTCCTGTCCAGACGGGAACTGAAAAACCTCTGCCAAAGGTTTGTGCAAAACGTTTTGTCTGGTCATCGATTCCAGCTCGGTCATTTTGGAATTGTAGACAATCGTTGTTCCGTCCGAATCGATGACATGTACACCTTCATTCATTCTGTCCAAAATATGTTCATAAATGCGCAAGAGAGTGTCAGCTGAAGAATTTTGCCTAGAAGACGACACCGTGGTCACCAGCCTTTCCTTATGAGGGTATCATAGCATAAAGAGAATGAGTGCAAAAACATTATGCACTGCAAAAGAATATGAATGCGAGGTGCAAAATTTTTTTGCTCGTTTGATCGGATTGGATCGACTTTGTGGGGTTTTCCTATTTGGCATCGTTCTTGCTAGATAATTTTAGCAAGTGATCTTGAAGGAGGCTAACGACATGAGTAAAACAAACGTGGTTATTGAACAAACAGAAAAATTTGGTGCGCACAACTATCATCCGCTACCGATCGTTATTTCCAAAGCAGAAGGCGTATGGGTACACGATCCGGAAGGCAATAAATATCTGGATATGCTGAGTGCATATTCTGCGCTGAACCAAGGGCATCGTCATCCACGTATCATCCAAGCTCTGAAAGATCAAGCAGATAAAGTAACGCTCACTTCCCGTGCTTTTTACAATGACCAACTGGGTGAATTCTACGAAAAGCTCTCTGCGGTGACAAGAAAAGAAATGATCCTGCCAATGAATACTGGTGCAGAAGCAGTAGAGACAGCACTCAAAGCGGTTCGTCGCTGGGCTTATGACGTGAAAAAAGTACCAGAGAACCAAGCAGAAATCATCGTATGTGAAGGCAACTTCCATGGTCGTACTGTCACAGTAACTTCCTTCTCTTCTGCAGAAGAGTACAGACGTGGCTTCGGACCATTCACTCCTGGGTTCAAAATCATTCCTTATGGCGATATCGAAGCGCTTAAGCAAGCGATTACACCGAATACAGCAGCATTCATGCTGGAGCCGATCCAAGGCGAAGCAGGGATCATCATTCCGCAAGAGGGCTTCTTGAAGCAGGCACAAGAGGTATGTAAAGCAAACAATGTACTCTTGGTCAGCGACGAGATCCAAACAGGCTTCGGTCGCACAGGTAAAATGTTTGCCAGCGATTGGGAAAATGTAGTACCAGACATGTACATCATGGGGAAAGCTCTTGGTGGTGGCGTGTTCCCGATTTCCGCAGTAGCAGCAGATAAAGAAATCTTGAGCGTATTTGAACCAGGCTCTCACGGTTCTACCTTTGGCGGAAATCCACTCGGATGCGCAGTTGCCATCGCAGCTATGGATGTACTGGCTGACGAAGGTCTTGTACAGCGCTCCCTGGAAATGGGCGCATACTTCATGGAGAAATTGAAAGAAATCAACAACCCGATCATCAAGGAAATTCGCGGTCGCGGTCTGTTCATTGGTTTGGAGCTGACAACAGCGGCTCGTCCATATTGCGAAAAACTAAAAGAACTGGGACTCCTGTGCAAAGAAACACATGAGACAACCATTCGCTTTGCACCGCCACTCGTCATCAGCAAAGAAGACCTGGATTGGGCAATTGATCGCATCAAGCAAGTTCTGCACGTGACAGAAGCGGCAAACGCATAATAGCAACGAAAAAAGCCATCCTGTACAGGGTGGCTTTTTTTCTTGAGGGGTGATTATGACAGAATAGTCACATCATTCGTTCGACAATTTTCGACCGGCTGTGGATAAATGGAAAAAAACATCCACAAAGGAAATGCTTGGATACTTATAAGTTACACACAGTTTGCCCACATGTTACCAACAAGATGTCCACATTGCTTGTGGATATCCGAACGGTTGTTCGATACAAAGGCTTCTGTTACAATGGGCTCATATTAGCGATGGAGGTGAGCAAAGGTGAAATACTTAAGTGACCAAATGTTGATAGAAGTATATCATCGCGCTGTCGACCTTCAACTAGATGCAGCTTTTATCGAATTGCTTCGCGAAGAACTACAGCATCGGAATATCCGTATCACGCAGTTCAGCGCCTAAGAGCAAAATCATCACACATACGTAACATATGGCAAAAGCCATCCTCTTTTTTTCAAAGGAGGATGGCTTTTGTTATCCAAGAGAGGATTATCTTAAGTGGCTTGTCTTACGCTTGCTCCGTAATAAACTCCAAAGCGATAATTCCTTTGATTGGCGCTTCATTTGCCAGCAACACTTCCGGCAAATAAAAGTACACAGGACCATCCTCTTTAATAGGCTTGCCGTCTTTGGAGAATTGGAGGATGGCTCTTCTTGCCTCTGCAAGTGGAAGAACGATCGCTTCCTGATCCTCGCGGTGAAGACGGACATGAGTCACCTCTGGTAGGGGCTCAGCGTTTGTAATGAAGGGATCGAGACGAATTCCGTACTCGCCTTCGAGCACTTTACGTTCTTCGGCTAAGCTTTTTCGTTCGGAAGGAAGGGTAGCCCCTTCGCGCAATTCCTTATCCCACTGCGTCCCCGTGCCAGCCAAATACTTTGCTTGTGTAGCCAGCGAGCTATCATCTTCGCCCGCGTATGTTTTCAGATCGAATTTGCGTTCATCAAAAACCCAAACGGTTGGATCCAATGTAATAGGGAAAGCAATGGCCCCTTTGAACACGATAACATCAGACATACGTCATTCCTCCGTGATCATTCGTAATCAATCTCTATATTACTATAGACTCGCAAATGACAGCAATTATCCAAAAAGCGAAAATTTCATAAAATAGTCTAAAAATTATTGACATGGATTTTATAGATTATATAATCATATTAGCAAGTTATTATGTGAGAGTGAACTTTGCCTGCTATATTTGAACTCTACTTAAAAGTTGGAGTCAGATAAAAGGCATTGTGTACAAGCCTTTCGATTCTTGGAAAGGCTTTCACGAAATAAGGGAAGCTCACTTCGTCTTTCTCCCGCTGAACCTCAACGGCGATGAGCGCTAGAGAAGGAAGACCACATCATTCATCCCGAGGATGGTCGCAAATCCGCAAGAACATTCAGGGAATTCAAACGAATCAGGGGGGCGAAACTATGGCGAAAGGCACGAATGTGCAAGTAGATCTGATGAAGCAAAAAGGTATCCTAAAATGGATTGAAACGGTAGGGAATAAGCTCCCGCATCCATTTGTATTGTTCATTATTTTGTGTGGTGTATTGATGGTAGTCTCTGCAATTCTCGCAGCCATGGACTTTTCGGTTATGCATCCTGCAAAAGGCGAAGAGGTTGCCGTTAAGAGTTTGCTTAGCGTCGAAGGTATTCATTGGATTTTAACAAGTATGCTGAAAAACTTTATTGAATTTCCAGCACTTGGTCTCGTTCTGGCGATGACGCTTGGAATTGGACTGGCAGAAAAAATCGGTCTTTTGACGACAGTTCTACGCAAAATGATGGCAGGTATTCCGGCATCGGTTGTCAGTTATGCAATTGTCTTTGTCGGTATTTTAGGAAATCTTGCTTCTGATGCAGCCATGGTTATTATTCCTCCGCTTGGCGGTCTTGTGTTCTTGGCAATGGGGCGCCACCCGATTGCAGGTTTTGCAGCTGGTATGGCTGGTGTATCCTCCGGTTTTACAGCGAACTTTTTCATTGCCGGTACAGATGCTCTCTTGGCAGGGATCAGTACGGAAGTAGCGAAAACGATTGAACCGAATGCAATGGTTACGCCAGTAGATAACTGGTTCTTCATGTCAGCTTCCGTTGTTATCCTTGCTTTCTTTGGAGGATGGATTACCGATAAAATTATCGAACCACGTCTTGGCACGTATCACGGCGATCGAAACGTACAATTCGAAGCAGTAACTCCGCAAGAAAACAAAGCACTGCGCAAAGCGGGTATCGCAGCGCTGATTTTCGTGGTGATTGTAGCATTGTTGGTCGTTCCAGAAGGTTCACTGTTGCGCGATCCAAAGACAGGTGAATTCTTGACATCACCGTTTTTGAAAGGGATTATTCCCATCATCCTGTTGTTCTTCGTGACCGTATCGTTTGTGTATGGTAGAGCAATGGGATTGATTAAAACATCGAAGGACATTCCGCATTACATGTCCGAAGCAATCAAGGATATGTCCGGCTTTATTGTGTTAGCGTTTACAGCAGCACAGTTCATCGCGTTCTTTAACTGGAGCAACATTGGTATTTTGATGGCTGTCAATGGTGCAGAATTCATGACAAACATGGGCTTGACTGGCTTGCCGATCATTATTGCCTTTACACTCTTCACTGGTATCTGTAGCTTGTTTATCACGAGTGGTTCAGCACTGTGGGCGATCCTTGCACCTGTATTCATGCCAATGCTGATGCTGTTGGATTACAACCCGGCATTTATCCAGGCCGCTTATCGGATTGCGGACTCTGCAACCAATACGATCTCACCTGTGAATCCGTACATCCCGCTCTTCCTGGCGTTCTATCAGAAGTATAATAAGAATGCGGGAATGGGAACGATTTTCTCTACCATGACTCCATTTGCAATCGTTTTCCTGGTCGTTTGGATCTTGCAATTGACATTATGGTACTACCTTGACCTCCCATTTGGTCCTGGCGTATACGCTCGTTAATCTATTGATAGTAAGAAGAGAGTCGCTCACTGGGCGGCTCTTTTTTTCGTACACCTGAAGCTTGGACAATTGGAAAAAGACGGTTTATGCTGTGTGTATACATGTGAAGGGAATAAGGGAGGGAACGAAAGTGTACGATTTTGATCAGCGCATCGAACGCAGAGGGACAGATAGTGTCAAATGGGAGATTCAGAATCCAAAAGTGAACGGTGAAGGAATGCTTCCGCTCTGGGTGGCGGATATGGATTTTGCTTGCGCTCCTGAAATCACAGAGGCACTGATCAAACGCGCGAGTCACCCGATATACGGATACACGTTGAAGTCAAATGCTCTTTTTCAGAGCTTGAAAGAGTGGATACACAAGCGATTTGGTGTAGAGGTAGAAGTGAGCTGGATGACAGGTATACCTGGGGTCGTTCCTGGCATACACGTAGCCGTAGAGGCTTTTACAGCCCCGGGAGATGGTGTTTTGATCCAGACGCCTGTGTACCACCCTTTTTATCATGCAGTCGAAAATCGCGGACGTCACGTCGTTACCAGCCCACTCTTGGAGCGTGACGGGCGTTATGAAATGAATTGGGATGACCTCACACAAAAGCTGAGCGACCCGCGGGTGAAGCTCATGCTACTCTGCACACCCCATAATCCGATCGGGCGAGTATGGACCAGAGAAGAGCTGGAGCGCTTGGGAAGATTGTGTGTAGAAAATGGCGTGATTGTGGTTGCCGATGAGATTCATTCGGATTTGGTCTATGAGCCAAATGTTCATACGCCTTACTATTCGCTGGCACCGGAATTGGCCAACCAGAGTGTGACCTTCCTATCAGCCGCCAAAACGTTTAATTTGGCTGGTCTGTATACTTCCTATTTGATGACAGAAAATCAGCAGTTATTGCGGAACTTTTCCATCACGGCATCCAAAATGGGCTACGAGAATCTGAATCTATTTGGAATGGAAGCAACGATTGCTGCCTATCAACATGGAGAAGCATGGCTGGAAGAACTGTTGATCTACTTACGTAAGAATGCAGCTTATGTGCATGAGTTTTTATCGACTCGTATTCCTGGGGTATCTATGGCACTTCCGGAAGCGACATACTTGGGGTGGATGGATTTTAGACAGCTAGGACATAGTCAGGCGGAGTTGAGCAAGCTCATTCGTGAGGATGCAAAGCTTGGTTTGCACGATGGTACAACGTTTGGACAGGATGGTGCAGGGTTCATGCGAATCAATTTTGCTTGCCCGAGATCGATTCTAGTCGAAGCGATGGAACGATTGGAGCACGCCGTGCAGAAGTAGGGATAATTTGACATGTCTCATGTAGAAATCTACAATCGAATCTATATACATCGACGTAATAGACTGAGGGGTTTTTCGATGGATTTGAAACAAGCGTCCGAACAATTGGAGCAAGTACGCAATCAGTCACTTGCGTATACAAACAAGGGGAGTGTAGCGTCCTACATCCCTGAATTGGCAAAAGTCAATTCACATCAATTGGGAGTGGCTGTATGCTTGCCCGATGGGACGATCCTTTCTACTGGGGATGCAGATGTGCCTTTCTCGATGCAAAGTATCTCCAAGATTTTCTCTCTGATCGTCGCCTTATGCCAGAACGGAAAGGAATACGTGTTTCGGCATGTGGGGAAAGAACCAACTGGAGACCCGTTTAATTCGATTATTAAGCTGGAGACGACCGAATCCCATAAACCACTGAACCCGATGATCAATGCAGGAGCCATTGCGGTTGCGGGCATGATTCGCGGTGCCAACGTGGACGAGCGGCTAGATGCTGTGATGGCTTTGATGCGGAAAATGACGGGGAATCCTCATCTTTCTATTAATCAAGCTGTTTATTGTTCTGAAAAGAAAACGGCTGATCGCAATCGTGCCCTCGCTTGGTTTTTACAGGACAGCGGCATTCTGGAAACGGATGTAGAAGAGACGCTTGATCTGTATTTTCGCCATTGCTCGATAGAAGTGACAGCCAAGGAAGTAGCGACACTAGGAATGGTGCTTGCAGCAGACGGAATTCTCGTGAATACAGGTGAGAGAGTGATTCCAGAAGAAGTAGCGCGAATCTGCAAGACTTTCATGGTGACTTGTGGGATGTACAATGCCTCTGGTGAGTTTGCGATTGACGTAGGAATCCCCGCGAAAAGTGGGGTTGCCGGCGGTATTATGGCAACAGTGCCACAGCGAATGGGGATTGGCGTGTTCGGTCCAGCCCTGGATGAAAAAGGAAATTCGGTAGCCGGTGTCAAGCTGTTGGAGCTGCTTTCAAAAGAGTGGAAGCTTGGTATCTTTTAGCTTCTTGCAGTTGATCTGTCTTCTCCCCTTTTCAAATGGCCCAGAATCGCGTACTATGTATGATAAGGATGGAGGCAAACGGAGGGATAGGTTTTGACAGAAATTAAGGTTCCCGATCTGGAACAAAAAGCGCTAGCGTTGCTTCAAGCAGACGCCGACAAAATTTACAAGCTGATCGACGTACAGATGGAAAACCTGACCATGCCACAGTGCCCACTGTATGAAGAAGTGCTGGATACCCAAATGTTCGGGCTTTCTCGTGAAGTAGAGTACGCGGTCCGCTTAGGACTGATTAGCGAAGACATTGGTCGAGAAATTATGGGGTCATTGGAACGTAAATTGGCCCATCTTCATGAACTGTTTAATCAAAAGTAAGGCGAGGAGAGCGGCGATTATCCTCGCTTTTCATTTTGTTGAAAGAAAAAACACTTGCCTATTTCGTATATTTATATTAAATTAAACTCTATAATTTTTTATTAATTTTGAAATGCAATGACGGAGACTAGTATGCGGAATCACCGCTTGTCAGGGAGAAGCTGCCTTAGACTGAAAGCAGCTTTGAAGCGCGCCCCGTAGAATTCCCTCCTGAGCAGCCCTCTCAATGGCATTTGCCTAGTAGGAGGAATCGGGTCATTCCCGTTATCAATGATGGAGAGAAGTGCGTAGGGAATCTGTATCCCGTGCACTTAATCAGGGTGGTACCGCGAATAACTCGTCCCTTTTTTGGACGGGTTTTTTTTATTTTCGCAAGACGCCCAACAACCGAATCATAGAAACAAGCGAGGAAAGAGACTAGTAAACGGACCTGCTGCATGACAGGGAAGGCTGCCATAGACTGAGAGCAGCCTGATGTAAGCCCCGTTGAATTCACTCTTGAGCTGACCTCTGAACGCAGGCGCCGCCAGTAGGAGAGTCCGGGTCATACCCGTTATCAATGACGAAGCGAGGCATCGCCAATAGGGGATGTCTAAGTAGGGTGGTACCGCGAGAAATAAGTAACTCGTCCCTTTTTGGGGCGGGTTTTTTTGTATCCATTTTTGAGCATAAAAAGAATATCTTTGGAGGGTGAAAACTATGAAACAAGCCGAACAATGGACGAGCAGGCTCGGCTTCATCTTGGCAGCGGCAGGCTCGGCGATTGGACTGGGGGCCATTTGGAAATTTCCTTATATGGTTGGAACGAGCGGTGGTGGAGCGTTCTTTCTGCTATTCATCATCTTTACGCTAGTAATTGGTCTTCCGTTGTTGCTAGGAGAATTCACAATCGGACGCAGTACACAAAAAGAGGCGATCAGCGCGTATAAAACCATTGCGCCTGGCTCACTCTGGCATTGGATCGGTCGCCTTGGTGTAATCACTTGCTTCTTGCTCTTGTCCTTTTACAGTGTGGTGGGAGGTTGGATTCTTAGTTATCTTCTTCGCGGGTTTACTGGTCAATTGCAAGGGCCAGCTTATGACAAAGTGTTTGGTGACGTCATCGGTGATCCTGTTAGTGCAGTAGTCGCCCAGCTGGTTTTCATGCTCATTACTGCGTGGGTAGTAGCGAGAGGCGTACAGAGTGGAATTGAGTCCGCTAACAAGTACATGATGCCTGGTTTGTTCCTTTTATTTATGGTATTGATGGTTCGTTCCTTGACGTTGGATGGGGCGATGGATGGGGTTTCCTTCTTTCTGCGTCCTGATTTTTCCAAGCTGAGTGCTGAATCGATCCTGTACGCATTGGGTCAATCCTTTTTCGCGCTGAGCGTCGGGGTGTCCGTCATGGTTACGTACAGCTCGTATCTTGCCAAAAACGAAAGTCTGGTTCGTTCTGCTGGATCGATTGTCAGTTTGAATCTGCTCGTATCGCTGTTTGCCGGTTTGGCGATTTTCCCAGCAGTCTTCTCCCTTGGAGTAGAACCAACAGCGGGGCCGGGATTACTGTTTATCGTACTGCCTTCCGTGTTTGAACAAATTGCCTTCGGTAGCATTTTTCTGTTAATCTTTTTGGCGCTTTTCCTTTTCGCTACATTGACTTCGGCTTTTTCCATGCTAGAAATTATCGTTGCTTCTCTTGCAAAAGGAGACGAAAAGAAACGCAAACGTCTCGCCTGGGTGATTGGTCTGTTGATTTTTATCGTCGGTGTACCATCGGCTTTGTCATTCGGCGTATGGAGCGAGGTTACGCTGTTCGGCAAGTCTATCTTCGATGCGATGGACTTTTTGGTCAGCAATATCTTGATGCCGCTTGGAGCGCTGCTCATTTCGATCTTCGTTCCTTTGAAAATGAAGCGCGAGACCTTGATAAACGAGTTGGGGGCGCATACTTCTCTGGGCAAACGCTTGTTTATCATTTGGCTTCTCCTGATTAAATATGTAGCACCTATCGCGATTCTGGCAGTTTTCCTGCAAATGCTGGGTATCTGGTAAAACAACGAAAGGCTTCGCCACAGAGGATGGCGGAGCCTTTGTTTTATTCCTGCGCCCTACGCGAAGAAAAAGACCGTACCCAAAATAATATACACCGTCAACAGAAGTACACCTTCAAACCAGTTCGTAGCGCCATCCCGTGTGATGGAAATCGTAATAAAGGTAGCAACTCCGATCGCAGCCAATTCAAAGGTAGTGAACACAATGTCCATAGGATTTCCTAGCAAAAGACTGATGATGACGAGAGTAGGGGCTACGAACAAGGCAATCTGCAGGCTGGAGCCGATCGCGATCTCGACTGCTGCACCGATGCGACCTTTTAGTGCCAAAAGCAAGGCAGCGCTGTGCTCTGCGGCATTCCCGATGATCGCAATGACAAAAGCACCGACGAATAACTCCGACCACCCTAACGATTCGGAGACATGCTGTACACCCTCTACCAGCCATTCCGAGACAACGGCCACGAAAAAAGTGGAGACAGCAAGCATTAAGAGAGAGACACCCTTTGACCATACCGCATCACTTTCTTGCGGCTCGATATCCGATAAAAAATCGCTGTGGGTAATCATCGAGAAGATAAGCCACAAAATGTAGGCAATGATGAGCAGGCTGGCGATGACGATGCTGATGATCTCCACCTTGATCATAGGCAGATCGAACATGAAGACTGCCGGTATGAACAAAGCGACGATCGCGAGTGTCATCAGGGAAGCATTGTGACTTGCCAGTCTGCTATTAAAGGTTTGTTCTTTGTATTTTAGACCGCCCAGAAACGTGCTCAAGCCAAGAACCAACAGCATATTTCCGATGATTGCACCCGTAATAGAGGCCTTGACCATATCGAACAAGCCTTCTTTCACCAGGAAAAAAGCAATAATGAGTTCTGCGGCATTTCCGAAGGTAGCGTTAAGAAAGCCGCCGATTCGGTCCCCAGCATAATGGGCGACGCTCTCTGTCGATTTTCCGAGCCAAGCCGCCAAAAAAATGATGGCAAGTGAAGACGTGACGAATTGGAGCATTTCATTTCCAGAAAAATAGTGGGCGTAAAGAGCTAACAGCATGCTTCCGCCTACTAATGAGAAAAAGAGTCTCAAGTTCATATCATCACCTCAGTAGTTTTTACTCATCCCTAAAACCTCATAGGTATAGAGTTCCTGTTCTGGACAAAACTAACCATGAACAAGAAAAGTGAGGTGTTTTTTTTGACCCAGCCTTTGTTGTGCCCGACATGTAAATCGAATCGGATGAGGTTCACTGTCATCGAGCAGACCCCTCGCTATATTAGACTGGACCCACAGTCAGGCGAAGTCGTAGCGGAACTCCATCAAGAACAGCTCGATATGTTTCACCAGCCGTACAAAGGTGAGAACTACATGATACAATGTGGAGTTTGCGGGACCACAGAACCGGAAGAGCGTTTCGTCAAAATGGCCCAGCACATGCAATCACAACGTTCGAAATGAAACGCGAAAAAGGAAAACAGGCACGCAGCTTACGACTGTTGTGCCTGTTTTTTATGGAATGCTAGCGGCAAAAAATGTGTCTGCCGATCTTTTTGATTTGAGGGCGGCTCCAAATCCAACCGGATGTAGCTGTATCCGGGTTGAAATAATAAATGGCACCGTCTGTTGGGTCCCAACCTTTAAGCGCATCATTCACTGCTTTTTTTGCCTGCTCGTTCGGTGCCAGCCAAATCTGACCATCCGCAACAGCTGTAAAGGCACGAGGTTCGAAGATAACGCCCGCTGGTGTATTGGGAAAGGATGCGTTCTTCGTCCGGTTCAGAATAACAGCAGCAACTGCTACTTGGCCAATATAAGGCTCTCCACGCGATTCTCCGTACACGGCATTCGCCATCAAGCGCAGGTCGTTCTCTGATACTCCCGCTGCGTGATACGTAGGTTTAGAAGGCGTAGTAGGCTTCGACGGTGCAGGAGTTGCGGTTTGTGGAACCCCGAGATCAGAAGCAGTAGGCTTATAATTTTTCGTTGCGTTGTACAGCTTTACTTTCGTTTGCGAGCCGAGGACACCATCTACGGTCATACCAAACTCATACTGAAAGTTACGCAACGCCCAATATGAACGCCACCCGAATACGCCGTCTACTTTTCCCGTATAAAATCCAAGGTGCTTCAAACGATACTGCATTTCACGCACGTCTGAGCCTTCTGCCCCTACTTTGACGATCTGCTTACTGAATGCATCTGAGCGCAACGGAGATACCATAACCGCAGTCGTAACCAGAAGTGCGAATACTACTACAGCTAGCAGCCATTTGACAGGCTGTTTCATTTCTTACCCTCCTTCGGGTATGGATTTGAATATCAGTTGATTATTGTTAGGTTCTCCAACTTCCGTCATTTTGGCCTTAGTAAAATATTGGAGAATGCGTAGACTACGAGTAATGTATTTCCACTTTAGTTCTGGAAGGGGAAGATTTTGATGCAGGTCGCGCAATTTTTGACGGAACAATTGATCAGATGGGGAGTAAAACGAATATACGGGGTGGCAGGTGACGGTATCTTTGCCTGGCTGGATCAGATCGCGAAGCAATCCGACATTCAATATATTGCCTGCAAGCATGAATCTGCTGCGGCTATGATGGCAAGTGCGGAAGCAAAACTGACGGGAATTCCGGCTGTTTGTACCGCGACAATGGGGCCGGGTTTCGTGAATTTGATGAATGGACTTGCAGATGCGCATACAGATCGCGCACCTGTCATTGCAATTACAGGACAAGTGGAGACATACAAGCTGGGTGGCGCGTACAAGCAGTTTATCTCACAAGAAGACATGATACGGCCCATCAGTTTTTATTCGACGACGATTACGCATCCAGATGCCATCCAAAGTGTTTTGCACAAAGCATTTGTCACAGCTATGCAGCAAAAAGGAGTGACACATCTCTCCATTTGCAAGGACGTCTTTACGCAATCGACTTCAGATGCAGTCCTTCCAGCACTTCCACGCATTCCACATGCCATTTATCCTGATCGAATGGAGATCGAGCTCGCTTGCGAGCAGGTTGCGAAAGCGCAAAAGCCTCTCATACTGCTTGGTATCGGTGCCCGCAAGTTGGCGGATTCGTGTGTGAAGCTAGCGGAACAGCTAGGGGCAGGCGTGTTGCTGTCGCTCGGAGCAAAAGGGGCGGTAGATGAATCTCATCCACTGGTGATCGGCGGATGGGGAGAAGGGGGCAGCGAAACAACTTTACATGCCTTAGCGGAAGCAGATTTGTTGCTGATTTTGGGAGCGAGCTGGTTCCCTCGCGCTTTTTTGCCAAAGAAACTGTCCGTCATTCAAGTAGATCATCAGCCTGGATCGATACATGCACATCCCTACCTCCAGTCTGTCACGGCTGAATTGGACGATGTTCTGCCGATCTGGATGAGACGCTTGCAATCACGCAGACAGGACGATGCGTGGCAGGAACAGATCAAGCGGTGGCATGGAGAGTTTGGCGAGGAGACAGAGCAAGCAGTCATTCAACAAGCGAGTGAGCAAGTAAAACCACAAACCTTGATGCATACGCTTGGGGGAGTGGTCAATGAAGATGCGATTATCGTCCTAGATACGGGTGAGCACACGATCTGGTTTAATCGTGCGTTCCGTGGGAAAAAACAGACCCCACTCTTTTCAGGGAAGTGGCGGACGATGGGATTTGGGTTGCCTGCGGCTGTGGCTGCAAAGCTCACCTATCCTGAGAAACAGGTCGTCTGCGTCGCTGGGGATGGGGGATTGCAAATGAATCTGGCAGAACTTATGACAGCGGCCGAGCTCCAACTTCCGATTGTGATTCTCGTGGTGAACAATGGGACATTAGGATTGGAAGAGGTCAAAATGAGTCAGGCGGGCTTGATCCCTTTTGGAGTGAAATTGCGTAATCCAGATTTTCAACAATTGGCGAATGCTTGCGGAATCAGTGGCAAGGTCGTCAAAGAGGTACATACCTTGGAGTCGGTATTGCGGGAGGCGCTTGCTGCAGATCAGTTGACACTCGTTGACATTCATTGCACATCTCCGACACTAACGGAGAGAAAAAAACAAATTTCCTTCCAAGCCCAAGCATGATTTGTTTATAATGAAAGAAAAGGCAAATGAAACCAGTGGGAGAAGTACGAAACGGGCGAAGAGGAGGGCGTCCTGATGGCTGATGGACTTGGCGAAATCAGAGTAGCAGATCAGGTGATCGCGATCATTGCTGGGGTTGCTGTAGAAGAAGTGTTGGAAGTCACAGTTCGTTCAGGCGGAATCTATCAAGATTTGGCGAAAAAGCTGAATGGCGGCGCGAAAGGCATTACCGTTTCCGTAATAGAAGACAGAGTCACCATTGACATGCGTGTATCCGTCCGTTATGGGGCGCAGATCCATCACGTCTGTCACGTCCTACAGGAAAAAGTAAAAGAAGCGGTGGAAACATTGACAGGTCTTTATGTGGAAGCCGTGAATGTACGGGTGGAAACAATCGAACTCCTTCGAAATGAGTAAGAAAAAAGGGATACTGGACGCATCCGGTATCCCTTATATTTGTTTCTTACATGGCATATGGCTGTTTTTGTAATTGCTCTTCTACCTTCTGGCGACTGACTTCCCGCGATATACTGAGTAAAAAGCCAGTGGCGAGCAGACATACAAGTAAAGAGGAACCACCATAACTGATAAACGGCAGTGGTACACCTGTCAGTGGAATCAAACCCGTTACTCCGCCAATGTTTAGGATCGCCTGAATGGCGAACATGCTGACAACACCGATTCCTGCCAGACTGGCAAAGGTGTCTTTTACGCGCAGACAAATATGGATGCCGCGCAGCAGGAAAAGCAAATAGATCAAGAGGAACACAGAGGCGCCGATAAAACCAAGCTCTTCTGTCATGATCGAGAAAATAAAATCGGTATGCCTCTCCGGCAGATACAAATACTTTTGAATGCTTTTTCCAAAGCCTGTCCCAGTTAGACCGCCATGTGCAATTGCAATCCAGGATTGAATGATGTTGTAGCCAGTGCCGTCCATATCACTCCACGGATTGAGATAAGAGTAAATCCGATTCAAGGCATGGGGCTTTGCTGTGATGTATACCAATAGGGCAACAGTCACAGCCGGTGCACCGAGACCGATCAATTGGCGGATTTTGGCCCCACCGCAGATCATGACAATCAAAGCGCATCCGAGCAAGATGGCGGCAGAACCAAGGTCGGGTTGGACTACAATTAGTATAAAAAACATCCCCGTTACCATCAGTGGGGGCATCAAACCGGATTTCAGCTTTTGTATCCCGTTTCCTTTTTTGGAGATGATCGCTGCCAAGTACAGAATAAGGCCAAGCTTGGCAAACTCCGCAGGCTGAATGGTTGCAGAACCGATTTCAAACCACGATCGAGCTCCGTTAACTTGCTTACCAATACCTGGAATAAGAACCAGGAGCAAAGAAAAGAAGCTGACGAGCGCAATCAATAAGAAATTTCTCTTATAAAAGGAGAAGGGAATGTTCATGGCCACCAGCATCCCAACGACGCCGACCAGCAAGAAAACCGATTGACGCTTCACGAAATAAAGCTCATCTCCGCCACAATAATCACAGCCGCCACTTGTAAAACTGGTCAATGCGAAAATAGAGCTGGAGCTGAGCACCATGGTTATGCCAAACCCAACAAGTAGGGCGGTCAAAAACAGGAGCAAGAAGTCAGGTACGCCCCTCGTCTTCATAAAAATACCCCCCTCTACGTGAAACAGAGAGGGGATTCCTCTCTGTACACTGTGCCATTTCATTTTTTAGTGTGAGGACAGTTTTTCGCCCAACATTTGCAGCTTCAACTTCGCTGTTTTTACAACGGAGTCTGGCATTGGGTAATCGTAATCCAGACCGTGTGGGAAAAGATGTTTGCCCATATAAGGATCTTCGAGCTTCAGTACGGAGTGCGAATCCTCAAGTTTGCCTTCTGATACGTTCGCTTCGATACGCAGGTAGAAGACATTGCCTTTATCATGGATTTTATAATCGTATGTAGCATGCTTGTAATCCCAAGCGCCGCGATCAAAGCCGAGTTCGCTCATGTAGTGCTCCAGATCGGCGAAAAAGACTTCTTTCGTGCCAATTCCCGTGTCCTTAATGACCATTCTTTTTCCTCCTAAAAATGGGTGAGATATTCACTTATTAATCATAGTCTGTTTTTGGAAGAAGCGCAATATATCATACTCTTTCTTGCGCATGAAACGATAGAGGAGAGGACAAACTACAATCGTTGATTAGCAAAAGGAGGAGAATGAAATGGCGAAGCTGGAAAATCGCACATTGCGCGAAATTATGACAAAAGATGTCGCTACTGTGACGCTTAAGGATAATGTGTATGAAGTGGCTTGCAAAATGCGCGATTGGAATGTAGGGGTCATTCCGGTTGTGGATGAAAAAGAGGATGTGATCGGGATCATTACGGACCGCGATATCGTCATTCGCGGTTTGGCTGAAAAGCATGAGGGATCGACTGCCACCGAGGTGGTCATGACACGGGACATTATTCTTGGGCAACCAGGAACGACTGTCGATGAAGCGGCCAGGATCATGGCCCAGCATCAAATTCGTCGATTGCCTGTTGTCGAGAAAGGCAAGCTGGTCGGAATTGTGGCGTTGGCAGATATGGCTGTTCGTCAAGTTCACCACGATGAGGCGAGTGACGCTCTCCAGCAAATTTCTGAGCCGGCGACACATTAATATGATAGAAACGAGCTGTCGGAAAGAATCCGGCAGCTTTTTTTCATTCGTTCTGTACATTCACGCTGCGTCAAGGTTTATGATAGAAAAAGAATGATACAGGGAGAGAGTTCCATGCAAATCAAAGACATGGCCCATCGCTTGCAAATAACTCCGCGTGCGATTCGATATTATGAAGAAAAAGGGCTGATCAAGCCATCGAAAGCAGATGCGTCCGGGTATCGCCAGTTCACAGAGGAAGATGTCTGGAGGCTGCAAACCATCATGACACTGCGCGAGGTCGGGATGGCGGTAGAAGACATTCGGGAGCTCCTGATTCAAATGAAAGATCAGGAAGGCAGTCTTCTCCATTATTTAGAGCTGCAGCGTTCGTTTATGTATACAAGATGGGTAGAAATGAGCAAAGTCATCCAAACGACAGAAGCGATGATTGAACGGATAAAGGGTAGAGAATCGATTGATCCAGGCGAGCTGTTTACATTGGCAGAAGCGAACAAGCGATTGAAGCAGACACGGGATAACTGGGTGGATCGATGGAATTTTAATGAATGGGCGGACCGCTATGACGAATGGGTACATGGCGGGAATGGTCATGAATCATACGAAAACGTGCTGGATGAGGTTGTTGCGACTGTTGCGGTTAAATCAGGAGAGTGCGGTCTGGATGCCGGAACGGGTACAGGAAACCTCGCAGGGCGTCTCGTGAAAAAAGGAGCCAGGATGAGCGGGTTCGACCAATCTCCGCAAATGCTGAAGCAATGCAGAGCGAAACACCCAGAGGTCGAGACAAAGCTGGGAACCTTTTTCGCATTTCCATTTTTAGAAAATCGGTTTGACTTTGTGGCTACGAGTTACGCCTTGCACCATTTGACGGATGATCAGAAGCAGCTTGCCTTGGCGGAATGTCGCCGCGTGTTAAAACCAGGGGGACGGTTGGTCATTGCCGATTTAATGTTTGAGGATCAGGCGCATAGACAAGCTCATCTTGATACCCTAAGGGAGGCAGGTCATACGAGAGTGATAGCAGATATTCAGGACCGCTGTTATGCCGATCGCTCCCGATTGCTACAGGAGCTTGCCAATCTTGGTTTTACGAATGAAGGAAAACAGCTAGGTACCTATACGCATTTGATCTTGTCTACTTGTAAGTAATTCATTCCCGAAACGTTTTTTCAAAAAGTCGACTTTTGAACACGCATTTTACTTTTGGGCTCTTCCAACTACTGGCACGCGTCTAGCCTTTTGCATAGGCTGTAGCGAGAAGGAAAGGAGGACTCCGCCATGGGTCTGTTTGACGGTTTTTTTGATCGCGAAAACGAGGAATTTATATGGATTATTATTGTCGTGGTCGTCCTGTTGTTCTTGTTTAGCGCCGATCGTGACTAAAATCTGGACGTATAGACAAAACGACCTTTGCGTGAAGGTCGTTTTTTTCGTTAGGAAAAAACGGACTGCTTTTCTATCCTATTGACCTGGGTTGGCAAATCCACTACGCTGGAAAACAATGCAACGTAGAAGAGGAGAAGGAAGTCTATGAAACGATTAACCGTATTTCTGCTCGCACTGGTTCTTTTGCTATCGGCATGTGGAGCGTCCGGTCAGCCAGAAGCTAACGGCGAGATAGATGCTGTGATCAAACGAGTGGTTGATGGCGATACATTTGAGTTGGACAGCGGGGAAAAAGTCCGTATGATTGGCGTAGATACCCCAGAGACAGTAAAACCCAACCATCCGGTCGAACCGTATGGAAAAGAAGCGAGCAATTACTCCAAGGAGCTTTTAACTGGCAAAAAGGTCAAGCTGAAGTTCGATGTCGAGCCTTATGACAAGTACAAGCGTTTGCTTGCTTACGTATATTTGGAAGATGGAACCTTTGTCAATGAAAAGCTCGTTCGTGATGGCTACGCCCGGATCATGACGATCCCACCGAATGTAGCTCAAGCAGAATTGTTCCTGGCAGCGGAGCGGGAAGCACGGGAGCAGAATCGCGGGCTGTGGGCTTTAGAAGGGCAGCAGGCAGAGGCTCCTAAGGAAAAAGCCAAGCCCCAAAAACAGTCCAAGGACAATACGGCGGCTGTCACCGCGCCACCTGAAGGCAAAACCATCAAGGGCAATATCAACAGCAAAGGCGAGAAAATCTATCACGTTTCAGGCTCCGCTAGCTACGAGCAAACAAAAGCGGAGGTGTGGTTTGCGACGGAGGAAGAAGCGCAGCAAGCAGGTTTTCGGGCGCCAAAACGATAGCCATGCAAGAAAAAGTAGCCGCATAAATGGATATGCAAGCCTCGTCCGCCTTGGCAGTCGGGGCTTTTTCATTGTCGAAAAGAATTCTATAAATGTTACAGAACGATGTTGTATGATAAAAAAGTTCAAAAGACCTATAGAAAATGCCGTTACATAAGAGAAAGGGATTATTAAATAACTTACATATTTCACAGAATGCAGGAATAATTCGTAGAATTTCGATGGAGGAAACAACTATTATGAAGTTGACGGTAAGGAAAAAGCTTTTTTTAGGATTTTTGGCAGTGTTATTACTTTTAGTGGCAGTCGCAGGCATTGGTTATTCTCAAATTTCATCCATCGATTCTCGTTATCGGACAATGATCGAAGACCGAATTAACAAGGAGATGCTATCCAAGGACATTATTGCAAGTGTCAGTGAACGACAAAAGTATGCACGAGGATATGTCATTGTAGGCGATGACAGCTATCTGGCGGGGTATACGAAGGCAAATGACAGCTATAAAGAGCTTACTTCTGAACTATCCAAAATGGGTATGAATGCTGAAGGGGAAAAACTTGTAACAGAGATGAACGAGCTGCATGCCCAACACGAGGAAATTATTGAGCGGGTTGTAGCGTTAAAGCAACAAAACAAAGTAGAAGAGTACACGCGCTTGGTCAGAGATGAATGTACGCCAGTCGGCGAATTGTTTATACAAAAAGCCCAAGAATTTGTTGCTCTCGAACAGAAACTGTTAGAACAAGATATTGCCGAGCTGGATAGCAATATTCAATCTACGAAGCTCCTGGTTATCTTGCTTAGCTTACTTGCTCTTCTCACAGGAGTAGGTATTGCCCTCATGATTGGACGTGCCATTTCTCGTCCCGTTTTACTGATCACGCATGCAGCAGAACAAATTGCTGCAGGGAACTTGGCCTCAGCAGATATTCAAATCAAGAATCGCGACGAAATCGGTGAACTAGCCCGCCATTTTTCCCAAATGAAGCACAATCTGCAAGATTTATTAGAACGAGTCTCCTTCCATTCACAACAAGTAGCCGCCTCCTCCGAGGAATTGACAGCCAGCTCCGAATTAACACGCCAGACAGCAGAGAACGTATCCCAATCGATCCAAGATATTGCAGCAGGTGCTGAACAGCAAGTACATGATGCGGAGAATGCCACACAGATTGCCGTGAGCATCTCACAAGTCATGCAGCAAGTATCAATGAGCATGGATCATGCGATCAGCTCATCCGTTGAAGCGAACAAAACAGCAACCGAAGGCAATGAAGTGGTTGCCAAATCAATCGAACAAATGAATGAGATTAATCAAAGAGTGAGCTCTTCTACCGAAGTGGTCAATATGCTCGGTGAAAAATCAAAAGAAGTTGGTTCCATCATTTCGATTATTACGGAAATCGCGAGTCAAACGAATTTATTGGCGTTAAACGCAGCGATTGAAGCGGCGAGAGCGGGAGAACAAGGAAGAGGATTCGCAGTCGTAGCAGATGAAGTTCGCAAATTAGCAGAACAATCCGCGCAAGCAGCTTCGCAGATCGCTTCCATCATCGGAGATATTCAAAGAGATACGGAAAAGGCGATTCACGTCATGAGTCAAGGGGACGTAGCTGTTAAAGAAGGAGTCATCATGATCGAACAAGCTGGAGTTGCCTTCTACAAAATCTTGGGGGTAGTAGACGAAGTCTCAAAAAGAACACAAGAAATGTCAGGACAAATCAATGAAGCCAATAACGGAACTGTTTCCGTAGTGGAATTTATAGAGGGAATTGCGCATGTTTCAAGAATGGCAGCGGAAAACACACAAAGCGTAGTTGCTTCTGTACAAGAACAAACAGCTTCTATGGAACAGATTACAACCGCTTCCAGTACACTCGCCGAAATGGCAGAAGAGCTGCAGCATTCCATCCGTAAGTTTCAATTGTAAGGCGAGAACAGGCGGGGGTGCCATGTGTTTAATCAAATCAGAGATGTAAAGTATGCATTATCTGCATTGGAAGAGTCATCTGTTATTTCGATCACAGATGAAAAAGGAATCATCACCTACGTCAATCACAACTTCTGCGAAATATCCAAGTTCAGTAGAGAGGAATTAATCGGAGAAAACCATAACATCGTCGATTCCGGTTTCCATCCGCGAGACTATTTTAAATCTCTATGGGAGACCATCAGCCGAGGAAAAGTATGGAAAGGCGAGATGAAAAATCGGGCAAAGGACGGTACGGAATATTGGCTTAGCATGACCCTAGTGCCATTCATGAACGACAGTGGATTCCTTTATCAGTACGTGGCAATCGGGACGGACATCACGAAACGCAAGCAGATGGAAGAGTCTCTATCAAAGACGATGAAGGACTTGCACGATATCAAAAATGCACTGGATGAATCTTCGATTGTAGCGATTACAGACGACAAAGGCGTCATTACCTATGTAAATGACAAGTTTTGTGAAATCTCCAGATACGAAGTGGATGAATTAGTTGGAAATACACATAGGGTCATTAACTCTCGCTATCATTCCAAGTCGTTTTTTAAATTGATGTGGGAAACGATCAAGCAAGGACGTGTTTGGAAGGGCGAAGTGAAGAATCGCGCCAAAGACGGCAATGAATACTGGATGAATACGACCATCGTGCCATTTCTAGACGACCGGGGAGTTCCGTATCAATATGTTTCAATCCGTACGGATATTACCGACCGCATTGAAGCAGAGGCAGCTTTGGCAGAAGCGTTGCAGAACGATTTTCGCAGGACGGTCCAAAACTTGCAAAACTGTGTGTTCAAGATCGTGACAGATCCGAAAGGGAACATCACCTATACCTTGTGTGAAGGGAAAATGGCGGAAGAGCTCGGGCTAACGTCTGAGAGGATGCTGAGAAAAACGTCGTATGAAATCTTTCCTTATGAGGTAGCAGAGCATATGGAAAGCTATTTTCGCAGAGCGTTTGCTGGCGAGCCCGTTACCTTCGAACTGAAACTATCCGGAAATGATTATTACATTACGTTGTCACCTATTGAGGAAAATGGAGAGATCGTGGAGATGGTAGGCTCCATGATTGATATCACCGAGAGAAAAAAGGCGGAAGAAACGATTCGCTACATGGCCCATTACGATTCCTTAACCAACCTGCCTAATCGAACGCTTTTTCATGAAAAGCTGGCAGAGGCGATGGTCAAAGCAAAACAAAAAGATGAAAACATCGGCGTCATGTTCATCGATTTGGATCGATTTAAAAACATTAATGATACGCTGGGTCACTCCATAGGGGATGTCCTTTTACAAGCAGTAGCCAATCGTCTCATCGGGTGTTTGCGAAAAGGGGATTCTGTTTCTCGACTAGGCGGAGATGAGTTCGCCATCTTTCTCACAGGTGTCACACACAAAGAAGTTGGTGAAATTGCGCAGCGAATCATCACGAGCATGTCCGAATCGATTACGTTAGACCATATCGAAATCTTTATCACACCAAGTATCGGCATCAGCATGTATCCGGAAGATGGAGACGATATTGAAGCGCTATTGAAGCATGCAGACGCTGCCATGTATTTGGCAAAAGAGCAAGGGAAAAACAATTATCAATTTTTCTCGGAGGAGCTACATCAGATTTTAGCCAAAAAGCTACAGCTTGAAAGAGAGCTGCGAAAAGCTTTGGATGAGAAACAATTTACGCTGCACTACCAACCGAAGATTCATTTACAGACGGGCCAGATTATCGGTATGGAGGCGTTGATTCGTTGGGAACATCCAGACCTTGGTCTCATTCCACCTATTCAATTTATCCCGATCGCAGAAGAAACAGGCTTAATCGTACCGCTTGGAGAATGGGTAATGCGAACGGCATGCCAACAGATAAAAGTATGGCAGGAAACAGGCTTTACTCAGCTGGCGGTTGCGGTGAATATATCCTTACGCCAATTTATGCAAAACAATCTCATTGAGATGATTACCTCGATCCTTGAAGAGACGGGCTTATCTCCGCAATACTTGGAGCTGGAAATCACGGAAAGCATGGCGCTAAATGTAGACTATACAATTCGGATTTTGAATCGTTTGAAAGGTCTCGGGATTAGCATCAGTATCGATGATTTCGGGACGGGCTACAGTTCATTGAGCTATCTAAGTCAATTTCCGATTGATCGGCTAAAAATCGACCAATCCTTTGTCCGGAATTTGAATCCACGGAATCAAGCGATTATTAAAACGATCATCGATATGGCACACAACATGAAAATTGCAGTTATTGCAGAGGGTGTAGAAACACAAGAACATGTTGATTTTCTAAAGGAACAAATGTGCAATGAAGTCCAAGGGTACTTCTACAGTAAACCGCTGCCTACGAAAGAAATCGATTCCTTCTTGCAGGTAAATCGTTATGGTGAATCAGGCAGCATGGTTTAAGTGAGACCATCGAGATTTTACAAAAGGAAGGCGGTGAAGGAGCGTGGATCATCAGATACATGGGACGTACGACAGTTTCCTTGTGATACTCTCTTATTTAATCGCGGTTGCAGCTTCTTTTTCTGCTCTCAACCTGGCAGCCAGAGTGAGTACAAGTAAGGGGAAGCATCAGCTACTCTGGTTGATATTTGGTGCCACAACGATGGGGCTCGGAATATGGTCCATGCATTTTGTCGGAATGCTGGCACTTACCCTCCCAATTAAGGTTCTTTATGACATGGAGTATGTCATCCTATCTGTTATTCTTGCCATTTTTGTCTCAAGCATAGCGTTGTTTACCGTCACGAAAAGCAACCTCAATGCAAGACAGCTAGGTATCGCGGGAATTCTTATGGCTGCTGGAATATCTGGGATGCACTACGTGGGAATGGCCGCGATGATTATCGAAATTACATACGATATGTGGATCGTTATTTTATCCATTATCATTGCAGCGACTGCTTCGGCAGCGGCACTTTGGCTCTTGTTTTACTTTCGCCGTGATCAATCGAAATACGCATATTTATATAAATTGGGCAGCTCACTCATTATGGGAGCTGCAATCGCGGGTATGCATTACACCGGGATGGTTGCAGCGCATTTCTACGTAACGGAAGTGCCGACAACCGAGATAGAAACGCAGATCGAACCGGAGACCTTGGCCTATATCATTGTCTTGGCCACCTTTTTACTGATGGGCATTACATTGTTCGGCTTGTTTATTAACAAACGACTCTCGCAAAAAGATACGGTCATTCAGGAAAGTGAAAGCTGGTATCGTTCCCTTTATAAAAATAATGAGTACGGCATTATTTCCTTAGATACAGGTGGATGTATTATCCAAATGAACCCAGCTGTCACGAAGATTGGTGGACTACGGGAGGAAGAATTCATCCATCAACATGTATCGAAAATTGGCATGCATATAGTTGAGGAGAAAAGGGACATCACCAAAGATTCTTTTGCCCAGTCTTTTCAGCCCAATCGTAATAATTTTGAAACGGCCATCTTTCATCCGAACGGAAATCGAGTAGAGCTGAGTGTACTCAATGTCCCGGTTGAAATTGAGGGAGAAGTTGTTGGGAATCACATCATTGTGAAGGATATTACCGAAGAGAATCGCGTGAAAGAAAAAATCAGGTATTTGGCTTATCACGATGAGCTGACCGACTTACCGAATCGAAGAAAGTTTAATCAAGTCCTCCATCAATCTATTGAAAAAAGCAGCCAAGATTCAACCAGCTTTGCTGTCATGGTTCTCGACATCGATCGTTTCAAAATGATCAATGATTCCTTGGGTCACTCCTACGGCGATATCTTTTTGCAGGGGGTCAGCGACAGAATCGTAAAGAGTGCGGAAGGGTACCATGCAACAATTGCTCGTATGGGTGGAGATGAATTTACCATCCTCTGCAAAACACGAGCGGACCGTAGGGAAGCGGCGAGTTTAGCGGATAAGATCATTGAAGCGTTGAAACAGCCATTCTCGCTAAAAGACAGTGAATTTTACATATCAGCAAGTATTGGAACAGCGATATTCCCAGACCACGGAACGGATGCTGTCGCGCTGCTCAAAAAAGCGGATACGGCCATGTACGAGGTGAAAAAACAGGGGAAAAATGGTCACCTGTTCTATACGCCCGAGTTTGATGTGCAATTGCTGGAAAATATTGAGATAGAAAGTGATCTCAGAAAAGCAATTGAACGTAATGAGCTGGTAGTTTACTACCAACCTCAATTTCATGCGGAAAGTAATCGCATGATCGGAGTCGAGGCGCTCGTCAGGTGGAATCATCCGACCAAAGGGATGCTTTCACCAGGAGTGTTTATCCCTATTGCGGAAGAGACAGGGCTGATCTATGAGATTGGTACGTGGGTGCTTCGCGAAGCGTGCAGACAAATGAAGCAGTGGCATGATAGAGGGGGACCGTTGATACCCGTCTCCGTCAATTTGTCCTCCCATCAATTCCACCAACGGAACCTAGTCCAGTACATCAAAAATATCCTCGAGGAAACTAAGCTTGGCCCACACTTTTTGGAACTGGAAATCACAGAGAGCATGATGATGGACCCGGCAGTATCGATCAGTATCCTGCATGAGTTAAACAAAATTGGAACGAGAATTAGCTTGGATGATTTTGGAACCGGTTACAGCTCTTTGAGCTATTTGAAAAAGTTCCCGATCCACAAACTAAAGATTGACCGCTCCTTCATAACAGACCTGTCTCGAAATGATAACGATAAAGCCATTGTGGCCACTATTATTTCGATGGCGAAGCATCTGAAATTGGATGTAATTGCAGAAGGCATTGAAACGAAGGATCAGTTAGATATTTTGACAGAAAATCATTGCAAGGAAATACAAGGGTACTATTACAGCCGTCCATTATCCGCGAATGAGGTGGAGCAAGTGTTTTTTGTTCCCACCAGAAATCATCTCAGCCAAGAAGCGTAAGGAAAAACTCCCCGTCTTTTATAGAGGGGAGCTTTTTTGTAGGTACACAGCAGGAAAATGTAAATTGGGTATTGTATACCCTACAGGGGTATTGTAAAATAGAATCAAATAAAGCTTCCCAAAAACAAAGGAGGATGTAAAATGAATGTCACTTTGAACGTACAAGGAATGTCCTGCAATCACTGCGTCATCTCCATAGAAGGTGCTCTTCAAAAAGTTGACGGGGTTAGCAAAGCAACGGTAAGCCTTGCTGACAATCAGGTAAGCGTGACATTTGATGAATCCGTTGTTTCGCTGGAAAATGTGAAAGAGACCATTGAAGATCAAGGATACGATGTCGTTTAAGCAAAGGTTGTGGGAAAGGCTGTGATTATAAAATTGCAGCCTTTCATAAAGTCTTCGGTTGACTGAATGTTACAAATTCAAATCGTGTAGGAGGAATGCCTTTTGAAGCGTGTACAGTTTGCCGTAAGTCCAGAAATTCGTGTCGGCGGTTCTGTGTTTACACCAACAGATATGGTGGCGATCGGTCAAATCGTTGGCGAGGATGCACAAATTGAACTTTCAATCTTTCAGCAGCTTATTGTCGAGATGAATGAAGAGAAGGCTGACGATGCCAAAAAAGCGCTGCGTGAAAAAGGCTTATGCGTGTACGAAACGGGCTCTGTTGTGAAGAATTTGTCTGTCTGTTCTTTTTGCAAAGGAGCAGAGATTGAAGGGCTAGAGGCAGCAAGAAATTTGAATGATACGATTGCAGGGATGGCCGTTCCTTTTACGATGAGAGTCGGTTATACGGGTTGCCCGAATGCCTGTGGAGAGCCGTTGGTAAAAGATATTGGGATCGTCAAGCGAAAAGAAACCTTTGAAATCTACGTCGGAGGTCAATCGAAAACAATGGAGGCCAAAACAGCCGAGCTCCTGGTCGAGCAGGTGAAGGAAGAACAATTATCCTCCATCGTCCAAAGCATGATTACGTTGTATCAGACGCAAGGGAAAAAGAGAGAGAAGTTTTTCAAGTTCGTTGAACGATATGGATTGGAAAATGTCCGAAAAGAATTGGGGCTGTCTTCCTGATGAATATGTGAATATGGAACTTGCTACGTTTTGAAAATTTAGATTATAATCGAAGCGTATGTTTGCTAGGATGATTAGAGGAGGAATCTCATTGTCAAGTGCAGAATTGAACGTTGTACAGTCTTGTCATACATCTGATCGAAACAGTCATCATTCAGAAAAAACCAAGCAAAACTTGCAGGCGCGACTCAATCGGATTGAGGGACAGATTCGCGGGATTAAAGGCATGGTGGAGAAGGATACTTACTGTGATGATGTCTTGAATCAAATTGCTGCGGTACAATCTGCCTTAAATTCAGTGGGACGTATCCTTTTGGAAGGGCATATGAAATCCTGTGTGATTGAACGTATCCAAGAAGGGGACAGCGCAGTCATTGACGAGCTGTTAACTACGATGAATAAGCTGATGAAATAAAAAGCTTCAGAAATGAAGCTTTTTTATTATTGCGAAATATAGGTTAGTGGGGTATAGTATCATCAAGTCAGAATATTTTCACAATACAGAAAATATCAATCAAACAGGATGATAAGGGAGATGAAAAAATGGGCAAGAAAATGTTGCTGTTAGGTGTGTACGGCATGGAAGTGGTGGAGTGTGGCGGTGCTCTTGCCATTAACGTGAACAATGGAGGGGAATCGTACGCCTCGATCATGCTGTCTAGCGAAAAATCACGCCCGCAGGTTACAGAGGCGGCAGCGGTATTGGGGGTTCAGATGTATTTTCCCGGTTTTCAATCCGGTTATGTAGATGTCAGTCCGGAGTCCAAGAAAAAGCTTGTACGGATTATCCGAGAAGTGAAGCCAGATATTATCATTACGCAGGACCCAGAGCATTCCTTTCACGACTTGGACCCAGACCGTAGACAAGCCATGATTTTGATTTTGGAAAGTATCGCATTGGCCAGCCGGGAGTTTGCTTTAGATGAAATGCCTGGCTTGGAAGCTCACCCGATCCCGACGATCTATTACATGACTCCGCATCATCCCAACTGTGTCGTTGATATTTCGTCGGTGTGGGAACAAAAAAATCGAGCGATGGATGTCTTGCACAGTCAGATGGAGTTCAGTGGCCGACATTTTGAAGAAGCAGTCGATGCGAAGGCAATGGAGGCTATCGTCCCTGGGTTTACCGCGTTACCCTCTGACTACGAAAAGGGAAGAGCCGTGCACAAGGTACTCGATCAAGCCATTCATGTGTATCACGGTTTGGCAACGCATGGTCATTTTGCATTAGCAGAAGCATATAAACGTGATGGGAACTTCCATTTGAAAGAACTGATTAACTACTAGGAGAGAGATGTCGGATGAAGCATAATCGAGTCGGGATCATATGGCTGCTCATCGCTCTGTTTTCCACATTGTTCGTTGTTCCGGCTGGTGCCGAGAATCACAGGGAGGTGAAGCTTGGGATCACACAGGATGAACGCTCCTTGAATCTGTACACATACAATACCGGTTTTCCTGGACTCGAGCTGGTCAATCTTCTCTACGACCCGCTATTTATCCTCGATAAAGGCAACAAACCGATTCCTTGGCTGGTTAAAGAATTCACGGTATCCGAAGACGGCAAGCAATACAAAATGATTTTGCATGACCAAATCTTGTGGCAGGATGGAAAGCCTTTGACCTCAGAGGATGTGAAATTCACCTACGAATACCTGTTGAAATATAAAAAATCCCGCTTTACAACCCCAGCTGCACTCGTGAAAACCATTCAAACACCCGACCCAACCACTGTGATCATGGAGCTTGAGAAGCCTGAACCAGATTTCTTCATTCAACCTCTCGCTGATTTGCCGATTCTTCCGAAACATATTTGGAGCTCTGTGACTGATCCTGATAACTTTAACAATTCCTTGGGGAGCGGCCCTTTCATTTTAGAGGATTACAAAAAGGATCAATTTTATAAGCTGAAAGCGAACCCGCAGTACTTTAAAGGAAAACCGGAAATCGATACGTTAGTCATCCCCATCATCGCAGAAGCTAACGCCATGTTTACAGCATTAAAGGCAGGGCAGCTGGATGTCATCAGTCGCAGAGTCCAGCCGGAACTCGTCAAAGAGTTTGAAAGCAATCCGTCTATTAAAGTGGAAAGAGGCCCCGGTTTTGCTACAACGTTTCTCCAATTCAACGCTGAAAAGTTCCCGATGTCCGATCAAAAATTTCGCCAAGCGATAAGTCTTGCTATCGATCCGCAATACTTGGTAGATACGGTATTGCTCGGTTTTGGCACAAAAGGAAGTCCCGGCTTTATTCATCCAGCTACTTCTTCTTACAACAAGGCAGTCGTACATAAGACCGATGTCGAACAAGCCAAATCCATTCTTGAACAAGCAGGGTATAAAGACACGGACAATGACGGCCTACGAGAGGCGCCAGATGGCAACAAGCTCGAACTCGTCAATCTGGTCCAATCAAACAATCCTTCTAGCATACGATCTGCCGAAATCATTGCGGGATGGATGAAAACCATCGGGATTGATATGAAAGTTCGACCGATGGACCCCGATACCGTGATTAGTCTTGTCTGGCCCGAATATGATGTCACCAAAGGCCGGAATTATGACATGACGATGTTTGGCTGGTCGACTACGATGCAGCTGTTCCCTGCCAGATTGATTGATTTGTTCCACTCCGATCTAGCTGGCAAAGGGGGAACCAATATTGGCGGATTCAAAAGTGTAGCGTTTGACAAGCTGGCTGAGCAGCTCGATGAGACATTGGAACCGGAAAAACGCCAACAGATTATCAATCAGATGCAAGAGCAGGTAGCCAAAGATTATCCGATCGTCCCCTTGTACTATGCAGAGGAAATTAGTGCGTACAATCCCGCTAAATACGATGGGTGGGTATTCCAGGATGGGAAAGGCATCATCAACAAGCTCTCCTTTGTTTCCAATGGCGAAAAAGCCGCTGTGACAACGGAACAGCCAGCAGCAACACCTGCAAGCACGCAAGAACAAGCGAATGCGAATACAGGAAAAGGCACGACCTCGATCGTGACCATTCTCATCATGATCGTCGTCGTAGCGGGTGGATGGTACTTGCTCAGTAGAAGAAAAACGAACAACGAACGGTAAGCATGTTGACAGCTTCCCCTGCAGTCATGCTCCACCAGGTTATTGCGGGGGAACCATTTGATCCTGTTGATTATCGAAAGAAGAGGTGTACTCATGACCCGATTTCTAACAGGCAAGGTCACTCAATATATTTTCGTTATTTTTATTATGCTGACATTGAACTTTCTCCTCCCTCGTTTGATGCCAGGGAGTCCCCTCGCGTATATAGCTGGAGAAGACATCATGCTTATGACGACGGAAGAGAAGGAGGCCATATTAGAGGCACACGGATTAAATCAATCACTTTTGGAGCAATACTTCATCTATTTGGGGAATATGGCGACGATGGATTTCGGTTATTCCTACCAACAAAAGATGCCAATAACGCAGTTGATTTCGGAGCGGTTGCCGTGGACGCTACTGTTAACTGGATTGAATTTAGCGATTTCTACCTTGTTAGGCGTCATTTTTGGGACGATATCTGCTTGGAAGTGGGGGAAAAGAAGCGATGTTAGTCTCTTGACGATTTTCATGTTTTTAAGCGCGATGCCGTCCTTCTGGCTGGGCATGATTCTGGTAGCGATTTTCGCCGCACAATGGGGTCTGTTTCCTATCTTTGGGGCACAGACGGCATGGAGCAATTTGACTGGCTTAGATCGAGTTACCGACATTGCCCATCATCTCGTTTTACCGCTAGTGACACTCGTATTGATCACCGTTACGACAACCTATATGACGATGCGCTATTCGATGCTGAACGTGCTGGGCGAGGACTACATTATGATGGCCAGAGCCAAAGGCGTTAAAGAAAAAATGATCAAATACCGTCATGCCATGCGGAATGCGTTACTCCCGGTAGCTACGGTATTCATGCTCAGTCTCGGTAATATTTTTGGAGGAGCAACGGTGATTGAAACCGTTTTTGCTTACCCAGGCATCGGCAGGCTGATGTTTGAGGCCGTCTTAAGCAGGGACTATCCGGTGATACAGGCTGCATTTCTTATCATTACGCTGAGCGTAGTCATCGCCAACTTCCTAGCGGACATCTTATACCCGATTCTCGATCCAAAGGTGGGAAGGAACAATGGATAAAGGCAAATGGCTGCAGTACTGGACCATTTTTCAGTCTAGCCGACTTGGGGCGATTGGTACCATCATCCTTCTTCTATTTGTCATTGTTGCGCTAGGGGCACCACTCTTAGCACCTTTTGACCCAGACGAACGTGTAGCCACGCCATTTCTTCCGCCAGGCGGAGATTATGTGCTCGGAACCAATGACGTTGGACAAGACATCTTTAGCGAGCTCCTATACGGCTCGCGCATTTCGCTGACGATCGGTATTTTAGCTGCGTTGTTTTCTATTTTGCTTGGTTCTCTTGTGGGGATCGTTGCCGGTTACTTCGGGGGAAAAATCGATTCTGCTTTCATGAGACTGGTAGATTTGGTACTCGTTGTGCCTTTTTTGCCATTGATGATTTTACTCGCCGCGTTTATCGGTCCGAGCTTTTGGAATCTCATTTTCGTCATTACCGTATTGACCTGGGCATCTCCTGCTAGGGTGGTTCGCTCACAGGTCCTTACGATAAAAACGAAAGGGTTCGTGGAGGCCGCGCGATCAATTGGCAGCAGCGTTCCTACCGTGATGTTCCGTCATATTTTGCCGGGAGTCGTACCGATCGCCTTATCGCAATTCATCATGGCGGCAAGCAATGCCATCTTGTTGGAGGCTTCCCTCAGTTTTCTAGGGCTGGGCGACCCTTTGAATAAAAGCTGGGGAACGACCCTGTATTATGCACAGGCGCGAAGTGCTTTCCTGACAGATGCATGGCTATGGTGGATCTTGCCGCCGGGTGTGTTAATTACAGCGTTGGTCATCGGGTTTGCTTTTGCTGGCTACTCGCTGGAACAAATTTTTAATCCCCGGCTGCGGAAAGGGTGACTAGCCATGAATAAAGTTCTCGTCGTCGAAAATTTGCACACACACTTTTTTACGGCAAATGGTGTAGTAGAAGCGGTTGAGAATGTCAGTTTTCACCTAGAAAAGGGGGAAATGCTCGGACTGATTGGAGAGTCTGGCTGCGGGAAGTCCACCGTGATTCAGTCCATTCTGCGCTTGCTCGAATACCCGGGGAAGGTCATAAGCGGGAAGGCCATGCTGGGTGGAGTCGACTTGTTGCAGGCGCCAGCAGAGCAGATCGAAAAGCTCCGCTGGAAATCGATTTCTGTTATTCCCCAAAGCGCGATGAATGCCTTGAATCCTGTATTTACGGTCGGGGATCAAATCGTGGAAGCGATTTTGTTACATGAAAAAATAACGATGGGTGAAGCGATCCGACGAACAGAACAGCTATTGGAAAGGGTCGGGATTCCAAAGCAGAGGCGCAAGTCGTACCCACATGAATTCAGCGGAGGAATGAAACAGCGTGTAGCCATAGCGATGGCGCTAGCCTGTAATCCGCAGGTCGTCATCTCAGATGAATCGACGACCGGACTGGATGTGTTGACCCAAGCGCAAGTCATCGCGATATTGAAAGATCTGCAACGATCTATGGACTTATCCATTATCCTTATCTCTCACGACCTGCCGATGGTGACAGCTATCTGTGAAAGGATAGCCATTATGTATGCGGGCAAGATTGTGGAATGTGGGACAACGGAACAATTGATTACGAACCCAAGGCACCCGTACTCACAAGGTTTGCTCGCTGCCACTCCCGATATAAATGACCCCGAGAAAGAATGTCGTTCGATTCCGGGGACAGTGCCGCTGCTCATAAACCCGCCAATAGGGTGCAGATTTCATACGAGATGCCAGCATGTGCAAGACAAATGCAAGGTAGAGTCTCCACCATTAAGAGAAGTGCATGAAGGGCATTTTGTATCCTGTTTTGTAGGAGGGTAAGACATGACCGATCCGCAAAAGTCGCAATCCAATAATGATTTGGTGAGGGTGCAAAATTTGGTCAAACGCTTTGAAAAGAAGCAGGGAGCGTTTTTTCGCAGCAAAAAGACGACGGTCTATGCCGTAAACAATGTGAATTTCTCTATCAAAAAGGGGGAGATTCTCGGGATCATCGGGGAGAGTGGGTGCGGGAAAACAACGACTGCCCGAATGATTATGCGGCTTACAAAAGAATCATCCGGTCAAATTCTTTTTGATGGGCAAGACTTGTGCCGATTAGGAGACCGAGCAGTGAGGGGAATTCGGCAAGAGATGCAAATGATTTTTCAGGACCCGTACGATTCATTGAATCCGGGAATGACGATTCTTGAAATCTTAATGGAGCCGCTCCATGCCCATCAAATTGCGAGTACCTTTGAAAAGAAGAGGGACCAAGTGCTTCAAATGCTCAACCATATCGAGCTAAGACCTGCCGAAAGCTTTCTGCAGCGCTATCCGCATCAGCTAAGCGGGGGACAGCGGCAAAGAATTGCAATCGCTCGAGCGCTCATTTTAAAACCAAAGTTCGTTGCGGCTGATGAGCCAACCTCCATGTTGGATGTGTCGGTCAGAATGGGCGTTTTGCAGCTATTAAAATCATTGAAAGAAGAAATGGGTCTGACGATGTTGTTTATTACCCATGACCTGTCGACGGCTGCATACATGTGTGATCGGATAGCTGTCATGTATCAAGGGAATATCGTCGAGATCGGACCGACCCATGAGATTCTGTATCATCCCTCTCACCCTTACACACGCGCACTCGTAGCTGTGGTATCCGATCTCAATCATTTTCTCAAACATAGGCAAGAGCTGATAGTAGATGGGGAAGTACAGAATGAAGGAATCCAACGAGGATGTCCTTTTCTTGCCCGCTGCCCCCATCAGGTTGACCACTGCCGGAATATGAAACCTATGCTAGAGCGAATCTCATCCGACCACTATGTTTCATGTATCCATCATCAGGGGGAATTTGAGAGCGCAAAGGCTGCAAATCGGTATGCGAACTAGAAAAGGTGTGAGCCCTCTCGACAGTAGTCAGAGGGTTTTCTTGTTCGTTTTGTCCTATTTTGTTGACGTAGGACATACTTTACAATGTGGAGAATATACTCGGGGGTGGTATCTTGAGCGCGGTGTATCAGGTCCTGATCTATGTCGGTTTCGCTTATGTTTGCTTTACATGGTTTATATGGCGACGAAAGCAGGGAATCGATCATATGCAAGGCATGATGAGCACGATGTCTGTCAGTATGATGATTGGGTTGATCGGTGGGTTGATCCTCGGCGATGTTTACAGGGGAGACCTTTATGTATCCACCATGTGGGGAATGCTGGCTGGTGGACTGTCTGGTTTTCTGCTAGGAGTTCCTTTGTCGATCCTGAGTATTGTAGAAGGAATTTTATCGGGTGTCATGGGCGGGATGATGGGCGCCATGCTAGGAGAGATGGTTCCCAGTGAAAAAGTAGAGCCTCTCCTGTTTGTTTTCGTCATGCTCTATACGGTATGTATGCTGCTCGTAGCCAAGCTGATTGATTTCAATAAAAAAGAAACGAAGTGGTCCTCCTTTTTTCATCATCCAGGCACTCCAGCTGTGTTGCTGCTTGCCGTCTTCTTCTGGTTTCAATCATTACCGTTTCCATCCCCGGCTCTTTATGCAGGCGATCGCGCGACAGAAATCACCCTCACAGCCGTCGACTTTTCGTATAAACCGAACCAATTTACCGTGAAAAAAGATACGGAGATCAAAGTTGTCTTTCAAAATGATGGCAATGTAGAGCACGATATCGAGGTTGTGTCTCATGGAAAAATCGTTACGATTTCAGAATCAAGCAGCGAACATCATCATGGAGCAATGGCTGAAGGTGTGGTTCATTTGCACGCCAAACCAGGAGAGTCTGTTGAAACCGTGTGGAAGGCATTGGAGGAAGGAACCTATGAATTTTATTGTACGATCCCTGGACACAAAGAAAGCGGCATGATAGGACGCTTGCAAGTGACGGGATGAAGCAAAGGAGAGGCGAATCATGCCTTTCTTTTTTTCTTCATAGTTTCCTCACAACCTTTCTGTAAAATAAACGAAAAGGAAGACCCACTCGGAGGAGAAGCATGGATTGGTATTCGTACTTGTATAAATATGGAGCATGGATCAGCAAGCCCTTTTCCGATTTGTATTACGGAATGGGCGAACAAGCACCGTTGATTGGAGCGTTGTTGCTCGGGATCGTTGGCGCATTTGCACCGTGCCAGTTATCGGGGAATGTGGCTGCTTTTACTGTGTTCGGGAAGAATGTCGTCGTCAGAGGTGGCTTTCGTAGTCATGTCTGGATGTTCATCCTTGGCAAAGCAGTCGTGTATTCCGCTTTGGGAGCAATCGTATTTGCGTTCGGTGAACAACTCTCTACACAAGCGATTCCTTTGTTTCAGTGGGCGAGAAAGCTACTAGCTCCGATGTTTATTTTGATTGGATTGTTCTTAATCGGATGGATTCGACTGCCATTTCTACATACGCAATCATTTGAGGAAAAAATCAAGCGTTTTTCGGAGCGATTTGAGGGAAAGACACAATCCTTTTGGCTTGGCGTTGCCTTTTCCCTCGGGTTTTGTCCGACGATGTTTTGGCTCTATTTTGGACTGACGATGCCTTTGATGTTCACGAGCTCGTTCGGCCCGATCATTCCCACTGTATTTGCACTTGGCACGGCGCTTCCATTGCTCATCGTATTACTGCTGCTTGCCGTCGCAAGTGATAGCCCTTCTCTCATGAACAAAACGAGGAAATGGGGTACGGTCACGCAAAAATTGGCTGGAATCGTGTTTATCCTGCTCGGTATTTCGGACTTTATGGCATTTTGGTAAGGGTGAAAGACAAGATAGAAATCGAAGAGGTGGATAGGATGAAAAAGAGATGGATAGTGAGCGCTCTGTTGGTGGTTCTCGCTACTATAGCCCTCGTATTTTGGAATACCAAACCATCTTTGCAAGTCATTGATTCAGGACAGTTGTCGCAATGGATGACGGATGAACAAGAGATGGTGATTGTGGATCTGCGCGAGCCCGAATTATTTGAAGAGGGAAGAGTCCCCAATGCCATAAATATTCCTTTCGCAGAGATCAGTGAGAAATACTCGAGTATCCCGAAAGACAAGAAAGTTGTCTTCGTCTGTCATACCGGAAGGATGGGAGTGGAGAGCGGAAACCTCCTGCTCGAAAATGGCTACAAAGATGTAGCGAACCTTGACGGCGGCATGGCGAAATGGACTGGACAGGTGGAATCGTAAATGCTGGACCGCTTTCTTTTTATGGAGGAGAGCGGTTTCGTCGTTTTGTGGGATCAATCACGCCTACTGGGTGGGCTGCATAGTGTAGTCATGAAGGAACAGACATTGCAAGCTGGAGGAGGATTTTGGCATTGCATTCGCAAACACGCGACTATTATCCGTACGTTGGTCCCTATGATCCTTGTCCGCCGATTCGGGTGAAGACATACCAGGTACCCCCTCAGCTGTTCATGACATTTCAGCCGGAGAACTTGCCGCAATACAGCCCGATGGAAGCGTTGAGATTAGGTACGTTATGGCCGGCACTTTTTAGCCCCTATGATCCCAGACTGAGTCATTTGGGGAGGGAGCACTCATGACAGCTGAAAATAGATTTGGCGATGAACAATATTACGCATTGCTTGAACAACTGCAAGCGATCGACTTTGTACTGGTAGAGCTCAGTCTTTATTTAGATACGCATCCAACCGATCAGAATGCGCTCCAGCAGTATAACGATTTAACGGAGCAGCGCTGGGGTTTGGCAAACGAATATGAGAAATCGTACGGGCCTTTGCAAAATCTTGGTCGCAGCTATTCAGGGTATCCGTGGCAGTGGAATGATGATCCATGGCCTTGGCAAGTTTAGAAGAGAGGGATAACGAAACCGATGTGGATCTATGAAAAAAAACTGCAGTATCCGGTTCGTGTCAGTAAGTGCGATGTAAGAATGGCGAAGTATTTGATTGAGCAATACGGAGGGGCGGATGGAGAGTTGGCAGCCGCTCTGCGCTATATGAACCAACGGTATACGATCCCGAATAAAGTAGTCGGATTATTAACGGATATCGCTACCGAAGAGTTTGCGCATCTCGAAATGATTGCCACGATGGTGTATAAGCTGACCAAAGACGCGACTGTCGAAGAGTTGAAGGAAGCGGGACTGGGTGACCATTACGCCAATCATGATCGGGCGCTCTTTTACAACAATGCCAGCGGTGTGCCGTGGACGGCAGCCTATATTGCTGCCAAGGGCGATCCAATAGCGGACCTTTACGAGGATATCGCCGCAGAAGAAAAAGCCCGCGCGACATATCAATGGCTGATTGACATGACCGATGATGTTGATTTGCAGGACAGCTTGAAGTTTTTGCGGGAGCGGGAAGTCGTTCACTCTATGCGTTTTCGCGAGGCTGTAGAGATATTGAAGGAAGAGCGGGATTCGAAGAAGATATTTTGAGGGGAAAAAAGAGAGCTGGTGGGCTCTCTTTTTGTTTCTATGGCTGCTGCGGTTCAAAGGTAGGTGGAACGACTATGATGAGAAGGCTTTTCCCTCACACATCCATAATAATCGGCAGGATCATGGGTCTGCGCTTTGTTTTGGCATATACGAATTTCCCAATCGATTCCCGCATTCCTTGCTTCAAGCGGTTCCACTGACTCACATTCGCTTCCTGCAGATTGGTGATCACCTCGGATGCAATGCGAGTGGCTTCTTCCAAGAGACCCTCTGATTCCGGGGCATAGATGAAACCGCGGGAAATAAGGTCAGGACCCGACAAAATCTTGCCGTCGGTTTTACTGCGCGTCACAACGATCACGAGAATGCCATCTTCCGAAAGATGCTTGCGATCCCGTAATATCCCATTTCCTACATCACCGATTCCCAAACCATCCACCAAGGTATTTCCGGCAGGGATTTTTCTTTCCTGTACAGCTACACCATCCTGAATATCCACGACATCTCCGTTATTTACAATGAAAATGGACTCGAAATCAACGCCGACGGATTCAGCCAACAGACGATGTTGATGGAGCATCCGATACTCACCATGAATGGGGATGAAGTATTTTGGCTTCATGAGAGTGAGCATGAGCTTCAACTCTTCTTGGAAGCCATGCCCGGACACATGCATGCCTGTCCCAGAGCCATAAATTACGTTGGCGCCCATAATAAACAAGTTATCGACGATGCGCGCTACATTCCGTTCGTTTCCTGGAATAGGGGAAGAAGAGAGGATGACGGTATCGCCGCGTTCTACTTTAACGTGCCGATACCCGGAGGTCGACAATCGGGATAAGGCTGCCATCGGTTCGCCTTGGCTTCCCGTGCATAGGACAGCGACACGGCCTGGATCGAGCTCGCTCACTTCTTCTATTTCCACCAACATGTCTTCTGGTATATGTAAATAGCCTTGTTCCGATGCGATTTTGACCACATTGACCATACTTCGGCCAAGCAAAGCTAGCTTTCGATTCGTCGCTTCTACCGCATCAATGACTTGTTGCAGGCGGTATACATTGGAAGCGAACGTCGAGACAAATATTTTCTGCCGTGCCTTACTGAATGCTTCTAACAGACGATCGCCCACGTTCTTTTCTGATGGAGTGAAGCCTGGGCGCTCCGCATTGGTACTTTCCGACAACAAGGCTAATACACCTTTCTGACCGATTTCGGCCATTCTGTGCAAATCGGGGGATTGCTTATGCCCCGGCGTTAAATCAAATTTAAAATCGCCCGTATGCACAATAGAGCCTGCTTTTGTCTCAAATACAACACCCAAGCAATCAGGAATGCTATGGTTCGTCTGAAAAAAGCTGATCGTGAGCGAGCCTAATGAAATAGTAGAGAGACGATCGATGGAGATAAGGGTGGACTGATGAAGCAAATCATGCTCCTTCAGCTTCAATTCGATAAGTCCTAACGTTAAGCGGGTACCGTAAACAGGGACGTTTAATTGTCTTAAAAAATAGGGAATGCCCCCGATGTGATCTTCATGACCATGCGTGACAATCAAGGCTCGGACTTTTTCCTGATTTTCCAGCAGATAACTAATGTCCGGTATGATCAGATCAATTCCTAAATAACTCTCATCCGGGAACTTCGATCCACAATCAATGAGGACGATTTCATCCCCGCATTGAATCCCGTACATGTTTTTGCCGATTTCATATACTCCTCCTAAAGCAAAAATAGAAAGAGTTTCATTCCATGCATTCATACGCAGTCACTGACCTCCCCAAAGCATCTTGTGGTTACTTTTACCTATTGGAATGCTGAGTATGTATGGATAGCAGGTTAAATCAATCAGCAAAAATGGATGAATGAACCAATCAGGAGTCGGGCACACTGGGGTAAGACTCATATTGGAAGGGAGCAGCTCCGGTGAAAACCAAACGATTTCTTTTCCGCTTGTTTCTCTTGATTGCCATTGCGGCTGGTGTGGAATGGTTTGTGTACGCGAACCAACAAGCGCAAACCGAAGTGGTAGCAGACGAGTCGCACGCTCATCATGCAGCGCCGACACTCGCTGTGACGCATACCCTTGAAAAAGATGATTTGCAACTCAAATTGGCCGTTACGAACTTCTCTTTTTCCCTCGAAAACATGGGGAAAGAAAACAAGCACGGGGAAGGTCATGTTCATCTGTACCTCGACGGTAAAAAGATCGCCAAAGTATTTGAGCCTAGCTATGTCATGAAGGATATCCCAGCTGGGAAGCATGAGGTCAAGGTAGAATTGGCTCATAATAACCACGAGTCGTATGGTGTTGCAGAGAGCTTTTCCATTGAGGTAAAGCCCTGAATAAGCAAGGGTAACTGTTGGGAAAAGGAAAAAAGCCGACTTCGATACGCCTTGTGGCATTCGAACTGTCGGCTTTTTTCGTGGATAGACTAGCGCATATGCACACTGACTTTTGCTTGCTGGTCTGGCAGGGCAATCACCAACGTCGGATAGCTGATGACTTGTGTTTTCATCGAACCTGGAGCTGGTGCTTGTACCCGAACGTGTACGGCAAAGGCATGAGGGCCAGTCCGCTTGACTTGGTCCGCCACTAAACGATATCCTCCTGTAGGGCGCTGTCCTGCACCTACGACTACATAAGATTTTCCATTGGCACGAACAATAGTGTGTCCGCCATTTTTTCGAACTTTCTTCAAAGCTTCCTGCACAGCCGGCGGATAGGGAGCTGCAACGGCCTCGTAAGCAGCATCTGCTTGTACAGCCTCTTTCGCCACAGGCTCAGATACGGTAGGATGTTGAGGTGACAAGACTTGTGTACCCGTTACTGCCAAGGTTGCTGTTAAGAGTAAACTAGGAAATACATGCAACATCAAGATCCCTCCAATTGGTAAAAGTAATGAATCGAACATCATATAAACTGAGGTGACAGGCGTGCGTGTGAAGGATTCGCTGGAATACCTGTCCGAATCAACGCGACAAGCGATTCTACATGAACAGACCAAACGATATCAGATTGCCGAAGAGCAAGAATTAACAGCGAGATTGTTGGACCCCGCTTTTATTGGGCAAGTATGGGAACAGGCAGATGAGCTGGAACGAGCCGTTATCCGGCTTTTCGTAACCAAAGCGACGAGAGGTTTTTTTAGCAAACGAGCTTGGGAACGCGAAACGGCAAAAGAGCACAGACATCTGTCAGTCGGCTTGACGAAATTGCGACGGCTTGGACTGATCTTGACTGTACGGAAAATGTGGAGTGAGATCGGCTATTTGATGCCACAAGAGGTTCGAGAACAGTTGACGAATCAAATGCTGCCGGAAGCCTCTCAGGCTTTTGTTTCTCTTTCAAAAACGCTCCCTTATTATATATCAGCAGGCAGAGGGATACAGCTGGATCTTTTTGGGCTTTTGTTGTTTATTCGAGACAACCAAATTCCTATAACGCAAAAAGGAAGCATTCATCGCAGGATGTCGCAAAAAATGCTGCCGCTGCTCTCGTTTACAGACGAGCATGTAAAAGGAATCGTGATTCCGCCGCTCGATCAGGAACAAAGAGAGGGCTTATCTTTGACCGTTGTCCTTGATATTGCGCTCAGACTGGGCTTGGTGCATAGGGAAGAGCGAGAACTCGTACTCGATCTCAATCGAACGAAGCAATGGCTACATCAACTGCCGCTCGTACGTTGGGAAGAGATGTACCAACTCGTCATGGAACAATTTTTGCCGCATGGCGACTGGTGGGAATTTTTCATTCAATTGATGAGACAGGTTCCTGTCGAGCAGTGGTGTTCCATCCATGAGCAATTGCGCATGCTAAACGAAGCAGGATTCCCTTTACCCGACAATGCAGAGGAGCTCATTGTGGAGCAATGGATGCATGTACTGTTAGGGTTGGGATGGATTCAGCTCGGGATGGACGAGGAGCGAGGGGTTTTTTGGCGTTGGAGCAGCTTGCCGCGATTATCGTCGGAGGAAGGCTGGTTTGTGGACCCCACAGGTGCCATTACAATCCCTCCACTTGTTCCATTGCTGGATGTATGGGAGATCAGCCGATTTTGCCAGCTCCAATTTGATGGGCAATTGATACGGGGTGAATTGCAAGCAAGGCTGTTGCAATCGTATTTGGCTCAAGGAGGGACGGAGGAGCAAGTCATCGAAAAGCTCCGCGCCTCCTGTGTTCATCCGTTGCCTGAGAGCTTGATTGAGGTTGTGAGCCAATGGGCGAGAACAGCAAGGCAGATTCAAATGGAGCCGTACTTCCTTGTGCGGACAGCACATGCTGGATTTCTGGAGGAATGGCGCGAAATTCCTGACTTTCACCCATTTCTTACCCAAGTGATATCGCCGAATGCGTTTTTGATTCCACACTCGCAGGAAAAAGAACTAATCCGTTTACTACGTCACTTCGGTTATGAGCCGCAAGTGCTGTCACATGTTGCTAGCGCAAGCAAAGAGCTCCAGCCGCATCAAAATAGTCAAGCGGGGAATAAAGGCCTGCTTCTCATTGAACGGCCTTGGGACGGTTATGCTATTGAAAACACGTTCCCTGAGCAAAATGAGCAAATCGCCGCACTACCAAAAATGTGGACGAAGCATTTCCAATCGTATCATCCACAGTCCATGCGGGATTTGTTTAAGCGCGCAATAGAACTGAAGCTGGAAGTCGAGATCCAGCAAAACGGCAAAGAAAAGCTGCGAGGGCTGCCGACAGAAGTACGTCTGGAAATGGGGTACTGGATGGTTACGATTGCCGGACAGGGCGGCAAACAGTGCTACCGTCTCGACAACATTGAGCGAGTGCGCATTGTCGTGCCCGAATATCTGTACTAAGGGTGTGCATCGTGATACAATCAGGAATGACGTAAGGTTTTCACTTTACGGCGAAAGGAGGTCTCGCTTTATGGAAACATTGGAAGCTGTGGATATGACACAGTTGATCATGGAGTCTCATGAGCTGTCCACGATGATTAACCACTCGCGCGAGGTCTCAGATTATCTGGAGGCCAAACGCCAAATGGAAGCAGATGAGGAAGTGCAACGTCTGCTCGTCGTGTTCGAGGCTAAGAAGGAACAGTACGAAGATGTGCAACGGTTCGGGAAGTATCACCCGGATTACAATCATATATCCAAAGAAGTACGGGAACTGAAGCGCAACATTGAACTGAGGGATTCCGTACAGGCATTCAAGCGAGCAGAGGATGCTCTGGATGAGCTCTTGTATCAGGTGAGTAGAACCATTGCTCATTCCGTCTCGGAAACGATAAAGGTACCGAGTAACAATCCATTTTTAGAGGCGCAGGGCAGTGGTTGCGGGACAGGTGGAAGCTGCGGCTGCAGTGTGAAAAAGCCATCGTAATTCACGCTGTTCCCGATTCATTTTGGCGCAGCAGAAAACAGTCTTCACAAAGATTGCCACAGCAAAACTGCTTTTCGTCAGGTACGCGAAAGCGGAAGCGATACACATGCTGCGCGTCATCAGAGCGCACGTAAATGCATTCTGGCTTTAATTTGGTATCAGTGGTCAGGCGCTCTCCTGTTTCCATGAGCTGCTTTGTCAGCAAAGGAGCAGGGAGCGTACTGCATACATAGAAAAAGAGCTGGCCTGCATATGTTCGCCAACTGCTATGGGTCACGATTTTTTCGCGGTGAAGCGCTTCCTCGAATTGATGATAAAACGTAGCCAGCATAGGACCACGATTCCTTTCTGTAATAAGCTTTCACCAGTAAGTATACCACGATTGGGAAGGAGACCGACGGCAAAACATGAGAGAGCGACGTCTGGGGGTCGCCGTGTGGGTGAAAAACACGCGTGCCGCCAAAAATTTACGCAAATTTGGCACCATTCATTACATCTCCAAACGCTTAAATTACGTTTCGATGTATGTGGATGCCAATTTGTTGGATGAAACGATTCGCATTATGGAAAAGCTGCACTTCGTAACAAAAATTGAACGCTCCCATCGCCATGAGATCCCGGTAGAATACAACAATGCAAGACCGGATAAGGCAAAGGAATATGATTATAAACAAGAGAAGAACCAGGTAATGGCACTAGCAGAGACCTTACAGACAGAAGAAAGCAGCCAAGCAACCGTTGGTTCGACATAAGTTGTTCATAAGCTGCCAATTTTCGGCAGCTTTTTCGCTTTTGTTAAACGGGCGTACATGGTATGCTAAAGTGGAAGAAAACGAGAAGCCACGCGCATGAATGCGTTTTCAAGAGATAGATTAGCGAAAGAAAGGTGAGCATACATGATTCATCTGGATATTAACTGCGATATGGCAGAGGGCTTCAGCAGAGGTCGACAATCTGAGGATTTGGGGATTATGAAATGGATCACCTCCGTTAATATTGCTTGCGGATTGCATGCAGGAGATCCACATATTATTTGCAGAACAATCGAAGCTGCACTCAAGCATGATGTGAAAATCGGGGCACATCCCGGATATGCAGATATTCAAGGCTTCGGACGTCGTTCGATGAACTTATCTGTCAATGAAGTATATGAGCTGGTGCTGTATCAAATTGCAGCCTTGGCTGGGACTACAAAAGCACTCGGTGGGGAGCTGCACCATGTGAAATTGCATGGCGCGTTGTATAACGAAGCAGCTGAACGCCCAGAGCTCGCCGAAGCGGTTGTCCAAGCCATTGCGGATATTGATGAGGAATTGATCCTCTATGCGTTGTCTGGCAGTAAGCTAGTAGAGGCAGGCTTGGAACACGGCCTTCAAGTGGCAGAGGAAGTATTTGCAGAGCGGGCTTATTTGCCGAATGGTCGATTGGCACCGCGTGAGTTGGAAGGAAGCGTGCTGATCAGCAAGGAAGAACGCATGGAGCAGACACGTCAGCTCGTTTTAAAACAAAGAGTAATGACGGTCAATGGCGAGCACATTGACTTGGCGGCCGATACCCTTTGTGTCCATCACGAGAGCCATGACGTACTGCAATTCCTTGTCGAAGTACATAAGTGGGCAAAGCAAAACGATGTGAAAATTGAACCAATCACAGCTCGATAGTAAAAAGCCATCCAGCAATGCCATCCCATTATCGGGAAATGGACGTTGCTGAATGGCTTTTTTCATGTTTCCGTTCTTTGATTGTGCCGTTATCAATCAGGAAAATGACATCTGCGAGCTTCTCGGCTTCTTCACGATCATGGGTGACTAGTAGAAACGGGATGTTCCACATAGCGTGAAGGCGAAGCAACTCATCCTGGCATTGTTTACGCGTATCCGCATCCAGCGCAGATAAAGGCTCATCAAGGAGCAGAATGTCTGGTTCAGTTGCAAGTGCACGTACGAGTGCCACCCGTTGTTTTTGTCCTCCGGATAATTGGTGAGGATATTTTTGCAGCAGATGATCGATTCCCACTGTGGACAACAATGGAGCCAAATTTAGCTCATGCTCTTTTTTCAAGCCGTATCGAACATTTTGCTCGACTGTCATGTGAGGGAACAGCGCATAATCTTGAAATAAATACCCGATGTTGCGTTTTTGTACGGGAAGGGGCTTCTGTCCTTCGCGATAAAAGACGTTCTCGTTTAATTGGATCACGCCGGTATCGGGATGAACCAGACCTGCAATACTGTTCAATATCGTTGTTTTGCCAGAGCCGGATGGTCCGAACAGCACGACAATTTCCTTCTGCACCGAAAAGGACACATCCAAAATAAAATCAGGCAAACGCTTCTGTATGTTGACAAAGAGCATGTACCATTCACCTGCCTTACTTTTGATTGGCGTACCTGCGCACGTTTCGACGACTCCACCAATTCAGCCAGAGAGTCGTACCCATACCTAAGGAAACAATAATGATGACCCAAAACAATGCCTTATCCATTTGACCAGCCTCAACAGCAAAATAAATGGCGACGGGAATCGTATCGGTTTTCCCAGGGATGTAGCCTGCGAGCATCAGCGTAGCACCAAACTCCCCTAAACCACGGGCAAAAGAAAGAACAAACCCAGCCAACAGGCCAGGCCAAGCCAACGGAAAGGTAACGGTCCAGAATAATCGCCATTCGGAAGCGCCCATCGTGCGTGCTGCATTCTCTAAACGTTGATCTACTCCTGTAAAGGCAGCGACTGCACTCTGATACATCAATGGAAAGGAAACGACAATCGAGGCAATGACGGCTCCTGTCAGCGTAAAGACGACGGTAATATTGAACCATTCATGCAGTAGCTGGCCGAGAAAGCCGTTTTTTCCGAAAAGCATCAACAAGCCGAAGCCAACAACAGTGGGAGGGAGAACAAGCGGAAGCAAAAAGAAGGACTCCAGCACATTCTTCCCCCAAAAATCCTTTTGTGTCATCCACCTTGCAAAAACCATCCCAAGGACAAATACAAAGGAGGTGGAGAGCGCAGCTACTTTAAGGGAAAGCATCAAAGGAGTAAGATTCGTTTCGATCACGCTTGCCACCTCCAATTTCGATTCGGTTGGTTTATTTATTGAAACCCATACTTCTGTAAGATCGCTTTTCCTTTGTCGCTTGTCAAGTAGGCAAGAAAAGCTTTTGCTGCATCTGGGTTCTTCGATGCGCTGACGACCGCACCTGGATAAACGATCGGTTTGTGCCATTCAGGCTTGGCTGTTGCCAATACCTTTACATTTTTCGAAGCGGCGGCATCACTGGAATAGACAATGCCGACTTCTGCGTTACCGGATTCTACGAAGGTCAAAACTTGGCGAACATCGCTGCCAAATACCATTTGTGCCGAAAGAGAATCCCACATTTTCAGCGTATCCAATGTTTCTTTCGCATATCGTCCAGCAGGGACTGTCTCAGGCTCACCGACGGCAATGTGCTTAATCGTTGCGTTGCTCAGCTCTTCAAAAGAAGAGACTGCGACAGCACTTGTGTTACCTGCGATGAGAACAAGCGAGTTTTTCGTGAAGTCTTGGCGAGTGTCTTTAGCGATCAGCTGCTGTTCCTCTAGACCGTCCATGTCTTTTTTACTAGCCGACAAGAATACGTCAGACGGAGCGCCTTGCGTAATTTGTGTGGCGAGTTTTCCCGAGCCACCGAAGTTAAAGGTGAGGGTCGTTCCCGGGTGTTCTGTTTCATATTGCGTTTTCAACTCATTCAAGGCATCCGTCAAGCTAGCAGCAGCAGAAATCATCAATTCTATCTTTGCTGCTTCGGTTTTTGCTGGCTCACTTGCTTGTGGGGCTGTTTGTGTTGTCGAGCAAGCAGTGAGCATCAAGCAAAATGCCGTCAATAAGGCTAACCAGTGCTTCTTCATAAAAAAAGACCTCCATAATTATATTTAGTTATAATTAATTATAACTGGACATAACTAGATTATATGGATTCGTAATGAATAATCAATTGCGATTTTACGACAGTTGTTTGAAAATAGAGCAAAGGAGATAACGGAGGCGGGACATGAGTCAACAAAATTCTTATACCACCGAAGAGATAGCAAAAATTCTACGTATTTCTAAGCTGACGGTCTACGATCTGATTAAAAAAGGAGAGCTGCCCGCTTATCGAGTCGGGAGGCAAATGCGCGTAGACGAAAGCGATCTGGAAGCGTACAAGGCGAAGGCAAAGGGAGAATACAGACAAGCCTCAGCCGTCAGCATCCCACAGACAGGACAAGCTCAGCAGACGTCACGACATGAGCAGACTGGTACAGGCCGCAATATTATTATTAGCGGACAGGATGTGAGCTTGGACCTACTAGCCGGGCATTTGGAGAAAAAGGATGAGGCATACCGACCGCTTCGCTCGTACGTGGGCTCTCTGAACAGCCTCGTGGCGATGTATGCAGGTAAGGCTGATATCGTCAGCACACACTTGTACGATGGGGATACCAACGAATACAATGTCCCGTACATTCGTCGCATTTTGTGTGGGCATCGTTTTGTTGTCATCAATATGTTGTCACGTTGGGCCGGATTCTACGTTCAGGCAGGTAATCCGAAACAGATCAAAGCATGGAGCGATTTTACGAAGCCGGGGATTCGAATGGTCAATCGGGAAAAAGGGTCTGGTGCACGCACGTTGATTGAAGAACAGTTTCGACTGGCAAAAATAGCGGGGAAGGACGTGATTGGCTATGAACGGGAAGAGTCCAATCACCTGGCAGTCGCAGGGGTAGTAGCACGGCGCGAGGCAGACGTAGGGGTGGGTATTGAAAAGGCAGCTTCACTCGTGGGAGTGGAGTTTGTCCCAACTGTGCGTGAGCGATATGACCTTGTCTTGTTGAAAAATAAGGACAATGAACCGCTCATTCAGGCCGTTCTTGATGTTCTCGATTCACGTCCATTTCAAAAGGAATTGGAAGCGGTCGGGGGTTATGATCTTAGCCAGACAGGAAAAATTATGTACGAAACCTGGTAAACGCTAAAGAAAGCTGCCAATCATTACGATACAATGAGTGGCGGCTTTTTTATTTCACTCAGGAAAGACCATTGTCAAATAAGGCGTATTCTCTACAGAATCTCCTGAATTTCTACTCAGTTTGACATATATTTGCTACAATGAAACAAAAACATTTAGCGCCTGCCGCCGGGCGGTTTATTATTTGGGGGCTGTCATGAAATCACTACATAAAACGAGCTTGCTAGTATGTGTGACGATCCTCATTTTTTTTGGCTCAGTTGGGGTCGTCGCGTATTGGCCAGCCATTTCTCAAATCATTGCCATGAATCAATCACCTGAGGAGGAGCAAAAGTTCGTCGATCCATTTTCCTATGATCCGCCTCTGCCGTCTTATGTAAAGGATTTGAACCCTGTCTATAAGATTCAAGCAGAATTACATACGTCCGAAGCAAAAATAACCGGGAATATGACCTTGGAGTTTGACAACCCGAAAACTCCAGATGTACGGCTGTATATTTACGACTACCTTTGGAACAAAATGACGGTGAAGTCGATTCGCTACAAGGACAAGCCGCTTTCTTTTGAACGTGGCCAATCGCTGGTGAAGCTGGCAAATCCTCTAGGTAAGGAGCTTCGTGGCGCCTTAACCATTGAATTCGAGAACCCGGTTCCACGTAGGGGTACACGATTTGGAGTCAAAGACGATATATGGACGTTGACGACATGGTACCCGATGCTGGGGGCCCAAAATCAAAAAGGTGTTTGGTATAATCCGCCGCAACGCGTTGATTTTGGTGATCCATTCGTTTACCACTATGGAGATTATGATGTGTCATTTACCTCTCCACAAGGCTACAAATGGGTCAGTTCATGGGGTAGAGGACAAACGAAGTCAATCGGTGGGAGTAAGCAACAAGTCCATTATCAAGCAAAAAATCTGTTGAACTTTGGACTGGTGGGAAGTCCGCTTTATCACATTGAAACGATTCAATTTGCTCCGAATTTAACGGTTGACATTGCTTCCGTTGATAAAGGGAACATAGAAAGAATCAAGGGCATTGCCCAATCGGTATTTCCTACTTTCATCGACATGTACGGTCCGTTGCCGTATCCGCACGTGGCGATTGCGGAAACGAGTACAGGAACGACGTACGCCATGGAGTACGCGAATCTCGCCGTATTCAAAAGAGACATGCATCACAACAATCTGATCGATCATTGGCTGCCGCATGAGGTGGGGCATCTTTGGTGGTACAACAGTGTGGCTACATTGGAGTCCTCGCATGGGTGGCTTGATGAGGGGCTGGTGGAGCTCGGTGTGTCCCATTACTTGCAGAAGCGTTATGGTGCCCAATCAGCTACGACTTTGTTAGATGAGTACAACCGGGATGTCAAACGTTTGCAAGAGCGCTATCCAAATGGAAAGCTGGACAAGCCGTTGCAGAAGTTTGCCACTGAAGAAGAGTTTAAGCTGACCTGGTATTCCCGGGGAGCACTCTTGTTCGATAACCTGCGCCGCAAAATCGGTGACGATGCCTATAAGCGATTCTTGCAGCGCGTCCAGCAAAATTATCATGGCAGTGTCATTGGTGCAGAGCATCTCGATCAGGCGCTTGGGCAAACCTTGCAAGGGGAAGCGAAATATTTCACCCTGTATACCAATAGTGCAAATAAGAATGGCTTTGGTGCCGTGCAATTGGAGCCCTATATCACCACGATCATCAATAACATGAGTTTTTATCCATCGATTCCGGCTCGAGTCACCCAAAATACGGTGTATATTCCGCTGCGTGAGCTCGGTGAGAAAATGGGATTAGCCATTAGCTGGGACGACAAGAAACAAATGATCCGCGTAAAAGGAAATGGACGCGAAGTATTTATAAAGGAACGGGAGCGCTTTGCTGTCGTAGATGGGAAGCGAATAGATTTAGGCAGCCCGTTAATCGAAATCAAAGAACGTACGATGGTTCCACTGTCATTTTTTGAAAAAGCATTAGAATATGAGACAGCGTACAATCAACAACAAAAAACGGTGAAGATCAATACATACCGAACGATTGGAAAGGCGGCAGAAACAAAATGAAAAACCTGGTGTTAGTCGGATTTATGGGAACAGGAAAAACCACGGTTGGCGCCGCACTCGCTGCCTCTTTGGGAATGAAGCATACGGACTTGGATGATGCGATTGTGGAAAGTGAAGGTTGCAGCATTCCAGAAATCTTCACTGATCAGGGCGAAGCGTATTTCCGAGACGTCGAGACGAAGCGTCTTGCACAATTACTGGCAGCAGGGCATCAGGTACTAACAACTGGGGGAGGAGCTGTATTACGGAAGCAAAACGTAGAGATGATGATGGAGCACGGCATCGTAATCACGCTGTATGCCACGGAAGAAGAGCTCATCAAGCGTTTGGAAAATGATACAGGCAGGCCCTTGTTGGCAGGAGGCGTAGCGACAAGGGTAAAAACCTTAATGGCGGAGCGTGCTGGTGTATACGATTTCGCCCCGATTCAGGTGGATACGACAGGGAAGAGCCTTTCCGATATTGTGATGGAAATTACGAGCCAAGTGGTTGAAAGAACGCAGGACGGGGAACAATAGAGGGGACAGCGCTTGCGCCATGGTGTGAATCCGTGAGTAAGAAGGAGGTCAAGTGCGATGTCCTTTCAGGAATATTTAAAGTACCTGACGAAACTGTTTGTTCAGTACATGGATACCCCGAAAGATGAACGCCGTTTGCGTAAGACTCCACGCGAGTCTTGGTCGTCACGCTGGTTTGGTGCCATTCCTATGTCCATTCGACTGTTGTGGCGCAAATAAAATTCGCAAACCTATCATGAACGAAGACGGAGGGTGCATATGGCGAGAGTAGCGGTAGAAAATTCCCTGTCTGAACTGTGCAAGATGCTGCGTCAAAATGGTTACGATGTTGTTGATTTGGGCAACTGGCAGCAGGTGGTAGATGCGATTGTCATTACAGGCCAGGATATCAACGTACTGGGTGATGAAAACAAAACGATTACAGGTGCTCCCATCATTAATGCAGAGGGAATGACGGTCAATGAAATTTTTCATGCCGTTCATGAACGTCTCTCTCCTACAGAACATCGGTGAATAGAAAACGTAAAAAACAAGCTCTCCAACCGGTTATTCGGCAGGAGAGCTTGTTTCGTTTACAAAAAATCGTCCGACGCGATGGGCATACGAATACGGGACAAAGCGCAGGCCCTCATCCCATACGCCGACATAAGCATTTTGGTCGTTCCATAAATGCAGGGACCCCACGACAAAGGGTGCCAAAACCTGTGACTGATGAATCGGGACGGCTAATGTTACCGGCGAGGTATAATCTTGCTGCCACAATTGGTTCCAGGACACGTCTGTGTCCGTTGTACTCATTTGGCTGACCCACCCGATATGATCAAAAGGATCAGCCTCGGCTGCGTTTAAAATTCTCATTTGAGTCAGGCGTTGTCCATTTTGTATGAGCTTCTCGCCTGCAAAAGCATCGACTGTGGGCTCGCTAATTTGAAAGGAAGTGGGATACATTTCTCCCGTTTTTGCATTGACCATTTGTGTATCTGACTTCTGGGTGATCAGCCAGTAGGAAGCGAACCCGTCATAAACTGGCTCTGCCGCGATTTCTTTCGGAGCAAAAGCGTCATCGAACAAGATGTACTCCCCGACACCGTATTCCAGGAGAACAAATTTCTCATGGGAGGTAGAATCAGGTGCTTCTCCAATCACCAAATACCCTACTTGCTTGTCCGCTTTTTTTATACTTACTAGCCATTGATGCTGCCCTGCACCAAGTGTTTGCACGTCCGTCTTTGCGTCCTGCCATTGCTTGAATTGGGGGTCTCGGCTTGCGAGTGCATCCATCCATTCTCGAATTTGTGCTTGGAATTGCTTGTCCCAGCTTGCTTCGTCTTGCGCAAAAGCTGGTAAGGAAAGCAGCATCAGAGACAAAAGAGCAGCGATAAAAGGAAGAAATCGTCTGGTCACAACTATGCACCACCTTTTGTAAAGGCTTAACCTATTCCTATTGTAACCAGCTATGACAAAAAGATTTGTTGCAACGTGTCTTTTCTGTTTCACATTTTCTCGTTGATCTTTTACATGATTCGCCCTGATGCGGGGAGATGTCGCATGCTTTTTGCTTTCGATGACCGCATGAGCGGAGGAACGGAAGATAAATAGAACAAGCCACCGTTGATGAACGAAACCTCGATCCGCGGCTCGTATTGCCATGCCAGCTCGTCCTTTCGGCGTTGTCTTTCCTCATCTGGCGTGCTCTTTTTCCATTCCACTTGATTAATCTCTTCGCGTGGAGTGGTTTGGATTCCATTTGCACGTAAAAAGTCGAGGATTCGTCCGCCAGAAGCCCGGTATTCGTCAAAAGATATTGGCTGTTCGACAGAAGCTGTTCCAGCTGGATCAGGCTCGGTTTGCTGAGCCTCTTGCCCGAGTGACGACTGAGCTACTGGTTGCTCTGCTTCATCTTCGGTTTCGTCTGCGTTTGTCTGCTCATCTTGTGGTTCGCGCCGTGCCAATTCTTCATAGTACGCTTCCAAGATGGCCATTTCTTCGCGTAAACGTGTACGCGCTTCCTCTGCCCACTGCTGATCTTCTTGTCCCAATGTATGTTCGACTTCCAGTTGTACCATTTGGAGGGCTTCCTGTATGGTTACCTTTCGATCCAACGTGTAATAGTAGTCAGGGATGGTAGGGGTCAAGGAAAGTGAAAATAAAAACGAAGTGAAATCCGCCACCATCCGTGGCTGATGCAAATTAATCCCCAGGTACAATAAAATGTCACGTCGCTTGTCACAGAGTAGAGAAACCTTCAAGTTCATCCCGAGCCAAGGCACGAGAGGGGTTGACCGACGCTTGCCGGCATTACCTAAAAGTCCCCCTTGTTGCTCGTACATACAGACAAAGCTGCCATGCTTTTTGGTGGAAGCGAAAATTTGTTGCATGCGGGCAGCCCCTAGATGCAGATGCTCGGATCGCAAACCCTCTGGCATGCAATCCGGATGAAAAGTAAAGGTGAGTACTAATGGTTGATAAGCCAAATTCATCTTATCCACCCAGCTCCAGTAAAAAGGGCGATTGCCGATATCTTTGTCCACCTCGACAGGGAGCTTGACTGTGAAATAATCTGGGTGAGACTCGACGATATGGGCAGAAAAAGTCGCCAAATAGCGCTCGACAAATTGTCTGACCTGTTGTTGCTGCATCAGGAGACCTCATTTCTTTTTCGTTTCCAACAAGAGTTATTGGTCAGCCGCCTCAGAAAGCGGGACGGCTTCTTTGGTTACTTTGCTTGCCCGAATCGCGTGTCCAATGTTATCGAGCTTCAGCGCCATTTCTTTGGAGGAGCGGGAATCCATAATGATTTGAATCAGATTATCTTCCAAGGAGTGACTTAGATTCAGGCGTTCTACAATATCATCGAGTTCACCGATGACCATTTCAAACAGGTCGATTTTTTCATACAGCAGCTTGAGAATATGCTCCTCGATCGTTCCTGTTGTCGATAAATTGTAAATGTGCACATCCCTTTTTTGTCCGAGACGATGGACGCGACCGATTCGTTGCTCCACTCGCATGGGATTCCACGGCATATCGTAATTAATCACCTGATTGCAGAACTGCAAATTGATCCCTTCCCCGCCTGCTTCCGTCGCGATCAGGACTTGTGCACGATTTTGGAACAGATCAGTCATCCAGTCCTTTTTACTGCGTTTAAAGCCGCCGCGGAAGGGGACAGAAGTAATGCCGTGGTCGTGCAAATACTTTTGCAGATAGTTTTGTGTTGCCCGATACTCTGTAAAAATGATGACTTTGTCGTTGATTTGTTGAATGAGCTCGACCGCTTTGGCAGCCTTGGAGTGCGTCTCAATTTGTTTAATCATCTCGACTAGCTCAAGAATTTGTGTGCGCAAGGGAGAGTCCTCGCCGGTGCGCTGGTGCATGTTATACAGCGTCATAAACGCAGCTTCCTTACTTGAGCAGACCTCACGCTGCAAGGTAATCAGAGCAAGAGAGTTGAAGCCGCCAACCCCAAATCCTGTTTGGTATTGCTCGCGAACAAAGCGCGTCACACCTTCGTACAAGGTCAATTCCTCTGGAGAAAGGTCAATCGGAATCGACTGAACGCGTCGACTGGTGAATTGAATACCACCATCACTTCGTTTGTTGCGAATCATGACCTTTTCAATTTCCTCGCGCAATTTCTCGCTGTTTTTGGATTGGCGTTTGCCCTCTACGTAATTGGTAGAGAAGGTGGAAGTATGGCCGAGGTGACCTGGTTTTAACAAATTGATGAGGTTGTACAGCTCGTCCATCTCGTTTTGAATAGGAGTTGCGGTAAGGAGCAGGCAATATTTTTTGCGGATTTCTTTGACGAACTGATAGTTGCGTGTCCGTTTATTTTTGAGTTTATGGGCCTCGTCGATGATGAGCATGTCGTAATCGATGTCGAGTACGTGACGCCTGTGAGGATCTCGTTTTGCTGTGTCTATCGATGCGACAACGACCTCGTGCTGCCGCCACATATATTCTTTTTTTTGCGCGACTGCTGCTATGCCGAATTTTTGATGAAGCTCTTTTGTCCATTGAATCACGAGAGAGGCTGGAACCAGGACGAGAATTTTTTTAGCCAAGCCGCGGACCATATACTCCTTCATGATCAAACCTGCTTCGATCGTCTTTCCTAGACCGACCTCATCTGCGAGAATGGCTCGTCCGCGCATCTCTAACAGGACACGTTTCGCCGTTTCTAGTTGGTGTGGAAATGGTGACAAGAGTGGAAGGTATTTCAGACATTGCAATTGATCAAATTCGTGAACAGCCATCGCTTCCTCGGCTTCCAATGAGAGCTTGAACAGCTCCCACTTATCCCAGGGGCCATCTTCTTGCATGCGTTCTGTAAGCGTATTGATCCAACTCGTATCAAATGAAATAGGAACATTCGGCATATAAGATACTCCTTTACATAGCTCTACCATAACATTCATGGTTAATGTCTAAAAACTGAACGTTTATCTATTGTCAATGTGTTTTGTTAAGATTTTCTGAATCTGACTGTTAATTTGTATATTTTCAACTTTGGACTCTCATGGTAGGATAAGGAGGTAGTACATCCATTAGTATGGAAATGATAGCAAAAACTTATGTATGACCATGAAACAACCGCGAATGATGGTAGTAGGGAGAGACTGCTTGAACGTTTGGCAGCGCCGAAGGAGCAAGCCGGTAACGGTGAATCTCTCAGGCAAAAGTACCTCTACCGGACGCAACTCTGGAGAGAGCTCACACGAGCCACCAAAGGGGAAACTTGCAAATGGGGAAAGAAAGAATCCTCATGAGATTCGCAAGGTAACTCTCAGGTACCAAGGACAGAGGAGGAGAAATGGGCACCATTATTTTGGTGTACCCGTTTTTCCCCCTCTGTTTTGTTTTTGGATCTTATTGTTCACAGGAGGTGCCACATGTCCAATTTGAAACGTACGCCACTATTTGATTCTTATGCAAAGTATGGCGCGAAAACTATCGACTTCGGTGGTTGGGATCTGCCGGTGCAGTTTACAAGCATTGGTCAAGAGCATGAAGCTGTTCGGACAAAAGCTGGTCTGTTTGATGTTTCCCATATGGGAGAAGTGGACGTAAAAGGGGAAAACGCTCTTTCTTATCTCCAGCGTGTGACTACGAATGACGTGTCGAAGCTGGCAGTCGGACAGGCGCAGTACAGTGTGCTTTGCTACCCAGATGGGGGGACGGTAGACGATCTGCTTGTTTACAAATATGCAGATGATCACTACTTGCTCGTCATCAACGCAGGGAATATCGACAAAGACTATGCGTGGCTAGAAGAACATCTGATTCCAGGTGTAACGATTAAGAATATTTCGCCACAAACAGCACAAATCGCGATTCAAGGTCCTTTGGCAGAATCCATTCTGCAAAAGCTGACGACGACAGACTTGTCTCAAATCGGCTTTTTCCGTTTTGGGCGTGATGTGCAAGTGAGTGGTATTCCTGCATTGGTCTCCCGCACTGGCTATACTGGCGAAGATGGCTTCGAGATTTATTTGGATGCCGATCGTGCAGCAGAGCTGTGGGACATCTTGCTGGATGCTGGGAAAGAAGAAGGTCTGTTGCCGTGCGGTCTCGGTGCGCGCGATACGCTTCGTTTTGAAGCAAAGCTGCCACTGTACGGCCAAGAGCTCAGCAAAGACATCACTCCGATCGAAGCGGGCATTGGCTTTGCTGTCAAGGTAGACAAAGAAGTGCCGTTCATCGGTCAAGAAGTGCTGAAGGCACAAAAAGAAAACGGTGCTCCACGCAAGCTGGTAGGGATCGAAATGATCGACCGTGGGATTCCGCGCACGCATTACCCCGTCTATATAGGAGAAGAGCTCATTGGCGAGGTGACGACGGGAACACAATCTCCAACCTTGAAGAAGAACGTCGGTCTCGCTCTCGTAAAAACCGAGCATGCTGCGCTAGGTACACAAGTAGAAGTAGAAATTCGCGGAAAACGTCTGAAAGCAGAAATCGTAGCCGCTCCATTTTATAAACGCCCAAAAAACTAAGCGATACACCACATACATCCTTTTAGAGGAGGACAACGTCCGTGAAATACCGCTACCTGCCCCAAACTGATCAGGACAAGCGCGAAATGCTGGAAACCCTCGGCATTTCGAGTATAGAAGAACTGTTTGCTGATATTCCGGAAGAAGTACGTTTTAAAGGTGCTTTGAATATTCCAGAAGCACTTTCCGAGCCAGATTTGGTGAAGTATTTTACACGCCTCGCAAATAAAAACGTAAACTTCAGCACGCATGTTAACTTTCTGGGTGCGGGTGTTTATCAACATTACACGCCGAGCACAGTCAATCATATGCTGCTCCGCGGTGAATTCTTTACCGCCTATACACCTTACCAGCCAGAAATCAGCCAAGGTGAGCTGCAAGCTATTTTTGAGTTCCAAACGATGGTATGTGAGCTGACTGGCATGGAGGTAGCGAACTCCTCGATGTATGACGGCGCGACTTCTTTGGCAGAGGCAGCGATGATGGCTGCGGGTCACACTGGCAAAAAGCGCGTAATCGTTTCCCGCGCTGTACATCCGGAAGCGCGTGGTGTTTTGAAAACATATGCGTATGGACAAAACGTTGAGCTGGTTGAAGTAGGTATCAACAGCGATGGCGTTACAGATACAGCGGCTCTGGAAGCGCTTGTTGATGAGAATACAGCAGCGGTCATCGTGCAGTATCCAAACTTCTTCGGAAACGTAGAGGATTTGGGAGCGATTGAACCAATTGCACACGGAAAAGGCGCACTGTTGATTACATCCTCCAATCCGCTTGCTCTGGGTGTACTGGAGGCGCCGGGCAAATTAGGCGCAGATATCGTAGTGGGCGACATGCAGCCATTCGGTATCCCAGCGTCCTTTGGCGGACCGCATTGCGGATATTTTGCTACAACCTCCAAACTGATGCGCAAAATGCCAGGTCGTATCGTCGGTCAAACGAAGGACGAAAATGGCAAACGCGGCTTTGTATTGACGCTGCAAGCGCGTGAACAGCATATTCGTCGTGAAAAAGCGACTTCCAATATCTGCTCCAACCAAGCGCTGCTCGCTTTGGCTGCTTCTATTGCCATGACAGCACTCGGCAAGCAGGGTGTACAAGAAATGGCGATGATGAACCTGCAAAAAGCTCATTACGCAAAGAATGCCCTGCAAGCAAAAGGCTTGGAGATCGTATTCACCTCACCGTTCTTTAACGAGTTCGTGGTGAAGCTGAATAAACCAGTTGCAGAAGTGAACAAAGGCCTGCTGGCTGCTGGAATCATCGGGGGCTATGATCTCGGACTCGACTACCCAGAGTTTTCCAATCACACCTTGTTTGCAGTAACTGAGCTGCGTACCAAAGAAGAAATCGACACATTGGCGGCTGAATTGGAGGCGATCACACGTGCGTAACGACCAAGAGAAAGCACTGATCTTTGAAATGAGCAAACCAGGCCGTGTGGGCTACAATTTGCCGGCATTGGATGTTCCAGAAGTAGAAGTAGCAAGCCTTTTGCCAAAGCACCTCATTCGCGAAACGCCGGCTGAGCTGCCAGAAGTATCTGAGCTGCAATTGGTTCGTCACTATACAGAACTGTCTCGTCGCAATCACGGGGTAGACAATGGCTTCTATCCGCTTGGTTCTTGCACGATGAAATACAACCCAAAAATCAACGAAGATGTTGCCCGTTACGCAGGCTTCGCGCAGACACATCCATACCAACCGGAAGAAACCGTACAGGGCGCTTTGGAGCTGTTGTACAACCTGCAAGAAGAACTGGGTGAAATTACTGGCATGGACGCAGTTACACTGCAACCAGCTGCTGGTGCTGCGGGTGAGTGGACAGGTCTGATGATGATCCGTGCCTACCACGAGAGCCGTGGGGAAGGACATCGTACCAAAGTAATCGTGCCGAACTCCGCACACGGTACGAACCCGGCATCTGCTGCGGTAGCTGGCTTGGATACCGTAACCATTGCATCTGACGAGCGTGGATTGGTTGACATTCAAGCACTGCGTGATGCGGTTGGTCCTGACACAGCTGCCTTGATGTTGACGAACCCGAACACACTCGGATTGTTTGAAGAAGATATCGTGGAAATGGCGAAAATCGTCCATGAAGCAGGCGGTCTCTTGTACTACGATGGTGCGAATGCGAACGCGATTTTGGGCATTGCCCGTCCAGGTGACATGGGCTTTGACGTGGTGCATCTGAACTTGCACAAAACGTTTACAGGGCCTCACGGCGGTGGTGGTCCAGGTGCAGGTCCGGTCGGCGTGAAAAAAATTCTCGAGCCATTCCTGCCTACTCCAATCGTAGCGAAAAAGGAAGACGGCAGCTTCTACTGGGATAGCAATCGTCCGGCTTCCATCGGTCGCGTAAAAGGCTACAACGGAAACTTCGGTATTCTCGTTCGTGCGTACAGCTACATCCGTACCATGGGTCCAGAAGGCTTGCTGCAAGTTTCCCAAAATGCGGTGCTCTCCGCCAACTACATGATGCGTCGTTTGGCAACGGCTTATCATCTGCCATTTGATCGCGTCTGCAAGCATGAGTTCGTCCTGTCTGGTGTAATCCAGAAGAAGCTGGGCGTACGCACGCTCGATATCGCAAAACGCTTGCTCGACTTCGGCTATCACCCGCCAACGATCTACTTCCCATTGATCGTGGACGAGTGCCTTATGATCGAACCGACCGAAACCGAGACAAAGGAAACGCTCGATGAGTTCATCGACGTCATGATACAAATTGCCCGCGAGTGCGAGGAAACGCCAGAAATCGTTCAGGAAGCTCCTCATACCACTGTGGTCAAACGTTTGGATGAAGCGACAGCGGCAAGAAAGCCAATTCTACGTTATCAACCACAAGCATAATTCTAGATTCCAGGAAAAGTCGCCTGTTGTTACGGGCGGCTTTTCTTTCCGATTGGTGCTATCATGGGGGAAGAAGAGGCAGGGAGGGTTCGGGCCGAATGAAGAGAAAGATTGTATTTACCGGTGGTGGTTCGGCAGGACATGTTACTGTGAATCTTGCGCTTATCCCCCACTTTATCAAGCTGGGCTGGGAAGTCGCCTATATTGGTTCTGCGACAGGAATTGAACGAGAGCTAGTCGCCAACCATCCGGATGTTCGCTATATTGGCATTTCTTCAGGCAAACTGCGACGATACTTTGATTGGAAAAACGTGAGTGACCCGCTGCGAGTCGTCAAAGGCATTTGGCAGGCTTCTCGCTTTCTTGGCAAATGGAAGCCGGATTGTGATTTTTTCCAAAGGGGGCTTCGTCTCCGTGCCGGTCGTATTTGGGGGGTGGCTAAACCGTCTTCCTGTAGTCATCCATGAATCTGATCTGACACCCGGTCTCGCAAATAAGCTGGCTGTCCCTTTTTCCAGCAAGGTGTGCGTAACATTTCCAGATACGCTTTCGAAAGTGCCGAAAAACAAAGGGATTCACGTAGGCGCAGTGGTGCGAGATGAGCTGAAGCAGGGGAGAAGAGAAGCGGGCTTGTTATCTTGCTCTTTTTCTACAAAGAAACCTGTCCTGCTCGTCATGGGAGGAAGTTTGGGGGCACGGAGAATAAACGATGCGGTACGCCATTCGCTTACTGCTTTGCTCGAACATTTTTCCATTGTACATATTTGTGGCAAAAATCAAGTGGATGAAACGATTCAGGTGAATGGCTACAAGCAATTTGAGTATGTACAGGAGGAATTGCCCGATTTGCTGGCAATGGCTGATCTTGTCGTGTCTCGAGCTGGCTCCAATGCGATTTATGAGTTTTTAGCCCTGCAAAAGCCGATGCTCTTGATACCGTTGTCCCGTGAAGCAAGTCGGGGTGATCAGATTTTAAATGCACAGTCTTTTAAAAGGCAGGGCTTGTGTCATGTTTTGCTCGAAGAAGAGCTAACGGCTGATCGCTTTTTTCAAGCGGTGAATGACTTGCAAAACAACAGGGAGTCCATCTTGCAGCGAATGCGGGAAGAGACTGAGAAGAAAACAGATTCATTGGCGCAGGTCTTGGCCATTTTGCAGGAAACAGCTCGCTCAAATTAGCCCATCAGAAGCTTGCCGTCCTTCGTGCCAGAAGCGTACAATGAAGGCGTTGTGAATGAGGAGGTACATAGATGGAACAGTGGCGCTATATCGTGACGGAAGCAATGTCACCCGCGATGAATATGGCAGTAGATGAAGCGATTTTGCAGTTACACAGTGAGGGCAAGGTTCCCCCGACCGTTCGTTTTTACACGTGGGACCCCGCGACACTGTCGATTGGTTATTTCCAAAAGGCCATCAAGGAAATAAACCTGGAGGAAGTTCAAAATAGAGGATTGGGCTTTGTTCGCAGAGCGACGGGAGGACGTGCTGTTCTCCACGATCAGGAGCTGACATACAGTGTCATCGTATCCGAAGACCATCCGAAAATGCCTTCGAGTGTAACGGAAGCCTACAAAATCATCAGCTTGGGACTGCTGCACGGATTCCAAAACCTTGGACTCTCGGCGGAAATGGTCTCTTTAGCGAGTGAAGAGGAGAAGGAAAAGTACAATTCGCCAGGGTCATCCGCCTGCTTCGATTCGCCCTCATGGTATGAGCTCGTGGTAGAGGGGAAAAAAGTAGCGGGAAGCGCTCAGACCCGACAAAAGGGCGTTATTCTTCAGCACGGCTCTATTCTGCTTGATATGGACGTAGATTTACTATTCTCGCTCTTGCATTTCCCATCGGAGCGGGTAAAACAACGGATGATCGATAGTTTCCGACAAAAAGCAGTGACGATCAACGAAGTAAGCCCAAGGCCAATCAGTCTCCAAGAGTCCATCGAGGCGTTCTCGAAAGGCTTTGCATCTGGATTGGAAGTGGAGCTAATTCCTTCAACGCTTACGGACGAAGAACTCGCGTTGGCAGAAGAACTCGTTAAGACGCGCTATGCCACAGACGAATGGAATCTGCGTCGCTAAACAATATAGAAAAGCTCTCTCGGATGTATATGCATACCGGGAGAGCTTTTCTTCATTACACGAGTACACTTGTGTTGATATGCTGTTCAAACAAATCTTGTAGCGTAAGCACGACAGGTCCTGGCTGTCCGTTGCCGACAGCGACGCCATCTACCGAGATGAGCGGCATGATTTCCGCAGTCGTGCTGGTGAGGAAGACTTCATCGGCTTGCTTCAAGAAAGCCATGTCGAATGCTTCTTCATGTACAGTGATGCCATTGTCTCGAGCCAAATCAATGACCACTTGGCGGGTAATTCCGTGCAGGATCAGATTGTCAGCCTGATGCGTATACAGCTCGCCATTTTTTACGACGAACAAATTGGAAGAGCTGCACTCTGTGATGACGCCGTTGCGGTGCAAAATTGATTCTTGGGCACCTGCATCCTTTGCGTATTGTTTGACAAGTACAGCTCCTAGCAGATTGAGCGTTTTAATATCGCAACGGAGCCAGCGGATATCTTCGACGAGTTGTGCTGTCCAGCCCTTTTTCATATCGGAGACAGGGCGGTCCTTGTGACGGACAAAGCCCATGATCACAGGCTTGATCCCAGACGGAATATCGTGAACACGCGGTGAGGCGCCACGAGATACTTGCAGGTAAAGGCTGGCGTCATCATTCTCCGTGATGTTGTTCTTGGCGATCAACTGATTCGCTAAATCTGTCAGCTCTTCTGCGCTCCATGGAAGCTCCATTTTTATTTCTTTGGCACTTCGAAACAAACGGGTAAGATGTCCATCCCATTGATACATGCGTCCCTTATAAATGCGTACTACCTCATATATGCCATCCCCAAAGTTATAACCGCGGTCTTCTGGATGAACTGCGACTTGCCCTTCTTCTACCCATTTTCCATCTACATACAGCATGGTACTTCCCCCTCAATGGATTCCAATCCGTTTCTTTCAAACGGTTTTTTATTGATTCCACCTTAGCAAAAGGGAAGGACATAGGTCAATTTGAAAGTCGCCTTTTCTTTATCAATAATTTTACAGAGAAAAGCACCTTTCTATTAAGAATTCATATGGAGGGAAGTCACTCGAAAAATCGACGTTTTGGGCAGAAGAAAGCGAAAGCTGTCCAGGGATGGCGCAGGATGAAGTTATTTGACTAACTATTCTGACTAGACTCTATTTGTCATAACCGCCCATAATAAATGCAAAGAGCGAAGGAAAGGGAGAATGCCATGCGATCAGTCCGTCATTATGCGCTATGTGCCTTGCTTGTCTGTGGAACGATATTTCCGATACCTTTCCTTTCACATCGTGCTCATGCAGAGGAAACGCAAGATTGGATCGATAGTGAACGCTTGTATAGCCATGTTGAGCAATTGGCGAGAACAGCTCGTCCACCTGCTACTGAAACGGAATTTACGGCAGCTGTCTATGTGGAAAATACACTTCGATCTTACGGGTACAAGACCAAGCTCGATCCCTTTTCTTATTATACGTACCGAAAGCCTGCTACTCTATCACTGACGATAGAAGAATGGCCAGGTCAAAAATGGACAGTAAGTGGATTTGCTTTTGGGATCAATGGAACCGCGACAGCAGAAGTGGTGGATGCAGGCTTGGGAAGAGCGGTTGATTTTGCGAATGATGCATCCCGGGGGAAGATTGCCTTGGTCAAGCGAGGCGAGATTCCGTTCGGAGAAAAAGTACGTCAAGCAGCAGCTGCCGGTGCCGTTGCTCTTATCATCTGGAATGATCGAGAGGAAGGCTGGAATGCTTCGCTGGGCGAACCTTTGGATATCGCTGTGCCTGTAATAGCTTTGTCTAAGGCGGATGGCACGAAGCTCCAACAACGCATCATGGACAAGCGGCCCGTAAAGGGAAGCGTCAAGGTGGAAGGAGCCGTAAGCATCAAGCAAACCTCGTATAATATCGTGGCAAGTCGAAAGCCCAATCAAAACGACACCGGGCAGGTCGTCATGGTATCCGCTCATCATGATTCCACTGGGGTATCGGTTGGGGCAAATCACAATGGCTCCGGTGTAGCGGCCTTACTTGAAATCGCGCGTAATATGGCTGACAAGCCGATCGATACGGAAGTGAGGTTTGTCAGCTTTGGTGCAGTTACATCGGGAAACAGAGGCCCGATTGCTTATGCGAATGCCTTATCAGCCAAGGAACGACAAGCCATGATTGCAGCCTTCTATGTCGATGGTGTGGGCAGTCAAAAGGCAGAGCTTGTTGCAATCAATTCGCTGGGCAACGAAAATCTGCCAATCCAACTCCTGAGAGAAGCAGGGGCATCTCCTTTCAAAAAGAATGGTACACGTGAACGAAACGGTGCAGCGAGCTCTTTGGCCGCCGCAGGTATTCCTACGGCACTTGTGACGAATGCAGAGACAGGACAAGCAAAAGAAGACTCCTTGGCGCAAATGGATTGGGAACAAATTACAAAGGCGACTAAGGCGGTCCTTTCAGCAATCCACAAAATTACGGCACAAACAACGCCAGCTTATCCGTTGGGTACTCCAAATGGGGTACAGCTGAAAGCGGAAAGTGAGGCTTTGCAGTAAACGTCTCCTTCGGGGGACGTTTTTCATTTGTGGTAAAATGAGGGAGAGTAACCATGTGTAGAGGAGGCCTACGTGACGATGAGTCCGTTGAAATGGGTCCTATCATGCGAAAAAAGTGGCCAAGACTTTGTCTTGACCACAGGAGCTACGAGTAAACAATCAATCAGGTCAATGCTGATGCTTCCAAACGTACCAGCCCATTAAGAACATACCGCAATAGGTCGTTGCACTGGCGATTGCAGACATACTCCACGGAACCACGAGTGTGAGGAGAGAGAATACCAAAACGGTAAGCAGCATGACGACAATCAATGGCAGCATTTGTAGATGTTGACGTGTCGCAATTGGATGTGTCAACGAGTAGAGTAGGGCTGCGACAATGACTCCACCATGCACCAGCGAGAGGGTAGCGAGAAGCCAATCGCCACCCGTCATCATTTGAACCAAAATTTGTTTGATAGGCAATATAGAGGAGTGTGCATCATGCCAGTGGGCAAGAAGGATAGCTTGACCTAAAAACGTGAACAAAAGGAAGATTCCAGCACCGATGATTACCCCCATCCGAACTGTTCGCTCATGGGACGCACGGACTGCCAGAGGTAGAGTCGTGGCCAAGCTGATAAGAAAATGCAAAGCAAGGAAAAATACGGCGTGAATCAGCCAGTTCACATTCATTTGATAACCTAAGCTCGGTATTGGGACATGGGATTGTGCACTGAAAATCAATCCGAATAATAATAAACCGAAGGATAGAGATATGGCTGTTGCAGTGACAATCCATCTCCAACGATTTATGATAAAGAAGATGGCTGCAATGGTCAGAAGGATGAACCAGAGAGGAGAGAGCTCCTCCAAGAGGAAATCTGCCTGTTGGCCAAGCATGACTCCTGTATAGCCCAATAGCAGAATGTGGGTGATTACAGATAGGCTAGAAGCGAACGCTTCGCCACACAATACGTAGTACAGCTCGTACAGGGAGCCAATTTGCTTGCGATGGCAAAAGGTCAACAGCTGGACGCCGAACCATCCGAGGCCAAGAGCCGCAAGTGCAATGCCTATTGTCCCCCAGGAACCGAAATAAGTAAAAAAGCGTAACCACTCATATCCACCCAAGTAGAATCCACCTAACGCAGACCCTGCAAAAAGCACGGCGATATTCCAAGCGACTTTGTCCATAGGCATCATCCTCACTTGCAACTTGGTACAAGTGTATGTGACAAACAGGTCTGTTCAGAACAGACGATATTAAATAAACATAAATGTTTACAAAATATACTTAATGGAATATAATGATGATCATACCAGTATTTAGATTATCGATGGGGTGAAACCATGAAAATTGTAGGAATAGCCGGAAGCATGAATGCCAATTCTACGACAAAACAAGCGATTCATATTGTACTCGAAGCAGCGAAGGCTGCAGGTGCCGATGTTGAAATGATTCATCTCGCGGACTGGAAGCTGCCGCTGTATGATGATCGTGATGATACCAGTACGTACCCTGAAATTGTCCATCAATTTGTCAAAGCAGTTTCCGAAGCGGATGGACTTGTGATCGGTTCGCCTGAATACCATGGCACAATGACAGGTGCTTTGAAAAACGCCATTGACTTCCTGGAAGGGCGCATTTTGCGTGACAAGCAGGTTGCCATCATTGGCGTCGCTGGGGGAAGCATGGGTGCTACGAACACGGTCAACACTTTGCAGTTAATCATGCGCAACCTGCATGCATGGCCGTTGCCATCTAGCCCTTCCATCCCAAGTGCTTACAATGCCTTTACACCAGAAGGCAAGCTGAAGGATGAGCGTTTGCAGGCGCGCATGGAGCAGTTGGGTCAACAACTCGTACAATATGTCCAAATGATGAACCCAACACCAGAAAAACAGCTGCGATAGGTACTTTTCTCTTGCAAATGGTTCTCATTACACGGTATGATATTTCTACGTGCCTTTTTTGGCTTGATGAAATAACGGTTTGGAAATGAGGGGTTCACAATGCCGCCGACGCCGAGTATGGAAGACTATTTGGAACGCATTTACAACTTAATTGAAGAAAAGGGCTATGCTCGTGTCTCCGATATTGCTGAAGCGTTAGAAGTACATCCCTCTTCGGTCACGAAAATGGTTCAGAAGCTAGACAAAGACAAGTATCTCGTTTATGAAAAATACCGCGGGCTTGTCTTGACGCCAAAAGGGAAGAAAATCGGAAAACGCCTAGTGGACCGTCACAGTCTTCTAGAAGAATTTATGCGGATCATTGGCTTGGATGAAGAGCATATTTATCAGGATGTGGAAGGAATCGAGCACCACCTGAGCTGGGAATCGATTACATGCCTGGAGTATCTGGTTCAGTACTTCGAGTCAGATCCAAAGCGTATAGAAGAGCTTCGTAACATTCGTTTGTTAGATGAGCAAAAAGAGGAATAGTCTATATCGTTATCGTATTATAGCGCAAGCCGACCAGGCTTGCGTTTTTCTTTGTGGTAACGGAAAAGCTGTCGTCTTATACATGGAAAATGGGGAGGAATTTTAGGGAGGGGAAACAAGGTGAAAGCGGATGCAGTCTTTGAAGGTGGCGGCGTAAAAGGAATCGCTTTTATCGGTGCCTTGCGAGTCATGGAGGAGAATGGATACACATGGGAAAGGCTCGCTGGTACCTCGGCTGGCTCCATTGTTGCAGCTTTGCTTGGCGCAGGCTATTCAAGCCATGAGTTGAAACCGATCTTTGAAGAGCTGGATTACCTTCACTTTCTCAAGCGCTCAGGGCTGGGCAGGCTCCCTCTCATCGGACCAATCTATGAACTAGTCGTGCGGGAAGGGGTTTATCGAGCAGATCGAATCGAGTTGTTCATAGAGAAGTTGTTACAGCGAAAAGGAGTACGAACATTTGGAGATCTTCCTCCTGGTAAGCTGAAAGTTGTCGCTTCTGATGTCACTGACGGAAAAATGCTTATATTTCCCGACGATTTGGCACGGTATGGTGTAGAACCAGATCATTTTCCTGTGGCACGAGCCGTTCGTATGTCTTCCTCTATTCCGTTCTTTTTTCAGCCCGCAAAGCTGACAAGTGCTGGACATGTGCACTACATCGTCGATGGCGCATTATTGAGCAACTACCCCGTGTGGTTATTTGATGTAGAGGGGACTCCCCGGTGGCCGACAATTGGTTTTCGCCTGAGTGATGATCAAAACAAGAGAGAAGCAACCAGTATCAAAGGTCTTTTTTCCTTCTCTCGGGGATTGCTGGCGACTATGCTCGATGCCCATGACCGTCTGTATGTGGAAAAGGCAAAAGCCGTTCGGACGATTTTCATTCATACATTAGGGGTAAGGACAACCCAATTTCAGATATCAAAAGATATGAGGCAGCGATTGTTTGAGTCAGGGGAGGCAGCCGCTCACAAATTTTTGGCACAATGGGATTTTGAAGATTACGTAAAAGTGTTTCGCAATAGCTCTCCGAAAATGCTGGTGTGAAAAACAAAAACAGGTCGCCGATTCAGGCAACCTGTTCTTGTTTTTAGTGGGAGATATTATTTTGCGATTTTTCGTCTTGTTTCTCTTTTTGCTTTCCTTTGCTGCCTTCGATCACACGAAACGGATGATCTTTTCTCGGGGTAGTCGACTGCTTTTTCACTGCTTGCCGACCTATGGAGGGCTTTGGCTTCACCTTTGGCTGTCTAGGTTTGCCAGAGCCTGCGCCTTGTGAAAAGAAGGAGCCGGTTTGTAAATAGTTGCGCACGACCAAGAAAAGTACAACGGATAATCCCAAGATGATAATCGTACTAACAGGGTCATTGATGAGTGTGATCAAAAATCCGTAAATCGCTAATACGATCACTATCAGAATCACTGGTGGAATGCGGCGTAACATAGGGCTTCACCTCTATGGGAATAAAAATGCCTCACGCTATCCGGTCGTAACCATTCTTTCCTGCACGTGCTTCTGATCAAGCTCCCGCATCTTTTGGAATGAAGCGATGGCTACCTCGACTTGGCTGTCATCTGGTTCACGAGTCGTGATCTTTTGCAACCACAATCCTGGATAACCAAGGTAACGTAGGACTGGTACATCACGGAGCTTGTTTGTCCACTGCAAAACCTCGTAAGAGACGCCGATTACCAGTGGCAAAAGAACAATGCGTTGTACGACCCTCTCCGTCAGGGAGTCATAACTGAACAGTGAGTAAATCACGACACCGACGAACACTGAGAAAATGAGAAAACTGCTACCGCAACGATAATGCAGAGCGGAAAATTTTTGTACATTGGCTACTGTTAATTCTACCCCGGATTCGAATGCGTTAATCACTTTATGCTCGGCTCCGTGGTATTGAAAAAGCCTTTTAATCAACGGAGCTTGTGCAATCGCTGTAATGTAGCCGAGGAGGAGCAAGATTTTAAATCCGCCTTCAGCCAAGGTTTGAGGAACGCCATCCGGTACCCATTTTCCGAGTAAAAAGTCAGCCAGGAAAACGGGAACGAGTGTAAATACGAATTTCCCGAACAGGAAGGAAAGTACCCCGACGACAGCAACACCTAAAATCATAGTGAGCTTCGATGGACTTTCAGATACTTCTTCTCCAGACTCCATACTGTATTGTTCAGAGGCGAAGTTGAGATGTTTGGCCCCATTGGCGCTGGCTTCGACCAAACCAACAATCCCACGCACAAACGGAATCTTTTTCAGCGTAGTAATCCATTTATATTCCGATCTTGGGGATTCAAAATACTCAATTTCATGATTTTTTTTGCGAACAGCCGTAACAGTCATGGTTTTGCCACCGAACATAACACCTTCGATGACGGCCTGACCGCCGTAGCTAGGTACGTTTTGTTGCGCCAATACAATCACCATCCTTACCACTATATTAACGGAAATGGCGACTTGAAGCTACAAGGAGTTCGCGCTTTTCCAACAAATGTAAAGCAAAAGTGAAAAGCTTAGAGGAAGAGCATACTAGAGAACAGAGGTGATGGAAATGGAAATAAGCAAAACAGGACGGAAACACAAGCAAGCGCGTGTATCCCATACGGAAGAAGAGAAGCAGGGGAGTAAAAGAATCTCCACTTCGAAGATTTTGGAGGTCGCATTCTGGGGAACGATTATTTGGGGGCTCGCTCGGTTGATAGCTCACTTCTTGAACATGACCCCGTATGGAGTCGGAGCCTTTGCACGTCCCTTTATCAGCATCGAGGACGAAAATAAGTTTGCGAGCGTGTGTCTTGGTGGTATCGTGCTATTCGTTGAAACAGCCGTTGCTTCCTTTGTGTTCAGCTTGCTTTTTAGCCGGATCCGTGCCTGGTGGCTGGGACTCGTCTACGGGGCTGGCATGCTAGTAATAGCAGGCTTCTTCTTTCATATCGGAAATTGGGAGATAGCCACTTTAAGTACGGAAGGTGCATGGTATTTGACGTTTGGCTTGTTTATCGGGATGACAATCATACTCGAGCAATCCGACGAGAATCATACATGGAATGAGTCTACAAGGTAGGAGGATTTCTCCGTTCCTTGTCAAAATGGATGTAACAATGTTCGAAAAGTTTCATAGATGAATGCCCACTATGGAACTAGGACGGCTTGTGGTAAAATGTTTCATTAGTAAAAAAACTTTTATAGGGAGAGGGATGGTCGATGACTTCCGTCTTGTTATTGAACGGACCCAACCTGAATTTATTGGGGACAAGGGAGCCGGATGTTTACGGAAGGGAAACGCTGGAGGATGTGGTGACAATCCTGAAGGGTGTCATGGATGAGTTGGGCGGAAAGCTTGAGCATCTCCAATCGAATCACGAAGGTGTCCTCATCGACGCGATTCATCAGGCGAGAGGTGTCCATGACGGCATCTTGATCAATCCAGGGGCATTCACACATTACAGCTATGCGATCAGAGACGCATTGGCCAGTGTGGCTCTGCCAACGATTGAAGTACATATTTCCAATATTCATGCACGGGAACCATTTCGCCATCACTCAGTCATCGCTCCTATCGCGATTGGACAAGTTGTCGGATTGGGGATCGATGGATATGAATGGGCGCTAAGAGCGCTCGTCCGTAAAATCGAAAAAAAATAAAAGCTGTCAAAAAGGGGAAAAGGCTGCCATGAAACAACGTTTGCATAAATTGCGCGAAGCACTTACACAAGTTGGAGCAGAGGCGTTTATTACCGAAAAAACAGAGAATCGCTTCTACTTGAGTGGTTTCACCGGATCAACGGGATGGGTCATTGTCACCGAAACAGAGGCGTTTCTCGTCACTGACTTCCGCTATGTGGAACAAGCGCAAGAACAAGCACCTGAATTTACTGTAGTAAATAACGAGAGAAAAGCTGTTGAATCGATTGCAAAGCTCCTGCAAGAAAAAGGGATTAAGCGTTTGGCATTCGAGAGCAGTGTGGCCTTTAGCACCTATCAGGATTGGAACAAAGGATTTGAAGGAGTAGAACTGGTGCCAACAAGCGGTCTGCTTGAAAAAATCCGCATGTTTAAAGACGAATCCGAGATGGTTATTATTCGTGAAGCGGTTCGTATCGCGGAAGCAGCATTTACGCATATTCAAGGCTACATCAAGCCAGGTGTGCGTGAATCCGATGTTGCTTTGGAATTGGAATACTTCATGCGCAAACAAGGAGCGACAGGCTCTGCATTTGATATGATCGTAGCGTCGGGTGTGCGCGGTGCTCTGCCACATGGACGAGCTTCCGAGAAAGTAATTCAGGCAGGGGAAATGGTTACGCTCGACTTTGGTGCTGCTTATCAGGGCTACAATTCCGATATCACACGCACATTGTCTGTGGGAGAGCCAGACCCGAAAATGCGTGAAATCTACGAAATCGTTCTGCGTGCACAGTTCGCAGGTTTGGAAGCACTGAAGCCAGGTGTATCCGCAAAAGACGCTGACGCTGCAACGAGAGATATCATCACAGCAGCAGGCTATGGCAATGCCTATGGACATAGCGCAGGTCACGGTCTCGGACTGGAAGTTCACGAGCTGCCAGGGCTGTCGACTGTAAGTACCTTCGTATTGGAGCCAGGTATGCTCGTAACGATGGAGCCAGGCATTTACGTAACAGGACTTGGTGGCGTTCGGATCGAGGACGATGTGTGGATTACTGCTGATGGTCATGAGAACCTGAACAAGTCCACGAAAGAGTTGCTCATTTTGCCTGTGTAATTTATACTTATTCTGTTATTGATTGATTTGGGAGGACTACCATGATCTCTGTAAACGATTTTCGTACCGGTTTGACAATCGAAGTGGATGGCAATATTTTTACCGTGCTAGAATTCCAACACGTAAAACCAGGTAAAGGTGCGGCTTTCGTTCGCTCCAAACTGCGCAACCTGCGCAGCGGTAACACGACGGAAATGACTTTCCGCGGTGGTGAAAAAGTTAACCCTGCCCGTATCGAATCCAGCACGATGCAATATCTGTATGCGAGCGGAGACGAGTACACTTTCATGAACACAGAAACCTATGAGCAAATGACGTTCACTCAAAAGCAAATTGAGCGTGAACTGCGTTTCCTCAAGGAAAACATGAACGTGCAAATCATGCAGTACAACGGGGAAACAATCGGTATTCAATTGCCGAACACAGTTGAACTCGTTGTAACAGAATGTGAGCCAGGTGTAAAAGGTGACACTGCTTCTAACGTAACAAAGAAAGCAACCTTGGAAACTGGTTTCGTAGTAAACGTTCCTCTCTTCGTAGAAGAAGGAGAGCGTCTGATCATCGATACTCGTACGGAAGCATACGTTTCCCGCGCGTAAAAGTACGGATTGGAAGAAAAAGCTGTGCCCATATATGGGTGCAGCTTTTTTTATTTGCTTCTCCTAATGATGCGGTATTGTAAAAATTATGCAATTGCACTACATTAAGTGGACGGAGAAATAGTAGGGTGGAGGGGGATGGCTGTGAGAACGGAACAAGAAATGATGAGCATGCTGATCGATTTCGCCAGGAAGGATGATCGAATCCGGTTGGTAACCTTGGAAGGGTCACGCACGAACAAAAACATACCCGCTGATCCATTCCAAGATTATGATATTTCGTATTTTGTGACAGAGATGGATTCTTTTAAGGAAAATGATCAATGGCTCGATGTTTTTGGGAATCGGATTATGATGCAAAAGCCGGAGGATATGGAGCTTTTTCCGTCCGAGTTAGGGAATTGGTTTTCCTATCTCATGCTATTTGAGGATGGAAATAAAGTAGATCTGACGCTGATTCCGATAGACGAGACAGAGCAGTATTTTGCAGATAGCGACGGTCTAGTTGAGGTTTTGCTGGATAAGGACGAGCTTATCAAACACGAGGTGGTCGCTTCCGATCGTCAATATTGGACCCGGAAGCCAACTGCTAGAGAGTTTGATGACTGCTGCAATGAATTTTGGATGGTCTCTACTTACGTTGTTAAAGGTCTGGCAAGAAAAGAAATCCTGTTTGCGATTGACCATCTCAACGAAATTGCCCGACCGAATTTGCTCCGAATGATGGCTTGGCAAATCGGATGTGAGAAAGGGTTTACCTTTAGTGTTGGGAAAAATTACAAATTTATAGATCACTATCTTCCAAAAGAAGATTGGAAAGCGTTACGATCCACTTATCACGAAAATGGCTACACGCAGATGTGGGAATCGTTATTCACTTGCTATGAATTATTTCGAAAGTACGCCAAAGCAGTGGCAGAAAGTCTCGGATATTCGTATCCAGATTACGATGAAGCCATTTCCAAGTACGCGAAAAATATCTACCATTCATGGAAGTGATAGACGTCATTCGACCGCCCTTATCAAGGGCGGTTTTATTTTTGGAAGTGGAGACGGCCAGTGAATCCCCTTGATTCAAGCTTTTTTAAAAAAATGTATTCTTTTTTGGAAAGAAAAACCTAAATGATCCGTTAATCTATATGAACCTGCCAAAATGAACGCTGCGCAGCGAACTTTTTTAAAACGGGAGGATTTCCATTGCAGGATGATTGGTTGCTTATTCAACAGGTACAAACAGGAAATCGCGATGCCTACGCGTACCTGGTCGACAAGTACAAGGATCGATTATACAGCTATCTTTATCGCATGACAGGACAACAGCAGGATGCCCAGGACCTGACGCAGGAGGCTTTCATCAAGGCGTACTGCCAGTTGGACAAATATAGGCCGACCGATGCTTTTTTGGCTTGGCTGTATCGGATTGCGTCCAATTTGTGCGTCGATGCGTGGCGCAAGAACAAGCGCTACCTTAAGACGCCATTGGAAGAAATCAGACTGATTGAAACAGATACACCCGAAAAAGCTTATTTGGAAAAGGAAAAGCAAGACGCCTTGCAACAACAAATCATGGCGCTGGGTGAGGAATACCGCATTGTGTTTCTGCTGAAATACATGGAGCAGTTGAGTTACAAGGAGATTAGCGAAATTCTGCATATCCCGATTACAACCGTGCAAATGCGCATTCATCACGCCAAGAAAAAGCTCCGGGCAAGTATGGCGCAAGAAAGGTCAGGAAGGGGTGCTATCTATGAACTGCTCCAAAACTGAACAATTGCGCAAGTATTTGGTTGGAGAATTATCTTCTGACGAAGCCAGGCTGATGGAACAACACGTAGAAGCGTGCCTGTGCTGTCAGCGGCAGATGGTGGACGAAGATGAGAGCGGCGAGGACTATTCGAGCCTGCGAGTCCCCAGTACGTTGCCAATCGACTTTACTGCTCAGGTAATGATGGCATTAGAGACCGTGCGTACTCCTACACCAAAATCAAATTGGAAAAAGAGGAGTGTAACTATTTTGAAAAAAACCGCGTTAGCCGTAGCGAGTGTTACAGCGATTATTGCGTTTGGGTCCATGGTGTCACCGACTTTTGCGAGCTATGTAAACAGTGTCATTCAGTCCATCCAAGGCATAGACACCGGAATGAAGCAGGCAGCCGAAAAAGGCTATGCCCAAGCCATCAATAAGAGCGCAACCGATCAAGGAATTACATTGAATGTGAAAGAAGTGGTTGCTGATCCGGTGCGAATGGCTATCTTCGCTCAAGTCGTCGATCAAAATGGCAAGCGGATCCCGTTTGAACCGGGTGAAATCGATGTGAACCTTACGTATAAAACGAAGTCAGGTGAAGAGCTCAATCCAGATGGAGGGGGCTATAGCATCGGGGAGGAAGGCGAATATCTTGTCATTAGTCATGATATCTTCCAATTCCTAAAAGAAAGTAAGACGCAACTGGATGAAATGGTTGTTGGCGTCGACGCAACGATGCTGGATGGAAAAGAAGGCAGCTGGAAGATGGAGTTTCCAGTCGATTTGAAAAAGGCGAGAGCGGCAGCAAATGAAACTACGATCGGGAAAGATTTCATGACCCCGCATGGAATTAAGGTAGCGTTGCAAAACATTAAGACTGTGCCTAGTGTCAGTTTAATTGAATTGGAGACAACGTGGACGGAAGAGCGAGCGAAGCAGGTTCAAAAAATAAAAGAAGAAAATGGTTGGGTCGTAAAGGAAAACGCACCAGATGGGTTCACGGATGCAGCGCGCGTGGAGAGATATTTCGTAGACATCGGATTGGCCTATGAGATCGTGGATGAAAAAGGAAAAGTGGTAGCGGGATGGGATGATGCCATTAACGGGGATGAAATCAATCAAATTCGCAAAAACACGGTATCTCCCGGTTACCGAGGACAGCTGCATGACGAGGGGAAACGATATACGAAGTTGAATGGCATCGCGCCTTTGGCTGACGACCAAACGTATACTTTCAGGCTGCACTCCCTGTACCTGTTTGAGCCGGCGAAGTTTCAAGCAAGCATACCTGTTGAGAAGCTGGGCAAGGAAAAGGTAACCGTAACGAGTCATGACAGCACGTACACCTTTTCAGGCGTTACGTTGAAAACGACGGAGGGCGAGGAAAAAATAGGGGAACATACGTACAAGGGGAAAGGTGCGATTATCCCGTACACGGCTGTTCTTCCAGAGGGCGTCATCAGGGCAATTGAATGGAATGCGCAAGGTGATGCCAAGCAAGATTACAAATTGCTCGTCAGACAATCATTCAAGAGAGACAAGGACGGGCGTGTACATGTCAGCGGTACGTTCTTTATCCGTGACATAGAAAAGCTGCCGAAAACTCTGAATCTGGAGCATTTGATGCAATGGCGTCAGTACCAGGGAATGAATTGGGAAGTTCCATTCCAAACGACTGACAAACGCTAAGTCAAAACGAAAAAATCCCCCTCCGATGCAAAAAAGAGGGGGATTTCATTTTTATCTGCTGCCAAACCATTCCCACAGCTTCAACACAAACGCCGTAATGCCAGCAGCCATCAAAGGTCCGACGGGAATGCCCCGAAAAAATACAATGCCAATGATTGAGCCAATGACCAGACCGACAACCATTTGCGGCTCAGACCTTAGCAGATCAAGTCCTTTTCCATTCATCCAGGTGGCAATGGCTCCACCAGCTAGTGCTGTCAGTCCGACTACCGTCGTGAATAGTGGGGTGACGTCCTTCCACGATATTTTTTCGCTGGCGAATGGAACCAGTACGGAAATCGTCAAGAAAAGCAGGCCTAGCTCGAGCCCACGGCGTTCCACCGTAGGGAAAAAGCGCTCTAGCGCCGTTAGCTTCAACACCAACAATATACTCGCGGCAGTCGCAATAATTGGTGAGCGCCCAATAAGACCGATAACGATCAGGATGACGAGCATCACTTCTCCAGACATCATTGGCATCATAACCCCTGTCCCTGTTCTCCTTTCACATTATGAGACAAGGTGTGGGAGTATGCGTTTCTCCTTGATATAGGGAACGATTTGATACTGATCTACTTGAGCACAGTACCGTATATCGCTTGCGAGATGATGCTGGACGAGCCTTTTTCCTGTTGTTGTGTGGGGTAACAGCTCGCTCAGTTTTCCTGCGTAGTAAAGATAGCTCGCTTTTAGAACTTCACCCAGATCACAAATTTGGATGCTCGGTAACGATTGTTGTGCCTGGACAATCATCAAGCCGGCAGCCAGACCGTCTTCCAAAGCGAATTCCGACCGGGTACCTGCACAGTACAGCGTAATATCGAGATGAAACGAAAGAGCGTGCTGCACGCATGCAGTGGCATTCAAGAAGCAGCCAATCAAGAGTGCAGAGGCACGTTCTGCTTTTTGGATCGCGCGAGTCCCGTTCGTCGTAGTGAGAATCAGCTGGCTCCCCGTTTTCCCCAGAGAAGCGATTTCGGTTGGTGAGTTGTTGCAGTCGAATTCCGGGATTTTCTTGCAGTGGCGTTCACCAGCCAAAATACAGTCGTTGGCGCGCAGCGAGTTCGCTTGCCCAATGGTTTCGACCGGGATGACGCTACGAAATCCATTGCCTAATGCGGTGACAATCGTACTGGAGGCTCGAAGCACATCGATGACAATGACAACATGATTACTGATCTGTTCAAAACGAATTTCTTCCACGGTCGGCACCACTTCTATTCGCACGGATAAAACCCCCCTCTCTCCATGAGTAGGGCTGTATCGCCGCGCAATCCTCGCCGTAGCGTCTCCACAGAGAATACATCCGTATAGGCAATATTTCCGAGATTTACGTCGCTGCCAACGGCCTTAATGAAGCAGACCTGTTGATCTTTTTGTGGGGCTTCCCAGATCAGGCGGGAGGCTTTTTCTTTGGCCGCCGAGACAATATCTCGAACGAAGGAATCGTCAATATTGCCGTCCCCGTCGCATACGCCGACAGTACCACTCTCTCTCGCTTCGACAATAACGTGACTGGCACCGTTGTGCAGGTCGAAGCTAAGTGTCTCCAGCAATTCTTCTCGACAAGCGCGATAATCGGCCGCTTTTTTTCCGACCTCAGTATAGACCACCAGATCATTGTCTAATGCGTAATTGATGGCTTCTTGACGCTGTGAGAAGGATAAAGGGAACGTTCCATCGGATATTTCTACCGCAGTAAAACCGAGAGTGCGAATCAGCTTCATATAATCTGCAATCGTATTATGACGGATAGCAATTTCAAAAAAAGTTCCTCCTGGCATGATGTGTACGCCATTTTGTTTTGCGAGGGTCAATTTTTGGTTGAGTATTTCGAGCGGATACAGAGCGATGGTGCCAAAACCGAGTTTGTATAGATCGATATAGGGAGCAGCCAGTGCTAACAAGTCGGAATAAGCGGTAAGCCCAAGGCCTTTGTCAATGACCATGGTTAAGCCCTTCGCACGGGGCTTCTCTCGTATTTGCCCGGACGGGTTTGCCCAGCTTTCAGGCAAAAACGATTGATCACACTCTACCATCGGCAAGTTCCTCATTTCTTCTAGGCGTATGGTTCAGTGTATGCCCAGCGGAGGGGAGGAGTGAGGGCAAAAGCCTATAGAGGAAATGCAAAAAGTGCTGAAATGATGTGGTACAGGCATAGAGTGAAAGGAGGGGAGGACGAGACGGTATGTTGGAAAAAGCAATTATGGGTATGGCGGCGCTTAGGGTCTTCTCAGGTAGTATCGAGATCATTGCAGCTTTGCTCATTTTAAAAGTGAACCAGGTCGAAAAAGCTCTGCTCATTAATTCAGGTCTTGCGATTGTCGGGCCAATCATCTTGATCACCACTACAACGATCGGTTTATTAGGCATGTCGGATCGGGTTAGCTTTGCCAAAATTGCCTGGATTCTGGTCGGGGTCTCCTGCATCTTGATTGGTGTCCGCAAGTAGTTACCCATTTCCTTCCATTGGTAAATGCTATCACGATGGGGAACGATATGTGGGAGAGATTGGATGGGAGGGAATGTGGATGCCAGAATCATTGGCGAATCGAATCGCATACTTGCAAGGGTTGGCAGATGGGTTGGAAGTGGGGGAGAAGAGCCCCGAAGGAAAAATTATGGTAGAGATGATTGAGATTCTAGGGGAGGTACAGGGTCAACTACGAGAGCTTCACTCGCGAGTGGAAGAGGCAGAGGATTATGTGGAGGCCTTGGATGAAGACTTAGAGGACATTGAGCTCTACCTTTTTGAAGATGATGATGACTTGTACGAAACCGTTGTCGATTGTGAGGACGATGACGACGAGTACGCGACTTTGTACGATTTGGATGATGATGAAGACGCACATCTGTATGAAGTACAAGTAGATCCCCATCTCGATACGACCTACGAGTTTGCATGCCCTAGCTGCCAAAAAGAAATCTATCTGCACGAAGGCAAAGATGAGGAAGGCTACCGACACTATGTAATAGAGCCGGTGGATAACAAGAAAAACAGATAATCCATGAGCTTTATAGGAAAAGCTTGCTACTCGCGTTCTAGCACGAGAGCAAGCTATTTTTTTTGCATAAATCTCGTCCACCTCAGCATAGGATGGAGGTAAGACAACGTGTACAAAGGCAGAATGCTGCAAAAGGAGGGTACCGGATGAATGAAATTTTGGCGATTCTGCCAGCAACTTTACGCACGATTTTGACGGCCCTTCCTATCGCGGTAAGAGAGAATTTGGAAGAGATTCGGCTTCGGCAAAACCAACCACTAGAAGTCCGGTTTGGCCAACAATCTAGCTATGTGACAACGTCGGGGCAAATCACCTCGATACCCGCGCAAGGTTGGCTATTTTCAGCAGAAGAGGCTGCAAAGCTCTTAAACCAGGTCAGCCAGCATTCTCTCTATGCCTTGGAAGAAGAGTTGAAAAGGGGTTACATCACGGTAGTTGGCGGCCATCGCATTGGCATTGCGGGGAAAGTGGTGCTGGACAAAGGTGAAGTGAAGGGAATCAGAGATGTGACCAGCTTCAACATCCGGATTGCCCGCGAGAAAAAAGGCGCGGCCAAGAAGATCATGCCGTATTTGTTTGAGGATGGCAAATTGCTGAACACGCTGCTCATCTCCCCACCCCAATGCGGGAAGACAACCTTGTTGCGTGATATGGCGCGAACCATCAGCTATGGGAGCGAGTGGTCTTCAAGTCGTAAGGTAGGAATTGTGGACGAGCGTTCTGAGTTGGCGGGATGCTTGCAAGGGGTTCCTCAACGAGACGTCGGTCCACGAACGGACGTGCTGGATGCTTGCCCAAAAGCTGCAGGGATGATGATGATGATTCGCTCTATGTCTCCTGATGTTCTGATTGTGGACGAGGTGGGAAGAGCGGAGGATGGCGATGCAGTCTGGGAAGCGATTCATGCAGGGGTAGCCGTCATTTGCTCGGCACATGGAGCGAGCGTCAAGGAAGTAGCCGAACGCCCCATGCTGGGCAAGCTGATTCGATATGGTGCCTTTTCCCGCTATATCGTACTCAGCCGCGCAAAAGGTGTTGGAACAATCCAGGCCATCTACGATCAAAGCATGAACCTGGTTGAAAAGGAGAAAGTTGCATGGTCAAGCTGATGGGAGCCGTACTCATCCTGTTTTCAGCGTCGATGGTTGGTTGGCAGATCGGCAAGTATTACGCGAATCGTCCCGTTCAGCTTCGGGCACTGCTCGTTGCTCTGCAAATGCTCGAAACGGAAATCGTGTTCGGGATGACTCCATTACAGCGGGCTTTTGTGAAGGTCGGTCATCGCGTCTCCGAAGAGGTAGGGAAAGTATTTCTACTGGCAGCTGAATTCTTGCAGACAGAAAAGGCGCATTCGGCTGAGGAAGCCTTGCAACAAGCAATGAATAGACTCTGGGCCCAAACCGCTTTGCGCAGACAAGAGCGAGAGGTGCTGGAGAGTCTAGGTCAGGTACTTGGATCATCCGATCGGGAAGACCAGCAAAAGCATTTGCGCCTAGCTGTCACCCACCTGCGAGGGCTGGAAGAGGAGGCTCGTGCAGAACAGGAAAAGTACGAAAAAATGTACAAGAGTTTGGGCTTTTTAGGTGGACTCTTGGTCGTCATCCTGATGTTCTAAAGGCGAGGTGTTCACAGTGGATTTTGATTTGACACCTGTTTTCCAGATAGGAGCAGTAGGGTTCATAACAGCCATCCTGCATACAGTCCTGAAGCAGGCGGGCAAGGAAGATATTGCGCATTGGGCAACTCTAGTCGGATTCATCATTGTCCTGTACATGGTGTCCCATTACATCGGTGATCTGTTCTCCGAGGTAAAACGCGTCTTCCTGTTCAACTGAGGAGGGGCTCCAGATGGAGATTGTACAAATTGTCGGACTAGGACTGGTGGCTACCATTCTCGCGCTAGTCATTAAGGAACAGAAGCCGATGTTCGCCTTTTTGCTGGCGATCGCGAGCGGAGTCATCATCTTTTACTTTCTCGTCGGAAAAATAGCAGATGTCATTCGAGTTTTGGAAAAATTGGCAGTTCAAGCAGATTTGAACCTTGTGTTTCTGGAAACGATTCTAAAAATCATTGGAATTGCCTACATTGCTGAATTCGGGGCACAGATGACCCGAGATGCTGGACAAGGTGCGATAGCTTCGAAAATCGAGCTCGCTGGAAAAGTCCTCATACTGGTTATGGCTGTACCGATCATCCAAATCATTATCGAAACAGTGATCGATTTGTTGCCGGCATAAGGGAGGTGGGATGTCCATGGCACACACTTGCAAGCTGATCCTGTTCTTGTTCCTGCTTCTTGCCTTGTTTCCAGTTGCCGTGTCTGCTGCTGTGACACCCGCTGTGACACCTGCGGCCGGTCCGATCAATCAAATTGTGCAACAACAGGTCGATCACTTGCAACTAGACAGAGTCGAACAGTATTGGCATCAGTTGCAGCGCGACTATAAAGGGTACTTGCCCGACTTGAAATCGGAAGGCTTTATCCAAATTCTCATGCAGCAAGGTGACCTCAGTATTTCAGGAGTCCTGCAAGGAATGGGCAAATTCATCTTTCATGAGATTTTGATGAATGGCAAGCTGCTCAGCTCCATCATTATCATTACGGTATTCGCGATGATTCTCGAAACGATGCAGAACGCCTTTGAACGCAATGCGGTATCGACAGTGGCGTACTCGATTACTTATCTCGTCTTGATGGTACTCGCAATTAACAGCTTTCATGTCGCCATTACCTATGCCAAAGATGCAATCGCGAACATGTCTGATTTCATGCTAGCCATGATCCCACTCGTCATCGCGCTGCTTGCTTCGGTAGGCAATCTGGCATCCGCCACTATGTTTCACCCGCTGATTATCTTCATGATCAACACCAGTGGCATGATGATCTCTTATGTCGTGTTTCCGCTTCTGTTTCTCTCTGCGATGCTCTCTATCGTCAGCCTGTTTTCAGAGAGGTACAAAGTCACACAGTTAGCGACCTTACTTCGCAATATTGCAATGGGTGTCCTTGGCTCATTTCTGACGATTTTTCTCGCCATCATTTCCATACAGGGAGCGACTTCAGCTGTTGCGGATGGGGTTACTCTCCGAACAGCGAAATACATCACGGGCAATTTCATCCCGATTGTAGGTCGTGTGTTCTCCGATGCGGCAGATACTGTACTCAATGCCTCGCTACTTGTCAAAAATGCCGTCGGCTTGGCAGGAGTTTTAATTCTGATCATGCTATGCGCGTTTCCGGCTTTGAAGATACTGGTACTGGCTCTGATCTACAATCTGTCATCTGCCGTACTCCAACCGCTTGGAAACAGCCCAATCATCAGTGCGTTAGGTACGATTGGGAAAAGTCTTTTGTTCGTCTTTGCTGCTTTGGCGACAGTCGGCTTGATGTTCTTTCTGGCGATTACGATCATTATTGCGGCGGGCAACATCTCCATGATGGTTCGGTAGGTGATGAAATGACGTGGTTAACACTGTGGTTGAAAAAAATTATCCTGCTCGTCCTTTTGGCTGCCTTCCTCGATCTGATCCTGCCCAATACGACATTGCAACGCTACGTAAAAATGGTGATGGGCTTGATTCTCTTGCTGACGATCATTTCTCCCGTGTTTAGTCTGTTCAGCCTCTCGCAGGAAGATTTGGCCTTTCGTCTGGATCGCTACCAACAAGAGCTGAACAAGCCTGCTTCGGCAGAGTGGAAACGCATCACTGACAAGCTGCTCGGTCAACAAAACCAACAGATGACCGCTTACGTACAGTCACAGGTAGCGTCCTCGGTAAAAGCCAGTGTCAAAGAGCAGTACGGCGTAACAGTCGAAGATGTCACGATTACCGTCAATCAGCAAAATCCGGAACAGCCAACCCTTGAGCGAATCGAGTTGGTAGTCGGTGACGCGAACAAGGAAGAGCAAAAAGGGCAGAGCACGATTGAACCGATTAAACCTGTCCAGCCTGTTGAGATTACGATTGGCGAGCCCATTGAAATACAACCTGATCCCAAATCAGATATTGCAGCAACAACTCACCATGACAACCCACTTTACGCGCAAATCACAAACGATGTCGCCAAAGAGTGGGGGCTTTCGAAGAGTCAGGTCGTCATCAAAGACGAATCGAGAGAAAGAGAGAAACAGTAGCGGCTACTGTCAGTGAAGCGAGGTGAAAACCATGAACCAATTGTGGGAAAAGCTGAAAAGTCTGTTTATGAAGCGACAAGGCGAAACGATGCAGGAAGAAAAGAAAATCGTGGTGGGGAGCAAGGGCAAAAACCAAAAACTAAAGCCGCTGCATTATTTCATCGTCATATTGGGAGTAGGGATAGCCATCATGATTTTGACGGATTTCCTCAGAGTGGAAAAAGATCAGCCACTCGGATTTGGAGATATAGGGAGTGAGGCGCCAGGTCCTCCTGGAGGCGATTCAACTTCCCAGGTGCTGGGGGGATCAGCGACTACCGACATCATTGCAGAATATGAAAACATTTACGAAACACAGCTTCGCGATATCCTCGCTTCTGTTGTCGGCGTCGGCGAAGTAGAGGTCATGGTCAATCTGGAATCAACGCCAGAGCTGGTTGTGGAAAAAAATCGTAACATTCGTTCCTCAACCAATCAGGAAATGGACAAAGAAAAGGCAACCCGCAATCAAAATGACCAGTCACGAGATGAGCAGGTCGTCATCGTGCAAGGCGGCAAGCAAGATGCCCCCGTCATTGTGAAGACGTTGAAGCCGAAAGTCCGCGGGGTCCTGGTAGTCGCTAAAGGGGCCGATAACATCCAGGTTAAAGCGTGGATCACTGAAGCCGTTCAAAAGGTTTTGGATGTACCCGCTTATAAAATATCCATTTTGCCCAAAAAAGGGTAGGAGGTAATGGCGAATGATTCTGCGAAAGCAAACGGTATGGTTGTTGACAATGCTTGCTGTCATGGTTGTGCTCTCCGGATATTACTTGGTGAAGGGGCCGCAAGAACAGGTCCCAACATCAGGAAAAGAGCAAGCCGTCCAGAAACAAGAGCAAATTTCTGGCGTGGTTGTTGAATCGAAGCAAGTAGATCACGCCCCACAAGCAACTCCTGTCGATCAAGCTCCAAAGGCAACTCCGGTAGACGAAAAAAATGGCACGCAGGAAGCCAAAACTCCTGCTGCGCCAGAAGCGAAACCAGCGGCTACGAACACGGTCGTCCCAGTAGCGGAAACGGCGAGTGAAATCTTCCAAGGCTACAAAATGAAACGCGAAGCCATGCTGCAGCAACAAAAAGACGAACAGCTCGCAATCGTAAATAGCACGGAGTCCTCTCCGCAGGCAGTAGCAGAAGCGATGGCTAAGTTTGAAGAACTGTCCAACATGGAAAGTGCTACAATGACTGCAGAAGAAATGCTCAAGGCGAGTGGCTATCAGGATGCGGTCGTTACTGTCCAAAATGACAAGGCGACAGTCCTTGTACAAAAAGATAAATTGAGCGCCAACGAGGTTGTGGAAATCATTGCAAACGTGAAGCAGCACTTGAATATCCCGGCGACAAACATAAACGTACAATACAAGTCATCCTAATAAAAGCTGCGGTAGTTTCTCGTTATAAGGGATAGGAGAAACGGGCATGATGGTAAGGATTTTCTCGCTTCCGTTGGAAAAGAAGCGGGGAAATCCTTTCTTGACGTGGTTTAGGCAACAGGCTACCATGGATTTATGGTTTGCCAAAAGGATACATAATGGACTCCACGAACCTTATTGAAAGAAAAGAAGGAGTGCTTGTTCGTAATGAAAATGCATGAAATCCGCGAAATTATTAAGTTAATTGATCAATCTTCCATTCAAGAATTTAACTTGGAAACAGAAGGTGCCAAGGTGTCTCTGAAAAAATCCAATGGTACGGAAACGATTGTCGTCACGCAACCAGCGGTTCAAGCTCCTGTTGCAGCACCAGTAGCACATATCCCGGCTCAGCCAGTTGTTGCGGCAGCGCCAGTCGTAGCAGAAGCTCCGAAAGCAGCAGCTGTACAAGCATCGGATGACGCCAATCTCCACAAGATTGTATCTCCAATGGTAGGGACTTTCTATAGCGCACCAGAACCAGGCAAGCCGGCTTATGTACAAGCTGGTGACAAAGTGACTGCGAGCAAAGTCGTTTGCATCGTGGAAGCTATGAAACTCTTTAACGAAATCGAAGCAGAAGTAAGCGGCGAGATCGTGAAAGTGCTTGTAGAAGACGGTCAATTGGTTGAGTATGGCCAAGCATTGTTTTTGGTGAAGCCAGAATAAGGTGGGGGAGAGCGGAATGTTTCAAAAAGTATTGATTGCCAATCGCGGGGAAATTGCCGTGCGTATTATCCGGGCATGCCGCGAGCTGGGCATTCGTACGGTCGCCGTCTACTCCGAAGCGGATCGTGAAGCGCTTCATGTGAAGCTGGCCGACGAAGCCTACTGTATTGGTCCAAAGGCATCTAAGGAAAGCTATTTGAATATAGCAAACATCATGAGTGTAGCGACCAAGGTAGGGGCAGACGCCATCCATCCTGGTTATGGCTTCTTGGCAGAAAACGCCGACTTTGCCGAGATTTGTACCGCCTGCAACATTACCTTTATCGGTCCAGACCCAGAAGCAATTGTGAAGATGGGGGACAAGTCCACAGCTAAGGATACGATGAAAACGGCAGGTGTACCTACTGTACCAGGTACGGAAGGACTGATCGAAGATGTGGCTGACGCTGTAGTCACCGCAAACCAGATTGGCTATCCTGTCATGGTCAAAGCAACAGCGGGTGGCGGCGGACGCGGAATGCGCGTAGCCATTGACGACGAAGATTTGGAAAAAGCGATTCGTCAGGCGCAAAACGAGGCGAAAACGGCTTTTGGAAATCCAGGGGTTTACTTGGAGAAGTTCGTGGAAGGCCCACGACATGTAGAAATTCAAATCATGGCCGACAAGCATGGCAATGCCGTATTCCTGGGTGAGCGCGACTGCTCCATCCAACGTCGTCACCAAAAGCTGATCGAGGAAGCGCCATCTCCAGCATTGAGTGAAGAGCTGCGCCGACAAATGGGTGAAGCTGCTGTTGCGGCGGCAAAAGCCGTTTCCTATCATGGTGCGGGCACTGTCGAGTTTTTGCTGGATAAACACGGAAAGTTCTACTTTATGGAAATGAATACGCGTATTCAGGTAGAGCACCCTGTAACCGAGCTGGTGACTGGCTTTGACCTGATCAAGGAGCAGCTGACCGTAGCGGCAGGGCAACCATTGTCCTTTACACAAGAGGATATCCAAATGGATGGCTGGGCTATTGAATGCCGTATTAACGCTGAGAATCCTGCGAAAAACTTCATGCCTTCGCCAGGTCGTATCACGGAATATTTGGCGCCAGGCGGCTTTGGTGTGCGCGTAGACAGTGCAGCGTATGCGGGATATTCCATTCCGCCATACTACGACTCTATGATCGCCAAGCTGATTGTGTGGGGCAAGGATCGTAACGAAGCGATTGAACGTATGAAGCGTGCCTTGAGTGAATTCGTCGTAGAGGGTATTACGACGACAATTCCATTCCATTTGAAGGTATTGGAGCATGAAGTATTTGTCAGCGGTCATTTCGATACGAAATTCTTGGAAACCTACGATTTGAAGCTGGATGAAGAGTAAGTAGGGCTGATTTGTAAAAATACGGTGTGCTTGGTATAATGAAATACAAATCTAAAGGGAGGTGCGAAGCATGGAAGAGTTTACTCCAGATTTAGATAGAACAGAACTTGGTAAGGTCCAGATCGCTCCCGAAGTGTTGGAAGTGATTGCCGGCATGGCTGCGTCCGAAGTAGAAGGCGTAGCACAAATGAGCGGCGGTTTCGTAGGAGAAATAGCTGAACGTTTAGGCCGTAAAAATATAGCTCGTGGCGTTCGAGTGGAGGTTGGCTCCAAAGAAGCAGCGGTTGATGTGTCTATCATTGTCAAATACGGACATCGCATCCCGGAAGTCGCTCGAAATATTCAAGATAGTGTACGCAATGGGATTGAGAGCATGACAGGGCTTTCGGTAGTTGAAGTAAACGTACATATCGTTGATGTTGAGTTGAAAGCTGAAGAAAAAGCACCGGCACCAGTACCGGTTGAAGAACACCAGCGCGTGCGCTAACAAGCAGCGGATGGATGCCCCCTACGAACAGGGGGCATTTTCCTCATTTGAAAACGTGATTTTGTTTAGGCTTTCAGCGTAAATTCATGGAGTGTTCCGGAGCGTGCCGTGTTTGTCTCCTTTTTCAAACATGGCTGAAAGGAGAGGTGCTTGTGAACTTGTTTGACCGTTTTATCTTGACGATTTATAGCTTTGCGCTTATTGTGTTGTCCTGCATCGCGATAGCAGCGACCAGCGGATTGATCCATCCAGATTTTTTCCGTCCGTACGTGGATCAGATACTGGCGGGTACGAACATCACCTATCTCATTGTCGCGATTATTTTCCTCGTAGTCAGCCTTCGCTTCTTTTTCAGTTCTTTCCGCTCTAACAAGCCTAAAGTAGAACGGGGAATCCGTCAGCGCAGTGATTTGGGTGAGGTCAACATTACGATTCAGACGATCCAGACAATTGCAGAGCGTGCAGCCCGCCGAGTGAAAGGAGTGCGCGACATGAAAACGACAGTCAAAGCACTCGAGAGCGGCAATATTATCACTCTGCGTGTTTCGGTAGATGGAGAAACGCCATTACCTGAACTGACACAGAAGCTACAGGCTGACGTGAAGGAGCAAGTCGAAGGGATTGCTGGGGTTGTCATTTCCGAGGTGGTCATTGTCGTGACGGAAGTAGCTCAGCAGGAAAACTACGCGGCTCGTAAACGGGTGGAATAGAAGGTGAAGTCCATGGTAAGGGAGTTAATGTGGGAACACAAGGGGAAGCTAATGGGGGTTTTGGCCGGACTTTTTTTCGGCATCATCTACCTTCTCGTGGGATTTTGGGATACACTGGTTTTTGTTGTGTTTGTCGGGACCGGTTATTATATTGGTCGCAAGCTCGATCATAAAGAAGACTTGCGTGAGATACTCGACAAGATTTTGCCAGGCAAGTTTCGGTGACATAAAGAAGGTCCGAGCTCAATCTAATTAGTAGGTGAATGAATGGTATGAAACGAAGAACAGCACGAGAAAAAGCAGTTCAATGTCTTTTCCAAATCGATATGGCAGAGGTTCCGCTAACGGATGCGGTTGCCCTCGTCATGGAAGAATCTGAGGAAAATGCGCAGTACTTGCGATATCTCCTCGACGGTGTATTGAAAAACTTGACTGAGATTGATTCGGAAATCAAGAAGTATTTGCGTGGATGGCAATTGGAACGCATCGCCAATGTAGATCGCGCTATTCTTCGTCTGGCTTTTTACGAGATCATGTTCGAGCAAGACACTCCTGACAAAGTCGTGATGAACGAAGCGATTGAGATCGCGAAGCTCTTTAGCGACGAGCAGTCCCACCGATACATTAACGGTGTATTGTCGAGCTTCTTGCAATCGCGTGAAACCAAGCAGGCGTAATAGGTAGGAGATACAAGCATGAGTAAGGTAATGTTGGGCATCGACACGAGCAATTACCGGACATCACTGTGCTTGGCTGAGGAAGACGGCCGAATTGTCGCAGAAGCAAAACGCCTTCTGAAAGTAAAGGAGGGCAAGCGCGGACTGCAACAATCCGAAGCCGTCTTTCAGCATGTGATGAACCTGCCGGAATTAAGTGAAGAGATGAAGTGGAAGGATTACGAGATTGCAGCGATTTGCGTGAGCGAGAAGCCGCGTCCGCAAGACGGATCGTATATGCCTGTATTTAAGGTAGGAGAGGGTTTGGCGAAATCGTTGTCGACTTATTTGCGCGTTCCCCTCCACTTGACGACTCATCAAGAGGGGCATATCGCGGCGGGGGAATATACCGCTGAGGTGCGTCCGATAGAGGATCGCTTTTTGGCCGTACATTTGTCTGGAGGCACCAGCGAGTTGTTGTTGTGCGAGCGTCATGCAGCCGGTTATGCCATTGAGAAAATCGGTGGGACGATCGATCTGCACGCTGGGCAGCTGGTTGATCGGATTGGTGTGGCACTCGGTCTGTCCTTTCCTGCGGGTCCTGCATTGGAGCAATTAGCTAAGGACTCAACTGGAGCGTTTCGGGTTTCTTCGGCGGTTGACGGGCTTTCCTTTAGTTTTTCTGGTCCAGAGGCTTCGCTTTTGCGTGAAGTGGAGAAGGGAAGTACGAGCCCTGCTGAGATTGCGCGGGCGACAGAGCAATGTATTACCAATACTCTAGAGAAGTCCTTACGTCATGCAGTAGAGCAAGGCTACCCGAAGGACATCTTGATTGTTGGAGGAGTAGCTGCTAATTATTACATACGTGAGCGGCTGATCAAACGCCTGGAACACCCTGCCGTGAAGGCGAAGCTGTACTTCTGTGACCCCGTTTACTCCGGTGATAATGCCTATGGAGTCGCTATGTTGGGGTGGATGAAGCAAAAAACGAACATTAAATAAATGAGAACTTTTTATAATTCGGCTTTACAGCGGAGGGGGAAATCGGTACACTTAACGTATCGACGTTGATAAAGGAGGCATTTTCTCCATGGCTGCAACCATTCTCCAGGGAAAAGAAGTAGCACAGAGTATTCGGGCCGAATTGGCGAACGAAGTAGCTGAATTGAAAAAACAAGGGATCGTACCGGGTTTGACCGTTGTCATTGTGGGAGACGACCCGGCTTCTCACTCCTATGTGCGTGGTAAAGCAAAGGGCTGCGAGGAAGTCGGTATTTCATCCGAGATCATCATGAAGGACGCGGACATCACAGAGGAAGAGTTGTTGGTTATCATTCAACAGTTGAACGAAAATCCGAACGTTAATGGGATTTTGGTTCAGCTTCCTCTTCCCGCTCATATTTCAGAGCATGCGGTAATTGAAGCCATTGCTCCTGAAAAAGATGTGGACGGTTTCCATCCGATTAGCGTAGGAAATATGGTATTGGGAAATGACACGCTGCTTCCTTGCACGCCGCACGGGATTATTGAATTGATCAAGCGCACAGGCACCTCAATGGCAGGCAAACATGCAGTGGTGATCGGACGCAGCAACATCGTTGGAAAACCGGTCTCATTGCTACTGCAACAGGAAAATGCTACGGTAACCATGTGTCATTCTCGCACGCAAAATCTCGAGGAATACACCCAAAAGGCAGACATCCTCGTCGTTGCAACTGGTAGGGCTCATATGATCGGCAAAGAGCATGTCAAACCGGGCGCTGTCGTCATTGATGTTGGTGTGAACCGCATCGAAACGGGTAAGCTGGTTGGAGATGTCAAGTTTGACGAGGTCAAAGAAGTGGCTAGCTTTTTAACCCCAGTTCCTGGCGGTGTTGGCCCGATGACGATTACAATGCTGCTGAAAAATACGGTTGCGGCAGCGAAAAAGCAAGCAAAACAATAGAAGAAAATCGGCAACTTATTATAGAATGGATAAGGCATAAGCTTTATCCATTCTTTTGTATAGTCTTTGTTACATGCACGGCAAAGCCAAGTTTTTTGTAAAGGAGGGGCCGCATGGCATTACAAGATATTTTATCAGTGAGTGATCTCAATCGTTATATTAAGCTGGTGCTGGAACAGGAACCCCACCTGCAAGATATATGGGTGAGAGGGGAAATCTCCAATTTTACCCACCACTCCAGTGGTCATATGTATTTCACGCTGAAGGACAAGCAGTCACGCATCAAAGTCGTCATGTTTGCAAGTTATAACCGCTTCCTGCGTTTCTTGCCCAAAGATGGAGCAAAAGCGATTGTACGCGGGTCTATTTCTGCATACGAACGGGACGGCGCGTATCAGCTGTACGCCAAAGAGATGCAGCCAGATGGTCTCGGCTCGCTTTATTTAGCATTTGAGCAGCTAAAAGAAAAATTGGCTCAAGAAGGGTTGTTTGCAGCGGAGAGGAAACGGATGCTCCCGCGTTTTCCCAAACGTGTCGGTGTCGTCACTTCTCCCACAGGAGCAGCCATCCGAGATATTTGCACGACGATTCGCAGACGGTATCCACAAGCAGAGATCGTACTTTCACCAGCCGTTGTCCAAGGTACGGATGCACCTGCATCGATTGTCTCCGCTATTCGGATTATGAACGATCAGCCTGACATTGATGTTCTCATCGTAGGGCGCGGTGGTGGTTCTATCGAGGAGCTGTGGGCGTTTAATGATGAAAACGTAGCGAGGGCAATTGCTGCATCACTCATCCCTGTCATCTCCGCTGTTGGACACGAGACGGATGTGACGATCGCCGATTTCGTAGCAGATGTCCGTGCAGCTACACCGACAGCGGCAGCTGAATTGGCTGTACCGCATTATTTGGAATGGGTCGAGAGAGTGCGGCAGCTCGAAATACGGATGCATCGAGCAGTGCGTGGTACCATGACAGAGCAGAGAAACCGTTTGACACGCTTGAGCAATGCATATGCGATGCGCCAACCGGAGCGGAGGCTGGAGGAAGCGTCTGAACGATTGGATCGGGCGCATTTGCGGATGCGTCAATCGATGAAGCATTTGCTGGAAAGAAGACGCGAACGCTATACGCGATTAGATGAACAGATCAAGCGCTATCGCCTCGCCGATCAAATCGGGGATAAAAGAAAAAATCTGTCTATACTCCGGGCCACCCTAGACGAACGGATGCTGGGTCGTCTCAACCAAAAAAGAATGGCATTCGCAGCTCGTGTAGCTACTTTGGAAGCACTGAGTCCGCTGAAGGTCATGCAGCGTGGATTCTCACTTGTATACACCAATGACAGACTCGTAAAATCGGTGGAACAGTTTGCCCCGGGCGATGAGATCATGGTACGATTAAGTGATGGCAGTGCGACTGCGCGTGTGGAAAAAGTGAAGCGGGAGGAGGAGAAGAAGAGTGGCTCGCAAGAAAACAGAACAAGAGACTGATATGCAGTTTGAAGAAGCGATGAAGCGTCTGGAAGAAGTCGTCAATCGACTCGAGGAAGGCGATATTCCCCTCGAAGAAGCGATTACGTTATATCAGGAAGGAGTAACTCTTTCCAGAATTTGTGGTCAAAAGCTGGATGCAATCGAAGCGAAGATTACCCAGTTGGTAGAAGAAGACGGGCAGGTAAAGCAGAAGGCTTTTCGCGTGGAAGGAGAATAATGATCGGCGTGCATACATTCGAGAGTTATTTGGTGGAAAAGACCGCTTATATAGAACAAAGACTCCTGCCAGCCCTTGAGCAGCAAGGAGTTCCGGAAAACTTGTACGAATCCATGAAGTATTCGCTCATGGCAGGCGGAAAGAGGCTGCGTCCCATGCTGGTGTTGGCGGTCCTCGAAGCATTGGACAAGCCGATTGAACGGGGTGTGGCATTTGCGGCTGCCTTGGAAATGATACATACGTACTCCTTGATTCACGATGACCTCCCTGCGATGGACGACGATGATCTGCGTCGCGGAAAACCAACCAATCACAAAGTATTCGGTGAAGCAACAGCCATCCTGGCAGGAGATGCCTTGCTGACGAGAGCGTTCGCATACATTGCAGAAGCTTACATGGATCGCGCTGATGTTTCAGCGGCTACTACCGTGAAACTGATTGCGGAGCTGGGAAAACGTGCAGGAGCAACTGGCATGGTCGGTGGACAAATGGCTGATATCGAAGGGGAGAGTAAGCGCCTTACCCTCGATCAGCTCGAATTTATCCATCGTCACAAAACGGGTGATCTCTTGATCGCAGCCTTGCGCGGGGGAGGCTACCTCGCAGAAGCATCCGAAGGACAAATGGAAGCATTGACACGCTATGGTGTTTGCATTGGTCTTGCTTTTCAAATTCAGGATGACATCTTGAATGTGGAAGGAGATGCCCAAGAGCTGGGGAAAGCAGTTGGCAGCGATGCGGATCGGGAAAAGGCGACGTATCCATCGCTTCTTGGTCTAGCCGAATCGAAGGCGCGTCTTACCGAATTGATTGCGGAGGCAAAAGCAGCGCTTGCAGATGCGGGAATCGAGAATTCTGCACTCAGCCCTTTGGCCGACTACGTGCGTGATCGTAATAAATAAGTGAAAGCTGGCAACCCATACGGGAAATGCCAGCTTTTTTGCATACCTACCTAATTACAACTTCTTATCGTCAATGCTATTTAAAAATTGTTCAATCTCGCCAATCACTGATGGGATACTGTCGCCCTCAAATGGAGAATACAGCTTCGCCACTTGTACCAGTTCGAGGAATGACTTACTGCCACCTTCGCGGCAAAGCGTCAAATAATCCTCCCAAGCTTGCTTTGGCTCAGATTGAGACCGTTTCCAAAATTGGAACGCGCAAATCTGGGCCAGTGTGTAGTCGATGTAATAGAAGGGACTTTGAAAAATATGCGTTTGTTGCTGCCAGAACCCGCCATCCTCCAGATACTCATTCTGTGCGTAATTGCGATGCGGGAGGTACTTGCGCTCAATTTCACGCCAAGCCTGTTTGCGCTCTGCTGGGGTCATATCTGGGTGCTCGTAGACAACATGCTGGAACTCATCAACAGACACGCCGTACGGAATGAACTGGAGTCCACTACTCAGATGAGAGAATTTGTATTTATCGGTATCTTCTTTGAAAAAATGCTCCATCCATGGCCAGGTCAAAAACTCCATGCTCATTGAATGTATTTCACACGCCTCGTAGGTTGGGAAATGATATTCAGGGACCTCAAAATCTCGGCTTACATACACCTGAAACGCATGTCCTGCCTCGTGCGTAAGTACGTCAATATCACCGGATGTACCATTAAAATTGGCGAAAATAAAGGGGAGCCTGTATTGGCTGATGTATTCACAGTAGCCGCCTGTAGCCTTTCCTTTTTTGCTCAATAGATCTAAACAGTCATTGTCCAGCATGAAGTTGTAAAATTCGTCGGTTTCAGGTGACAACTCGGCATACATCTTTTTCCCGTTTTCCACAATCCATTCCGGCGGGCCTTTCGGGCTCGGATTCCCTGTAGCGAAATCAAAGGAAAGATCGTAATACTCAAGTGTATCTACACCAATGCGCTGGCGCTGACGTTCAACGAGCTTTGATGCTACTGGAACGATGTGCGCAAGCACTTGTTGGCGGAAACTGGCTACCATTTCTGCGTTGTAATCAGAACGGTTCATACGTGCATAGCCTAGCTCCACAAAGCTATTGAAGCCGAGTTTTTTGGCGATGCGTGTGCGTACCTTGACGAGCTGATCGTAAATGCGATCAAATTCGTCCGTATTTTGCCGCATATAATCATACTTCGCTTCATTAGCGCGTTTGCGCATGTCTCTATCCTTCGCGATTGTAAAAGGAATCATCTCTGAAAGGTTTCGCTCTTCTCCTTCAAACATGATTTTGGCAGAAGCTTTCAGAGCGACATATTGACTAGCCAAACGATTTTCTTCCTGCAAATCAGTGATAACTTCTGGCGAAAATGTACGGAGTGTGCTCTCAGCGATGCGAAACAGCTGTGCTCCCCATTTTTCTTCCAAGTCAGCGCGGAAGGGAGAATCGACGATTGCCTGATAGTAGCGGGAAACGATTCCGGTATACAAAGGAGTTGCTTCATCCCAATAGTCCTGCTCTGCTTTGTAGTAAGGATCTTCTGTATTGATCGTGTGGCGGATTTGTGCGACATTACGCGCAGATTCCACTTCTTGTCGCAGTTTGTTCAATTGAGCCATGATCGTATCTTGCTCAGGGAAGCTTGCAGCATGTTGAAACGCTTCCAATAATTGCGTGAATTGTCCTTCAACTTTGTCCATATCCATGCGCTCATACTGAATTTGTGAGAACTTCACGGACGTCCACCTCTTTTGTTCGGAGTATGTATTCAAAATCATCTTACCAGAAAATGCAAGGTATCGCCTTCATATTCGTATATGTTGATGAAAAGTGGTGTTTTTATTAAGAAACCGTTATAATGAATCAAGCTGAAAATAAGCGAAATCGGCTATAGCAATAAGGAAAGCCGGGTTTTCTAGTGGCTTGATTGATATGCAGCATGCACAATCGCCGGAGAACGAACAGTGGAAAGTGAGGAATACCAATGCTGCTTACTACTATAAATGATCCTCAAGACTTGAAAAAGTGCACGCAACCGCAGCTACATACATTGGCATCCGAGATCCGTCAGTTTCTAATCGAGACGCTATCGAAAACAGGTGGTCATCTCGCGCCGAATCTGGGAGTCGTCGAGTTGACGCTAGCGCTGCACTATGTTTTTGACAGTCCTAAGGACAAGCTGATCTGGGATGTCGGACATCAAGCATACGTACATAAAATGCTGACAGGACGCCGGGAGATGTTTCCGACCTTGCGTCAGTATAAAGGTCTGTGTGGGTTCCCAAAAATGGTAGAAAGCCCGCATGACGTCTGGGAAACCGGACATAGCAGTACGTCTTTGTCTGCCGCAATGGGGATGGCGACTGCGCGGGACTTGAAAAAGGAAAAGAATCATGTCATTGCAGTCATCGGTGACGGTGCGCTGACAGGTGGTATGGCTCTGGAGGCCTTGAACCACATCGGTCATGAGCGTAAGAATGTCATCGTTGTGTTAAATGATAACGAAATGTCCATCGCGCCAAACGTTGGGGCCTTGCATAACTACTTGGGGAAAATTCGCTCGACGGAGAACTATCAATGGGCGAAGGATGAAGTCGAAGGATTGTTGAAATCCATTCCGGCTGTAGGGGGCAAATTGGCTCACATGGCTGAACGCTTCAAGGACAGCATGAAGTACTTGCTCGTATCTGGCGTTCTCTTCGAAGAGCTCGGCTTTACGTATATTGGCCCAATCGACGGACATAACATGGAGCTGTTGCTCGATACATTAAAGACAGCCAAGCATACAAAAGGCCCTGTTTTGATTCATGCCATCACGAAAAAAGGACTAGGCTATGCGCCAGCTGAAGCCGACTCAGTCAAGTGGCATGGTATCGGTACGTATAAAATCGAGTCAGGTGATACACCGAAATCTGCACCAACGTATACGTCTGTTTTTGCGGAAACGATGATGAAGCTCGCAGATGAAGACAATTCGATCGTAGCTGTTACCCCTGCGATGCCAGCGGGTTCAGGCTTGATCCCATTTGGACAGAAGTACCCTGACAGACTGTTTGACGTTGGGATTGCAGAGCAGCACGCATGTACATTTGCGGCAGGATTAGCGACACAAGGCTTGAAGCCGGTCTTTGCGATTTATTCGACCTTTTTGCAAAGAGCCTATGATCAGCTGGTCCACGATGTCGCGCGCCAAAAACTCAACGTGATTTTCGCTGTTGACCGTGCTGGGCTCGTCGGAGCAGACGGGGAGACACACCAAGGGATGTACGATGTGGCATTCATGCGCATCATTCCAAATATGGTCATTATGGCACCGAAGGATGAAAATGAGCTGCGTCACATGATGAAGACAGCAGTGGAATATAAAGACGGTCCGATCTCTTATCGTTATCCGCGATTACCGATTCGTGGCGTCAAAATGGATGATGATCTGCAAGTGCTGCCAATCGGAAAAGCGGAGATTGTACGAGAAGGCAAACACGTGGCGATTCTCTCGTTCGGTCACGTATTTGAAATTGCTGAGGCGGCTGTCAATCAGCTTCAAGAAGAAGGAATCAAACCGATGCTGGTCAATGCACGTTTTTGCAAGCCTCTGGACGAAGAGCTTTTGTACCGTCTGGCGAAGGAAGGCTACGATATCATTACGGTCGAAGAGGGCTGTGAAATGGGCGGATTCGGCAGCGCTGTCATAGAATGCTACAATCGTGCAGGCTATCACGGCATGAATGTACAGGTTGTCGCGGTACCTGATTATTTTGTTGAGCATGGAAGTGTGAAAGAACAGCGGCAAGAGGTAGGGCTCACAGCTGATAATATCGCTGCTCGTGTCCGATCCTTGATGCCAATTTCGAAGGGCGTAGTGGAAGCATGAGTGTAAGAAAAGAACGGGTTGATGTTCTCTTGGTCGAGAGAGGCCATTATGAGACCAGAGAAAAAGCAAAAGCAGCCGTAATGGCAGGCCTTGTGCAAGTAGCTGGCGAGCGCTGTGACAAGCCGGGAACCAAATTTGCCGAGGATGTTGCGATTACGGTGAAGGGCGAGGTACACCCGTATGTGAGTCGGGGTGGCCTCAAGTTGGAAAAGGCATTGCGTGTCTTTGAGATCGACATGAAGGATCGTGTCATGATGGACATCGGGGCCTCCACGGGCGGATTTACGGACTGTGCGCTGCAAAACGGTGCGCGACTTGTATACGCTATTGATGTCGGGTACGGACAGCTCGCGTGGACCTTGCGACAGGATGAACGAGTGGTCGTCATGGAACGGACAAATTTCCGTCATATGGACCCGGAAGCTTTTGAACATGAACGTCCAAACGCGGCATCGATTGACGTATCGTTTATTTCATTGCGATTGATTTTGCCGGTGTTGTACCGTTTTCTGCTCGACGGCGGTGACGTCGTTGCGCTGGTTAAGCCTCAATTTGAAGCCGGCAAGGATAGAGTCGGAAAGAATGGAATCGTCCGTGATCCAGAAGTACACGAGAGCGTACTGACTGACATCGGTCAATTTGCCAGTGGATTGGGTTTCGCGCTAAAGGGCTTGGACTACTCTCCAATTACAGGGGGAGAAGGAAACATTGAATTTGTTATGCATGTCCAGAAAAGTGAGGGCGGCATGGATTCGGAAGCATGGTTGCAATGCGTAACAGAGGTAGTTGCCTCTGCACATGCGAATTTGAAATAGGATAAAAAACCAAAGCCTCGGGAGTTTTGTCACAATCGAGGCTTTTTATTTATGCATGTGAAGTTGTATACTTGAATATGAGGTTGTTCAAGAAGGATTTCCAACCAACCAGTTTTGGGGTGGACCACGTGAAGAAAATTGGAATCATAGCGAACAAAGGAAAACCTGAAGCACGTATCGTTGCACGGGAACTGCTGTATTTACTTGAGGACAGAGGGGCGCACGTATTCCTGGATGAACATGTCGCATCAGATGTAGGGCATCCAGAGCTGGGCGCATCTGTAGAAGAGATGGGGAAGCAGGCGGATTTGGTTTGTGTATTAGGGGGCGATGGCACGCTACTCAGAATTGCTCGCCAGCTTGCCGGTCACTCGATCCCGATATTTGGAATTAATTTAGGCACGTTGGGCTTTTTGTCGGAAGCGGAACCGGAGCATCTGCCTCAGGCTGTAGACAATCTCCTTTCTGGAAAGTACGACATTGAAAAGAGAGCGATGCTGGAAGCTTGTTTGGTGCGAAAAGGAACCACGCTGGGGACATACACGGCAATGAATGATATAGGCATTGCCAAAGGGTCATTTTGCCGAATCATTCAATGTGCGGTCTTTCTGGATGATGAGTACGTCGCGACGTTCAGCGGAGATGGTGTCATTGTCTCTACGCCAACAGGATCAACGGCATACTCACTCTCTGCAGGCGGCCCTATAGTGGCGCCCAATGTGGACATGCTATTACTGACGCCAGTGGCTCCTCATTCCTTGACGGCCCGGCCAATGGTACTGTCAGGCAATCAAACGATCCGGGTCGAAGTAGATGCCATTCATCAAGAGATGGGACTGTCCATAGACGGGCAGTTTGGATATCGACTCGAGGGCGGCGATCAGATTTACATTAAAAAGTCACCGTGTGTTACCCCGCTGATTAAGTGGAAAAAAGGTGGCTTTTTCGAAGCAATACGAACGAAATTACAAGGGGAATGGGAGTAATCCATATGAACAAAGGGCAACGACATATTCGAATTCGGGATATCATCAGCAATCAAGAGGTGGAAACACAGGATGATCTGGTGGACCGCTTGCGGATTGCTGGCTTTAACGTAACGCAAGCGACTGTATCCCGAGACATCAAGGAACTACACTTGGTAAAAGTGCCGCTCCCTGATGGACGATATAAGTATTCAATGCCTGCTGAACAAAAATTCAATCCACTGCAAAAGCTGAAACGCATGCTTGTGGATTCCTTTATTAGCATTGACCAAGCTGATCATTTTATTGTACTGAAGACACTATCGGGACATGCGAATGCGGTAGCTGAACTGATTGACAACCTTCCGTGGGAAGAAATCATGGGGACAATCAGTGGCGACAACACCATCCTGATTATTTGCCGTTCCAAAGAAAATACCAATGAAGTGACGAAACGCTTAATGGAAATGTTGTAGAAGGTGGTCGCTTGCGATGCTAGTGGAACTCTCGATCCGAAATTTTGCCATCATCAAATCAGTGACAGTCTCTTTCCAAAAAGGGTTAAACATCCTCACAGGTGAGACTGGTGCCGGTAAATCCATCATTATCGATGCGCTAGGACTGTTGTTAGGAGGCCGGGCTTCGGCTGATTTTGTCCGATACGGTGAGCCTCGTGCAGAAGTGGAAGGGCTGTTTGAATTGCCGCCTGGTCACCCTGGACTTGACGTTTGTAAGAATGTCGGTGTCCAGATTGAGCAAGACGGCATGCTCGTAGTACGCCGAGATATATCGAATCAAGGGAAGAGTATCATTCGAATTAATGGCCAGCTCGTAACTCTCGCTATGCTGCGTGAGTTAGGGCCATGGCTGGTTACGGTGCATGGACAACACGATACGCATATGCTAATGCAGTCAGACAAGCATATCAATTGGCTCGATGCATATGGGGAGGCCGCTTTGGGATCTGCGAAGCAAGAGTACGGTACGCTGTATGCTGCCTACCGTAAAACAAAGCAAGATCTGGAGCGTATGGCGCGTAATGATCGGGAGCTGGTACAGCGCATCGATCTATTGCAATATCAGCTGGATGAAATTGAGGCGGCAACTCTCACGCCAGGCGAAGATGAGAAGCTCATGCAGCAGCGGAAAAAATGGATGAACATTGAAAAAGTTTATTCAACGATTCAAGATGCATACCGCGCATTGCATGGTGACCAAAAAGGCATGGATTGGTTAGGGCATGCGATGGGAGAGCTTGAGCGTGGTGTGAACTACGAAGAACAGCTCGTTCCGATTTTGGAGATGGTCCAATCGGCATACTACCAGATAGAAGATGTGGTACATAACCTTCGTCAATTGTCTTACCAAATGGATTTTGAACCGGAGCAGCTGGCAGAAGTAGAACGCCGTCTTGATCAAATCCAGTCGTTAAAACGCAAGTATGGCAAAAGTGTAGACGATATTTTGGAGTACGCTGCCACGATTCAGGATGAATTGGATGACATGCATCACTACGAAGACCGCCTCCAGCAGGTGGAAAAGCAATTACAGGAGTTTGCAGCCGATTTGGCGGTGGAGGCATTGGAGTTGTCGGTTATTCGTTCCGAATGTGCAGGAAAACTCGCACAAGAAATCGAGCAGCAGCTAAAAGAACTGCACATGGAGCGGGCTCGTTTTGCCATCGACGTCAGACAGACGCCGGATGATGACGGGGTAGAAATCGACGGAATCAAGCGCTTCGTAGATGCGAACGGAATGGATCAGATCGAGTTTTTAATCTCACCTAACCCGGGTGAGCCATTGCGTCCCTTGGCGAAGATTGCTTCCGGCGGGGAGCTGTCTCGTGTCATGCTGGCCATCAAAACGATTTTGGCGGGTACGGATCAAGTGGAGACCCTTATTTTTGATGAAGTCGACACGGGTGTAAGCGGAAGAGCCGCTCAAGCGATAGCAGAAAAACTCGCCCGAGTCGCTGGGCAGCGCCAAGTCCTGTGCATTACGCACCTACCCCAGGTCGCATCCATGGCAGACGCGCATTTTCTGATCAAAAAGGAAATGAGCGAGAATGAAACGGAGACGCTGGTGCATCGTTTGTCTGATGATGAACGGGTAACGGAGCTGGCTCGCATGCTAAGCGGGGCAGAGGTAACAGCGAAAACAGAAGAACATGCACGCGAGATGATCCTCCTCGGTCGTGAACGAAAGACTGTCAGCTAATTTTAGTTGGCAGTCTTTTTTTCGTTGATAAGAGTGCAGCAATGCCCTCCCAAGGGCTTGGTGAAGCTTGGTTTTCTAATGTTCAGAGTGGGTTATTTTCCTGACATAATCCGCTTGGCTGGTGGCAACATTAAAGGTACACAAGGTGGAGGTGTCCCTCATGACCGCTTGCGGTCAAACAAAACGGACCTGACCGTTTTGTTTTGTAGGTGTAGGTAGGGAACGGTAGGAGTGATTACTGGTGATCCGACAAAACAAAAGAAAATGGATGGGAAGTCTCCTTCTCCTCATCACGGCGCTTGTCGTGAGTTCCACCCCGTTCCGCGATCTGTCCTCCTTTCCCCGTGAATTGCGTTTGATGGAAGGGTCCCTCGAGCAACTGCGGGTCTCTGTGCCGGTAATGGGCACGCTAATCAATAGCAATCCTGATATTTTGCACGTTAACGGGACAGAGGCGCGTGAGGTATCCGTTGATTTGAGCAGGCCTATGTCCGTTGAACCGCGTAGGGCTGGGGAAGCCCAATTGCAGGTGAAGTGGCATAACATTCCGCTGACTGCTGTAAAAGTAAATGTATTGCCAGATCTGCGGTTGTACCCTGGTGGACAGTCAATCGGGGTGAAGCTGCAAACAGCGGGTGTTTTGGTTGTCGGTCATCATTTAGTTGACAATGGTAAAAACAAGTTTTCTCCAGGTGAACAGGCAGGTATACACGTCGGTGACATGATTATCAAAATGAACGACATGTACATCAATGACATGAACGACGTAAAGAAATTGATTAACGAAACGGGGAAAAAGAATCATTCCGTTCAATTGCTTGTCGTTCGTGGCAAGGAAAAGCTTTCGCTCACTTTGCACCCGGCAAAAGACAAAAAAGACAGTGAATACCGTATGGGTCTCTATATTCGGGATTCAGCGGCAGGAGTAGGGACACTGACCTTTTATGATCCGAATTCCAAAGCGTACGGGGCATTAGGGCACGTCATTTCCGACGTTGATACTGGTCAAGCCATTGTCGTAGGAGATGGCCAGATCGTGCAAGCAAGTGTCACATCGATTGAAAAAGGACAAAGTGGCAACCCAGGGGAGAAATTTGCGCGTTTCTACAATGAAAGTGAAGTTCTCGGAAATATAACGAAAAACACCCCTTTTGGCATTTTCGGCAAAATGAAGGACGAGCCTAAACGCAGCTATTACCAGGAGCCGTTACCAATCGCTCTTGCTGAGCAGGTAGAGGAAGGGCCAGCCAAAATTCTTACTGTCGTGGAAGGCCAAAAGGTAGAAGAGTTCGATATTGAGATCGCAAACGTGGTCAAGCAGCATTTTCCTGCAACCAAAGGGATGATTATTAAAGTCACGGACAAACGTCTTTTGGAAAAGACAGGTGGCATCGTACAGGGGATGAGCGGCAGTCCCATCATTCAAAAAGGCAAGATTGTCGGTGCCGTCACGCACGTGTTTGTCAATGATCCTACTTCGGGATACGGCTGCTACATTGAGTGGATGCTTCAGGATGCTGGTGTGAATGTGCGAGGTACTGCCGAATCTCGAACCCATACAACCAAAGCTGCCTGAATGAAGTGCCGTCACGCGAACGAAGCGAGGCGGCTTTTTCGATTTTTGCAGTCCTTTGACGAATCGCTTGGAAATGAATGGATTCTTTGTCGAAATATCAGTTAAATCATTCAATCTTTCGTCATTGGCAGGAATGGAATTTGCTTTGTCGAATAATTTTTGTAGAGAAAAGATGGTATGGACTAATCCTTTTAGATTTGTTACCCCTAGAACGCCACCTTCTTTCCAAAAGACCGTCCATTGTTAGGAGGAACGACCTTGAGCAAGATTGAAGTGTTGTTGGCAGATGATAACCGTGAATTTGTAAATCTGTTGGAAGAGTACATCAGTAGCCAGTATGACATGAATGTTGTAGGTGTTGCTTACAACGGCAATGAGGTAGTTCGACTGCTGCAGGAACGTGTACCCGATGTATTAATTTTGGATATCATCATGCCACATCTGGATGGCTTGGCTGTTTTGGAGCAAATTCAGGCCATGCGCTTAAGTCCTCAACCTAAAATTATCATGTTGACTGCTTTCGGGCAGGAAGAAATTACGAAGAAAGCAGTAGAGCTGGGAGCAGCATACTACATTTTGAAACCGTTTGATATGGAGGTGCTGGCACAGCGCATCCGTCAAATCATTACAACAAAACCTGCCTCTTCTTTTGTTTCTTCTGTGAAACCACAAGCTACCTTACAAATCCGCGGACGCAATTTGGACGCGAGCATCACCAGCATCATTCATGAGATTGGAGTTCCTGCTCATATCAAAGGTTATTTGTATTTGCGGGAAGCGATTACAATGGTATACAACGATGTCGAGCTGCTCGGTTCGATTACCAAAGTCCTGTACCCGGACATTGCCAAGAAATTCAATACAACCGCTAGTCGCGTAGAACGTGCGATCCGCCATGCGATAGAAGTAGCGTGGTCCCGTGGTAATTTGGACTCTATTTCCAGCTTGTTTGGTTATACGATTTCCAACACCAAGGCGAAGCCGACTAACAGTGAGTTCATTGCCATGGTGGCGGACAAGCTGCGGATTGAGGCGAAGATTAGCTAGGGTGTAGTCGTAGCAAAAAGTAATGGATAAGAAAATAACCAATACAAAGGACACTAGCTATTGTTAGTGTCTTTTTGTATGGATAACAATCGCTCACAATGCTTGTGCAAATGTAGGCTTCTCATTCCGCAGACAGTTTCAAGGCTTTATCGCTGTTTCTGGGAAAATTAGGTATAATAGGAAAAGGTATTTTAAAAATAAAATACGAGATCCCGAGGAGCAAAATGGAAAATCAAATAGAGCAATGCCCAAAATGTGGTTGCAGTGAGATTGGAAAAGGGAAGCAAGCTCCGCAAGCGGGAGTATTTCCCTTAGGTAAGTTTATTCCTATTAGTTCTGAAATCATTCATAGAATCTGTACACATTGTGGCTATGTGATTGAAAGTTATGTTGAAAACCCATCTAAATTTAAAGCTTAATACTGATTTGTAGGTTTTATTGATTTAGAACTATTTCAGTCGGAGATAAAAATAAATGAGCAAACTACTGTCCTATAAAGAAATTAGTATTCGTTCTTCCACATCACCTATTGAGTATAAGCAGGCTGGTTATCGTCAAAGGTATCTAACCATTGAGGGAAAAGAGATCGCCAATACAGGTATTGATTGTGAAACCTGTCTTTTTTATGCCGACGTTTCAGGAATGGATATGAAAAACTCAACAAAAATATCCAACCAATTAAATCAAGGGATAAATAAACTGGACCAAGCTTTCCTGTCTGATTTATCCTGTCTTATTCCCAATGGTCATTACATTGCAACTTTGCTGAAGGTGTATCCTAGGATGAAAAGAGAGGAATATGGGACTGAGTACTACAAGGCTGGGCTAAGGAATATAAGCAGTATGAGGAAAATGGAAGAATATATAGTACCCATTCAATCCAGTGAATCATTAAATCCTATAACAATAAATGATTACATGGAAAGAGTGGATGTAAAAGAAACACCAACAGCGTTGAGTATTTCTTTCTTAGATATAAAATATCCGTTAAATCATTTTGACGAGGTATGGGTTTATAGTCATTTTTTATTGGATGGTCATCACAAAATGTTTGCGGCAAATAAAGCAAAAAAAGCGATGACCCTATTATCCTTTTTATCGATGGATGAGTCATTCGCCAGTAAGAAACAAATAGATAAACTTTTCCAAGTATTAACATGATGAAATGACTAATGAACGTGTAGATGTCTCACTTCGATGTTTCTACTCTTTCTGGAGGAATTGAAGTAATGTGCTTAGAATTAATCGTTATGATAAAAGAAACGCCAGGATTTGAACCAAAGCCACTACTCTCTCCTTATGTTTTGACAGGCAAACTGTCACGGGAAAAAAGCCCTGATTTATTCAAGTATTTTCCGCAAAAACAGGCATGGCTGGTGACAACCGAAGAGGGTTGCGCTTGCAGTTTTAGCATTTCCAAGCATCCAGATAAAGTAAAACTCGGGATGTACCCAGAAGAGGAGAGACCTCGTCAATATCAAAGATACGTAGAGGACTATCAAAAAAGCATGGCCAGAATGATGCATCTACGTGCTTGGTGCGAGGAGCTACTTGATCACGACAAGACGCAGGTTGAACTGTATGGTCTATGGATAGGTGAGAAATTCACGAAAAGAGAACCAATTTACTCGACGATTGAGAACCTCTTTTCACCAAAAAAATTTCGTTTAGACGAGCAACATTACATCCTGAAAAAATGAACCACTTGATAAGAAACTGCCACAGTCACTTGCGAGATTTTGATTCTCCTATGTAAAATAGAAAAGCATACGATGCAAATACATACTACAAAGAGCGAGGCAGGTGCTGTGAAAGTGCGCAATTTAGATGAAATTCTCGCATTTAACCGTGAATTTGTGGCGAACCAAGAATATGAAAAGTACCAAACCACCAAGTTTCCTGATAAACGATTGGTCGTGCTATCTTGTATGGATACCCGTTTGGTTGAACTGCTGCCGAAAGCCATGAACATGCGCAATGGAGATATCAAGCACGTAAAAAGCGCCGGGGCAATCGTGTCCCATCCTTTTGGGAGTATCATGCGTAGTATTCTGATTGCGATCTACGAATTGAATGCCGAAGAAGTGATGGTCGTTGGGCATTATGACTGCGGGATGAGTGCGATAGACAGCAAACGCACGATGGAGAAGATGCTGGAGCGAGGAGTCTCGGCTCAAACGTTTTCCACGCTTCAACATGCAGGGATTAACTTACATAAATGGTTGCACGGATTCGATCGTGTAGAAGAAAGTGTGAAAAATAGCGTAGAAACGATTAAAAATCACCCACTCCTCCCACCTAATGTGGAGGTGCATGGCTTACTCATTGACCCGGTGACGGGAAGATTGGACGTTGTCGTGAATGGGTATGGGCGAACGAAAGACAGTGAATGATCCTAACCTTGCCCCCATTTCAAGAAAAACATTTCTCCACAAAGTCACGAAATGGGTAGGTGGATTGATTGGTCTCGGTGTAGCGATTGGCGTGTACGGTCATGTATGGGAACGGAAAGCGCTTGATATCGTGCGATTGTCCATCACGATACCGGGATTGCCAGAAAGCTTTAAGGGGACAAAGCTCATTCAATTCAGTGATGTCCATCTCGGCCATTATTTTGAACCGAAAGAGTTGGAGTCGATTATTGCCTTGATTCAGAGCGAAAAACCGGATTTGATTTGTTTCACAGGGGATATCGTAGATGAAGTGACGCGACCGCTATTCGCCGCTGTTCCCCTTTTCAATCAGCTCCTAGCCCCATTAGGCAAATTCGCCGTTTTAGGCAACCACGATTATCGAGCTGGTGAACAACAAAAAGTTCGAGATGGCTTAGTCGCGTCTGGATTCGAAGTGTTGGATAATCGGCACGTTGTCGTGCACAAAGATGGCCAGCAGTTATACATGGCGGGGGTCGATGATGTTTTCTATGGCGTACCTGATCTTCCGCGGGCGTTGGAAAATATCCCGCCGGAGGGCAGCGTGATCTTGTTGGTGCACGAGCCTGATTTTGCTGATATTGCGTCAGAGCATCCCGTGCTTCTCCAACTGTCCGGACACAGCCATGGCGGACAAGTGCGCTTGCCCTTCATTGGTCATCTCTTGGCGCCGCAATACGGGCGTAAATATGTACAAGGACTGTATCAGGTAGGTGGCATGGCTGTGTACACCAACAGAGGATTGGGTACGACGATCTTGCCTGTTCGTTTATTTTGCCGCCCGGAGCTTACGGTACTAACCCTACAGTAAACTTTTGTTAATAATGTTCCTTGATCCATTGGACGAATTGCTGGAAAGCATCGTCCTCTTTTTTTGGATGCAGGTAGGCGATGAGCGTGGGGCGTACTAATTCGCCGTTTGCGATATCGTAGGCGACCAATCTTCCGGTCGCTAGCTCTTGTTGTATGGTTCTTTCCGGAAGGATCGTGATCCCTAGCTGACGTTCGACCATTTTTTTAACAGCATTGAAGCTGTCCAATTCCATAATAATATTCGGAAAAACTCCCTGCTGTGCCAGATAGCGGTCAATCCGTTGGCGATAAGGAGCAGTGTGATTCCCGAACACAATCATTTCCTCGGTTCCCCATGCCTGAAAACCAGGAAACCCGTTTGCCCAAGGATGACTTGGTGCCATGACGAGCAGGAGGCGATCGCTGGGAAGGAATTCTTGATGGATATGTGGGTGATACATTTCACTCCCGAGAAAGGCAATATCGGCCGTTCCGGTTAGCAGAGCGCTGAGTGACTCCTCGTACAACGTAGAGCGGACGTAGCAGGTAAAGCCCGGATGAGCAATCCGGTACTCCCCGATCAGCCTCGGCAGTTCATAGGCGACAAAAGCTTTTCCTGCGACGATGTTCATCGATTGGCGCTGTTCTTTCTCTTGGATAAAGGAGCGCATTTGCTCCACGATATTTGTAGCCACTGGTAGTAACCGACGTCCTTCGCCTGTAAGACTAACTCCTGAGGCAGTACGAACAAAAAGCGCACTTCCAACCTGGCGCTCTAACTGCTTCAATCGGTGCGTCAATGTTGATTGCGCCAAAAATAATGCTTGTGCAGCGCGATTAATCGATCCATGACGAGCAATCGTCAAAAATACCTCAAGACTTTCTCGATCCATTGTGAGTTGCCTCCTATTCAAATTCTTGATAACTAGTTATCTGTATTCTATAACAAAGATGACAAACATTGGAATATGATGTAGGCAGGAGGTGTTCCCGATGAAGAATGAGGAGATCAAACAAGCTGTACAAGCGCAATTTGGAAAAAATGCCGAGCAATACGTGCAAAGCAAGACGCATGCAAATGGTAGCGACCTGGAACTGATGGTGGAGTGGATGCAGCCAGCAGAGAAGTGGCGGGCACTGGATATCGCCACAGGAGGTGGGCACGTAGCGAGGACATTGGCTCCACATGTGAGCTTGGTCGTCGCCACGGATTTGACTCGCCCGATGCTCATGGCGGCGGCTGCGGCCAATGATACAGCACTTGTTCATAATGTGATGTATGTTCAGGCTGATGCAGAATCTCTTCCGTTTCTCGATGAATCATTTGAGATCGTCACATGCCGAATCGCGGCTCATCATTTTCCAGATCCGGCGGCTTTTGTTCGTGAGGTGAGTCGCGTGCTGTCCCCTGGTGGGTTGTTTCTCTTCATCGACAATGTTTCGCCTGAGGAGTCGTCACTCTCGGCATTCATAAATGAAGTAGAGAAAACACGCGATCCCAGTCATGTTCGCTGTCTTTCTGTAAGTGAATGGCGCGCTTTGTTTGAAGCGAACGGCTTGAATCCACAAAAGCAGCAGGAACGCAAAAAAAGGTTTGAGTTTTTACCATGGGTTCAGCGTACTTCCGAATCAGTTGAGCAGGAGGCGGACGTCGAAAAACTGCTGCTAAACGCTACAGACGAACAAAAGGAATATCTCGGGCTTACCACAAAGGAAGGCAAAGTAATGAACCATCAGATTGACGAATGGATGGTTCTGTGTAAAAAAAGAGGAGGAAATGAAGACGATGACAACAAAGCATGAATGGATTGGGCTCGATCATGTACAATTAGCAGCACCAGGAGGAACGGAGGACGTAGCCCGCAAGTTTTTCGGTGAGCTTTTGGGAATGCCGGAGGTTCCAAAGCCAGAGAAGCTTCTCGTACGAGGTGGAGTATGGTTTCAATGTGGCGCTCAAATGATTCATATTGGCGTAGAGGAAGGATTCATTCCCGCGAAAAAAGCACATCCGGCGTTCCTTGTGCAAAACATTGGTTCGTTGATGGAGCATCTGCAAGCAAATGGGGTATCGTTTCGGATTGACGAAGAAATTCCTCACCTTATCCGCTTTTTCACAGAGGACCCATTTGGAAACCGACTGGAGTTCATGGAGGCGAAATAGGAATGACCATTGATTTTCATGCAGAGAAAAACCAGTTGAGCTATACGGGAAGAACCGCTGACGATTCGTGGAGTCAGACGATCCTGTCACTCGTCAATCCTGTGGGAAAAAACGTCGTAGACATCGGTTGTGGTGGTGGAATTTACAGCAAGGCTTGGTCTAGGTTAGGAGCTGCTTCTGTCACAGGGATTGACTTTTCCCAGGTGATGGTAGATGCGGCGAGAGAGCAATGCGCTGACGATCCGAAGATTTCGTTTGCACAGGGCGATGCCCGCGCAACAGGCTTACCGAGTCAGTGTGCGGATATTGTATTCGCTCGCGCCTTGATCCATCATTTCCCGGAGCAAGACTTGCAGAAGTTTTTTAAGGAAGTCATCAGGCTCTTGGCACCGGGGGGAATTTGCTTCATACAAGACAGGACGATAGACGATGTCAAAATGCCAGCATCGCCAACTCATTTTCGCGGTTATTTTTTTACCCGGTACCCGCGCTTACTCACGATCGAACAGAGACGAAGACCGGATGATACAGCGGTACAGAACACCATGAAACTCGCGGGGCTTAAACAGGTGAACAAGACAACACTATGGGAGACAAGGCGTGAATACGATAGCTGGTCTGAATTGGAAGCTGACTTGCTTTCAAGAAAAGGCCGCTCCATTCTGCATGAATTGACCGATGCGGAACTGAAGGACCTCATTCACACCATCCATGATCACGTAGCCGGGCAAGAAAAATGGAATGAGCAAGATTGCTGGAGTATATGGATAGGCAACGCAACATGTGGCACAATAAAAGGGGAATAATTGTGAAACTTTTTGTTCACAAATTTGGATATGCTTGTCTCATAATACGTGAAGCTATATAATGGAATTGCCATTGTATTCCGGTTTGCGTCATCATGGTGAAGGAGTTGTCGTTTATGAAACTAGTTTTATTTGACATCCTGATGTTTATCTTCACATTCTTTATTGCTTGGGGCTGTTTGAGTTCCATCAAAGCGAAAAACACATTTGCAATCTTATTTGGCTTTGTATCTTTGATGGTTTTCCTGTTCGCAGATGGTTTGATCATTTACTACCTGGTCAAGGGTGCGTAGATGAAACTGAAAACGCTTCGCTTAAAAGAGGTTGTGCATTTGATGCACGGCTTCTTTTTTTTGCATGTAGGAAGGAAATATTTAGCATACTAAAGGCGGAGGTGGAAAACGTGGGCAAACGAAAAAGTTCTGTAGCACATTCATACACGGCTGTCGTAGCAGCTGATCTGAAGACGAAGCAGTTGTGCAAACGTCTCCACTCCCATCATATCGCCATCATTGATCATCCGGATGTTGATGAGATAGCAGCACAGTCCTTGCTGGAAAGAGGGGTAAAAGTTGTCCTCAACCTTTCACCATTCATGACGGGGCAATACCCGGCTGAAGGAGCTCGTCAACTTTTAACAAACGGTGTCACACTCTATGAGGTACTGGATGGAGATGTGTCGGATTCGTTCGTGGAATGGGTCGAGGGCAAGTATGCAACGATACGTGAAGAAAATCTGTACATCCTATTGGAAGAGAAGTGGGTCCATGTATGTAGGCTGCAGCAGGTGACGGTTCCAGCTATTTTGAACCGATGGCATGAAGCGCACGACAAGTTGGATGACACGCTCTCATCGTTTATTGACAATACACTTTTGTACGCCAGCAAGGAAAAAGACCTATTTTTGAAACCACTTTGCCATGTGCGATTACATACAAAAATGGAACAGCGACACGTCGTTGCCGTCGTTCGCGGGAAACATTACAGAGAGGATTTACTGACGCTGTCTTCCTACATTCGCGAATATCGACCTGTTTTGATTGGTGTCGATGGCGGTGCAGATGCCCTCATGGAAGCAGGGTATCGTCCAGACCTGATAGTGGGAGATATGGACAGCGTCTCGGACAGAGCGCTCCAAAGCGGAGCGGAGATCGTCGTACATGCTTTTGTGGATGGGACAGCACCTGGAACGATTCGCGTAAAAGCACTCGGTTTGCCTTTTCATGTGTTGCCAGCGCCTGGTACGAGCGAAGATGTGGCGATGCTGTTAGCGTACGAAAACGAGGCTGAACTGATCGTTACGATCGGTGCCCATACCAATATGATTGATTTTCTGGAAAAAGGCCGCAAAGGTATGGCGAGCACGTTATTGGTACGCACGAAGATCGGGACAAAGCTAATTGATGCCAAAGGAGTCAGTCATCTCTATCGGCCGAGCGAGTCATGGAAGCTGTGGGGGTGGTGTATAGTCGCTATGCTTCTCCCTGTTTCAGCCGCGCTCGTCATTAATCCGATCACCCGTCATGCTGTCCAGATGATTTGGACCCAGTGGCGGACTTGGACTTTATGAACAACGCATTTTCATGGAGGTATACATGATACCCTTCCGCTATCATTTGATTTCACTGGCTGCCATATTTGTCGCGCTTGGGGTAGGTATCTTGTTAGGAGGGATGGCAGGCCATTCATGGATAACGCAAGGAACAAATGGCATTCTTTCCAATATGGAAGCAAAGTACGATCGCGCTCTCAAAAGCAATCATGAATTAAGGCAGCAAATGAATCGATTGCTCAAGGAAGTTGCACACAGCAACCAAGAAGTCGTCCAACTCATGAGCATACGCTATGTGGATGAACTGGCAGGAAGCAAGGTGTATGTTTGGCAGGAGGATGGCAACGTTGCTGAACAGATTAAGCAACTGATGCATTCGGTAGGAATGGAAGTGGTTTCGTATCGCGAGGGAAACAAGTGGGAAGATGGGGTGCTTTTGGTGGTAGCAAGGCAAGCCCCGCTTTGGCTACGGGAAAAACAGGCGAATTCCTGGATTCAGGTCGTAGAAGTGCCTGACTCTCCTGCAAAACAATGGGCACTTTTGGAGCAAGTGCAAAATAGATTGGCTGAGAGGAAGGGCTCGCGTGAAAAAAGTTAGCGTCGTCATCCCTGCGTTCAACGAACAGGCTTCTATCGGTGATACACTCCGTGCCATCCGTGAACGCTTTTTTTGTGATGAACTGATCGTCGTTGATGATGGTAGTAAAGATGAGACGGCACACATCGCAAGCAAGTGGGCGGATATGGTGATTCGAGCGCCGCGCAATCAAGGGAAAGGTGCAGCTGTTCAACTGGGCTGGAAGTGCGCCAGTGGGGATGTGGTCATGCTTCTCGACGGTGATTTGCGAGACAGCGCAGCAGAAGCTGCACATTTAGTTACGCCGGTGCTACAAGATGTCTGTGATATGGCGGTAGCTGTTCTTCCACCTCCGCAAGTGAAAGCAGGGCTCGGATTAGCAAAAGGCTTGGCCCATCATGGCATTCGGATGTTGACAGGCTTTGAAGCAAAAGCCCCTTTATCGGGACAACGGGCAATACGTCGCGAGCTTCTTAACCGATTGGGGAGCCAGGATAAAGGATTCGGCATAGAGGTGGGGCTCACTGTCGATGCTTTGCGGGCAGGGTATCGTGTAGCAGAGGTGCCTGTCTTTTTTTCGCACCGTGAAACGAAAAACGATTGGGCAGGCTTCTGTCATCGAGGGAAAGAGTTTGTCGCGATTAGTCGAACGCTATGCTGGAAATGGTGGGAGGGGCATGAGTGGAAACGAAAAACATGATGTTTATGATGCTTGTCGCGGTCGTTTTTCCGCTGGTGCTTGACCGCCCGCTGCATAAAATCGGTATACAAAAGCTTAATGCCATGGGGATGAATCGATTCAATTACGATAGAGAGCCAGTACTGACAGCAGGGGGTCTTATCCTCGTATGTTCGAGCGCTATAACCGGGATCGTGTTGATCGGATTTCTTTTGCTCAGAGGGGCCAAAAGCGAGCTTCTCCTGCACGGCTTTTTATTTCTAACAGGTATGATCACAATGGCCTTTTGTGGGTGGCGTGACGATCGCGCATCAGATCGGGATGCAAAAGGCTTTCGTGGACATTTCGGCGTGTTATGGAGAGAGAGGCGAATGACCAGTGGCATGTGGAAGCTGATAGGTGGGACAAGCACGGCTTTTTGTCTTTCCTTCTCTCTTTCGAACTCGTTGTGGGCAGGTATTGTTTCCTTTGGTTTACTTGCTCTCTCCCCCAACATCATTAACTTGTTTGATTTGCGGCCTGCAAGGGCGATCAAAGTGTTTTGGGGCCTGACAGCAATTGCAGGGGCCTTTGGCATTTGGACAATAGGAGCCGGTACGGCGATGGCAAACTGGATTTTTTTGATGCCTATCTTCGTGGCGAGTATGCTCATGTTTCCTCATGACGCTGGCGGCAAAATCATGCTCGGAGATACAGGGGCGAATGCCTTGGGCTTTGCAGTAGGCTTTTCCTTGGTCATCGGGACACCGATTTATGTACAGGCGAGTATGCTCGTGCTTTTCTTGTGTCTTCAGGTTACGGCAGAATTTTGCTCGTTTTCCCGTGTGATTGAACAGGTTGGTTGGCTCCGACGACTCGATCAATGGGGGAGAGCTGCAGAAGCTGAAAATAAAAAAAACCAGACTGGCTCGTCCGGTTTGGTCTAGTCCTCGTCATCAGGTTCAGGAACCATGAAACGGGGCTGTACGCGATTTTTTTTGCGCTCGTGATGGAGAATAAATCCGGCAATAAACCATACAGGGATGGCGAAAGCCAGTATCCCTAGAATGAGTTTTCCCCATAAAAATCCAACATCAGGAGAGGCAGAATAGAAGAATGCGTCACGAATTAACTTGATTCCGTACATGGCGATTGCCGCCGGGATTACCATAATTAAGAGTGCAATGATTTTCTGAAAAACCAAGGGTTTTTCACCCCTTTCTCAAATGCGTAAACGACTTCACCAACTACAATAAGGTCTTTTCATCATATCGGATGCGAACAGCCTTGTCCACCGTACCTGTTGCACACGAACGAGCGCACGTTAGGGAAGAACGCCTGTCCATCAACGATTTGTTGGAGTACAATGGTAACGAGTAAGATCGTAAAGAGGTTGTTCAAAAAGTGAGGGGTCTCTCGCATGCACAAGCTGCTCATCGTTGGTGCGGGACGTGGTGGTACAGCACTCCTGCGGATGCTAAACCAGATGGACCGATTACAAGTCGTGGCTGTGGTCGATCAACGGCCGGACGCTCCAGGCATACTGTTGGCCCAATCTTTGGGGATTCCCGCCGATCAAGATTATCGGCCTTATTTGGACGAGGATCTGGATGTCATTTTAGAAGCTACAGGGGACTTGGGGGAGTATGAGCATCTCAGGCAATTAAAGAAAGATAAGACGGTGCTCATCCCGGGAACGTTTACGAGAATCGTCATGAAATTGATTCGGGAACGCGATAAGCTGATTGCAGTCTTGATGCAAAATCAGCGGGAGCGCGAAACGATGCTGAACTCCACTCATGACGCGATTATCGGGGTCAATCGCCAAGGAATTATTACGTTGTTCAACAAAGCTGCAGAGCGATTGATGGGCATCGAGGCGAGTGAAGTGCTGGATACTAAAGTCTCGGAGCGTATACCGAACACTCGGTTACATATTGTATTAAAGACAGGCTCTCCTGAATTGAATCAGGAGCAGGTCTTGCCGAATCAGACGCGGATTATTACAAACCGCGTGCCCGTTCGCAATGATCGAGGAGAAGTTGTCGGAGCCGTTGCCATTTTCCGTGATATTACAGAAATCATGGCGTTGGCAGAAGAAGTGACGAACTTGAAAGATTTGCAGAGCATGCTGCAAGCGATTATTCAATCATCGGACGAAGCAATATCAGTCGTTGATCAATTCGGGAATGGACTTTTGATCAACAAGGCCTACACAAGGCTTACGGGCTTTTCGCAAGACGACATCATCGGGAAACCAGCGACGGTAGACATTTCCGAAGGCGATAGCATGCACATGCAAGTCCTGAAAACGAAGAAGGCAGTGAGAGGCGTCCCTATGAAATTAGGACCAAAGCGCAAGGACGTCGTGGTCAATGTTGCACCGGTTGTGGTCGATGGGGAGCTGAAAGGCAGCGTTGGCGTCATTCACGATGTCTCCGAATTCAAGCGCCTGACAGAAGAGCTGGAGAGAGCTCGTCGTATCATCCGCAATTTGGAGGCAAAATATAGCTTTGCAGACATCATCGGCTATAGCGAGCCTATGCAGCAAGCGATCGAGCAAGCCAAAAAAGCGGCGTCAACTCCAGCAACTGTCCTTCTTCGTGGGGAATCGGGAACGGGGAAAGAACTATTTGCCCACGCCATACATAATGAAAGTGAACGAAAATACAACCAATTCATCCGTGTCAATTGTGCAGCGATCTCAGAGAGCCTGCTGGAGAGTGAGCTTTTCGGTTATGAGGAAGGCGCGTTTACAGGCGCGCGTCGAGGAGGAAAGCGGGGGCTGTTTGAGGAAGCGAGCGGTGGAACGATCTTTTTGGACGAGATCGGCGAGCTGTCCATGAGCATGCAGGTCATGCTTTTGCGCGTCCTGCAGGAGCGAGAGGTTGTACGAGTGGGTGGAACGAAACCGATCAACATCGATGTTCGCGTCATTGCGGCTACCCATGTGAATCTGGAGGCGGCGATTGGAGCGGGACGTTTCCGTGAAGATCTGTATTATCGTCTCCACGTCGTGCCGATTCATATCCCTTCACTCAGACAGCGCTTGGAAGATATTAAACCGATTGCTATGCACCTGCTACGAAAAGCCAATCTGGAGTACGGAAGAAATGTAGAAGAACTGCATGAAGAAACATGGCAGATGCTTCTGTCCTATCACTGGCCAGGCAATGTACGCGAGCTAGAGAATGTACTGGGCAGGGCGATGATTCATATGCGGATCAACGAGCGAATCATTTTGCCGGAGCATTTACCCCCACTGGAAAGAAGAATTGTTTCGACCAAAAAGGAAGAGGCCCAGCATGAGGGTTCCACGGGTACCACGTTAAAAGAAGCTGTGGAAAAGGCAGAGCGTCAGCACATATTGCGGGAACTGGCAGCAGCCAAAGGCAATCGCACCCTTGCAGCCAAACGCCTCGGAATCGCGATTCGCAGTTTGTACTACAAGATGGAAAAATTGGGCATCATGGATGTGCAGGAAGAGTAACGAAGCAGCTGTGCAAAATATTGCACGCAAATATTTGCGCGTATATGCAAAAAAATGCAGACTTGACGTCAGGATACTCATTCCACGTTCTTGTAAATAAAGCGCTTTCATAAGTTTGATTTTATTGGCATGACTTTTGCATATACCTTTTGACGGGAAATTCTCCAAATGGAGCCCACTGTTACGCTAGCTTACCTAAGCGGAAAACGAAAGATACTAGGGAGGTTTCTTCAGTGAACATCTTTGACTACATGCAAAAGTACGATTACGAGCAATTGGTATTTTGCCAAGACGAAAATTCCGGTTTGAAAGCAATCATTTGCATTCATGATACGACATTAGGACCAGCACTCGGCGGTACGCGCATGTGGCCGTATAAAACAGAAGAAGAGGCGATTGTGGACGTACTGCGTCTCGGTCGTGGGATGACTTACAAAAACGCAGCAGCAGGACTGAACATCGGTGGTGGTAAAGCAGTCATCATCGGTGATCCGCGTGAGCACAAGAGCGAAGAGCTGTTCCGTGCTTTCGGTCGCTATATTCAAGGGCTGAATGGCCGTTACATCACAGCTGAGGATGTAGGAACAACGGTAGCAGACATGGATATGATCCACTTGGAAACAGATTTCGTCACAGGCGTTTCTCCAGCATTCGGTTCCAGTGGCAACCCATCCCCAGTAACAGCTTATGGTGTTTACCGTGGAATGAAAGCTGCTGCTAAATTGGCTTACGGTTCTGACTCTCTCTCCGGACGTGTGATTGCCGTACAAGGTGTAGGAAACGTAGCGTACAATCTGTGCCGCCACCTGCATGAAGAAGGCGCGCATTTGATCGTAACGGACATCAATCAAGAAAACGTAGATCGCGCAGTGAACGATTTCGGTGCCAAAGCGGTAGGCGTAAACGAGATCTTTGGTGTAGAGTGCGATATCTTCTCTCCTTGCGCATTGGGTGCAATCATCAACGATGACACCATTCCACTCTTCAAAGCAAAAGTGATCGCTGGGGCAGCTAACAACCAGTTGAAAGAAGAGAGACACGGCGACCAAATTCACGAAATGGGTCTGATCTACGCACCTGACTACGTGATCAATGCTGGTGGTGTAATCAATGTGGCAGATGAGCTGCAAGGCTACAACCGCGAGCGTGCACTGAAAAAAGTAGAAACGATTTATGACAGCATCCTGAAAATTTATGAAATCGCTGAACGTGATGGCATGGCTTCCTACAAAGCTGCTGACCGCATGGCGGAAGAGCGCATTGCAAGTGTTGCAAGATCACGTAATACTTTCCTGCAAAACGGCAAGACTGTTTACAAGCGCTAATCTCGTTTCTTCTATAAAGTTCAAACTCCTGTCCGCTCTTCTATGGAGGGCGGTCAGGAATACATAAACCGTTTTCTTTGAATATTCATATTCTCGTAAATACGCAGGTTAGCTTTCCGAATGAAAGGAGAGATCGTGGTGTCTCAAGAGTTTGATTTAGTCGTCCTCGGGGGAGGTACCGGCGGTTATGTAGCGGCAATCCGCGCTTCCCAATTGGGAATGAAGGTAGCAATCGTGGAAAAAGAAAAGCTCGGTGGTACTTGCTTGCACCGTGGTTGCATCCCATCAAAAGCGCTATTGCGCAGTGCAGAAGTATTCTCCACCCTGAAGGAAGCTGACAAATACGGAGTCTCGGCAGGTACTGTAGGCTATGACTTCACAAAAATACAAGAGCGAAAGCAAGGCATTATCGACCAACTTCACAAAGGGATTCAGTACTTGATGAAAAAAGGCAGTATTACTGTCTTCGAAGGCTTTGGAAGAGTTATGGGGCCTTCCATTTTTTCTCCGCAGGCAGGTGCTGTGCGCATTGAAAAGGAGAACGGGGACCAAGAAATGATCGTTCCACGATTCCTTTTGCTGGCAACAGGTTCTCGTCCACGCACACTTCCCGGTTTGGTCATTGACGGTTCATATGTGGTAACAAGCGATGAAGCGTTGCAGTGGGAGCAATTGCCTGCTTCTGTTGTCATCGTTGGTGGCGGTGTCATCGGGATTGAGTGGGCTTCCATGCTCAATGATTTCGGTGTGGAAGTAACTGTTATGGAGTACGCCGACCGTATTTTGCCGTTTGAGGATGAAGAAGTGAGCAAGGAATTGGCTCGTCTGTTGAAAAAGCGGAAAGTCAACATCGTGACGGGAGCAAAGGTGCTGCCTGAATCGTTGGAAAAAGGGGAAGGCAAAGTCTCTATTCAGGCGGAAGTCAAGGATGGAGTCCAAACCTTTGAAGCCGAAAAGGTACTCGTATCTGTAGGACGCCAAGCGAATGTAGAAAACATCGGTTTGGAAGCAACAGAAATCAAAGTCGAGCGTGGGGTAGTCGTGGTTAATGAATTTTTCCAGACCGCAGAGCCTCATATTTATGCGATTGGTGACATGATTGGCGGTCTGCAATTGGCGCATGTTGCTTCGCATGAAGGAATACTCGCGGTAGAGCACATGGCTGGACAAACCCCGCACCCAATGGATTACACCAAGGTTCCGAAATGTACGTATAGCAGACCTGAAGTCGCAAATGTCGGACTCACTGAAAAAGAAGCAAAAGAACAAGGCTACGATGTGAAGATTGGCAAGTTCAGCTTTAAGCCGTTGGGCAAAGCACTGATCCACGGTGAGAATGACGGCTTTGTGAAGTTGGTCGTTGATGCCAAGACCAATGATTTGTTAGGGGTTCACATGATCGGTACACATGTGACAGATATGATTTCCGAAGCGGGCTTGGCCCGTGTACTGGATGCGACTCCGTGGGAGATCGGACAGACGATTCACCCGCATCCATCTTTATCAGAAGCAATCATGGAGGCAGCACAGGCTGTCGACGGAAAAGCGATACACAATTAGCAAGGAGGGTATGTAACGATGACAACCAAGCGACATGAGCAAGTGGGATTGACCGATGCGCAAGTCCTTGACATGTATTATTACATGCTATTGGCCAGAAAAATTGACGAGCGCCAATGGCTGTTGAATCGTGCGGGCAAAGTACCGTTCGTGATTTCCTGCCAGGGTCAGGAAGCAGCTCAGGTGGGAGCAGCTTTTGCGATGGAAAAAGACAGAGACTTCTTGTGCCCGTACTATCGCGATCTTGGTTTGGTTCTGGTTTTTGGCCAAACAGCCCGTGATTGCATGCTGTCCGCTTTTGCGAAGGCAGAAGATCCGAATAGCGGTGGAAGACAGATGCCAGGTCACTTCGGTGGCAAGAAGTACAATATTTTGACGGGCTCAAGCCCTGTGACTACTCAAGTGCCACACGCAGTTGGTATGGCTTTGGCAGGTAGAATGAAGCAAAAAGATTTTGTTGTGTATGCATCGTTCGGAGAAGGCTCCAGTAACCAGGGGGACTTCCACGAAGGTGCGAACTTTGCGGGTGTCCACAAGCTCCCGGTTATCTTTTTCTGTGAAAACAACAAATACGCGATCTCTGTACCACTAAATAAGCAGTTGGCTTGTGAAAGTGTAGCAGACCGTGCGATCGGTTACGGCTTCCCTGGAATCAGTGTGGACGGAAACGATCCGATTGAAGTATATCGTGTCATGAAAGAAGCGGTTGAACGTGCTCGTAGTGGTCAAGGGCCAACGCTGATTGAAGCCGTTATGTATCGCCTTGTTCCGCACTCTAGTGACGATGACGATCGTGTGTATCGTACGAGAGAAGAAGTAGAAGAAGCAAAGAAAAAGGACCCGTTGATTGTTTTCGCTGCCTATTTGAGAGAGATCGGACTCTTGGACGAACATAAGGAAGCAGATATGCTTGCCCGCGTCCAGCTGGAAGTGGATGAAGCCACTGAATATGCGGAAACCGCGCCATATCCAACACCAGAATCGACAATGACATACGTATACGGGGAATAAGGGGGGATCTTTTATGGCAGTCATTTCTTTTATTGATGCAATTACAATGGCGATGCGTGAAGAAATGCGTCGCGATTCCAATGTGTTTATCCTCGGAGAAGACGTTGGCGTACGCGGTGGGGTTTTCCGTGCGACAAACGGGTTGATTGATGAGTTTGGTGAGGAGCGTGTGATTGATACGCCACTGGCTGAATCCGCTATTGTCGGTGTAGGGATTGGTGCGGCAGCTTACGGTATGCGTCCAATCGCGGAGATCCAGTTTGCTGACTTCATCATGCCAGCTGTGAACCAAATTGTCAGTGAGGCTGCGAAAATGCGCTATCGTTCGAACAACGACTGGTATTGCCCAATCACGATTCGTGCCCCATTCGGCGGCGGGGTTCATGGTGCACTGTACCACTCGCAATCTGTGGAAGCGATGTTCACGAACACCCCTGGTTTGAAAGTAGTGGCACCTTCGACACCTTATGATGCAAAAGGTCTCCTAAAAGCAGCCATTCGCGATGAAGATCCGGTGCTCTTTTTCGAGCACAAGCGCTGCTATCGTTTGATCAAGGGCGAAGTGCCTGAGGACGACTATGTGTTGCCGATTGGCAAAGCGGACGTGAAGCGAGAGGGAACAGATATCACGGTCATCTCCTACGGCTTGACTCTGCACTTCTGTCTACAAGCTGCGGAAAAGCTTGCACAAGAAGGCATCAGCGCGCATGTGCTAGATTTGCGCACACTGTATCCGTTGGACAAAGAAGCGATTGTAGAAGCGGCTTCGAAGACAGGTAAAGTATTGATCGTACACGAGGACAACAAAGAAGGCGGCGTTGGCGGTGAGGTAGCTGCCATTGTAGCGGAGCATTGCCTGTTCGATTTGGATGCACCGATCAAACGTCTTTGTGGTCCAGATGTGCCAGCTATGCCATACAGCCCGCCGATGGAAAAATACTTTATGCTGAACCCGGAAAAAGTATTGGAAGCAATGCGCGAGCTGGCCAACTTTTAAGGCGAGGAGGACCAAGGATCATGGCAACGAAAGTACTTATGCCCCAGCTCGGAGAGAGCGTGACCGAGGGCACCATCAGCAAATGGTTGGTCAATGTAGGCGACACGGTGAAGAAATACGACTCGCTGGCTGAAGTGACGACGGATAAAGTAAACGCAGAGGTTCCTTCTACCGTTTCAGGACGCGTTACTGAGATCGTCGTGCCAGAAGGTGAGACAGTCGCTGTCGGCACATTGATCCTATATATAGAAGAAAGTGGAGCAGAAGGTGGAACTGTAGCGCCTGCTAGCACACCGGAAACTACGGCTCCACAAGCGCCTGCAACCGAGCAGCCAAAGGCAGCTACGCCGGCGGTATCGATTCAGCAAGCACCAGTCATTGATGGACCAAAACAACGTTATTCACCTGCTGTAGTCATGCTTTCACAGCAACATGGCATTGATTTGTCCCGCGTTGTAGGGACTGGAGCAGGCGGCCGTATTACGCGCAAAGATGTCCAAGCGATTATCGACGCGGGCGGCCAAAAGCCAGCTGAGACAGTGAAAGAAACAGTCGCGCAGGCTCCCGTGGCAGCAGTCGAACAATCTACTGTCGTTTCAACACCTGTGCCGTCAGCACCCGCTTCGACTCCTGCTGTTTCCGTAGAAATTCCGGTTGCAAGCGGTGATCAAGTTGTACCCGTAACGTCGATTCGTCGTACGATTGCAAACCGGATGGTACAGAGCAAGCACGAAGCTCCACATGCTTGGACGATGGTCGAAGTAGACGTGACCAATCTCGTTAACTTCCGCAATCAGGCAAAAGGTGAATTTGCGAAAAAAGAAGGGCTCAACCTCACATTCCTTCCGTTCTTTATCAAAGCGGTTGTAGAAGCGTTGAAAGAGTACCCGATGATCAATTCCACATGGGCACACGACAAAATCATCGTGAAAAAGGACATCAACATCTCCATCGCAGTAGCCACGGAAGATGCTCTCTATGTTCCTGTCATCAAGCATGCTGATCAAAAATCAATTCTTGGCATTGCTAAGGCAGTCGATGATCTGGCAGCACGCACCCGTGCAGGGAAATTGACAATGGATGACATGACAGGCGGGACCTTTACGGTTAACAACACAGGCTCTTTTGGCTCTGTCTTGTCCCAGCCGATTATCAATGCTCCGCAAGCTGCGATACTTAGTGTCGAATCCATTGTGAAACGCCCTGTCGTCATTAACGACATGATTGCAGTGCGTTCGATGGTCAATCTGTGCATGTCCTTGGATCATCGCGTGCTGGATGGTCTGATTTGCGGACGATTCCTTCAGAGTGTGAAACAAAAGCTTGAAAATGTAGGTCCGGATACCAAGCTATACTAGGGTGTCGAAAAACCAGGTCAAGTAACGACCTGGTTTTTTTGATAAAAGAATGACAAAAAAATTTTTCCAAATCGATCATTACGTATGTAACTTTTTCCGAGACATTTTCGTCTTACCAATTGGAGCCAGTAAGTCTCATAAATGATCTAGAAGAGATTCCCACCAGATAGCATTTGTGGTAGACTGGTAGCGTCCCGCTAGAGAGAATTTCCAGATTAAGGGTAATTATGGGAGGAAAAACATGGAGAAAAGTAAAAAAGCACTACCAATAGTGCTGGCATCAGCGCTGGCCGCTACACCATTTGTGGCAGTACCGCAGCAAGCACATGCTATTGAAAAATTGTCGGTAACGGCTGACAACGATGGTGCAGGTAAAGAAAGTGATTACACAATTGAATTCAAGCTAGAAGAAGATCTGGAAAGTGGAGAATCCATTACTATTGATTTCGATTCTGATTTTGATATCGACGATGATATTGATACAGACGATATTGATGCTAGCTTCGATGTGAAGAAAGTAAGTGTTTCTAAAGGCGAAATTACAATCAAGACTGATGAAGATCTAGATGAAGGCGATAAAATTAAGATTAAAATTACGAGCGGTATCACGAATCCCGATGACAAAGGTTCATACAGCGTAAGTGTAGAAGCGGGTGACGAGGATTCGGAATCGGATGATGTAGATATCAAAAAAAGCAGCTCGAGCAGCAGTAGCAAGTCCAGCAAAGATTACGCAGTATCGTTGAGCAGCAAAGCAGCAGGAGAAAAAGTTAGCCTCAAGCTTGGCAAAATTTCTCTCAAAGGAAGTGATGAGCTGGAGTCAAACTCCACGATTACTGTCACTTTCCCAGATAAAAACATGCTGCCATCAAGCATTGATGAAGAGGATGTAAAAGTAAACGGCTATACAGCGAAATCTGTCAGTGTTAGTGGCAGTACCGTTGATGTCAAAATTCCGAGTGGTGCAGACGCAGATGATTACATCACCGTGGAATTTGACAAGGATGCTGGAATCGAGAACCCTAATTCCGGAGGCAAGCACGTTTTCAAAGTGAAATATGATGGAACTACATACGAATCAGAGGATGTTGAAATTACTAAGAACGGTTCCTCCACTCCTAGCAACGCTTCCGACAGCTTTACTGTGAACCTGTCCGATCCGGGCGCAGGTGCTCGTACCAGCTACACCTTTGATGCTGATTTCGGTAGCAAAGAATTGAAAGCAGATGGGGAACTAGTTCTTGAATTCCCATCATCTGACATGGTACCGGGTATTTTGACTGCATCAGACTTTTTGCTCAATGGGAAACCAGCGAAAAAAGCAACTGCAGTTGGAAATAGAATCGCGTTGGTAGCGCCAACCAACTTCGGTACCAATAGCAAAGTGAAGGTTGAAGTTACTTACGGAGCGTGGATTTCGAATCCAAAAGCAGCGGGTAGCTATACGTTGAAGGCTACTGTTTCCGGAAGAACTTTGGAATCCAAATCCTTCAGCATCGGTGGCTCTTCGGTGAACCCGACGCCAACCAACCCGACAACTCCAATACCTGTACCAAATACAACTACTAACAACAGCACCGCAACTATCGCATTGACACAAAATGCACTTGGCAAGCAGACGGGTGTGAACGTGGCAATCAAAGGATTGGGTGTTGGTCTGCAAAAACAGCGCGATTTCATCGAGATCGTATTCCCGGTAGGCTACAAGGTACCGGCTTACATCGCGCCAGCTAACATCTCTGTGAATGGTGCAGGTGCGAATTTTGTTGCGGTTCGTGGACAAAACGTTCTGATTTATCCGTCTCAGGATATTCCTGCGGCAACAAATGCTACTATCGTGATCAATCCAGCGGCGAACATCGTAAACCCTGCTGTGAAAAACACATATAGCATTAGCGTATTTACTTCCGAAGAAAGAGGCTTGCTGTTTGCGCGTGCTGTTGGTGTAGGGATGCCTTCTCCGGCTCAACCAAAGCCTGGAACGCCAACACCACAACAGCCATCAACAGCTATTCCAGCGAACGCGGCTTCCTTTAAAGTAAATACAGCAAACTTCAGCCTGAATGGCAAAACGTATCCTCTCTCTGTAGCTCCTTACCTTGCAGATGGTAATACGACCATGGTTCCAGCCCAATTCTTTAAAGAAGGATTGGCACTGACTACGCAATGGAACAATACAAGTGTTGCTGTTATCAGTGGAACCAAAGTCGTGAAGTTTACAGTTGGGTCGAAAACAGCAAAAGTAGGCAAAACGGATATCCAATTGCCAACACCTGTTGTTCTCAAAAACGGCATGCCAATGATCCCAATCCGTACCGTTACGGATAATCTTGGTTATAAAGTCGGCTGGGATGCGAAAACTTCCAGCATATTCGTTCAAAAATAATAACGAGCTGGGACAAACGAAAAACCCCTTTCCGCTTTTCAGTCGGAAAGGGGTTTTTAATCGTTTTATCAATCCTTTATTGAAAGTAAAAAAACGTGGGAACGATGAGTGAGAGTATTAGAATGCCGATCAGGATTTTTGCAAAGAGCGACTGGTGTCTCATTCTAATCAAACCTCCTTTCAAGGTAGAGGAAATTATCAGGTGATTCTGTAAGTGGCTGTGCTAGAATGAAGAAAAGGATATCATTGGCTTTCTTTTTTTCGCCCATGCTGAAATTGTACCGAAATGTAGCCAATGAGACAACCACTTACAAAAGGATGATGATTCGTGAGCGCACCGAAAAAAATTGCCCATATTGGCATTGCGGTAAAAAGCTTGGAAAAGACGCTTCCCTTTTATACCGAGCAATTGGGATTGGAGTTGGTTGGAACCGAAATCGTTGAGAGCGAACAAGTACAAGTGGCATTTTTAAAGATCGGGGAAAGTCATATTGAATTACTAGAACCGTTAAGTGATGAGAGTCCAATAGCAAAATTTATGGAAAAACGCGGAGAAGGCATTCACCACATTGCTTTTGATGTGGATGATGTTGCGGGTCGTCTAGCCACATTAAAAGAGCAAGGTGTACCTCTCATTCACGAGGTCCCCAAAGCGGGTGCACACGATGCTTTGATTGGATTTTTGCATCCAAAGGCAGCGAATGGCGTTTTGTATGAGTTATGCCAATATCCGAAAGAATCATAGGCGTTTACGTAGTAGAAAAAATTTTTTTGCGGTATACTGGAACTTGTGAATATGTACCAAAATCGGGCAGTACGATCAGGAGGTAACGAGTGTGAGTACGATCAACCAAGAGCGTTTGTTAAATGAATTTTTAGAGCTCGTCCAAATTGACAGTGAAACGAAGAACGAAGCAGAGATCAATAAGGTGCTCAAAGAAAAACTGATTGAGATGGGCTTTACCGTAGAAGAGGATGACGCAGCAGCGAAAACCGGACATGGTGCCAACAATCTGATCGCAACCTTAGAAGGAACTGGAAACGGTCCGACTATCCTGTTTAGCAGTCATATGGATACGGTTGTACCAGGAAACGGAATCAAGCCACAAATTCGCGATGGCTATATTTATTCCGATGGAACGACGATCCTCGGTGCGGATGACAAAGCAGGAATCGCGGCGATCTTTGAAGGTATTCGCAGCATGAAAGAGCAAAACTTGCCACATCCAACGATCCAAGTCGTATTGACTGTGGGAGAAGAGTCAGGACTTGTAGGCTCCCGTGCAATGGATTCCAGCCTGCTGAAAGCAGAAATGGGCTTCATCCTCGATTCGGAAGGTCCAGTTGGAAAAATTACAGTAGCTGGTGCTGGACAATATCGCATCGTAACCAAAATTCACGGCAAAGCAGCGCATGCAGGTGTGAATCCAGAGGATGGCATCAGTGCTATATCGGTTGCAAGTAAAGCCATTTCCCGTATGCCACTAGGCCGTATCGATGCGGACACAACTGCAAACATCGGTCGTTTTGAAGGCGGTAAAGCGTACAATATCGTAACGGATTATGTGGAAATTTGGTCAGAGGCTCGCAGCTTGGTCATGGACAAGCTGGAAGCTCAAGTGAAGAAAATGACGACAGCATTTGAAGAAGTGGCAGCCGAAATGGGTGCGACTTGCGAAAATGACGTTATTTTTATGTATCACGGCTACAAATTCAACGAAGAAACGCCTGTTGTACAAAAAGCGATTGCAGCGGTTAAGCGTGTAGACCGCAATCCTGAGCTGGTTGCAAGCGGCGGCGGAAGCGACGGTAACGTATTTAACGGCTACAACGTGCCAAGCGTAAACTTTGCCATCGGCTATGAAGAAATCCATACAAAAAGCGAGCGCATGCCAATCGCTGAACTGAACAAAGCGGCTGAGCTGGTGCTTGCTGTAATTGCAGAAGTACAAGAGTAATCAAAAGAAGGTCGGAATCTCCTTGCGAGGGGTTCCGGCCTTTTTGTACGTTCTCTTACTCGTTTGCATGATTGAGACAAGCACTGTTCATCATAGACTGAATAGAAAGTGGGGACGAGGCAGGAATGAAAGGGGGAAGCTGAGTGCTCCGTTTGGCAGTGGGGACGGTCCAAAAAGTTCTAGAAAAACAAACAGGGATGCAGATACTCGAAGTCCGGATAGAATCGGTTGCTGGATACAAAATGGAGAGAGTGCTGTCTTTTTTGCAGGAGGATTATAGCAGTGGCGATTTACTCTTGATCAATACAACTGCTGTTCGCCTTGAATTGGGGACAGGCGGGTATCACTTTGTCGTAGGGAAGGTTACCCAACTGGAGGAAACCGATGTTCTTCCGAATGAGTGGGGGCATGTCATGAAAATGCGCTATTCGCCATGGCAGCTCGCGGTTGATTCGGTAGAAGAACAGACTAGCCCGTACCACCCTTTGTTTGTGCAAGATGACCTATCCTTGGAAGGTACCCCTGTTTTGGTCGGAGAGCTGCACAGTCTTCTACCTGTTGCTGTCCTTGCTTTGCATAAAAAAAATCCAAATGTCCGTATCGTATATGTCATGCCAGACGGTGCATCCTTGCCGATTGCCTTGAGTCAGCACGTCCAGCAATTAAAAGCAGTCGGGAGCTTGGCTGCGACGGTAACGACAGGTCATGCGTGGGGTGGAGATCGCGAGTCGTTGACGATTCATAGTGGCTTGTTGGCAGCGCGCCATGTAGAGCATGCCGATATTATTGTTTGTATGTTGGGACCTGGGGTAGCAGGTACAGGTACACCTTATGGCTTCTCGGGAATTCAGTTAGCTGAGGTCATTCATGCCGTATCCACTCTCGGTGGAACGCCCTTTTTTATTCCACGAATCAGCTTTGGTGACCCACGTACCAGGCATTACGGTGTCAGTCATCATACTGTATCGATATTAAACCGATTTGCTCTTTGTCCTGCCCTGGTTACAATTCCGATTTTCGGAGATGAAAGAGATGAAGTCCTTTCACGGCAATTGAAAACGCTAGAAGTTGCGGGGAAGCATATTTTCATAAAAGGAAAAGTCCCAGACCAATCAGAACTAGCAGCGCTGGAAAAGGGGTATGGCTTGTCCTTTTCTACGATGGGACGAAATTGGCAAGAGGACCCTGCCCCTTTTCAGACGGCATGGATGGCTGCCGATTATGTAGAAAACAGTTTGGGCTACATCGTCCAAACCGTTAACGACGCCCCGCATTTGCCCGCTTCATTAAGTACGCTTGAAGCGTTAGGTCTTTATTTGACCAGGAACGAAGTGCAGCCTTGATCTCCCAAGCTTTCCCAACCATACGCAATTGGTTTTCGCTAACATATGTTTTCATTCATAATCTCCTCCGATACAATAAGATGGACAAGCTCTATGCTCCCAACTTATGGAGGGAATCGACGATTTAGAACGACTTCATGAAAAAAGGATGATGACGACAGTGAGTAAATATGATCACTTATATGAAAAAACCATTTCCAGTCAACCGATTTATGACGGAAGAATTATTAAGGTCAAGGTAGATGAGGTCCTTCTGCCCAATGGCAACACAGCCAAGCGAGAAATCGTGAATCATCAAGGCGCGGTAGCTGTAATGCCGATAACAGATGATAACAAAATGGTTGTAGTTCGACAGTTCCGCAAGCCATTGGAGCGTACGATCGTGGAAATCCCAGCAGGAAAGCTGGAGCCAGGGGAAGAGCCGCTTGCGTGTGCAATGCGCGAGCTGGAGGAAGAGACCGGCTACGTTGCGAGTCAGTACACACCGCTCAGCTCTTTTTACACATCTCCAGGCTTCGCGGATGAAATTTTACATGTTTTTGTGGCCACTGGTTTGAAAAAAGGAGAAAGCAAGCCGGACGAGGATGAGTTCGTCGATGTGCTGGAAGTAACATTGGAAGAAGCGCATGCTCTGCATCAAAGTGGAGAAATTCGCGATGCCAAGACAGTTGTGGCATTGTTTGCGTGGGAAAACAAAATGCTACGCGAACGTGGTTAGTACTATGCTTTCTTCGTATTTTTGCGACATGCATATTCACATCGGTGGTACGTGGACCGGTAAACCTGTGAAAATAACGGCTTCTCGCCAAATGACACTCACGAAAATTTTGGAGGAAGCCTCAGATAAAAAAGGGATGGATGTCATCGGGATTATCGATGCACATTCGCCGGAGGTTCAGGATGAGCTGGTAGATCTGTTGGAAATGGGATTAGCCACTGAACAGGTGGATGGAGGAATTTCCTACAAAGATTCACTGCTACTCTTGGGGTGCGAAGTAGAAATCAAGGAGCCAGGGCGTGGTGCAGCTCATTTTCTCGTTTATCTGCCGAAACTGCAAGAAATGAAGCAATTTACCGCGTGGCTGTCTGAACGCTGCAAAAATGTGCATTTAAGTTCTCAGCGTATCTACACATCACTGAGGGAACTACAAGCCTGTGTCGATCAATTGCAGGGCCTCTTGATCCCGGCACATATTTTTACGCCGCATAAAGGGTTGTATGGGAGCTGTACGGATTCGATGGCCGAAGTGCTTGATTCGTCGCTTATCCATGCGGTTGAGCTGGGATTGAGTGCGAATACCAGCATGGCAGACCGCATATCCGAGCTTCATGACAAAACCTTTCTCACAAACTCAGATGCCCATTCTCTGGCGAAGATAGGCCGGGAATATCAAGCGATATATATGCAAGAGCGTTCCTTCGCAGAGTGGGTGAAAGCAATTAAGCGCATCGGTGGCAGAGGGGTTCATATGAACTACGGTCTACATCCCGAGCTTGGGAAGTATCATCAGACGGCGTGCCAAGGGTGCCAGTCTTTACTAGCGGCGGATGCCTCAGGCAAATGTCCGGAATGCGGCTTCCAACGAATTGTGCGAGGGGTTGCAGCGCGCATTGATCAGCTGGCGGATGTAGAGGTCGGCCAGCATCCGGCGTTCCGTCCTCCTTATATCGAGCAAATCCCGTTGGAATTCATTCCGGGAATCGGTCCGAAATTGTTGGACAAGCTGTATCGGGCGTTTGGTACACAGATGAACGTATTGCATCGTGTGAACGAAGAAGAGCTCACCCCTGTTGTCGGAGAGAAAATCGCATCGCTTATCGTACAAGCACGAGAGGGAAAGCTCTCTGTTCAAAAAGGCGGCGCCGGTACCTACGGAAAGATCGTCCCGATGTAGGTTGTCATAGGGGAGAACTCGTCCGCATAAGCTGTACAGTAATCAGCCAAGCGGGAGGCGACGAAGCGTGCGTTCACGAGTCGGACAAACTATCCAATCCTATGCGAGAGAACATCAGTCACTCTACTGGTTCACGATCGTCCTGTTTACGATGGGCATTATTTTCGGAGCCGTCCTCGTCAATTCACTGCCATTGTCACAGAAGCAGGAGCTGTACGGTTTTCTACAATATTTTTTCAACAGTCTTGGCAGTGATGGAATCCCTGAGACCAGTGCCCATTTTCAGCAGGCGTTTGGTCATTATGCCAAAACCATAGCGATCATGTGGGTGCTAGGACTATCCATTATTGGGTTGCCTATGATTTTGTTGATGCTCTTCTTAAAAGGAGTCGTGGTTGGTTTCACCGTCGGTTTTTTGGTGAGTCAACTCCAATGGCAAGGCGTAACATTTGCCATGGTAGGTGTTCTCCCACAAAATTTATTAGTCGTCCCTGCCCTTTTTATTGTAGGCGTCAGCGGAATTTCGTTTTCTCTTCGACTCATACGAACGAGAGTGCTAAGCAAAAGGGATGTCATCATGCCGCATTTCATGGGCTATACGGTTCTTGTACTTAGCATGCTGGCGGTATTGACGATTGCAGCCTTGTTTGAAACCTTCATTTCCCCTCGGTTGATGCAGCTCGTACTTAATTAAGAATAATTCTCAGGTAAGAACTTATGCATTTGACTTATTCGATGCCCCTCTACTATAATAGGAACAGGTTTCATGCGAGCGGGGAGGGGCATTAATGTTGGAAGAAAAATTAGAGAAAATTAAGCAGCAGTTGCATTCACAAAACTACAAGCTGACACCACAGCGTGAAGCCACTGTTCGCGTGTTGTTGGAGAATGAAGAAGATCACTTGAGCGCGGAAGATGTTTACTTGTTGGTGAAGGATAAAGCGCCGGAAATCGGGCTTGCTACCGTATACAGGACATTAGAGCTGTTGAGCGAACTGAAGATCCTCCATAAAATGAATTTTGGCGATGGCGTAGCTCGTTACGATCTTCGTGATGATAATGCTGCCTATCACCATCATCACCTCATTTGCCTCAATTGTGGTACGGTGGATGAAATTTTTGAAGATCTGCTTGTCACAGCAGAAGAGAAAGTCAAGAATGTTTACAACTTTTATATTACCGACCACCGATTGACCTTCTACGGGATCTGCAATCGTTGCGTAGATAAAGTGAACGTGGAGGACTTCAAATAAAGTCGACTTCTCTGGGAACGGAGAAGTTTTTCTTTTTTCATTGGGAGCTTTTGTAATGGCAGACCTATTCCTGTGGAATCCTAAGAGAGGATCGATTCGAATGGAGCAGGGGACAAGTGCATATAAATGAAAGAAAGTCTGTAAGGAGGCTCACGGATGAAGGTCTCTTATCGCCGCTTGATGGAGGGTCTTCGCTTCTTGCTTCTTTTCATTACCTGCACCTTGCTCTCCTACGGCATCATTACCTTGCTGGCGGACAAATTTCTCCCGGCAAACCCTTATCATGAACCACATGGGAATGCAGTGAAGGTAGTAAAAGTCATCAATACCTCTCAGGCACAGGATTTTGACGGTTATGTCGCACGACTACAGCTCTTTTTTTTAACGGGAGAGTAATGCAAGTATGAGTTTTTTTATTTGGAGAAGCAGGAGTTTCTTCTTCTTTGTGGAAAGCAATACAAGATACTTATCAGCTGAAGGGGACAGCTTCATGGACAGTCTGATTGATCAGTTTATTCATTTCCTGACTGTGGAGAAAGGGTTATCGAGAAATACCCTGGAATCCTATCAACGGGATATGGTGGCCTTTACCTCGTACTTACAGGAGCAAGGTGTTGCTCGAATAGAGGATTCTACTCGGACGCACATCATTGGTTACTTACTTGTTTTACGGGAAAAAGGACGTGCTACAGCAACGCTTTCTCGCAATATGGCATCGATACGAGCGTTTTATCAGTTTCTCATTCGGGATAAGTACATAGATAAAGATCCATCCATTCATCTGGAAACACCGAAGATCGAGAAACGCTTGCCGAAAGTGCTCTCTGTTGAGGAAGTGGAACGTCTTTTGGAAAGTCCTCCTGTCAATCATCCTGCCGGGCTGCGGGACAAGGCGATGCTTGAGCTTTTATATGCGACAGGCATTCGTGTCTCGGAGTTAGTCAATCTGGATAGTGCTGATGTGAATCTGGATATGGGCTTTGTCAAGTGCATGGGAAAAGGATCAAAAGAGCGAATCATTCCGTTAGGCTCGGTTGCCATTCAAGTGGTTCGCCACTATTTACAGGCAGGGCGCCCCAAGCTGGTAAAAGGAACTGGCGATACTGCATTATTTCTGAATCACTTGGGCAAACAAATTACACGGCAAGGTTTTTGGAAAATTATTAAACGATATGCCCAAAAATCTAACATCCGTGCAGAGATTACACCCCATACACTTCGCCACTCTTTTGCCACTCACTTACTGGAAAATGGAGCGGATTTGCGCTCTGTTCAAGAGATGCTTGGGCATGCTGATATTTCAACCACCCAGATTTACACACATGTGACCAGAACGCGGATTAAGGACATCTATGCCAAGACGCATCCGCGAGCATGAGTATGAAAAACCGATCGACTCCGCCTGATTGTCGGGCGGAGAAAAATTTTCTGAATCAGGTCAGACGTCTGACGACTTGATCTTAGAATTCGAATGACTGGTAAACAGGAGGCGTTAAGATGCAGTATTCACGAGTTTTTTTGATCGTCATGGACAGCGTAGGGATTGGCGAACAACCTGATGCGCCTAAGTTCAATGATGCAGGAGCGAACACCTTAGGTCATATTGCGGAACGAGTTGCAGGATTTTCATTGCCCAACTTGCAAAAATTAGGTTTGGGAAATATTGCACCACTCCAGAACGTTGCACCAGTAGCAACCTCTATGGCCCATTATGGAAAAATGCAAGAAATCTCCATGGGGAAAGATACGACGACTGGTCATTGGGAGATCATGGGTCTGCATGTATCTACTCCGTTTAACACGTATCCAGATGGATTTCCACAAGAGCTGATCTCGGAATTTGAACAACGCATTGGTCGCAAAGTGCTCGGGAACAAAGTTGCTTCAGGGACAGACATTCTCGACGAGCTTGGCGAAGAGCATATGAAAACGGGTGCGGTGATTGTCTATACGTCTGCGGACAGTGTATTCCAGGTAGCAGCGCACGAAGAGGTTGTTCCGCTTGAAGAGCTGTACCATATTTGCGAGGTAGCTCGTGAGTTGACGCTGCGTGATGAATTCGCCGTTACTCGTGTTATTGCGCGTCCATTTGTTGGGCAGCCAGGCAATTTTAGCCGTACGTCAAATCGCCACGATTATTCCGTGAAGCCATTTGCTCCGACAGTCATGAATCGTTTGCAAGATGCTGGCCTTGCTTCTATTGCAATTGGCAAAATCGGCGACATCTACGCAGAAGAGGGTGTTACCCAATCTATCCGTACCAAAGATAACATGGACGGTGTAGATCAAATTCTGGGCACGATGAAACAATCGTTTACAGGTCTTTCTTTTGTAAACCTTGTGGACTTCGATGCGAAGTTTGGTCATCGCCGCGATCCAGAAGGGTATGGTCAAGCGTTGATGGAGTTCGATGCTCGTATTCCAGAACTTTTGGAAGCGCTACAAGAAAATGATTTACTGGTAATCACGGCAGACCATGGAAACGATCCTGTACATCATGGCAGCGACCATACGAGAGAATACGTTCCGTTGCTTGTCTATCATAAGGGTATTCAAGCTGGGGCACATTTGGGCATCCGTGAGACATTTGCGGACTTGGGTGCGACCATCGCAGACAATTTTGGAGTAACTGCTCCAGTGATTGGGAAAAGCTTCCTCAATCATTTATAAAGGTTAAGCAAAAATAAACATTTATATAATAGAAGAAACACAAAAAAGGAGAGAGTTGAATTGGCAAATTTCCATGATGCAGTAGCATATATCGAACCGAAACTAACAGAAAAACCAACCATTGGTCTCGTACTCGGATCAGGGCTGGGTGTTTTGGCAGATGAAATCGAAAATCCGGTGATCATTCCTTATCATGAAATTCCAGGCTTCACTGTGTCCACCGTTGTGGGCCACAAAGGACAACTCGTGATTGGCAAACTGCAAGGCAAGCAAGTCGTTGCGATGCAAGGTCGTTTTCACTTTTATGAGGGACATGGTCTGGATGCCGTTGTTTTCCCAATCCGTGTCATGAAGCTGCTCGGCGTAGAAACCATTATTGTAACCAATGCTGCTGGCGGAATCAACGAAGGCTACAATGCAGGCGACCTCATGCTGATTTCCGATCACATCAACATGACGTTCCGCAATCCATTGATCGGTGCAAACGATGAACAATTGGGAGCACGTTTCCCAGATATGTCTGAAGCTTATTCCAAACAGCTCCGCAAACTGGCTCATGAAGTTGCTTCCGAGCAGGGAATCCAGCTCCGTGAAGGTGTATACGCAGGTCTGCTAGGTCCTACCTATGAAACTCCTGCAGAAATCCGTATGCTTCGCCTGTTGGGTGGAGATGCTGTAGGGATGTCAACTGTACCAGAAGTAATCGTGGCACGACACATGGGTGTGAAGGTGCTCGGTATTTCGTGCATTAGCAACATGGCAGCAGGTATTTTGGAACAACCTCTGTCCCATGATGAAGTAATGGAAACAACAGAAAAGGTAAAATCGCAATTCCTGGCTCTGGTGAACGGTATCGTAGCCAAAATGTAAGTAACGGATTCGGAGGGATTAACAATGCGTATGGTCGATATGATCGCCAAAAAACGTGATGGCGGAGAACTGACAACAGAAGAGATTCAATTTCTGGTGACAGGCTATACAGATGGAAGTATTCCTGACTACCAAATGTCCGCATGGGCAATGGCAGTCTTTTTCCGTGGCATGACAGCGAGAGAGACAGGAGATCTAACCTTGGCAATGGCAGGGTCAGGCGAACAGCTTGACCTGTCTTCTCTGCAAGGAATTAAGGTAGACAAGCACAGTACAGGTGGGGTAGGCGACAAGACTACTCTTGTTGTTGCACCATTGGTTGCGGCAGCAGGTATTCCTGTGGCAAAAATGTCTGGAAGAGGTCTTGGTTACTCAGGAGGCACCATTGACAAGCTGGAGTCCTTCGTAGGTTTCGAAGTAGAACGCACACGCGAGCAATTTTTGCAGCAGGTGCGTGATATTGGCGTGTCCGTAATCGGGCAGTCTGGCAACCTGACACCTGCAGATAAGAAGCTGTATGCGCTGCGTGACGTGACAGCTACTGTAGAAGCTGTGCCGTTGATTGCAAGCTCCATTATGTCCAAGAAGATTGCCGCTGGGGCAGATGCCATCCTGCTTGACGTAAAAGTAGGGAAGGGCGCTTTCATGAAAAGCATTGAAGAGGCAGAAACATTAGCAAATGCGATGGTTGCAATCGGTAGCCAAGTAGGACGTAAAACGGTGGCGGTCATCAGCGATATGAACCAGCCGCTTGGCTTTGCTGTGGGCAATGCACTGGAAGTGAAAGAAGCGGTGGAGACACTAGCAGGTAAAGGTCCGCGCGATTTGAACGAGCTGGTATTGGCTATTGGTTCCCGCATGCTTGTTATGGGTGGGCTTGTTACTGATGTGGAAGAAGGACGTAAAAAGCTCGAAGACCTGATGGCTTCCGGAAAAGCAGTAGATAAACTGGCGGAAATGGTAGAGGCTCAAGGCGGCAATAAACAGGACGTCTATGATTTGTCTCGTCTGTCGCAAGCAAAGATCATTCATACCGTTACAGCCGAACAGGACGGCTTTGTGAGCGCGATTGATGCAGAAGCGATCGGTCATGCTTCTGTTGTCTTGGGTGCTGGCAGATTAACAAAAGAAATGCCGATTGACTTGGCAGTAGGTCTTGTTCTGCACAAAAAACGCGGGGATCAGGTGAAGGCAGGCGAAGTTTTGGTCACCATCCATGCCAACGAAGAGCATCTTCTGCAAAATGCGTTGAAAGAAATGGAAGGTGCCTTCCAAATTTCGACAGCAATCGACGGAGAACAACCGTTGATTTATAAAATTATCGAAGCATAGAAAGTCTGAATATTAGTTGATCAATCAAATAAAACAAGGCGTGCACAGCACATGAGCACGCCTTGTTTTATGAGTAAAAATACAGTTTCTCGAAAAAATATTGTTGATTAAATCTAGTTTTTCATATTCAATAGTAAGATATAAGTCGTTTTTTATTATATAAAATATATTTTACTGTTCGGATTGACTTTATAAAGTTTTATAATTCTACTTGTCAAATTTCGTTGACACCGCTATCATTTCCGATTACTTTTATTGTATTAGACTGTTTGTAAAAGATTATTGCGAAATTCGTAAAAAAATGATGGAGGTTCCCAGAAAATCGTATTTATGAAAAAGCTGGACCATGTCGATAGACAGATTCTGCAAATCCTCCATGAAGATGGGCGTATCCCATATACAGAAATCGCCCATCAACTAGGCGTGAGCGAAGGAACGATTCGATCGCGCATCACTCGTCTTTTGCAAGACGGAGTCTTCCAATTCGTAATACAACCCGATCCAGAGAAATTAGGATTACATGTGCAGGCTATCATCGGGTTAACCACAAAGCTAGGTTTGCAGAAAGAAGTGGCAGAAAAATTGAGCAAATTTTCTGCAGTACGCTTTGTAGGCGCTTATAGCGGTAAGCACGACTTGATTATCCAAGCGTGTTTCCATAGTAATGATGAGCTGATCACCTTTGTCAATGAACGACTCTCTCAAATTGAAGGAATTGCAGCTGCGGACGTTTCACTGGAACTGAAGCAGTACAAAGACACCTTCTCTTTCGTTCAAGACGACGAGGTGACCCTGCAATGAAAGGGGTTGATGCCTTCCAGCCGAAGTCAAGCAGCTTCGCGTAGTTTTCGTTTTTTTTTCGTCCTTTATTTTCAGAAAAAAGACAAAAAAGAAAAACGTACTGGGGGTTATTGCGTTGAAAAAGAATATGTTTGCACTTGTGAGCTCGATTGCTGTATTAGGAACCGCCCTGGCAGGGTGCGGAGGAGGTCAACCAGCTGCCGCTCCACCGGCAGGAGGAACACCTGCAACGCCAGCACCTTCACAGCCTGCAACACCAGCTGCTGAGAAGAAGCCACAAGTTCTAAAGATGAACCTGCACTCCGAGCCACCTACAACTGATCCAGGACTCGCAGAGGACACGACTTCAGGCGCGATTATCTTGGCAACCTTTGACGGCTTGACCCGCATTGGTACCGACGATAAGCCACATGAAGCTGCCGCTGAGAGCTACAAAGTCTCTGATGATAAGCTCACTTACACATTTAAAATCAGAGAAGCGAAATGGAGCAATGGTGATCCTGTAACTGCACATGACTTTGAATATGCTTGGAAGCGTGCTCTCGATCCAAAAACAGCTTCCAACTACGCATATCAGCTGTACTACGTGAAAAATGGTGAAAAAGCAAATAAGGGCGAAGCAAAGCTTGATGAAGTAGGTGTGAAGGCACTTGACGATAAGACGCTGGAAGTTAAGCTGGAGAATCCAACTCCATACTTCCTGGAATTGCTCGCATTCCGTACCTACTTCCCAGTTAACAAAAAAGTAATTGATGCAAATCCGAAGTGGGCAGGCGAAGCAAGTTCGCACGTCGGTAACGGACCTTTCAAAATCGAATCTTGGGAGCACAAGAGCAAGATGGTGCTCGTGAAGAACGAAAATTACTGGGATAAAGACAATGTAAAGCTCGAAAAAATCGAATTCTCCATGGTAGAAGACGAAAATACAGAGCTCTCCATGTTCGAAAATGGCGAAATCGACTGGGCTGGCGCACCAATGAGTGCTTTGCCAACAGATGCGATTCCAGCATTGAAAGATCAAGGCAAGATTCAAACAAATCCAATCGCTGGTACGTACTGGTACAAGTTCAATACCGAAAAGCCGCCATTTAATAACATTAAAGTGAGAAAAGCATTTGCCTACTCGATCGATCGCCGAGCCTTGATCGACAACATTCTCCAAACGGGTCAAATCCCGGCAACAGGCGCTGTACCTCCATCCATGGTGCTGAATCCAAACGGCTACTTCAAAGACAAAGATTTAGAAAACGCGAAAAAGCTTTTGGAAGAGGGACTGAAAGAGGTTGGCATGAGCAAGTTGCCAGCGATTACGTTGTCCTACAACACATCTGAGGCTCACAAGAAGATTGCTGAGGCCATCCAAGACCAATGGAAGAAAAATCTCGGTGTAGATGTGAAACTCGAGAACAAAGAATGGAAAGTTTACCTGGAAGATATGCATGAGGGTAATTTCCAGATTGGACGGATGGGCTGGCTGGGTGACTTCAATGACCCAATCAACTTCCTGGAGCTTTACAAAGATAAAATGGGTGGAAACAACGATACGCGTTGGGAAAATGCAAAATATAAAGAGTTGTTGAACCAATCCGCTCAGGAATCAGACCTCGAGAAACGTAAGAAAATTTTGGCAGATGCAGAACAAATCCTGATGGATGAAATGCCAATCATGCCAATTTACTTCTACACGCAATCTTGGGTACAGAAGCCAGAAGTGAAAGGCGTTCACCAAACTGGCCTGGGTGACGTGGATTGGAAAGGCGCATACATCGAGTAATTTCATAACGAAGGAAACGGGATTTGCAGCAGAGGTTATATGGTTGCTCATATACCCTCTGCTATGCAAGCCCTTCCCATAAATACCAGCTGGCATGATTGCCAGCAAAGAGAAAATAGAGAGAGAAGCTTTACTGCAAGAGATCTAAGGGTTATTTACACAGCCGATTTTTACACTGTGTCGGCAGCGTTCCGCAGTGTAAACATGGGACGTGAAAGCAATCAAAAATCTACAAGGGGGTAAGTTAGTTGATCCGTTATCTCGGTAAGCGCATCATTTTTATGCTCATCTCGCTCTTCTTAATTGTAACGGCCACCTTCTTCATCATGAAAGCAGTACCAGGTGGTCCATTTACATCCGAGAAGCAGGTCCCGCCGGAAATTAAGGCAGCACTAGAGGCAAAGTACAAGCTGAACCTGCCGTTGCACGAACAATACTTTGAATATTTGAAGGGTGTAGTAACGTGGGAGCTCGGTCCATCGTTTACGGAGAAATCTTCAACTGTTAATGACATGATTAATCGTGGTTTCCCAGTTTCTGCTCACTTGGGTGCACAAGCTTTATTGCTCGCTATCTTTGGTGGGATTACGCTAGGGGTTATCGCAGCGCTAAACCATAATAAATGGCAAGACTATTCCGCGATGGTCATCGCCGTTTTGGGATTATCGGTACCAAGCTTTATTTTGGCGTCCTTTTACCAATACATTTTCGCTATTAATTTGGGCTGGTTTCCAATCGCGAAATGGGAAGGATTCGAATACACCATCCTTCCATCATTGGCACTCGCCGCATCACCGATGGCATTTATCGCGCGTTTGACGCGTTCCAATATGATTGAAGTTATGGGTCAAGATTACATCAAAACAGCAAAAGCAAAAGGGCTGCACACTTTTACCATTACAGTAAAACACGCAATCCGTAATGCGCTCTTGCCAGTTGTTACTTACCTGGGTCCACTGATTGCCGGTATTTTGACAGGTGCATTCGTTATTGAACGTATTTTCGGTGTTCCTGGTCTTGGTCGCGAATTCGTTTTGTCCATTACAAACCGCGACTATACGGTAATCATGGGTACGACCGTGTTCTACTCCATGATCCTTGTTGTGATGATTCTGATTGTTGACATCGCATACACCTTGGTAGACCCACGGATCAAACTTTCGGACGCAGGAAAGGAGTAATGACACGTGCAAAACTTGACTAAAGAACATTTCGAGCCAATTTCCGTTGACCTTCGTCAAGCGGAAGCAATCAAGCGCCCAAGTCTCTCTTTCTGGTCTGACGTTTGGCGTCGTTTGAGAATGAATAAAGTCGCAATGATTTCTATGATCTTCATTGCTGCGTTGATCGTATGTGCCATTGTGGTCCCATGGCTAACTCCACAAGATTATTTTACGACGGATCTGGCTGGCAAGAACAAAAAGCCGTCTGCTGAACACTGGTTTGGCACAGATGACCTAGGTCGTGACGTATTTGAGCGTATTTGGTACGGTGCACGTATCTCTCTGCAAGTAGGTCTTGCCGCAGCGTTCATTGACTTGATCATTGGTGTGATCTGGGGTGGTCTCGCAGGTTTCTATGGTGGAAGAGTAGATGAATTGATGATGCGTTTCGCAGATATCTTGTTTGCAATTCCTTACCTGCTGGTTGTTATTTTGTTGATGGTTGTATTAGAGCCTGGTGTTGGAACGATTATTCTTGCCTTGACGATAACGGGATGGATCGGTATGGCCCGGATTGTGCGTGGTCAGATCCTTCAATTGAAAAACCAAGAGTTTGTACTGGCAGCACGCTCCCTTGGAGCTGACGCCAACCGTCTGATCTTCAAACACTTGATTCCTAATGCTTTGGGTCCAATTATCGTTACATTGAGCTTGACTGTACCTTCCGCGATTTTCGCAGAATCTTTCTTGTCCTTTATCGGGTTAGGGGTTTCGGCACCAATTGCATCGTGGGGAACGATGTCCAATGAGGGCTTGCCGGCCATGAAGTACTATCCATGGCGTTTGACATTCCCGGCAATCTTTATTTCCATGACCATCTTGGCATTTAACTTGTTCGGTGACGGTCTGCGCGATGCAGTAGACCCACGCCTGCGTAAATAGGAGGGATCGTCGTAATGGAACGCATTCTTGATGTAAAAGACCTGCATGTATCCTTCCATACGTATGCAGGTGAAGTAAAAGCAGTCCGCGGTGTGAATTTTCACGTCAACCGCGGAGAGGCTGTAGCGATTGTAGGGGAGTCCGGTTGCGGTAAATCCGTAACCGCTCAAACCCTCATGAAGCTGATTCCGATGCCTCCAGGTGAAATTAAACAAGGGCAAATTCTCTTCAATGGCGAGGATATCGTCAAGAAGTCGAAAAAAGAAATGGAATCGATCCGCGGTAAAGATATCGGGATGATCTTCCAAGATCCAATGACTTCCTTGAACCCAACCATGACCATCGGTAGCCAAATTACCGAGGGCTTGATCAAGCACCAAAACATGTCGAAAGCTGCAGCACGTGATCGTGCCATTGAGCTGTTGACCATGGTTGGTATTCCGCAACCTGAGAAACGTGTGGAGCAATATCCACACGAGTTCTCTGGCGGTATGCGTCAACGTGCGATGATCGCGATCGCTCTCGCCTGTTCGCCGAAGCTGTTGATCGCGGATGAACCGACGACAGCTTTGGACGTAACGATTCAGGCGCAAATTTTGGACCTGATGAAAGAATTGCAAAAGAAAACAGGCACTTCCATTATCTTGATCACGCATGACCTTGGTGTTGTTGCTGAGATGTGTGAACGCGTCATCGTTATGTACGCAGGAAAAGTGATCGAGACAGGAACAGTTGACGATATTTTCTACAATCCGCAACATCCTTACACCAAAGGCTTGCTTCGCTCGGTACCACGTCTTGACTTGAACCGTGACGAGCCACTGACACCGATTTTTGGTACGCCGCCAGACCTTCTGCGTCCGCCAGTTGGCTGTGGATTCACTGCGCGTTGCGAATCAGCGATGCGTGTGTGCCAAGAGATCGATCCTGAGCTGAACGACGTCAGCACGACTCAGCGAGCAGCTTGTTGGCTTCAGCATCCGCTTGCTCAGAACCGTGCATGAACGTAGAAGGAGGGATATCAGTGGATAAACGTGAAAATTTAATTGAAGTACGTAATCTAAAAAAGTTCTTTTCTATTGGCGATAATACTCTGAAAGCTGTGAATGATATCTCGTTTGAGATCAAACGTGGAGAAACATTGGGCGTAGTAGGAGAGTCAGGCTGTGGAAAGTCCACTGCCGGTCGTACCATCTTGAGACTGTATGATGCGACTGAAGGGGACGTCCTGTTTGAAGGTAAGAGCATCATGAATTTGAACCAGCAGGAAATGAAGGCGATGCGCCGCAACATGCAAATGATTTTCCAAGACCCTTACGCATCCTTGAATCCGCGTATGACAGTTGGGGATATCATTGGCGAGGCGCTGGATATTCATGGCCTGGCGACTGGTCAAAAGCGCAAAGAACGCATCCAGGAGCTCCTTTCCTTGGTGAGCTTGAATCCTGAGCATATGAACCGCTTCCCACACGAGTTTTCAGGCGGACAGCGCCAACGTATCGGAATTGCCCGTGCATTGGCAGTAGAGCCAAAATTCATCGTTTGTGACGAGCCAATCTCTGCTTTGGACGTATCCGTACAAGCACAGGTTGTAAATTTGCTCGAACAGCTGCAAGAAAAAATGGGCTTGACCTACATGTTCATTGCCCATGACTTGTCCATGGTAAAATACATTTCCGACCGTGTAGCGGTTATGTACCTGGGTAAAATGGTTGAACTGGCAGAAAGCGATGCTTTGTATGAAAAGCCGCTCCACCCGTATACGCAAGCGCTGTTGTCTGCGATTCCGATTCCAGACCCAGAAGTTGAGCGTAACCGCGAGCGCATTGTATTGCAAGGCGATGTACCTAGCCCAATGAATCCACCAAGTGGTTGCCATTTCCGTACTCGTTGCCCGAAAGCAATGCCGGAATGCGCTGCATCCGCACCTGTATGGAAAGAAGTAGAGCCAGGACATTTCGCAGCTTGTCATTTGTATAACTAAATCAACTACAAATAACGAGTTCCGAGGCTACTCGTGCAGCCCGGAACTCGTTTCCCTTCATAAGGGAGGTTTTACCTCTGAAAAAAATGGGTATTGTACCCAGAGGCAGTTTTTTCAGGGGTATTTTTTCGGAGTTCTTGCACTGGAAAATTGTAGTAGCGATAAAGGGGGCAAGTAGCATGAGTAAATTTTTGTCGCCACGATGGAACAAGAAGGAGGGAATTTCGAATCTCTTAAAAAAAGTAAATTTGACTAGCCAAGTAGCAACGGAAAAGCTAAAAGGCTCTCTTGCTACAAAGATGATTGTGTTTGGCCTAATTCTTGTACTTATTATTATCGGTTCTTTGCAATACATAGCTCTTTCCTTCTCGAAATCAACGCTGTTCAGCATTACCTCTAACCAGGCGAAAATGCTGGCTGACCAGCATGCAAATAGCATAGAAGATGACATAAAAGCAATTGTGAACTCCACGAAATCGGCGGCAACCAAACGTGTGATGATGACAGAGCTACAGCCGCTTATCATGGAGCAGTTTACTCTATTGCGCCAGGCACATAAAGAAGTATCCCGAATCTATTTGATCGACACGGCTACCGGGAAATCCCTGTATTCCTTGACCGGGACCAATGAGATTGACTTCAAGCAAAAGCAATACTTCCAAAGAGCACTAACTACGAAATCCTTGGTCATTTCTGATGAAGAAATCGTTGAAGGCAGCAACAAGAGTTTTCTTTATATTGCGACACCCATAGGGGAAAAGACAGATGATACGAGCCGATTGTTCGTTGTTGGGTTTACGATTGACCAAATGATTCAAAAAATTCCTGAGATCTCTTTCATGGAGAATGGCTACGCATTTGTCGTTCGACAAGATGGTTTGGTTGTAGCTCATCAAAATCCGAATAACAACAACAAGCTCGTGCTAGCTGGTGACAAAGATTATGAAGAGATGCTTGCCCTGATGCAGTATGAGACAAGCAATAGCTTATTGTACTCGGATCATGGTATTGATTCATTTGCAGCTTTTGCACCAATACCGTTGTTGAAATGGAATGTAGTTTTGTCCACGGGAACCGACGAGGTGTATGGCGAGGTGGACGGAATGTGGCTATACTTCGTGCTCTTCAGCTTGCCGATCATCGGACTCTCGGTTTGGGCGATCTGGTGGTTTGCGAAGCGGATTCGACTTTCCTTGTTCGCGATAGCCAGAGATATGGATCAAATCGGCGCCGGACATTTTAATATCAACGTAAAAGTAAACGGCAATGACGAGCTGGCTATGGTTGGACGCAAAATGAATGAGATGGCGGCTGAACTTCGCAAGCTGATTGCCCTTGTACAGGGACAAGCTACACAACTGAACGTAGCGACAGATGAGCTGACTCTATTTGCGCAAGAGAACAAAGGAGCCATTAACGTCATTACGGATAATATTTCAACGATTGCCCAACGCGTTTCTACGCAGACAAATGAAGTGCAAGCGACGGCCAATACCGTCTCGGAAATATCGGAAGGCGTTGAACAGGTGGCTGTGGCTGCCGAATCAACATCGGTTGCTACGACCCGTACGTTTGAGAGAGCGCAAGGCGGAATGGAATTAGTGGGGAACGTAATCAATACGGTAAGACGTGCCACTAGTGAGGTAGAACGTACTGCTGGGCAAATGCACAATCTTCGTGATCGTGCTCGTGAAATTACGAGTATCGTCGAAATGATTACGAGTATTGCATCGCAGACGAATTTGTTGGCGCTGAATGCAGCCATTGAAGCTGCCCGTGCTGGAGATGCTGGACGAGGCTTCTCGGTTGTAGCCAGCGAGGTTCGCAAGCTCGCAGAGGAAAGCAGCTCCTTCTCTGAGCGTATTGCTGCTATTGCCCATTCGATCAATGATGAGGCAATGGATATGAGTAAGCATATGGACGAGATCGTTACCATGGTGAGTGGAGGCTTGCAGTCTGTAGAGTCTGTGGGTACTGCTTTCCAAAATATCGTGGCAGAGATTCAATCGGCCGCAGAGCAAAGCGAATCGATGACGGCGACCTCGGAAGAGATGGCCGCAGGTAATCAGGTTGTGACGAACTCCATGCAGCGTCTCGCCACCATGTCCGATGAAATTAGTGATTCCATCTCAGGTGTAGTAGAGACAGTGGATGAACAATTGAATTCGATTGCACGCATTAATGAAAACGTAGAACAATTGAAAAAAATGGCGGACGAGTTAACTCAAAATGTGAGCCGATTCGTCATTTAAGAAAGTGTCCCTTCTGCGAGTAGTAGAAGGGATTTTTTGTGTAACCGGATGTCTTTCGAGAAGATAATCTTGCCGTTTTTGTGTGAATATTTTCCTTTCATGATGGTGAGAATAAAACCATGAATGGAGGGAAGAGACTGCTATGAAACGGAATGGATACCTCGCTCTATGCTTCGTTATGTGCTTTACCATCTTTTCTCCGATGGCTGTTGCCAAAGAAAAGGCTGGACAGCAAAAGGGTGACAATCATTTTGCCCCACTAGCTTCATCCGCAGTGATGATTGAAGCGGATACGGGAACAGTCTTGTATGAAAAGAACGCCAATGAAAAAATGCCACCCGCCAGTATCACCAAAGTAATGACCATGCTTTTGATCATGGAAGCGGTGGAGCGGGGAGAGCTTAAGCTTACCGATAAGGTTCGAACAAGTGAAAGAGCAGCATCAATGGGCGGGTCGCAAATTTTTCTACAGCCTGGTGAAGAAATGACGGTAGAGGACATGTTGAAAGGGATTGCGATTGCTTCTGGGAATGATGCCTCTGTAGCGATGGCTGAACACTTGGCTGGGACAGAAGAGAGTTTTGTCGCGCGAATGAATGAACGAGCACAGCAGCTCGGTATGAAAAATACGCATTTTGTCAACTCCAATGGACTTCCAGCCGCGAATCACTTCTCTTCGGCAGCAGATATTGCGATCATGTCACGTGAGCTCTTAAAGCACGATGGCATCACGAAGTTCACCGGTACGTATCAAGACTATTTGCGGAAAGATACAGAGAGCCCCTTCTGGCTTGTAAATACGAACAAGCTGGTGCGTTTTTATGAAGGGGTGGACGGTTTGAAAACAGGGTACACAGGCGAAGCGAAATACTGTTTAACAGCGACAGCCAAACGCAACAACATGCGTGTCATTGCAGTCGTCATGGGTGAGCCTGATGTAAAAACGCGTAACAATGAGGTTTCGACCATGTTCAATTACGCATTCACACACTTTCAGGTGATGCCGATGTACAAAAAGGGAGAAGCAGTGCGCGCACTCGTTGTAGATAAAGGTCAGAAACCGCAAATCAATGCGGTGACACCACATGCGGTTAGTTTGTTGATGAAAAAAGGAGAATCGGCCGATACTTTCCAGAAAGAAATTGTCATCAATGAGGCGGTTCACGCACCTATAGCAAAAGACCAAGTAATTGGCCACATTTTCATCCGAACGAAAGATGGCAAGGAAGTAAACCGAATCGATCTGTTCCCAGAAGATCAGGTAGATAAAGCCAACATGTGGGAGATTCTCAAGCGAACCACCAAGAGCGTTTTGATTAGCTACTGACAGACAGCATGAGCGCGAAAAGAATCGAGTTGCCCCGAATGGAATGGCGCGGCTGCTCGATTTTTTTGTTCTTTTGTCGGCTGGCAGGAATTGGTTTCGCCGAGGAAGAAAGAGAGTTTCTATCAAGGGAGAAGGAGTGTGTCAGCTATGAGTTTACGAGTCGCGATGGAGACACGGCAGGATGTGCTGGTGATCCGTTTGCAGGGTGAGCTGGATCATCATACGGCAGAGGAGTTGCGCAAGAAGGCGGATGATCTTTTGCGTACCTCTACGATACGCCATATTGTGCTGAGTCTGGCTGATTTGACGTTTATGGACAGCTCTGGTATCGGGGTTATTTTGGGAAGATACAAGCAGATTTCTGCCCGATCTGGAGAAATGTATGTCTGCTCGATCAATCCTACGATCTATCGAATATTTGAGATGTCCGGGTTATTCAAGGTGATCAAGTTTCGCGAAAACGAAGCGGATGCTTTGCATGTTCTGGGGGTGGCGTAATGATGGTACAACGTAACTTTATGTCAGTGTCGTTTGCAGCATTGAGCCAAAATGAAGCATTCGCACGTGTAGCAGTCGCAGCCTTCATTTCTCAACTCGATATTACGATGGACGAGCTGGAAGAAATCAAAACCGTTATATCCGAGGCTGTTACCAATGCCATTATTCATGGTTATGACGAAAATCCAGAGGGTGTGGTACAGATCTCCGTGCGAATTCAAGAGGACAGTATTGATCTGATTGTAGAAGACAATGGACGTGGAATTGAGGATGTGGAGCAGGCTATGCAACCACTCTATACGACGAAACCGGAGCTTGAGCGCTCTGGGATGGGCTTTACGATTATGGAGAATTTCATGGACTCTTTGGAAGTGGCAACGGTTGTGGGTAAAGGAACAACTGTGCGCCTCACCAAACGCCTAGCGTTTGCCAAAGCCTTGCAAAATTAGGGGTAGTGCCTATGGGTGCCGATATCAAAAACGCGAGTCAACCATTTCTGACCAATGACCAAGTAAAAGAGCTAATCGCCAAAAGCCAAGCTGGCGACACTGAGGCACGAGAGCTTTTAGTCAACAGCAATATTCGGCTGGTCTGGTCCGTCGTCCAGCGCTTTATCAACCGTGGATACGAAGCGGATGATTTGTTTCAGATCGGTTGTATTGGCCTTTTGAAAGCCGTAGACAAGTTTGATCTCTCCTATGATGTTCGATTCTCAACCTATGCTGTGCCGATGATTATCGGAGAAATTCAACGCTTCTTACGTGATGACGGTACAGTCAAGGTAAGTCGATCACTCAAAGAAACAGCCAATAAGGTACGACGAACAAAGGATGAGCTGTACAAGCAATTCGGTCGCGCACCCACGATTGCTGAGGTTGCGGACGTGGTGGGGATTACGCCAGAAGAAGTCGTGTTTGCGCAAGAAGCGAATCGGGCACCTTCTTCCATCCATGAAACGGTTTTTGAAAATGACGGGGACCCCATTACTTTGATCGATCAGATTGCGGATGAAGGGGTCAACAAATGGTTTGAAAAAATTGCGCTCAAGGATGCGATCAGTCGATTGAGCGAGCGGGAACAACTCATTGTCTACCTGCGCTACTACAAGGATCAGACGCAGTCAGAAGTAGCGGAGAGGCTGGGAATCTCGCAAGTACAGGTATCGCGCCTTGAGAAGCGCATTTTGCAAACGATCAAAGAGCAAATTGAGCATTAACAGATGCAAACACTCCGGTCACTACGTGGCTGGGGTGTTTTGTTTTGTGAAAAACATCTCGATAGTTTTCATTAAACAGAACGATCATTTCCGTTTGTTTGCATGGGTTTTGTGGCGAGGCACATACTAGCGAATAATCAGGTATGTGATGGAAGGGGAAGGTACCATGAATGACGCGTTGTTTCTGCGCCTGAGAAAGCGATTGGCCATACAGCCACAAGCTATGATTACGCTTGGGGACATTTGCCAGCTTTACTGGGATGGAGAGCGCGAGGAAGCGTTAAAGCGGATGCCCATTTACCAGACGAAGCCAACGGATGGCAATTTGATCATTATCGATATTATGCAGGTGATTAAAAGATTGCGTTCTGTCTATCCTGATGTGGAACTTGACGTCCAGGGTGCACCCCAAATCATTGTGGAAGTACTCAATCCACGTAAGAAATCGAATCCGATTTTAGTGGCATTGGTGTGGCTTCTGTTGTTCATTGGCTCAGGATTGGCGATCATGAATTTCCATACGGATGTCAGCATGATGCAGGTTCACGAACGAATCTACTATTTGATTACAGGTGAAAAAAGCCATCAGCCTTTGTGGATGCAAATTCCATACTCTATCGGAATCGGCTTGGGGATGATTCTGTTTTTCAATCATATCTTTCAGAAAAAAATCAACGAGGAACCTAGTCCGCTTGAAGTGGAATTGTTTATGTATCAGCAAAGCCTGGATCAATACTACATACAAAATGAAAACAAGGAAAACCAACGGACGAAGAAATGAGCGTCATTAAGTGCTTGTTGCTTATTTTGATCGGGCTGGGTGGAGGGCTTGCAGTAGGGAGCGGGCTGGTCGCGTTTATTACCGTTCTGGACATCATTCCGAGGTTGACACAATTAACGAATGCTCATCGGTATATTCGCTCGCTGGAATGGGCTCTGGTGGCCGGAGCGCTTTTTTTTACGTTTATTGATTTTTTTCATTGGGGTGTTCAATTGCCCGTTATCGTTTCTTCGCTTTACGGGATCTTTGCAGGGATATTTGTGGGGACACTCGCCGCAGGCTTAACTGAGGTACTCAACGTCTTTCCGATATTAGCAAAGCGAATCCACATGGACGGCAGTCTTCTTTTTCTGTTGATGGCAGTGGTGCTGGGGAAAGTGACAGGTTCCTTATTGCAATGGTTGCTCCATCTGTGAAATGGTAAATACCACTATTCATAGGCATCTTTAGAAAAAGGAAGGATATAGGAAGAAAGCTTACAAAGGGAGTGAAAGGGCATGGCAACCAAAACAAAATCCAAAAACCCCGGATCGATGCAGATGACCAAACAACTGTATCAACAGCAGGCTTCCAAGTTCCAGCCCAAACGAAATGTTCTGCTTAACTCGTTTCGTGCTTTCTGGGTAGGAGGGACCATATGTTTGTTGGGTCAGGCCATTCAAAATATGTATATTACCTTCTTCGGATTTACGGAGAAAACGGCAAGCAATCCAACCGTTGCGACACTCATCTTTTTATCCGTTTTGCTCACAGGTTTAGGTGTGTATGACAATATCGGGCAGTATGCTGGAGCCGGATCAGCCGTGCCTGTTACAGGCTTTGCCAATTCGATCGCTTCTGCTGCCATTGAACATCGGAGCGAAGGGTTTGTGCTTGGCGTTGGGGGAAATATGTTTAAGCTCGCTGGTTCGGTCATTGTTTTTGGGGTTGTTGCTGCTTTCGTTGCAGGAATATTAAAGAGCCTGATCAACATGTTTTTCTAAGGGAGGGCTGTCAGTGTCAAACAATCCACCTGTGAAACGAGTCAATCGGCAAACTTGGCACTTTGATCAAAATGTTCGCCTGCAAAGCTCGGCAGTTGCTGTGGGACCAAAAGAAGGAGAAGGGCCGCTGGCGCACTTGTTTGATAAGATCCACGATGATATGTATGCATGCCAACAAACGTGGGAAGACGCCGAACGCCAGTTAATGGAGGATGCAGTCAACACCTTGTTGCAAAAGGCGGGGATCACGGGCAAGGATGTGGATATCATTCTTGCGGGTGATCTGTTGAATCAAAACATCACCACCAACTTTACAGCAGAAAAGTTGACGATTCCGCTTTTGGGCATGTACGGCGCTTGTTCTACCTCAATGCTTACACTGGCAAATGCGGCGGCTTTGGTAAACGCAGGCTATGCAAACAAGGCGATTGCTGCTTGCAGTAGCCACAATGCCACAGCAGAAAGGCAGTATCGTTATCCTACGGAATACGGAGGCCAGAAGCCGCCCAGCGCTCAGTGGACAGTGACAGGAGCTGGCGCGGGATTGGTCGGGATAGGGGGAAATGGTCCGCGCATTACGTATGCAACGATGGGGAAAGTAGTGGACATGGGGATTAAAGACCCGTTTGATATGGGGACGGCCATGGCGCCAGCAGCTGCTTCGACGATTCAGACGCATTTTCAAGATACGGGGCGCTCTCCACAGTCCTATGATTTGATCGTGACTGGTGACCTGGCAGCTGTCGGGTATCCGATTTTAAAGGAGCTTATGCTGACAGAAGGATACGACATGGATCAAGTCTACAATGATTGCGGATTGATGATATACTCCCCCGATCAGGATGTATTTGCAGGCGGGAGCGGTTGTGCCAGCAGTGCAGTAGTCACTTATAGCTACATAATGGATCAGCTCAACCGTGGGTTACTGAAAAACGTGTTGATCTGCGCCACGGGAGCACTATTAAGCCCGGTAAGCACTCAGCAGGGCAATTCGATACCGTGCATCGCCCATGCGGTTGCACTTGAGGGAGGAAAATGATGGAGTACCTGATTGCTTTTGTCGTAGGGGGATTGGTTTGTGTAGTGGGTCAACTCCTTCTGGATGTTGGCAAGCTAACGCCTGCTCATGTCATGAGTACGCTGGTCGTGGCAGGAGTTTTTCTCGATTTTATCGGCGTGTATGACAAGTTTATTGATTTCGCAGGCGCAGGAGCGACTGTACCGATTACGAGCTTCGGTCATTCTTTGTATCACGGAGCCATCAGCGAGGCTGAACAACATGGGTTGATCGGTGTGGCAACGGGGATTTTTGAGGTCACGAGTGCGGGTATATCGGCCGCGATTGCATTTGGATTTTTTGCCTCACTCATCTTTAAACCCAAAGGGTAAGTCCAGGCAGTAAAAGGCGGTGACCCAGCATGGACACAGTACGCCGGAAAGTCATATTGGTGACAGACGGAGATCATATTGCCCAAAAAGTTATCGAGAATGTCGCTAAGCAATTTGGGGGGCGATGTATATCACTGTCTGCCGGGAATCCGACTCCATTACGAGGCAATCAGATGGTCGAACTCATTAAAATGACACCGTATGATCCTGTCATCGTCATGTTCGATGACAATGGAGATTACGGCAAGGGTAGAGGAGAACGAGCACTCGAATACGTGGTGAAGCATCCTGATATCGAAGTAATCGGTGCAATTGCAGTAGCCTCGAATACACACTGGGTCAATGGTGCGACAGTCGCTTATTCTGTAAACAACCAAGGACAAATTGTAGATGAAGCGGTGGACAAGGACGGGTACGCAGACGAGCAACTTCAGCATCATATTTATGGAGATACCGTAGACATCTTGAATTCCCTGCATGTACCAAATGTCATCGGCATTGGAGATATAGGCAAAATGGAAGGGAGGGATAGTTTGCAAAACGGTTGTCCCATCACAACGAGAGCGGTGCAATGGATAATGGAAAGGAGCGGCGCTCATGGCACAGGTCACGGAAAAACGGCATCCCATCTCGACTTATCTTGAAGAGAATCAGAGGTATTTGAACGACAGACTCGGTGTTGGTAAGAGCTTTGATATTGGGGTCCATGACTTTTATGTGGGTCATACACGGATGTTGTTGTATTACATAAATGGCTTCGCAGAAAGCTTACTGATTTCGCAGGTCATGCGTGAGCTGAACGATGTGCGTGAGCGGGATCTGGCTGATAACGCTTTCGACCATTTGTTTCACAAATTCATCCCTTTCTACCAACTGAGCAAGGTAGAAACGACTGACGAGTTTATTGATAAATTGCTCGTCGGTCAAGTAGGGCTGATCATTGACCGATCTCCCCACGCCATTATTCTCGATGCCAAAATCCTGCCGAATCGCACACCGCAGGAGCCAGATACGGAGAGAATCGTCCGCGGAGCGCATGACGGCTTTACAGAAGTGCTCGTAACCAATACAACTCTTACGCGACGAAGGATTCGTGACGAACGGCTCCGCTTCGAAATCATGCAGATTGGGGAGCGGACCAAGACAGATGTTGCCGTCGCCTACTTGCATGATGTAGCAAATGAAGAGCTGGTCCATACGTTGAAAGAGCGTCTACAAAATATCCAGATTGACGGGATACCGATGGCAGAAAAAACCGTCGAAGAATTTATCATAGGAAAAACGTTAAACCCCTTCCCGCTGGTTCGATACACAGAGCGTCCCGATGTAGCCGCTGTACATTTATTAGAAGGTCATGTACTGATTTATGTGGATACTTCGCCGAGTGTCATGATCACACCCGCCACTTATTTTCATCATGTACAGCATGCGGAGGAGTATCGACAAACACCGGTAATCGGTGCTTATCTGCGCTGGGTTCGCTTTTTGGGAATCTTTGCTTCTGTTTTTGTTTTGCCGATCTGGTTGCTTTTGGTCATGCACCCTTCTATGATACCGGAGCCACTTCACTTCCTGGGGATCAAAAAGATGGGGAGCATTCCTATTTTGGCACAATTCGTGATCGCTGAGCTTGGACTGGATTTGATGCGGATGGCCGCCATTCATACGCCAGCGCCCCTCTCGATTGCCGTAGGTTTATTGGCCGCGATTCTGGTCGGGGATGTGGCGATAAAGGTAGGACTCCTTGCACCCGAGGTTATCTTGTATCTGGCAGTGGCGGCAATCGGGATGTATGCGACTCCCAGTTATGAGTTGAGCTTGGCCAATCGACTGATTCGTTTGTTTCTCATTCTCATGGTGGGCTTTTTCTCTACACCTGGACTGATGATCGGACTTACGATCATCCTGATTTTCTTGGCTTCTACCCGTTCGCTCAATACGCCTTACTTATGGCCGTTCATTCCATTCAACTACAAAGGGATGAAGGATATTGTGGTACGGCTGGCTGTGCCAAAGAAAAACAACAGGCCGAGTATCGTTCGCGCGCAAAATTCCTCTCGGCAATAATATTCTGAAAACGGTTGACTTCACCCATTGTCAAACGCACAACCTTGTAGTAAATTGTAGGGAAGCCTTACGAACAAAAGTTTCTGTATGGCAACTGACGCTCCTCGTTGGTTGCCTTTCTCTATAACAGGTTGTCTATATACATCATCGGTGCGAATGAATTGGGGAGGAAACGAAACATGTACTTACACGGGACAAGTCGAGTGAATGAACAAGGAAACTTGGAAATCGGAGGCTGTGATACGACACAGTTAGCTGCTACTTACGGAACACCTTTATATGTGTATGACGAACAACAAATTCGCACCAAATGCCGGGATTTTGTCAATGCGTTTCACAATACGGGTTTTTCCTTCCAGGTTGCTTACGCGAGCAAAGCTTTTTGCACGATGGCAATGTGTAAGTTGGTTGAAGAGGAAGGCTTGTCACTCGATGTAGTATCTGGCGGCGAATTGTATACGGCTCTGCAAGCTGGATTCCCCGTAGAACGCATCCATTTTCATGGCAACAACAAATCTCGTGATGAGTTAATCATGGCACTAGACGCCAAAATTGGCTGTTTCGTTGTGGACAACTTTTATGAGTTGCACATCTTGGCGCAATTGGCCGAAGAGCGGAACGAAAAAGTCTCCGTTCTCTTGCGTGTCACACCGGGTGTAGAAGCTCATACGCATGAATACATTTCTACAGGACAGATCGACTCCAAGTTTGGCTTTGACGTGCAAAACGGCCAGGCTCTTGAGGCGATTCAATTCTCTCACGAAAGCAATCATCTCCATTTATTAGGAGTTCATAGCCATATTGGTTCACAAATTTTTGAAACAGAAGGCTTCCTCGTCGCTGTCAAACGATTGACAGAACTGTTGGGCGAAGCAAAAGGAAAGCTTGGATTCCTGCCAGAAGTACTGAATGTAGGAGGCGGCTTCGGTATTCGGTATGTAGAAGGCGATACACCGCAGCCAGCGGACACGTATATCAAAGCCATTACAGATATCGTTCGCCAAGAGCTCACAGCGCTTGCGATTCCTCTACCTGAGATCTGGATCGAGCCAGGTCGGAGTATTGTAGGGGATGCAGGGACAACCTTGTACCGAATTGGATCGCAAAAGAACATTCCAAATGTCCGAAAATATATTGCGGTCGATGGTGGCATGACAGACAATCTGCGACCAGCTTTATACGATGCAGAATATGAAGCAGCAATTGCGAACAAAATGAATGCACCTGCTACCGAGATGGTTTCCATTGCAGGGAAGTGCTGCGAGTCAGGTGATATGCTCATCTGGGATGTAAGGCTTCCAGAAGCGCAGGCGGGCGATATTCTCGCAGTCCCAAGCACAGGTGCATATGGATATTCGATGGCGAACAACTACAACCGAATCGCTCGTCCTGCTGTTGTATTTGTCAAGGACGGAGAAGCAGAAGTGGTCGTACGACGCGAAACGTACGCAGAAGTAGTTGGTCACGATGTTTTGCCAAAACGCGCGCAGCTTATGCGCTAAACTTCATAAAAAATGCACAAACCTTCCCGATCGTTTGGGAAGGTTTTGTATTTCCTTCATCTCCCATTCATGATTGCTTAATGTTTGCTCGGCATAATGGAAGGGTGAGGGGGAGCGATTCATCATGTTGTCGACTCTTATGAAGCGGTTTCGACGAATACCCTATATTTCGTTGGATAAACGCCAATGGATGAAGGCGATGATTCGGCAAGAGGTGGAGAGAGAGAAGAAAGTCGTCCTGTTTTATATAGATATCGTCAAGCTGACAGAGGTAGAGCATCGCTATGGCGATACGAGTGCCAAGAGAGTTCTTCATATATTTGAAAGCATTTTGCCGGCTGTAGCTCGTCAAGCATTTGAAATCAAAGGGAGAATCATCGCGATTCAAAAGCTATGGGGCGATGATTTTGCGATCTACACTTCCTTCTCGAAAATGATGAGTGAGGAAGACTGTCAAATGCTCTCGATTCATTTTCAGGACTTGGCTGAACGTCAGTTAAATCGACAAGTGAGCTTCGTTAATCGTGAGGAGCTTCGTGTCCATATCGGCTATGCGGAAATCATCGGAGAAGATATCGTAAAAGAGATGTATACCTCTGTCAAACATGCTGTTCATATGGCCAAATATGGGATTACCTCCGAAAAATATACGCACATCAGACAATTTCACAAGCTGCTTGCAGAAGAAAATGTTCAGATGCACTTCATGCCGATCATTCATTTGCCAAATGGCGAAGCTTTAGGATGGGAGGCATTGGCGCGAGGGCCGGTCAACAGCCTCTTTGCAACTCCTGCTGCTTTGTTTAATTATGCGCAAGAGACGGATACGGTGTTTCGTTTGGAGCATATATGTCGCAAGCGGGCATTGGAGCATATACGCTACCTGAAGCCACATGAAAAATTATTTATCAATTTGGATCCACGGGCGATTGACGATCCGTTTCTGCTACGTGGCAAAGTGCAGATGCTTTTGGCAGAGTATCAGCTGACGCCACAAAACATTGTTTTTGAAATTACAGAGCGCCACGCGATTACGAATTACGCTGCTTTTCGAAAAATCATCGAGGAATACCGCAAGCAGGGCTATATGATTGCCGTAGATGATGCGGGTGCAGGGTATTCCAGCTTGGAATCGATTACAGAAATTTACCCAGACTTTATTAAGCTTGATATGTCATTGATCCGCAATATTGATGTCGATCCGATTAAGCAGGCGTTGTTGGAGACGTTTGTATCCTTTGCTGACAAGGTAAACTGCAAAATCATAGCAGAAGGGATCGAGACGGAGCGTGAGCTGGAAACGCTCATGGACGTCGGTGTCATCTATGGACAGGGTTACTATTTAGGTAAGCCGGACAAAGGGATGGCGCAGCTATGTGGAACGGCTATGAACTTTCTGCGGTTTACGATGGAAAAGCGGATTGAGCAAGAAGCGGAACCAGTGCTGCCCACACCGGCTATGACGGAAATCTTGGCGAAGACAATCAGTGTTGAAAAACACGTGAAAGTAAGACGCATCCATGAGATTTTCGAACAAAATCAGCGGATTGAAAGCGTGGTAGTGCTAGAGAAAGGTATACCGGTTGGACTTGTCATGCGGTTTTCCCTGTATCAAATTCTCGGTGGTCAATACGGAATCGCGCTGTATTATGAAAGATCCGTTTCTCAAATCATGAATACGAACCCGCTCAAAGCTACCAAAGACGACAAGTTGGATGAGGTAGCGAAGCGTGCGATGGCCAGAGATGCTTATCATTTGTATGATGTGGTCATTATTATTGATGAGAATGGCGAGTACATCGGCATCGTTACCGTGCAAAAGCTGTTGGACAAAATGGCTTCCATTAAACTCGAGATGGCGAGCTCTGCCAATCCGCTGACTGGATTGCCGGGGAATGTGCAGATTGAAAGGGAATTGAATCAACGGCTGAAACGGAATGATCATCAGGTGGTCATCTACTGTGATCTCGACCGTTTCAAATGGTTTAACGACCGCTACGGGTTTGAAGTGGGGGATCAGATTATCGTTCGAACCGCGAACTTGTTGCGGGAAGCCTCGAAATGGTACGGAAGCGGGTCTGACTTCATTGGGCATATTGGTGGAGATGATTTTATCCTGATTACGACAGCACAATGTGCGAATGATGTCGTCTTGTTTATCATGGATGCTTTTACGCCGTATTTTTCGGACATTTATGAAAAGCGCAGAATGGGGGACGGTCAGGAGCTCTCGATGTCGATGGCAGGTGTCGTCCTCTATGCAGGGAAGTACACCAGTGCAAAACAAGTTGCAGAGAAGGCAGCGTACGTGAAAATGGTGGCAAAGGCGAAGGCGGGAACTGTTTTTATTACCGACTGTGAGTTGCCTGGCGAAGAGCAGATCCGCATCGAGGGATAAATTGGACGTCAATCGATCTCCATGGTAGAATGGGTACGTTAACTTTACAAGGTATGGAGGTTCAACATATGAAAAAAGCGCTCATCACCATGGAAAATGGTAACCAAATCGAGCTGGAGCTGTTCGATCAAGAAGCTCCGGGCACAGTAGCAAACTTTGAGAAATTGATTAACGAAGGCTTCTACAACGGTCTGTCCTTCCACCGTGTTATCCCTGGCTTCGTAGCACAAGGCGGATGCCCTTACGGTACAGGTACAGGCGGTCCTGGTTACACCATCAAATGTGAAACAAAAGGAAACCCACACAAGCATCTGCGCGGTTACCTGTCCATGGCACACGCAGGAAAAGACACAGGCGGAAGCCAATTCTTCATCTTGTATGATGCTTTCCCTCACCTCGATGGCGTACATACAGTATTTGGTCGCGTCACTTCCGGTATGGAACACGTTGATGCAATCAAACAAGGCGATAAAATGGGTACAGTAAAAGTAGGCGAATAAAAGCTTCATGAACACCGATGAGGGGAAACCTTGTCGGTGTTTTTTCGTCAGGATGTATGCTGGGTCAAGCTGGAATGGGGTTGTAAGCCTATCTATCTGCTGGTATGCTAGAAGATAGACGATTTTTATCTGGGGTTGTTCAAAAAGATGACTTTTTGAACTCGCATGATTGGAGGAAGCAATGGATCTTTTTCATTTTGATTGGAAAACGGTACCGTTTCGTTTGATTGCGTTCGTTATCGCTTTCACTTTGCATGAATGGGCACATGCCTTTGTCGCCTGGAAGCTGGGTGACAATACGGCGAAATCGGAGGGCCGCTTAACATTAAATCCAATCCCGCATATTGATCCGTTTGGTTTGATTCTCATTCTGTTTGGTCCATTTGGTTGGGCGAGACCAGTGCCGATCAACCCTCTGCATTTCCGTGGGAACAAGCGATTAGGGATTGTTTACGTTTCATTTGCAGGTCCATTAATTAACCTGATACTCGCGGTATTGTTTTACATGGTGTATTTCGTAGTAATTAATTCCGGAGTACTAGTAGGCATGCAAGAAAAAGTGGCTTATGCAATTGATCTGACACTACGATTTTCTATATTGATCAATACAGCTCTTTTTATCTTCAACCTTTTGCCGATTCCGCCATTGGACGGCTACAAAATACTGCGATTTTTGTCTCCACGGAGTTGGGATGGAAAGTTTTACAATTATGAAGTCTACGGGCCGTGGATTCTCTTATTACTGATCTTTATTCCGGGGGTTAGCACAATCATTTTTGGTATTCCCCATGGGATTGCACTAGCATGGGTTCAACAAATTGGAAATAGTATCTTAAGCGTGTTCATCTAACGGAAACGAGGGACGTCTTTTGGCTTACAGCATCAAACTTGATTCTTTTGAGGGACCACTCGATCTGTTGCTCCATCTGATCGACAAGGCAGAGGTGGACATCTACGACATACCGATAGCGGAAATTACGGAGCAATACCTCGCGACGATTGACAAGATGCAAGAGCTCCAACTGGATGTGGCCAGTGAGTTCGTAGTCATGGCGGCTACGCTCCTCTCTATTAAAAGCAAGATGCTGTTACCCAAAAAGGAGGAGCATGTCTTTCAGCAGTTCCTCGATATGGATGTAGACGAGATAGACCCGCGTGAAGAGCTGGTTGCGCGTCTGTTGGAGTACAAGCGTTATAAGATGCTAGCCGGGAACTTGCGAGAAATGGAGATCGGTCGTAATCAAGTTTTTACACGTCCCGCAGAGAATTTGTCTCCTTATGCGCGTGAAGAGGATCATACCGTGACGAATGTGACCCTCTACGATTTGATCAACGCGCTGGAAAAGCTGGTGAAGAAATCGAAAGAAAAAGAACCGATGACCAGGGTGTCGCGCGACGAAATCTCCATCAAGGATCGGATGACGGAGATACGCCAAGCGGTACGTAGCGGTGGGATGGTTCGCTTTTCTGAGTTGTTTTCCCAAGGTGCAACGCGCACAGAGATTGTAACTACCTTTCTCGCCTTGCTTGAGCTCATGAAGGCTAAGCATATTACGTGTGTACAAAATCAATTGTTCCAAGACATCATCATATGTGAAAACGGAACGGAAGGAGCCCATACTGATGGACTATGACAAGCTGAAAGGCGTAATCGAGGGCTTGCTGTTCATCTCGGGTGATGAAGGAATCGATGCCAAAGAAATCAGTGAAATCACTGAGGTGTCGGAAGAAGAGGTCATCGACTTGATCGAAGACATGAAAGCTGACTTCCGCCGGGCAGGACGCGGTATTCAAATCGTGGAAGTGGCAAAAGCGTATCAGCTGACCACTCTGCCCGAGCATGTGCCCTATTTTGAACGGCTAGCAACATCGCCGGGTCAGTCAACGCTATCCCAAGCAGCATTGGAGACTCTCGCCATTGTTGCGTACAAGCAGCCCCTGACCCGCTCGGAGATTGAAGAAATCCGTGGCGTGAAATGCGAAAAAGCACTGAACACCCTCTTATCCAAACATCTCATTCGCGAAGCGGGGAGAGCAGAGGGCATCGGACGCCCCATTTTGTACGCGACCACCAAAGAATTTTTAGAGCACTTTGGATTAAGGGAACTGGGGGATTTGCCAGAACCGCCTGTCAATCTAGATATCGAAGAAGCGCGACTGGAAGCATCAGCGCTATTCGGAAAATCAGAAGAACCGACAAACGACTAGTTACAGCCCGGACAGTTTTTCGTACTATCATACGACTCGTCCCCATATACTATGGTACAAACCTGTGTATCGTGGTATAACGATGGCTTTTCTCTTGCCTAATAGGTAGGGTTGAGCCTAAGTTTTCAAATGGGGAGGACTTTTATGAGCATACGAAAATATCTGTCCGGCGTACTCGTCGTTTTTCTTTTTATACAGATGGCTCTTACGCCGGCAGCGATGGTAAATGCTGCTGCAACTCCACCTAGCTTGTCAGCTGAAGGTGCAGCACTAGTCGATGTAGAGAGTGGACGGATTCTTTATTCCAAAAACGGTACGAAAAAAATGAGGATTGCGAGTCTGACCAAAACAATGACAGCAATCGTAGCGATCGAGATGGGCAAATTGGATGCACAGGTAACGGTACCCCCACAAGCAGTAGGCGTAGAAGGCTCATCGATCTACTTGAAAAATGGAGAAAAGCTCACGCTTGAAGAACTACTGTACGGTTTGATGCTACGATCAGGCAATGACGCAGCCGTCACCATTGCAACGCACATCGGAGGGTCAGTGCCTGGATTCACTTACTTGATGAATGAAAAAGCTGCGATGATTGGAATGGAGCATACGAATTTCACCAATCCGCATGGGTTAGATGACAGTAACCAGCATTACTCCACTGCGGAAGATATGGCAAAGCTGTCCGCCTACGCCTTACATAATCCGGTGTTTCGTCAAATCGTTTCTACGAAAGTCAAGGATATTTCATGGGAAGGCGAACAGTGGGACCGGCGTCTACTCAACAAAAACAAGATGCTTCACCTATACAACGGTGCTGATGGTGTGAAAACGGGATACACAAAACTCGCGAAGCGTTGCCTAGCTTCCTCTGCCACACGGGATGGAAGGCAGCTGGCGACGATTACTCTGAATGCTTCTGATGACTGGAACGACTCCGCCAAGCTGATGGACTGGGGCTTTGCGAATTATCCGCTACAAGAGCTGGTCAAGAAAGGGCAGGAGGTAAAGCCTGACACACCAGTCACACTTGAAGCAGGAATTCATCTTGTCACAACAAACGCTTTTCAATATCCGTTGCAAACGGCAGAGGCAGAGGGGATTCACAAGCGTGTCGTTATGGGAGAATCAACGGTTACAGCGAAGATGAATGGCCAACTGGCAGGGTTTCTTCAACTCTATTTAAAGGAGAAGATGATTGGACAGGTTCCGTTGCTAGTTAGTGTGGATGCGCCGGCTTTCGCAGCTCCGCAGGCTTCACGCTCAATGTGGCAGCCATTTTGGGACATAGTGTCAGGGGGGCTGTGGAGTGCTTAATGTCATTTGGCTCGGGCTTATTGTCATTAGCATTGTCGTTGCGGCCATGACAGGGCGGATGGAAGCGATCAACGCAGCCGCGTTTGAGGGAGCCAAAACGGGAGTAACCGTTAGTCTCGGTCTTCTCAGTGTTCTCGCCTTTTGGATGGGAATGATGCGGATTGCAGAAAAGTCAGGACTCCTTGAGCTATTGGCGCGGGTATTGTCACCGATCATCCAAGCCCTTTTTCCCGATGTACCAAAAGGGCATCCTGCTATGGGATATATCCTCTCAAATATGAGTGCAAACCTACTCGGGCTGGGTAATGCAGCAACTCCAATGGGGCTGAAAGCCATGGAAGAGCTCCAAAAGCTAAATCCAGACAAGCAAAACGCTTCGCCTGCCATGTGTACCCTGCTGGCGATTAATACGGCGAGCATTACGATTATTCCGACGACGATGATCGCGATTCGCATGCAGTATGGCTCCGTGAATCCGGTAGAAATCGTAGGTACTACGCTGTTATCTTCCTTTGCTGCCACCATTGTCGCTCTGTTGATTGATCGCATGTATCGTTATCGGCATATACGAAGACATAGATAGGGGGAGTCCTTATGTACCAATGGGTATCCCTGCTCTCTCTTTGGGCCATTCCCGTTACGATTGCCTTTGTCTTGTTGTATGGGTGGCGGAAACAAGTCCCCGTCTACGAGACATTTGTAGATGGAGCAAAAGGCGGCTTAACCACTACGATTCGCATACTCCCACATCTGATTGCCATGATGGTCGCGGTAAGTATGTTTCGGGAGTCAGGAGCATTGGATCTACTGCTTCGCGCACTCAAACCGCTTCTTGACCTGTTGCATTTTCCGGAAGAACTAGTCCCGTTGGCATTGCTTCGTCCGTTGACGGGAACAGGCTCACTTGCGATTGCAACAGATCTGATCGCGCAGTACGGTCCCGATTCTTTTTTAGGCAGACTGGCAGCTACCATGCAAGGGAGCACAGATACGACACTGTATGTCCTAACCGTTTATTTTGGCGCAGTTGGCATTCGCAATTCTGCTTATGCACTAAAGGTAGGCTTGTGGTCGGACCTGGCTGGTGTCATCTTCTCGCTGCTCATTGTCTCCTACATATTCGCTTAAAAAGAGTTCAAATAGCGTAGTCAGTGAAAACTTCCTCATGGATATGGGGAAGTTTTTCCCTTTTTCTTGTCCACACTAGTAAGAATGGGTATGATGTTGTAGAGGTGAACCAACGATGGAACGTTTACAGAAAGTATTGGCGCATGCTGGAGTCGCCTCTCGTCGCCATTGTGAAGAATTGATTGCGCAAGGCAAGGTGCAGGTAAATGGCCAAGTCGTACGAGAGCAGGGAATAAAAGTCGATCCGCTCAAAGATAAAATTGTGGTGAATGGACAGCAGGTTAGGCTGGAGCAACATGTCTATCTCTTGCTGTACAAGCCTACTGGTGTCATTACGAGCGTCACAGACCCGCGCGGCAGACGGGTAGTGATCGATCTGTTGAAGGGAATTAAAGAACGGGTATATCCAGTAGGTCGCTTGGATTACGATACTTCTGGCTTGCTGCTCTTGACAAACGACGGGGAGCTAGCCAACAGGTTAGCACATCCAAGCTATGAAATCGATAAAGTGTATCGGGCATGGGTAAAGGGAATCCCTAGTCAGGAAAAAGTGCGCAAGCTAGCAACCGGCATTCGTTTGGAAGACGGCATGACTTCTCCCGGTCAGTCCAAATTGTTGAAGACAGAGTCTAACAGCCAAAAGGCATTGGTAGAACTGACTATACATGAAGGACGAAACCGCCAAGTGCGCAGAATGTGTGAAGCGATCGGTCATCCGGTGTTGACATTGGAGCGAATCCGTTTAGGATTTCTCACATTAGATGGACTAAAGCCGGGCGAATTTCGCAAGCTTACTCATGAGGAAGTGGAGAGCTTGAAGCGGGGATTGGTTCAAAAGAAACGCAGCCCGCGGTAGAAACATTGATTCGTTCAAAATCTGTTCATAAGTTGTGCGCTGTCGGAAAAACTAGGAACGCTATAATAGAATGGGAAAAGGATGCAATTTATTAGCAGTAGATGGGAGTATGGCCTCATGAACAAAAGCAATCGTACATATGTCAGGATCGCGGTATTGGGTGTTTTGCTTGTAGCGCTGGTCTTTGCACTCTATTCCAGCTTTGTGAAGGACCCCGGTGCTGTGAAAGTAGGAAGCGATGCTCCGAATTTTAGTTTGGAGCAGCTGAATGGACCAGAGCTGACTCTAGAAAGTTTGAAAGGAAAGGGCGTTATCCTTAATTTCTGGGGCACGTGGTGTGAACCCTGTAAGGAAGAAATGCCGGCATTGCAAGAGCAATACACGAAGTTTAAAGACAAGGGATTGGTTGTAGTCGGCGTCAATATCGGAGAATCGCCAGTTGCCGTAGAACCATTCGTGAAGCAGTTCGGGATTGACTTCCCTATTTTGCTCGATCGCCAATCGCAAATTACCAAGCTGTATCGAATCGGTCCGATTCCTACGACCTTTTTCATCGACCCAGATGGAGAAGTGCAAGAAATTTTTATCGGGCAGTTAGATGAAGCGATGATTGAGTCGAAAATAACAAAAATCTTGCCGTAAGTGAGGAGCAATGATGGATCAGAGAAAATGCGAATGCGGTCATACCAACCCGGTTGGGACGCTGCTCTGTGAGTCTTGCGGGAAGCCTTTGAATGTGGAAGTCCACGAGCAGACATCGTTTCCTGACATGCGTTATGAAGGAATGGCAAGACGTTCTCAAACGAATAAGACGAAGGTAATCGATCGAGTCTGGAACTTTTTTTCTTCGGTCAAAATTGCAATCGGTATCATTATTGTCATTTTGGTGGCGTCCGCAGTCGGAACCATCTTTCCACAACAAATGTACATACCAGTTCCCGTACCGACTGAAGCAGATGTTGCTCGTTTTTATACGGAATCATATGGAACGCTGGGAACGATTTTCTACGGACTTGGATTTCACAATATGTACTCGTCCTGGTGGTTTGTGACGCTTCTGGTAATGCTCGGTACGTCTTTGGTTATCTGTAGTCTGGACCGCGTAGTACCGCTGTATAAAGCGCTAAAGAAGCCACGATTGAACCAGCACAAGTCCTTTTTGAAAGGACAAAAGCTTTTTGCAGAGGGTGAGCTTGCTCCAGAAGCCAATCAGGAAGCGATACTGGACGCCTCCGCTCTGGCATTGAAAGAAAAAGGATACCGCATTTTCCGCACGGAACGGGCGATTATGGCTGAAAAAGGCCGTTTTAGCCGTTGGGGTCCTTACATTAATCACATTGGACTGATCTTGTTTTTGGTCGGTACCCTGATGCGAAGCCTGCCTGGCTTTTACTTGGACGAGTACGTTTGGGTGCGTGAGGGACAAACAATGGCGATTCCGAATACCCCTTACTACATAAAAAACGAGAACTACACGACAGAGTATTGGTCGGAAGAAGAAATGCCGGAGCAACTGGAGCTTAAGGGCGGAGCTATTGTGAAGAGCTACCAGACAGAGGCCATTTTGTATGAAAATAAAAGCGCTGACGTTCCAGGGAAAAAGCCGGATTTGGTAGAAGTACAGAAGGGGCCGATCGTCGTGAATCATCCGATGCAGCAGGACAGCCTCTACATTTATCAGAGTGGCGTGCAAGAGATGCAGCTTGGAGCGCTTAATTTTACAGTGGTCGATTTGAAAAACAATAAAAAAGAGATCGGTCTTATCAAAATTGATCTGTACAATCCACAGCCCGAGCAAACCATTGCGGATGGGTTTACGGTACGGATTTTGGATTACTTCCCCGATTTTATAATGGGAAAAGACGGGAAGCCGGCGACGAAAACCAATTTGCCTAAAAATCCGATGGTGGCATTGGAACTCATTGGAGAGAATGGCAATTATAACGAAAAACTGGTTTATCTAGAAGGAACCATTCTTACACAGAAAAATGATACGCGTTACGGACTCGACATCAAAATGCCTGATTTAATCGATATTGCAGGGCTGAATGTACGGGTGGACAAAGCATTGCCACTGATTTATTTAGGTTCATTCATTTTCCTTGCGGGCGTTGTGATCGGTATGTTCTGGCAACATCGTAGGGTTTGGGTACAGACGCAAGAGGGAAGTATCTTGGTAGCAGCTCACACGAATAAAAACTGGTTCGGTCTTCGCCGAGAAGTAGATGGGCTGGTTAAACAAGCGGAGCTCCCTGTCACGATAGAAGATAAAACGAAGGCCAAGGCCTAAAGCTTCAAAGGGGGTACAAACAACGTGCAGCTCATTCAACTGAGTGACTGGTTACTGGATGTCGCGTTTCTGCTCTACGTCATCTCGTCTATCGTCTTCGCTGTAGCCGTGACGGGTAAAAACTGGGCAGGGCGGGATCCCAAACAACATGAGGATCGCTATGGACGGATTGCGTATTGGTTAGCCGTTATCGGTTTTGTGGCGCAAACAGGGTATGTGATGGCTCGCTGGATTGCCGGCGGCCATAGCCCGACGAGTAACATGTTTGAGTTTATGGCATTCTTGGATTACTGTATTATCCTGGCCTACTTAATTATTTACCGGATCTACAAGCTGACCTCGATTGGAGCGTTCGTCCTTCCGCTTGGGGTTATCATGCTCGCGTACTCGTACGTGTTCCCGAAGGAAATCACTCCATTGATTCCGTCTTTGCAGAGCTACTGGCTGCATATTCACGTGACGACTGCTGCACTGGGTGAAGGGATTTTGGCAGTTGGTTTTGCAGCGGGTCTGATGTATTTGATCCGTACCGTTCCGCAGCATATTTCGACGAAAAGTACGAAATGGTTGGAGATCGTGCTAGCTGTGGTCTTGATGCTCGTTGGGTTCATTTTGATGGATTCTTCTTTTGCTCGGATGGATCAAAAGACGGTATTTGAGATGAAGAAAGAAGAAATGAATGCAGCAGGACAGATGGTAAAACCGAAAGTGGAGTACATTCTCCCTGCAATTGTTGCACCTGCTGATGCAACCATCATCAAGGAAGGTCCAATTTCACCACTCTTTGAGGCACCTACCTGGATGGAAGGAAAAGACGCTGCACGTAAATTGAACACGATGCTGTGGTCAGTCCTTACAGGTGGAATTCTATATGGCGGATTGCGCTTGATTTTCCGAAAACGATTAGGGGCTGCTATCAAGCCTTCCGTTGAGAGTGTTGATCCTGAACTTCTGGACGAGATCAGTTATCGAGCAATCAGTATCGGATATCCGGTGTTTACCCTCGGGGCCCTTATCTTTGCCATGATTTGGGCAGAAGAGGCATGGGGACGATTCTGGGGCTGGGACCCGAAGGAAGTATGGGCATTAATTGTCTGGCTCTTCTACAGTGCCTACTTGCACTTGCGTCTATCCAGAGGATGGATCGGTGCAAAATCCGCATGGATGTCCGTCATCGGGTTTGTCATTATTTTGATTACACTGGTCGTGGTCAACTTGGTCATTGCTGGTTTACACTCCTACGCTGGGGTGTAAAATTTCCTCGAAAAGCTGGTTTTACCACCAGCTTTTTGGACTATCTTCTAACGGTTTTACGATATTATGAGAGCAAGAGGTGTTTCAGATGGAAAAAATGGCACGTATTCTCGTAGTGGATGATGAAGAGCGCATTCGCAGACTTCTGAAAATGTACTTGGAAAGAGAAAACTTCCTGATTGATGAAGCAGATAATGGAGAACAAGCAGTCGAAATGGCTGTGGGAAGTGACTATGATATCATTTTACTCGACCTGATGCTGCCAGGAATGGACGGGATCGAGGTATGCCAGCGTGTTCGTGAATTCAAGGCAACCCCAATTATTATGTTGACAGCAAAAGGGGAAGAAACGAACCGCGTTCACGGGTTTGAGGCAGGGGTAGACGATTATGTCGTGAAACCGTTCAGCCCGCGGGAGGTCATGTACCGGGTAAAAGCGATTCTGCGTCGATCTTCCGCGACAGCTTATTTGAAGACAGAGACATTCAACAGTCATTCTGTCCTTGTTTTCCCGGAATTGACCATTGACCACGATGCACACAAAGTCATCGCAAGTGGCCAAGAGGTGAGCCTGACTCCAAAAGAGTATGAGCTGTTGCACTACCTGGCATTGTCGCCGGATAAAGTGTTTACGCGTGAAGAATTGTTAAAAGATGTGTGGCACTACGAGTTCTTTGGCGATTTGCGTACGGTGGACACGCATATCAAGCGTCTCCGCGAAAAATTGAACCGTGTTTCTCCGCAAGCTGCCAATATGATCGCCACGGTTTGGGGCGTCGGATACAAACTAGAGGTGCCTAAGTAAAGTGGACGTTATTTTTCGCAGTGTAGTCGGAAAGCTATGGATGACCATTATTGCCTTATTTGCTCTCGTCTTGACGATCTTCAGTTTGTTGCTCGTTCAATCCTTTGACAGCTTTTATAGCAATCGGCAGTCCAAGAATTTGCACGATCTGGCAGATGGCATCGCAATCGGTTTGGCGCAGAGTCCGGATATGACAGCAGCTATGGAGATGGCTTCCAGGTTTGGCTTGGTCCATCATACAGGCATGGTCATTCTCGATGAAAAAGGTAAGCAAGTCGGTATGAGCGAAGGGGCTGGGCTCCCTCGTATTCCAGTAGAGCAATTGCTCCAAAATCCTGCTTTGCGTTTGCCTGATGCGCTGGCAGGTAAGCATCCTGCTCCCAAAACGATTTATATTAATGTGGAGAATTCCGCTGATCACACGAACAACAAGCATGAAATGCTTGCGGTCGCTGTGCCTTTAGAAATGGCAGCAGGGAAAACGGGCGCAGTGGTCATGTATCAGGCGATTGAAGATTTTGATGATACGGTTAGTGAAGTCAGATTTTTAATCTTTGTGGTTGGCGTCATCGGATTCGTCTCTACCACTGTATTCGCCTTTTTCCTCTCATCGCGTCTTACGATTCCATTACGTCAGATGAAAGAAACGGCGCATCGCATAGCGGAAGGGGACTTTCATGCTGAAATCCCGATCAGGACGCAAGACGAGACAGGTGAACTGGCGGCTTCGTTTAACACGATGGCAAGCAAGCTCAATCAGTTAGTCGATGCCCTGTCCAAAGAGAAGGAGCAGCTGGCGAGTGTCCTTAGAAGCATGGTAGATGGTGTTGTGATGATAGATGCGAACGGCAAGCTGGCCGTAACGAATCCGCCAGCAGAACGATTTTTGCGAGATTGGGATTTCGAGCATTTGGATGAGCCGGTGCCGCTGTTCTCATTCTATCAGCAGGTTTTGCAAACGGGACAGGAAGTGACAGAGGATATCCCTGTTCAAGGGCGGATATGGTCCGTTGTCATGGTACCTTTGAATGATCGGGATCAAATCCGTGGAGCTGTCGCAGTTCTTCGGGACATCACGCAGGAACGAAAGCTAGATAAAATGCGTAATGATTTTGTGGCTAACGTATCCCATGAGCTGCGAACACCTCTATCCATGCTGCAAGGGTACAGTGAAGCGATTGTGGACGATATCGTGGCTACACCGGAAGAGCATAAAGAATTGGCGCAGATCATCTATGACGAGTCAGCGCGTATGACCAAGCTGGTGAATGAATTACTCAGCTTAGCACGGATGGAAGCGGGGCATGTTGAATTGTTCCAGGAGACGATGGAACTGCGTCCGTATTTGGAGCGCATTCAACGTAAATTCACCAATTTGGCGAGAGAACGCGAAATCCATCTCTTCCTCGAAATATCGACGACGCATACGCATGTGCTCATGGATCCTGATCGCATGGAGCAAGTGCTAACGAACTTGATCGATAACGCACTGCGACATACGCCAAGTGGAGGAAGCGTCACCATTCGTGCTCGCGGAGATAAAACGTTGCTGGTTGAGATAAGCGATACAGGCAGTGGCATTCCGCAAGAAGATTTGCCGTTTGTTTTTGAGCGATTCTATAAAGCAGACAAGGCTCGTACACGTGGACGACTAGGTGGAACTGGTCTTGGACTAGCCATCGCGAAAAACCTTGTCGAGGCACACGGGGGCACCATCAGTGTGCAAAGTAAACTGGGTGAGGGAACGACTTTTACAATCGCCATGATGCTGCATAAAAACAAATAGGAGTGTAGAGAGAAATGATCAAAACGATCTTATTTGATGTTGATGGGGTTATGTTGAGTGAAGAGCGTTACTTTGATGCTTCTGCATTGACAGTGTGGGAATTTTTGTACAGTCCGCAGTATGTGGGGCTTGCAGGGGAGGAATTCACACCTGCTCCAGAAGAAGCGCAAATTAGACGAGTGCGCGAGCAAGTTTTCGCTCATGATGAAGTGCTGAATTTCATCAAGTCACGTGGAATCAACTCCAACTGGGACATGGTTTTCCTCGCGTTTTCCTATCAGTTGATTCGTATAATTGAAGCGGTTAAAACGCAAGTGCCAGAAGCAACGAGCCTTCTCAGCGAACAAATTGATCGACCGCAACTAACAAAAGTGAAAGAGTGGGCAGCCACTTATGCTCCTGATTTCCAAGTAGACTACGCAGCGTTCACCGCTGATTTTGCCAAAGGTTCCGCACAAAAAGCAGAAATGCTGCTCTACTTGAATCAAATTGCAAAAGAGCGTTGCGGTGTTTCAACAGATATGTTCTCTCGCAATAGTGATCTATGGCAGTTGATTCAAAAGACGTTTCAAGAATGGTATCTCGGTGATGAGCGTGTGGCGGCATCAATTGGCCGTGAAACCATGCAGCCGGGCAAGAAGGGCTTCTTGTCAGACGAGATTCCGATTGTACCGCCTGCAGAAATGGTCGAGTTGTTCCGCACGTTAAAAGAAAAAGGATACACACTGGGAATTGGAACAGGGCGCCCTACCATCGAGACGCATGTTCCCCTCAGTGAGATGAACATACTGGAATGGTTCGACCCGAACCGCGTCGTAACTGCCTCTCACGTACTCGATGCGGAAGAAGCATTTCCTAGCTTTGCGCCGATGTCCAAGCCACACCCTTATTCCTATGTAAAAGGGTTGCTCGGACTCGATGCACCGATTAGCGATGCTGTCCATTTTTCATTGCCAATCGAAAATGGAGAAGAGGTATTGATCGTCGGCGATTCACTCGCAGATTTTCTAGCGGCTCGCTCCATCGGTTGCAAGTTTGCAGCGACATTGACTGGACTGTCTGGTCAAGACGCGCGCAGCAAGTTTGAAGAGGAAAAAGCAGATTTTATTCTGGATGATGTTCGCGATATCCTGTCCATTCTGTAGATAAAAAAACTCCGCCGTTTCTACATACGGCGGAGTTTTTTTATTCCCAACAAATCGATTGCAAGCATTTGAAGCGAAAGGCGTCAATCAAAAAGGATTCAATCATGTCCGTCCTAACGATTACTTCAAAAGAACCGTCTTCACGAGAAAAAAACATGACATCCGTATAGTCTTTGTTCCCTTCAAAATAACGGCGAACTTCTTTCACACGTTCTCGCATTGATTCGGTCTTGACGATGATCTGGAAAGAAGCGCCCTGCTCAGAAACAACTTCCTTTATCTCGATTTCCTTTTCTTCATAGGTGTAATGGAACAAATGGATTCCTCCTCACCAAATAAAATAACGCAGGTAAACGTAGAGATGAGCAATCATGATAGAGATAATCATCAACGGAAAGGCGACCTTCATAAAGCTGAAAAAGCCGATATGATAGCCTTCCTTTGAGGCCAAGCCAGCTACAATCACGTTGGCACTCGCTCCAATCAAGGTACCGTTTCCTCCTAAACACGCCCCGAGTGCAAGGCTCCACCAAAGAGGCTCCAGGTTGGTGATCCCGAGGGCTCCCATTTCCTTGATCATCGGAATCATGGTGGCGACGAACGGGATATTGTCAACAAAGGCAGAGGCGATTGCACTCAACCAGAGGATCAACAGTGAGGTATTCAATGGATCTCCACCCGTCAGATTCATTGCTTCCGTTGCGAGCTTTTTGATCACGCCTGTTTCCACTAAACCAGAGACGAGAACAAACAGACCGATGAAGAAGAAAATCGTATTCCACTCGACTTTGCTGATCGCGTCTTCTAAATAATGCTCTCCGGTAAGGAGGAGCAAAAGAAAAGCTCCAGTTAAAGCGATGGTTGCCGACTCCAAGTGAAGAGCCCCATGGAGCATGAAACCAATAATGGTCAATCCCATCACCGTCAAAGACTTTTTCAATAAACGGCTGTCGGTAATTTCATCGCGCTCATTTAACTGCATGATTTTTGCACTCAACTCAGGTGACGTTACTAACTGCTTGCGGTAAATCAAGACCAAGCAAACAACGGTTACAGCCATAATCACGATGATAATTGGGCTCAAATTCACAAGAAACTTCATAAAATCAAGCTCAGGTACAGAACTGCCAATCATGATATTCGGTGGGTCACCGATCAATGTAGCTGTTCCTCCGGCATTAGAAGCGATAATTTCACTGATTAAAAAAGGTATCGGATTAAGCTCGAGCTGGCGGGCGATGCTAAACGTCACAGGTACGATGAGAAGTACAGTGGTAACGTTGTCCAAAAAGGCGGAGGCAACGGCCGTGATCAAGCTCAGGTAGACGAGGATGCGAATCGGTTTGCCCTTTGCGACCTTTGCAGCACGGATGGCCACATACTTGAAAACGCCGGTTTGCGCCGTAATGGCAACCAAGATCATCATCCCAATAAGTAGGCCGAGCGTGTTAAAGTCGATATGGTGAATTGCTTGTTCCTGTGTAACGATCCCGAACAAGACCATGAGAATTCCGCCCGACATGGCGACGATGGTTCGATGTAACTTTTCGCTAATAATAAATGCATAGGTAACTAAAAAGATAGCAATAGCGAATAATGCCTGGTTCGTCATAAGAAGCTCCTTCCTAGGTGTGTAGAATTATCTTGTCCCATTATAGCTCTAACCAAAATAAGGGTAAAGAAAAAGACCCGGCAAATGGCCAGGTCTTTTTCTTAGGAAAAGGAGAACCTACAGCTCGATTTGTGTAACGCTTTTCACTTCCGCCAGCTCGCCCATCGTATCGAGAAGCTCTGGCGTCAATGGTTTGTCGACAGAGAGCATCATGATCGCGTCTCCACCGATATCACGGCGTCCTACCTGCATCGTTGCAATGTTCACGCTGTTTTCACCCAAGATAGAGCCGACACGTCCGATCACACCTGGACGGTCATTATGGTGAATGTAGAGGAGGTAGCCCTCAGGCGCTACGTCAATCGCAAAGTCGTCAATTTTTACAATACGCGCACCATAACCATTGAGTCGTGTTCCAGACACTGTGCGTGTCTCTTGCGTTGTTTTTAAGCTAACGGTCAGTAAGTTCGTAAAGCCTTTGTTTTGTGCTGCCTTTTGCTCCGTTACGGTGATGTCACGCACTTTTGCCAGAATCGGGGCGTTCACATAGTTGACTTCCTCGCCCAAACGGAAAGACAGCACGCCTTTGAGGACTGTCCGCGTCAAAGGAGACGTGTCTACATCCGTCAACTCACCGCTATATTTAATCGAAATCTCCGAAATGGAACCTACCGTCACTTGGGCAAGGAAATGTCCCAGCTTTTCACCCAACGTAAAGTATGGTTGAACTTTTTCCATCACGTGCGCAGGGATCGAAGGCAAATTCACTGCGTTTTTGAATGGCTCGTCACGAAGAACCTTCAGGATTTCTTCCGATACGTCTACGGCCACGTTTTCCTGCGCTTCAATAGTCGAAGCTCCTAGATGTGGAGTCGTTACTACTTGTGGCAGACCAACGAGAGGGTTGTCTACAGGTGGTTCTTCTTCGAAAACGTCCAGAGCTGCCCCCGCGACTTTTCCAGTGGTAATCGCCTCGTAGAGAGCCTTCTCGTCAATGATTCCCCCGCGAGCGCAGTTGATCAAGCGAACGCCATCTTTCATTTTCGCAAATTCACGCGTGCTGATGATATGGCGGGTTTCTTTTGTCAGCGGAGTATGGACGGTAATGAAATCAGCTTTGCGGCAAATTTCATCAACAGTTGCGTTGGTTACGCCCATCTTTTGTGCACGCTCCTCGGTCATGAAAGGATCGAAGCCCATAACAGTCATGCCAAATGCTTTCGCACGCTTCGCAACCTCTGAACCGATACGGCCCATTCCGATAACTCCCAGTACTTTGTTGTTCAACTCAACCCCTTGGAAGCTTTTGCGATCCCATGTACCGTCTACCAGCTTCTTGTGAGCTTGAGGGATGTTACGAGCGACAGCCATCAGCATGGCAAACGAATGCTCGGCAGTAGAGATGGTGTTACCGTCTGGAGCGTTGATGACTGGAATACCCGCTTGGGTGGCAGCGTTGATATCGATGTTATCGACGCCAACACCCGCACGACCGACTGCCTTCAGCTTTTTGCCAGCAGTGAGTACTTCTGCTGTTACTTGGGTTTGGCTGCGTACGAGGAGTGCATCGTAATCGCCAATCACATCGATTAGTTCGGCAGGGGAGAGGTTTGTTTGACGAACAACTTCTACATCAGAAGCGTCCAAGAGCTGTTGAATTCCAAATTCGCTTAGTGGGTCGGTAATGAGTACTTTATACATGTGCAATGAGCACCTCCTGAGCAGCTTTTACACCAGCACCCAGCTCTACTGGGGCACCGATTTGGTGAAGCGACAATTCGATGGCAGAAATGACTTGCAGGACATCCAATGGCTCGCAATAACCCATGTGCCCGATACGGAAGATCTTGCCTTTCAGGTGCTGCTGTCCGCCAGCAATCGTGATGTTAAATTGCTGCGTTAACATTTTGCGGAGAGCTTCTGCATGAAAGACACCAGAAGGATCGCAAGAAGTTACGGTCGTCGATGCATACTGATCTTCCGCCATGAGTTTGATGTTTAATGCTTTCATCGCTGCGCGAGTCATGTCTCTCATCAGTTCATGGCGCTTTACGATAGCTGGCAAGCCTTCTTCCTCCAACATATCCAAAACCTCGGCGAGACCGAAGATGAGGGATACAGCAGGCGTATACGGTGTTGTTTGCTCTGCCAAGCTCTTGCGGTATGCTTTCAGGTCCAAATAGAAGGCGAGCGATTTGTTTTGCTCAATCACTTGCCATGCGCGTTCACTCGCAGCGAGGAAGGCAAGGCCTGTTGGCAGCATGAAAGCTTTTTGCGAGCCGGTTACCACGATATCGACACCCCAAGCGTCCATCTCGCATGGAACCGCACCGAGGTTGCTTACCGCATCCACAATGAAGAGGGCGTCCGAATGTGTGCGGATTGCTTTCGCCAAATCAGCAATCGGATTTTCTACCCCAGTGGATGTTTCACAGTAGGTGGCAAATACAGCTTTTACTTGCGGCTTTTTTTGCAAGAATGTTTCAACCTGCTCAGGTGTTACGGCGTTTCCCCAAGGCACTTCTAACCGATGGGCGACTATACCGTAACGCTCGCAAATTTTTGCAAAGCGCTCACCAAATGCACCGCTGATGAGGACAGCAGCTTCATCGCCTGGTTGGAGCGTGTTTACGACGCTCATCTCCAGCGCGCTCGTTCCGCTACCTGCCAAGATGTATACGTCCTGCTTGGTGCCAAAGTAAGGCTTTAGTCTTTCAGCAGTACGGGCGAAGAGAGTGGAAAATTTGCCGCTGCGGTGTCCAATCATCGGTTGGCTCATCGCTGTTTGAACACGTGGTGGAATGGGGGTAGGACCAGGGATTCTCAAGATCATTTTGTCTGCAAACATGGTTTTCTCCTCCTATATATGTGCATATCAAAAAAACCTCCCGTTCTCACACTGCTCCTATTACAGAACAGTGAGGGACGAGAGGCTTTGCTTCGCGGTGCCACCCTCATTCGCTCTTTTTTTCTCAAAAAAGAGCCTTGGTAGGTACATGACCTAAAAGAGATAACGGATCTACCGTTTGCGTCTACTGGGATGGTGAACCCTCTTTTCAACGCAGCAGCTCAGAAGTGCTTAACCGTGGGAGAAATCGCCGATTCGCAGCAACCATCGGCTCTCTGGGGATTTCTCGATCACAGCGTTTCTTCGTCAACGCCGTTGTTTTATAAGTTGTTTCGTAAGATTTGTACTTACGATATCACGTCAAAATAACACCGTCAAGAAGAAAAACAAGAAAAAATGAACATTATTTATTTTAAATCGCTTATCGTTCGTGAATAATGCTCAATTATATGCTAGAAACACCACAAAAATGACCAAAACACGAACATTAAGATATTGACATCACAAAAAATGGAAAAAACGCACTTTAATGTTCGGTTTTTGCTGTTGCTTTTATCATACCGAAAAATCACAAAAGAAAGAACGGAAAGTTGTCGATCATTCGTTCAGTGGAGGAGAGGAGGGCATAATGAAAAACCTCTTACATACCGGAGTACGTAAGAGGTCTCTTCCATTAGTAGATGGAATACTATTCCACTTTAATAGAGTCGGTCGGGCATCCTTCAGCAGCATCACGAACATCGTCATGCAGGATATCCGGGATTTCAACGCTGTTAGCATTGTCATCCAACTTGTTGAACGCAAGGCCCTCATCGTCGTAATCAAAGACGTCAGGAGCCGTGGCGCCACAAGCACCGCAAGCAATACAAGTATCTTTATCTACCCATGTAGTCATCGTGGTTTCACCTCCCATACCGAAGTGGTACGTCCACTATCATAGACCATTGTATGCTCTTGGTGACAAGATTTCAAGATTGAATCAGTCTAAAAATGTACGACTACTTATAAAGAGGGATTTCAGGTGCCCTCAGCACGGAGTAGAGCTGTGTGTTCAAGCGTTTAAAATCTCCCGCAGATACTGCATCTGTCGCGTTCAAAATCTTTACGGCAGCGGCTAAATCCTTGATTCCTAGTGCTTGAACTTCATTAGACGCGATGAGCAAATCAAGTCTTGCAGTCAGGTCCTCAGGACTATAGCTGCTCCATTGATTGCTTGCCGACATGGCCACAGCTGCGAGATAGGTGCGGTAGTGAAACGGATACTGCTTCCACTGCGCGGTGTTAACGGCTCCAGGTACTTGTTTCGGCATGGCTTGCTTGACCACATAAGCCGATTCCCAAGACGCGATGGAGTGATAGACCATTTCCTGTGCGGTTAGCCAATTATTTTGGAAAAGCGTCAGGCTAGCTCCAATAGAAGCAGGCGTAGCATTATTTTGATCGGAACGAATCTGCTCCATACTATCCAAATACGCCCGTACACTGTTCGTAAAAGTGGCGTGAGCTTGTCTCAGCATGGGTGACGTTGGCAAGGGAACACTTTTCTCCAGCTCTTTCCTTGTCTGGTCAGCTAAATTGCTGAGCTGCTTCAAGCCATCCGTCCGTTCACTTTCGTTCATTTGATTCCATTTATCCATCGTATCAAAATGTGCTTGCTTCAGATCAAGCAGTGGTGCATAAACGGCATAGTAAAATCGAATAAAGTCCTGTTCATTGTACAGCTTTTGCTCACGCAGCAGTTTTTCTTTTTCGGCTTCCTTTTTCTCTGCTTCGAGTACGGCGGCTTGTTCCGACTCCAATTGTGTCTTCATATAATGGGCCCCGAAAAAAAATCCACCAACTGTGCATGCAAGTGTTATGATGATCATGTACGCCATCATAAATTCAGTTCTTTTCAATCGTTTTGTCATACTATCCTCCAAATCCAATGATGCAGTTTACTTCGCTTACTTTGAGCTTTGAAAAATATAGAATGATGTAAGGAGTACCAATGAACAGTCGGAACAGTGCGGCAGAGGAGCAGGACCTTTTATGTGCGGTCGCCTTGAATGCCATGTTACCTCTGGCCAATGAACGAACGCTGCAATCAGCCTACTACATACTGCGTGGCAGAAAAGCCAATCAGACACTGCAAGATGTGCATTTGTATACCCTTTATCCGTATTATCGGATGTTTTCTCGTTTTCCAAGAGAGGATTGGGAGAAAATAGTTTCAACTTTATTTCAGGCGGGCTGGATTTTACCGGTTGATGCAGGTGGAACGAATTCGAAGCCGACATTTACCTTTTCTGATACAGGATTGCAGCATGCCAAACATACGTACCAAAAATATCGGTTTGATGTATGGTTCGCACCTTTTACCCAGTCCGATTTGGCGGAGCGAATCGAACCATTTTGGAGTAGGCTTCATCTAATGGTGCAGACGATCTCGCAAATGCATCATGGTGATCTCGGTTTCATTCCGGTCGTTTCGGACAAGACGGCGCAGCGTTGGGTAAAAAACCAATTGGCTGATGGGGCAATGCGAACTGCTTGGAAGCAGCAATTGTCTGACGAGCTATATCGATTGTGGGAGCCCTTGGATGAAGGTGTTCAGGAGCTTTTATTTTGTCAACTGTCAGGAGTAGGACAAGTCGGCAAGACCTTGGGACAGGTAGCAGAGATTCGCCAAACGAGTCGTAGCTATCTCATGCTGCAGTTTCGATACGGACTTGCCGCGTCGATTCAGACGCTGCTTGCAGAGAGCAATCATTATCCTCTTTTATCAAAACTTGTTACAGAATCGCACAAGCTTGATCCACGTCTAACCGAAAGTGCTGCTCGAACGTATGCCCTTCTTCAGACTGGCAGTGACAAAAAAGAAATAGCGAAGAAACGACAAATGAAAGAAAGTACGATAGAAGATCATTTGGTAGAGATTGCCTTACGCTGTCCGGAATGGGATATGACAACGTATTTACCGAATGAGTTGGCAAAAGAGATCGTGGAGACGAGTGAGCGACTCGATACAAGCAGACTCCGGCTCATCAAGGATCAATTGGAAGCAACAGTGACGTATTTGCAAATCCGATTGGCACTAGCACGAGCGACAAGGGGGGCAAAATGAACCAACAGCTCATGCACGATAGATTAAAGCTGCATTTTGGATACGACTCATTCCGTCCCGGTCAGGAGTCCATTATTGAACGTGTATTGTCTGGACGAAGCGTTCTCGGGTTATTAGCAACAGGTGGCGGGAAATCAGTGACGTATCAGCTTCCAGCAATGCTTTTGCCGGGTCTGACCGTCGTGGTTTCCCCGTTAATCTCCTTGATGGTTGATCAGGTGCAACAGCTTCGAGCACGAAAAAAAATTCCAGCTACCTATTTGAACAGCATGCAAGATCCGACAGAGTCCCGCGAAATTTTAAAAGGGCTCGCAGAAGGCGCGTTCAAGCTGTTGTATATTTCTCCAGAAAAGCTTCAACAGCCCTATGTCCAACAAGTGTTAAAGCGGACGAGGGTGTCTTTGATCGCCATTGATGAAGCGCATTGCATCTCGCAATGGGGACATGACTTTCGCACAGATTACTTGCGATTGCCACAAGTCGTGAAACAATTGGGAGCACCTCCTGTTCTGGCTGTGACGGCTACCGCTACGGCGACTGTTCGTGAAGAAATTTGCAGCTTGTTTTCTATTGAAAAAGAAGACGTCGTGTTGCAATCCCTTAATCGGGCGAATATCGCCTATGATCTGGTTGAAGTTGCGGAGGAAATTGACAGGCGTTCGTATGTAATTGATCAGATGGATCGTTTGCAGGGCCCTGGGATCGTTTACTGCAGCACACGACAAGCGGTAGATGTATTGGCAGCCTCTTATCAACTCGATGGGAAAAAACGCGTTCACGGTTACCACGGGGGGATGAACAGCATGGAGAGAATGCTGATCCAATCCCAATTTCTCGCGGGCGAGTTGGATGTTATTATTGCAACTAATGCGTTTGGTATGGGGATCGACAAACCAGATATTCGCTACGTCATCCATTACCAAATGCCAGCCAGTTTGGAGGCATACGCACAAGAAATCGGGCGGATCGGCCGTGACGGCAAGCCTGGGTATGCGCTGCTTTTATTTTCGTGGGACGATTGGCAGATTCATCAACACATGCTGGAGAAGGAGTACCCGACACAAGGGCAAGTTCAAAAATACGAGCAGTTGTGCAATACTGGAGTACCCTTGACGAACGAGGCATTGGCGATGGTGGACATATCCGAAGAAATGGGTGCACTTCTTGCCTTTTATACGGAAAGAGTGCTGGCCTCCTACGAAGCTGCCGCTGCGGGTGAATCGTATCCGAAGGCTCAAATCATTTGGCAGGAAACGGAAAAAAGAAGAAGCTTTAAGCAAAAAAAGCTGGCAGAAATGGTGTCTTACGTAAGAGGAGAAAACTGTTTGCGTGCGAGCATCAATACGTATTTCAAAGAGAATGATCATCAATTTGATCTGTATTGCTGTAAGAAATGTGGCCTAACTACGGATGCGTATTTCCAAAAGAATGACCATACAATCGCAAAGAATGAACAAATCAAATGGAATTTGCGGCAGGCGTTAGACACTCTTTTGCCGAACAAATAAAGGAGAGAAACATCGAGTGAGGGAAGATCGGCTAGAGGTGGATGAAGCCACGCTTCGGCTGAATCTATGGTTGACACAAGGAATCTTGATGGGAGTGGCTGCTTCCGGTAGCTTATTGGTGTTGGGCTTGGATGCTACTCTGTCCTTGTTTACTTTGCCAGGCTGGAACGCCGTACTGTGGGCCGTGTTTGTAGCCGGAGGTATTATCAGCGCGAGTATGGCGATGGATCGTTACTTGCCTAAGCGATGGCAAGATGATGGCAGTATTAATGAGAAAGTTTTTGGGGCCATGTTACCATCCACTACGATTCTCGTCTGTATGGTAGTAGGAGTGGGAGAGGAATGGCTATTCCGGGGAGTCATTCAATCTCTTACCGGGAATTTTTGGAGCAGTCTTATTTTTACACTGATCCACGTACGTTATTTGAAAAAGCCGCTCATGATCATAAGTGTATTTGGTACAAGCTGGATCTTGGGACTCTTGTTTTCCCACTTTCAGTCCCTTTGGCCCTCGATTGTGGCTCATATCCTTATTGACGTCATGTTAGCATTTTATTTACAAAATACGATCAAGAAAAAGGGGGAGGAAGAGTGAATCTCGAGCATAATCCATTACCACCCCGACGCTCCCGACATACTCGCCCTAAAGCGTCGTTCTCGTTTAAAAAGTGGATTCAACCGGGATTATACTTGTTTGGACTCGTCTTTTTCGGGTTGATTGGTCTTGAGTTGTATAGGGCCAATGTCCCACACGAGTCAGCAGCTTCTGGTAGTGTTGAAGTGAAAGATGTTAGTAAAGCGAGTACCACTTCGCAAGGAAGCAAGGCAGGGGAAAAGGAGCCTGTATCTGTCGTTCTAGATGCTACGCCTGATCCCAGTGCAAGCGTGACCACCCCACCTGCCAAGGTGAAAACGATCAAATCAAAATCAATTGAGCCTGCAGTGAAGGCGACCACAAGCGTACAGACACCTGCTGTAAGCCCAGTCCCAGCTCAAACTTCGACTGGTACACCTGTAAACAAGGCAAACCAGATCGCGAGTACTTCTACTAGCAAAGTAGCTATACCGGGAAAACAAGCTTCAACACCGCCTACAACAAAATCGAAGGTCGTCAAGCATGTGGTGAAGAAGGGTGAAACGTTGTTTATGCTGTCACGAAAGTACTATGGAAATAATTCGAACGTAGGACGAATCGCAAAATATAACAGACTTCATTCAGAAGCAGGGCTCGTTGAAGGAAAAATTGTCTGGGTTCCCCTCCTTCAGTAATGAGATCGTGCTCCACTGGCAATGCTATCGGGAAAAGGATAAGCAGGTGGATGCAAGTGGAGTATGATACCGTCATTGTCGGCGGCGGGATTGCGGGGCTTCAAACCGCAATCCAACTAGCAAGATGCCTTCGACGCGTTGCAGTGATTGACATGCCGGGTGGTCGATCAACAGTCGCCAAAGCCTACCGAAACATTCTCGGATTTTCGGAGGGGGTTAGTGGCGATTTTTTGCGTCAAGCGGGCAGGGAGCAAGCGCAAAAATACGGCGCAATCTTGATAACAGATGAGGTAACAAAGCTTGCTACTGATTCAAGCGGCTTATTTACGATAGGTACGAAAAGTGGCATACATACGCTTACTTCGCGAACGCTGGTATTGGCATCCGGCATTCGCGATCCGTTTCCAACGATCCCTGGCTTCTCCGATTGTGTAGGGATATCAATTTTCTTGTGTCCCGACTGTGACGGCTATGAAACCGTTGAGAAAGACACGGCAATCATTGGAGCGGGCCCACACGCTGTTTCGATGGCCGATGAACTTATTTATTATACAAACAAGTTAACCGTGATTAACCATGCAAAAGTGCAGGTGGATACGCAGGCTGTCTCTGGACTAAGTCAGCGAGGGATTATGTATCGGGAGGAAAAAGTATGTGCCCTTCATCATACGTCGGGGCAATTGCAAGAAATCGAGCTCTCTTCAGGTGAACGCTTGTCTGCAGAAAGAGCGTTTCTTGCCTTTCCTGGTGCTCATGCTTTAACAGAGCTTTTGCGTGGTTTTTCCGTGCAAATTCATGAAAAAGGCCACATTCATACGAATCCGCGAACAAAAGAAACCGATCATCCCAACCTATGGGCTGTCGGCGATATCAATCAGCATTCTCAGCAAGTGTCGATTGCCATGGGGGATGGAACACAGGCGGCCATTTGGATTCAAAAGCGGCTACGTGAATATGAGAAGTCGAAAAACGCCTGATTCTGGGCGTTTTTTCATGTACAAACCTTTATGAATGAGAAGGAACCCGAACTAGCAGAGCCAAATATAAATACAGAAGAAGAACCATGAGGGGGAACTTTTCCTGGGAAAGCGCAGGAAATGACAGGCAACAACAAAGTTTCTTTTTTCGTGAGTGGATTCGACATCGATAGGCGAATGCTGCGTAGGTGTCATGGTAGCTTTTGTTCCAGTAACTAAATGTGATATGATAGGACTACCCCTTATTTTCCAGTCCATCAAAAAATGGATGAATGCCAACAGGTATTCGCCGGAGAATGTGGAGAACTCTTACAGGCTTACCATCATATTTTGTAGTACGACTGGATGGCGAGGAGGGACAGTCATGCGTGTTGAACGCCTTGGTCAAGATAAAATACGAATCTTTTTAACTTTTGACGACCTCACAGAGCGCGGGATAGAAAAAGAAGACATGTGGCGTGACATTCCTAAAGTTCATGAACTGTTCAACGACATGATGGAACAGGCTTATCACGAATTAGGGTTTGAGGTATCAGGGCCTGTTGCAGTTGAAGTGTTCGCCTTGCCAGCTCAGGGAATGGTCGTAATCGTAACGCGTGGCAAGACGGGCTCAAAGGACGGAAAAGAAGAAGAATTCGAAGACGAGGATGTATACGAGCTAGAGGTCACGTTGGAAGAAAGCGATCTGATCATGTATGCCTTCCGGGACTTTGAGCATATGGTTGAAGCTGCCCATCGCATTAACGCCCTTTTGACCAATGGCGGAGCTGCCTACTTCTACCAGGGGAAATATCATCTGGTGCTGGAGGAAGTCGACTTGGATCAGGAGCGTTATCACAAGTTAATTGCGATCCTCTCTGAGTACGGAGAAGCGACGCCGATAACGATTTATGTGTTGGAAGAATACGGGAAAGTGATCGTTGCCGACGATGCTGTAAAAGAAATATGCAGGCATTTCACGTAATCGGAAACGAAATGTCTGGGAATATAAAACAGCACCTAGTCAACCAACTAGGTGCTGTTGCTGTCTGTACAGATTATGCTAGGCCGTCAAAAAAATCAGCCTCTTTACCTTGAATGGTATAGTTCGGAAGGCTGTGCCAAGCCAAGATGTAATGATTGTTTGGCGGAACAGAATGGTGCTCGCCTTTTGTTACCCCTGGGAAAACGCGTTCTACTGATAGGTGCTGTGTTCTGTGCGCCCGCAAGGCATCTGCGACTTTTTGCATGTATTCGGGGGCGTGAATGATCGTCGTAATGCTCTCGATTGGATCCGTAAAGGGAGGCTTTATTGTACCAAATCCTTCTTCGGACGAGCGAGTTGCGTAATAAAGCTTTCGCACACTCGTATCTGGGCCTAAAGAGAGGACAGCCTGGGTGGTAGCATGACTAATCGCCAAATGGTCAGGATGTCCGGAGATGCCATGCGGTGCAAACGTGACGACGATTTCCGGTTGGATCTGGTGAATGGCCTGATGGATACGAGTAACGAGCTCATCTACAGGCACTGAGTTTAGGAACTTATCCTGATATTCCCAGACGTCTACCTGATCGAACCCGAGTATGGCACAAGCGTCGCGAAGCTCTTGCTCGCGAAAGCGGGGGAGCTCTTCGGGTGAGCATAACGGTGGTTCACCAGCTTTTCCTGCTTGCCCTTTTGTTGCACACAAGAGATGAGTGCTGGCCATTTTCGTTTCACTATATTTGGAAATGGAAATCCCACAAGCAAACGTTTCGTCATCGGGATGGGCAAAAACAAACAAAATAGACTTTTTTTTCATAAAAACACCTCCATGAATAAACTTCCACCATTACTTTTTCCATTATGGCATAAATTCACTATTCCTGTAATGAAAGAAACAAGTTTGGGGACAATACAAGCATGACTGGACGTGCATTTGAAGCTGTTTGTGAAAAATGCAGTCTGTAAAAGCGATTTCAAAATGGATGGTAAATAATTGAATGATTATGCAAAACAAGGCACGAAAACGTTTTCGAAATGGAAAAAAAACATTTTTAAGCTTCTCATAAATGATACAAGCGTGTATACTAAAGGCGGCATTGACCGAAAACATTTTTGAGGTGGTAAGTAATGGGTAATCAAGACGTGGTAACCGAAAGCACCGAAGGGAAAGAAAAGCAAGAATCATTGAACTTGCTCCATTCAACTCAAACGGTGATCAAGGAAGCACTGGAGAAACTAGGTTACCAAGAATCGATGTTTGAACTCTTGAAGGAACCGCTACGCGTTTTGACTGTACGTATTCCGGTTCGCATGGATAATGGCGAAGTAAAGGTATTTACGGGCTATCGTGCACAGCACAACGATGCAGTAGGTCCGACAAAGGGGGGCATTCGTTTCCACCCGGAAGTTACTGAGGATGAAGTTAAAGCACTTTCTATCTGGATGAGCCTCAAAGCAGGTATCGTCGACCTGCCATATGGCGGTGGTAAAGGCGGTATCATTTGCGACCCGCGTGAAATGTCCTTCCGCGAACTGGAAAGACTGAGCCGCGGTTACGTTCGCGCAATCAGCCAGCTTGTGGGCCCTACTAAAGATATTCCAGCTCCGGACGTCTTTACGAACTCACAGATCATGGCGTGGATGATGGACGAATATAGCCGTATCCGTGAATTTGACTCGCCTGGTTTCATTACGGGTAAACCAATTGCGCTGGGTGGATCCCATGGCCGCGAAACAGCTACTGCAAAAGGTGTAACGATTTGCATCCGTGAAGCAGCGAAACGTCGCAACATCGACGTAAAAGGTGCTCGCGTAGTTGTACAAGGCTTTGGTAACGCTGGTAGCTACTTGGCAAAATTCATGCATGACGCAGGTGCTAAAGTTGTAGGTATCTCTGATGCTTACGGTGCCCTGCATGATCCGAACGGTTTGGATATTGATTACTTGCTGGATCGTCGTGATTCCTTTGGTACAGTTACAAAACTGTTCAACAACACGATTTCCAACAAAGAGCTTTTGGAACTGGAATGCGATATTTTGGTTCCGGCAGCGATCGAAAACCAAATCACAGCTGCAAATGCTCACAACATCAAGGCGTCAATCGTAGTAGAAGCGGCAAATGGCCCAACTACTTTGGAAGCGACCAAGATTTTGACTGAGCGTGGAATTCTTCTGGTTCCAGACGTACTGGCAAGTGCCGGTGGTGTGACTGTTTCCTACTTCGAGTGGGTACAAAACAACCAAGGCTACTACTGGTCTGAAGAAGAAGTAGAAGAGAAGTTGGAAAAAGTAATGGTTCGTTCGTTTGAAAATGTATACAACATGTCGCAAACTCGTCGTATTGATATGCGTCTGTCTGCTTACATGGTTGGTGCCCGCAAAATGGCAGAAGCTTCTCGCTTCCGCGGTTGGGTATAATTTTCCAAACAACCCTCCATATATTGAGAAAACATGGCTTCGCCGTTTTGGCGGGGCCTTTTTTTATTGGCGCTTGTGATGTGGCTGTAGTGGAGAGAAGAATATTTCCAGTCTAGGCTCCAGGCTCCGTCCTGCTAGGGGGGTGAGACTGCCCGCTCCGAAGGGATTTGCGGGAAACGGCAAAAGTGGTAGCCGCTTCGTAGTATGGGCACGTTGCGTTTCTTTTGCCCGCAAATCCCTTCTCCGCTTGGTAGGACTCCACAAGTCGCTACGTCTGGAAATATTCTTCTCTGGCGTAACCGGTGACAATCTTCATTCTTTTAAGGCACTTAAAACTCGGTTAAACACGGAAAGCTTGTAGAGGAAACAGGAGAAATAAGCGAAGATCTTAGGGACACCGACCGAGACGGAATGGAAAAAGCGAAACACGCCCTTAAGCGGCCACCTCTGAGACACATCCTGAGAGGACAACTTTGGCCGCGGTTTCGCTTTTTGCATGGAGGCGGGCAGTCAATCCCACAGGGGGTGGCCCTAGAAGCTGAGTATTTTCTCCTGTTTCCGCCCCACCACAACAGCAACGTACAGTTCATTAAACAAAAAAAACCTCCTGAAGAGCCAGGAGGTTGTAGTCATTTAATTACTGGTCGAACAACTGCTGCAGCTCGTTGAAATCCCGTGTTTTTTGCAGCGTTACAATTAACTTGAGACGAGCCTTTTGCCCATTCAAGCCATTGGAGAAGATGATGCCCATCTCTTTTAGTTTGCGGCCTCCACCTTCATAGTCATAGATATCCTGTACCTGGCCATTGTAGCACCGGGAGACGAGCACGATGGGTATGCCTTTGTCGAGTAGTTGCTGCAGGGTAGGGATGATAGCGGGAGGAAGATTTCCTAATCCAAACGCCTCTACGACCAGTCCATCAATGTGTTGCTCCAATAAAAACTGCAGCCAAGCGGGCTCCATGCCTGCAACTGCTTTGATCAGCGGTACATTCGCATCAGCATGGGTAATGGCGTAATGCTCTCGATCCAATGGAGCATGGTGGTATTGCACACTCTTTTTCGCAATGGTTCCAATCGGTCCGTATTGTGGCGACTGAAAGGTAGCGACATTGCTCGTATGTGTTTTAGTTACGTGACGTGCTGCGTGAATTTCATCATTAAACACAACGATAACGCCTTTGTTCAAACTGTAGGAATCTGCGGCTGCACGAACGGAAGAAATGAGATTAACAGGGCCGTCCGCTCCGAGCTCATTGCTGCTGCGCATGGCTCCGGTAACGACAATTGGGACGTTAACCGATAAAGTCAAGTCGAGAAAGTATGCGGTCTCTTCCAACGTATCAGTCCCATGGGTAATGACAATGCCATCGTAGTGATCATTGTGAAAGGCTTCCTCAATATCGAGTCGCAGCTGATTCATGATCGCAGGAGTCATATGAGGGCTAGGTAGGTTGAGTACATTTTTCATGGTGACATCCGCGTGTTTTTCTAAAAAAGGAAGGATTTTGTTGACTGCTTGATCATCCAATGGCTTTACGCCTTCTGAGTCATCGACAGACATGGCAATCGTACCGCCTGTGTTCACTACCAAAATTTTTTTTGACATGATCTCTCTCCTGTAGCGGGTTTTCATCAACCAGTATTCATGGTACGATGAACAATAGTCTTGTGTAAAGGAGTAATAAAAGATGATTGCTTTGATCGGCGCGGCAGTTGCCCCCGGTATCGCCATCTTAAGTTACTTTTACCTGCGTGACAGTCTCGAACCGGAGCCGATTTCGATGGTGATCCGGTCGTTTATCTTTGGGATGCTGCTGGTTGTACCGATTATGGTGCTCCAGTACATCATGCAGAATGAATGGAACTGGCGGGATGGCATTGTCGCGGAAGTTTTCCAATCCGCTGTCGTGGAAGAATTTTTTAAATGGATGGTCATCTATTTTACGGTTTATAAACATTTGGAATTTGATGAGCCATACGATGGAATTGTTTATGCGGTTGCGGTGTCACTTGGTTTTGCTACGCTGGAGAATTTGTTCTACCTCATTATCAACGGAACGAATATCGCCATCTGGCGTGCCTTTCTGCCGGTATCCAGCCATGCGTTGTTTGCAGTGTGGATGGGCTATTATCTCGGACGGGCCAAGTTTTCCAAGGACGCCAAACATGAGCGGCTTTTTTTATGGATGTCGATTACCTTGCCAATCGGCTTGCATGCCCTGTACAACGTGATTTTTTTGGCAGTGCAAAACTGGTTGGTCGTGATTGTACCATTCATGCTCGTCTTGTGGTGGCAGGGCTTAAAAAAGGTACAAAGAGCACACGATTTCGGTTCTAAAAACCTCTCTTCACGTCCACAATAGACGGTAAGGAGGAGACGTACGTGCTAAAAACCGAACGAGCAAAAGTGACAATTCAATGCAATGTATGTGGAGAAAAGTTTACACTGCGTGGTCATCGAGAACCTGGAGGGCAAATAGAAACAGGGTTCAAGCAATGCCTGTGTGACAACGATAAGCATTTTCGGATTGACGAGTCCTGATCTTTTCCTTTCCCAACTGAAAAAGCGTGACAAATCTATGTGGGCCGATGCAAATAGCATCGGTCTTTTTCTATATCCAGATTTACATGCATAATCCATTCTTCCTCCACCAACACTATGCAAAGATTTCAATACATGCCAAGGAGGATTCAGCCGTGCGTACAATCTGGATCGCAGGTGTGTTAGTGATGTTGGTAGCAGCTGGCTTGAGTGGATACAAGGTTGTCTGGAAAGAAAAGAATGTAGCTGCCGTACAAGAACAGCAGATGGCTGCACCTGCTGCAAAGAAAAATACTGCCAAAACCCAAGCCAGCTTTCATCCTTCACGGGTCTCTGACAATGATTTGAAAATCATGGCGAATGCTGTTTACGGGGAGGCAAGAGGAGAGCCGTTTGAAGGGCAAGTAGCTGTCGCAGCCGTTATTTTGAACCGCGTCAAGAGTCCTTCGTTTCCTGATACGCCCTCGGCTGTAATATTCGAACCACGTGCTTTTACAGCAGTTGCTGATGGTCAAATATGGCTGACACCGAATGAAAGTGCGACGAAAGCAGTGAAGAATGCGCTAAATGGCTGGGACCCGACGGGAGGCTGCACGTACTATTTTAATCCGGATACAGCAACATCCGGTTGGATTTGGACCAGGCCGCAGGTCAAAAAGATCGGGAAACACATCTTTTGCAGATGATGGATACGTAATCAAAGGAGGAGTGGCAAGGGATGGTATATGGAGCAACAGCACGTGTGTTATTTCCCATTGCCCTGGTTGCCTTAATAGGCGCTGGCGTGTGGGGATATCAGGAGCACAATGAGAAGAACTCGGTCCTGATCAAAGCGGAAAACTCATATCAACGAGCTTTTCACGATCTCACTTATCATGTGGACAAGCTGCACGATGAGCTTGGCAAATCGCTGGTAGTCAACTCGCGCAGACAAATGACCCCCATTTTGACGAGTGTTTGGCGGCTTTCCTATGCGGCACAAGCGGATGTCGGACAACTCCCACTGACCTTGATGGCGTTTAGCAAAACCGAAGAAATGCTGTCGAGGGTCGCAGATTTTTCTTATCGCGTCGCTGTGCGTGATCTGGACAAGCAGCCATTGAGCCAGAGTGAATACAAGACATTGAAGAGCCTGCACACCCAAGCTAAGGATATCCAGGATGAGCTACGCAAGGTACAAACCCTCGCGATGGACAAACAATTGAGGTGGATGGATGTCGAGACGGCATTGGCCTCCAATAAAAGCAAAGAGGACAATTCCATCATCGATGGCTTCCAAACCATTGAGAAAAAAGTGCAGGAATACCCTGATTTAGACTGGGGTGTCGGGATACAGAGTCTCGATAAGAAAAAGCAGCAGCGAATCAAAGGGATTGATGGCAAAGCAGCCACCAAAGAGGAAGCAGAGAAGAATGCACTGGCGTTTCTCGGATTGAAGCCAGGGGATGCGAAAGTAGAAGTGAATGAGAACGGCAAGGGGCAGGAATACTCGGCGTATAGTGTACGTGTCACGCCAAAAGGACACAAGACAGGCATTAACCTCGATGTCACTAAACGCGGCGGTAAAGTGGTTTGGATGATGAACGAGCGTGGGGTTGGTGAGGAAAAGCTGGACATGACACAGGCGGAAGAAAAAGGTCGCGTGTTCTTGCGTAACCACGGATTTGACAATATGCAGGTCTCCGAGATTGACAGCTACGACCGCAATGCACTCTTTACGTTTGTGCCTGTTCAGGATGGCGTCAGAATTTATCCTGACGGGGTGGTCGTCGAGATCGCGTTGGACAATGGAGAGGTTACTGCCTTTAACTCGACGGAGTATCTGTTTAATCACAAAAAGAGAATTATCTCCGAGCCTCGTCTCACGAAAGAAGAAGCAAGGAAAAAGGTCAATCCGAGTGTAAAAGTGACGGATCAACGCCTTGCTCTCATCGAAGGGAAAAACGATGGAAAAGAAGTATTGACATGGGAAATGACAGGTAGCTTTGAAGGAAATTCGTACATGGTCTATATCAACGCCATGAATGGAGAAGAAGAAGAAGTTGTGAAAATGGAAACGGGATCAGCACAGAACGAGGGACAATAGCGTTTGAAAAATCAGGGGGAAAGCTAGTTTTTTAGCGGCTTTCCCTATTTGCTGATTCGAAACAAAAGGGTATATAATGGAAAGGGTGATAGGGAAGGGGAGGAACATTTACTTTATGATGCTTCCACGAATAGGACAAACAATCAGACTAAACTTCACGAGTTCCTCAGAAGAAATGGAGCTGCAAACGTTCAAAAGCCGAGTGGCTGATTTGAAGGATGATGTAGCTTTCATCGAGTTGCCAACCAGCGAAAACACTGGACGGACTGGGATATTTCAACCAGGGACAGAATGCTTGGTTTGGTATGTTGGCGAGGATGGCTCACGCTATGAATTCCGCTCTGCGATTGTCGGCAGGCAAAACAACCACATTCCTGTACTGCTTTTGCAACTCCCAGCGAAAGAGGAGATTGTGCGCACACAGCGACGAAACTACTTGAGAATTGACACCACAGTAGACATCGCAGTCAAACTGGATGATCCGATTCGACGCTATCATTTTCTGGCACGAACGCTGGATATCAGCGGTGGTGGGCTGTCTTTTAGCTGTGAGGAAAGCTATCATTTGAAGGAAAAAGACAACTTGCAGGTCTGGATTTCCCTTCCAAGCAAAAATGGACAGGTTCAACATGCTTTTGTTGAGATGGAAATCGTCAGACAAAAACCGGCGGAAGAAAAAGGTTTGCACCAATGGATTTCGGGTAAGTTCACCCAAATCAGTGAGCAAGATCGGGCAAAAGTGGTTAGAGCGTGTTACGAGAGACAGCTAGAGCTTCGCAAAAAAGGCGTTGTGGATTGACGCTTCATCAGAGGAAGTGACCCTATTGACCAGTCAGTACAACGATCGTTTTCGCAGCTTTTCCAAACGGGTAGAAAAAGGCATCATGATTGGAATTGTCGTATGTGCGATTGTACTGACCGTAGGCGAAGTCCTCATTCAGTACGTACCCGCAAGACTAGTATTAATCGAAACAGAGCGCTTGGAAGGCGTGTCCAGAGAGCCCTAAAGGTTTGCGCATGCTTCCATACTATGGTACTATTATAGATAACATAGAAAACGGTCTTGGATCGTTTTTTGTAGACCGATAGTGGTCACAGCCAAATCCGAAAAACGCAATATCGTTTTTCATCACACAAAGAATGGGAAAGGGCTTCGACAGAAGCTTTTCTTGTTTTATTCCCATCCGAACTAACGTACATAGCAGGTGAGAAGTAATGAACATTGCCATTGATGGACCAGCGGGAGCAGGCAAAAGCACTGTCGCCCAAAAAGTAGCGGGACAACTGGAATACGTGTACATTGACACGGGTGCCATGTATCGTGCCCTCGCTTGGGCAGTCCACCATCATCAGCTCCCTATCAACGATGAGTCTGCAGTTTCCGAACTTTTGCAAAAAAACAGGATTCAACTGGTTCGGGAAAACGGACAGCAACATGTATACTGGAATGAAATCGATGCCACAAGCTGGATACGTTCCACAGAAGTGAGCCAGTACGCCTCCATTGTAGCTAGCTATGGTTCCGTACGTGAACAAATGCTTGTGCTCCAGCGACGATTGGCGACGCAAGGCAATGTCGTCATGGACGGTAGAGATATCGGTACTCATGTTTTGCCTGATGCAGATGTGAAGATATTTCTGACGGCCTCCATCCAAGAGCGTGCAGAACGCCGCTGGAAGGAACTACTCGCAAAAGGTACCCAGACAGACTTGGCTGAGCTGGAAAAAGAAATCGAAGAGCGAGATCGACGGGACATGCAGAGAGAAGTCGCACCGTTGCGCCAGGCGGAAGATGCCGTTTTGGTAGACACAACAGGAATGACCATTGATCAGGTGGTCGATCGCATCTTGCAAATCTGCAAGCGAACGGGAGAGTCAACCCATTGAGTTACTATCGTTTATTCAGAGGTTTTTTTCGCATAATTTTTTCGCTTGTCTTTCGTTGGCAAGTGATCGGGCGTGAACATATACCTAAGGAAGGCCCAGTGATCCTTTGTGCCAACCACATTTCTTTGTGGGACCCACCGCTTCTCGGGAGTGGTATCGAGCGTCAGGTTCATTTCATGGCCAAAGAAGAGCTTTTCAAAATTCCGGTCATATCCTTTCTCATTACCAAATTCGGTGCATTTCCGGTCAAACGGGGTGCAGGAGATCGTGCGGCCATTCGCACGACTCTCAAATTGCTGGAAGATGGAAAAATCTTTGGAATCTTTCCTGAGGGAACCCGCAGCAAAACAGGGGAACCAGGGGAAGCGATGCCGGGTGTGGCGATGTTCGCTCTCAAATCAGAAGCCGCAGTCATTCCGGTAGCCATTATCGGACCATATCGGCCGTTTCGTTCCATTAAGATCGTTTACGGTAAACCGATCGATCTGACTCAACTACGCGAGGCCAAATCAAGCGCTGATACGTTGAAGGAAGCGAGCGATCTGATTATGGAGCACATCAAGCAATTACGGAACCAGCATCTCTCTTAGCAAACGGTATAGAATTGCTAAAGGGACAAATACTAAATCTGCTGGAACTTACTGGCTTCATCAGTACTAACTGCCAGCCATCAGGCGACAGTTAAAAATATACATGCTCCCGCTTCGTGTAGTGAGGTTGTACACAACCTGTACATAGACGTTTGGGACTGGATGGTATTAAGGAGGTCTTTTGAATGATGGAAGAAACGAACGTAAGCTTGACGGATGCAACAACCATTTCCGTAGGAGATGTCGTAAAAGCAACCGTAACAAAAGTTGAGGACAAACAAGCGCTTGTAGATCTAGGTTACAAGTACGATGGTCTGATTCCTATCAGCGAACTGTCTCCACTGCATGTTGAAAAGGTATCTGATGTAGTAGCGGTTGGTGATACTTTCGAAGTGAAAGTCATCAAGCTAAACGACGAGAAAGAAGAGCTCGTTGTTTCCAAGAAAGCCGTAGCGATGGAATCTTCTTGGTCTGATCTTGAGCAAAAAATGCAAGCGGGTGAGATCATCGAAGCGTCCGTGAAAGAAGTAGTGAAGGGCGGCCTGGTTGTTGATGTAGGCGTTCGCGGCTTCATTCCGGCTTCCATGGTAGAGCGTCATTTCGTTGAAGATTTCTCTGATTACAAAGGCAAAACATTGGCTTTGAAAGTAGTAGAAATGGATAAGGAAAAGAATAAAGTCATCCTGTCCCACAAAGCGGTTTTGGAAGACGAAGTAAAAGTGCAAAAGCAATCCATTATGGATAAAATCCAAGTGGGTCAAGTATTGGAAGGAACGGTTCAGCGCATGACTGATTTCGGCGTATTCGTGGATATCGGTGGTGTTGATGGATTGGTTCACGTATCTGAACTTGCTTGGAACCGTGTAGATAAGCCGTCCGATGTCGTGAAGGAAGGCGACAAGGTGCAAGTGAAGGTCCTCAAAATTGACCGTGAAAACGAGCGCATTGGCCTTAGCATTAAGGAAACGCAAGCAGGTCCATGGGCGAACGTTGCAGAAGATTTCAAAGCGGGCTCTATTTTGAATGGAACTGTAAAACGTTTGGTGTCCTTCGGTGCATTTATTGAGCTGGCTCCTGGAATCGAAGGCCTGGTACACATCTCGCAAATTGCAAATCGCCGGGTGAATACACCGAGTGAGGTTTTGAAAGAGGGCCAAGAAGTACAAGTGAAAGTTTTGGATGTTGTTCCACAAGAACAGCGCATTAGCCTCAGCATCCGTGCAGTAGAAGAAGACCGTGTGGAGCAGGCAGAACGTGCGAGTAAGCGTGAACAGCAACAATTCACGCAAGAAAACAACCAACCAATGGGCGTGACATTGGGCGAGTTGTTCGGTGATCTGAAAGACAAGTTCAAGTAAGATAAAAAGTAGGACTCATGGGGATACGCTCTGGCGTATCCCTTTTTTCTGGGAGTGAAAGTCTAGGAGGGGTAGAATGGATCGTCGTTCGATTAGAAAACTGGACCATATTCGAAATGCTCTTGTTACTGGGGAAAATGGTGCGAATAGTTTTGATGATGTTAGCTTTGTTCCAAACAGCTTGCCGAATGCAGCATTTGCTGAAACTTCACTGGACACCGAGATTGCATCCTTACGACTCTCCTCACCGATTATGATTAATGCGATGACGGGTGGAGCTGGTGGGACTACGCAAATCAATCAAAAACTGGCGATCATTGCGAGGGAACGCAATCTGGCTATGGCTGTTGGATCACAAATGGCGGCTCTGCGTGATCCGGATGTTACGGATAGCTATCGGATTGTCAGAAGGGAACATCCACAGGGGATCTTGTTTGCAAATGTTGGGGCGGAGGCGACAGTGGAGCAGGCAACAGCAGCGGTGGAGATGATAGAAGCGAACGGACTGCAAATCCATCTGAATGTCATGCAAGAGCTACTGATGCCAGAGGGAGATCGGGATTTTCGCGGCTATCTCGAGAGGATTCAAGCAATCAGGGAGAGTCTGGATGTACCGGTTATGGTCAAAGAAGTCGGTTTTGGCATGGCGAAGGAATCAATCGAGAAACTCATAGAAATCGGGATCAGAACCATCGATGTGGGTGGAAGGGGCGGAACAAATTTTGCTCAAGTCGAAAATATGCGTAGTGATCATCCTCACGCGATGTTTGAAGATTGGGGATTCACGACGGTAGAGAGCTTGCTGGAAGCGAATGCTGTCGGTCATCCGGGAATGTCGTACATAGCAACAGGCGGTGTTCGTCATGGACTCGATGTAGTCAAAGCCGCTTCTTTAGGCGCGTCTGCTGTCGGGATGGCGGGGGCAATGCTGCGTCTGGTTCAACGCGAATCTCTGGAAGAATGCTTGTCTACCGTCGACAGATGGCATCACCAAATTCGTGTAGCTATGACGGCGCTAGGTATGAAAGGTCTGGCAGACGCAGTTTGTACTCCTGTTATGATCACGGGAAAAACAGCGGAGAGAGCTAGGCTTCGTCACATCCAATTGGAGAGACTGGCGCAACGTTAGTTAGTGGACGAGCATTCGATTCATGAAATTTCCTTGGTTGAGGCATACTTTTGGGGGAGACAACCATCATTTTGAGGAGATGAACATGAACGAGGGAACCGTTGCGATCCTCATCCAGTGGTCTTTGCTGTGTCTTGTCTGGATGGGAAGCTTTGACTTGCAGCTGCAAAACATGAAGATGGAACGCAGACGAGTGCTCGCAGTGATCAGTGCGTTTTTAATTTGTACGTTTGTGAACTGGGAAATCTATTTTGCACCCATTCAAGTTAGTCTAAGTGGAACGATATTGCCACTGATCGCAAGTATTGTCCTTTACACCAAGCTCATGTCCAAAATACGCAGATTGTACTTGCTGAGTGCGCTGGCAACCGCCCTTTTGCTATTTTGGCTGCGCTGGCTGTTTTTTACCGATCCGATCTTGCTGTTTTGGGATGAGAGGATCATCGTACCCGCTGTTGGAGTCAGTACGATTTTTTTGATGAGCAGAACGAATCTGGGCCAGCTGTTTCAGCTCACGCTCGCCATGCCACTCGCAGATGCGATACATTCGCTTTATTTTTGGAAATTGTCGGGTTCCTGTCAATGGGGATCGGAGTATGCGCAAGATCTCTTGTGGAGTGGCATATCACTATGGGCTCTCGTCAGCATCGTCTGGTCTGCGATTCGTCGTATTCTTGGTAGAACAGAAACAGAGTCTTCCCATTCCGATACGGGCAGGTGACGCTAGGGTGTTCAAGGAATTGCTAGCTTATGAATATGTTTTTCCTTTAGTTCTGGGCTTCCTATTCGGGATTATGTGCCGGATTCATCTTTTGCGAACGGATTATCGACAATATCCAACCTATCCCCACGGAAAAATTATTCACATTTCACTTGGGGTGATTGCATCCGCGCTCGGAGCGTTAGCGATTCCTGCCCTGCTCAAGGAGAATTACACGGCGGTCACATTTTTGACGGTGGCTGCTCAGCAATTCCGCGATGTCAGGAACATGGAACGCACTACGCTCACAGAGATCGATAAGCAGGAGCTAGTGCCCCGTGGTGGTCCCTATATCGAAGGAATCGCAATGGTGTTTGAAGGACGCAATTACATGGTCATGTTTACTTCTTTGGTGACAACGACGGCTACCATCCTTTTTCATTGGTGGGGAGGTGTCATCGCGGGTGTCATCGCCTTGATGATTTCTCGCAAGCTGCGCTCTGGAAAAACACTGTCGCTGATTGCAGAGATCGAGCCGGGGGAAGTGAGAATGGAAGGAAGAGACTTGTATGTGAACGACATTTACATCATGAACGTCGGGTTGGCAGATGCCCAAGAGATCATACGTGAGCAAGGTGTGGGTTTTATTCTGACACCGAGGGATGCCAATGCCAAGGTCACGATTGCCCACCCAGGACAGCGGCAAGCGATATTGCACGATGTCGCGACGCAGCTCGGCGTTTATACAGATACCGGAGAGCCATCGCTAACACCATTGGTAAAACGTGATATACAGTCAGGGAGACTGGGTGTATTTTTATTACCGCAAGAAAAAGATGTGGAACGCGCAACGTCCGTCATTCGTGCAGTCCCGATTCTCGAAAGCGTCTTCCGAATGCCAACGAAGACTAGAATGGTGAAAAAGGAGCTGTAGGCCATGACAGGATTAATCTTGTCGGTGATTACGACGAACAAAGACAGGATTGCGGGTGGTGTCCCGATTTTTATCGAATCTACTACGGAGAAGATGCAGCAAACGGCTTTCACGCTGGAAAAGATACTGGACGCGATGGTGCATGAAGTGAGCGACGATACCCTTATCATTGTTCGGCATAAGTAGTGTATGGTATGATTAGCTAGTCAAAACGTAAAATGAGAGAGAGTGTTGTTGATTATGGGATTACCAGTGGTAGCCATTGTGGGGAGACCCAACGTGGGAAAGTCCACGATTTTTAACAGATTGATTGGCGAACGAGTCGCGATCGTGGAGGATATGCCGGGAGTAACCCGTGACCGCCTGTACGGGAAAGGTGAATGGTTAACTCATACTTTCCATGTGATTGATACCGGTGGAATTGAGTTTGGCGAGACCGACGCGATTCTTACACAGATGCGTTACCAGGCAGAGCTTGCGATTGACGAAGCAGATGTCATCATTATGATTGCAGATAGCCGCACAGGTGTGACAGATGCGGACGTTGAACTGTCACGAATGCTGAATCGGACAGGAAAACCTGTCGTACTCGCGGTGAACAAAGCGGATAATCCGGAAATGCGTGCGGATATTTACGACTTTTACTCCTTGGGCTTGGGTGAGCCATTCCCTGTCTCGGGTAGCCATGGTCTTGGCTTGGGCGATATGCTGGAAGACGTGGTTCAGCATTTCCCAGCAGAGGATGACGAAGAGAAAAGAGACGATATCATTCGTGTATCCATCATCGGTCGTCCAAACGTCGGGAAGTCTTCCTTGACGAATGCGATTCTCGGTGAAGAGCGAGTCATTGTCAGTGAAGTTGCCGGAACGACCCGTGATGCGATCGACACGCCATTTGAGCGTGATGGCCAAAGCTACATTCTCGTAGATACGGCAGGTATGCGCAAGCGCGGGAAGGTGTATGAAACAACGGAAAAATACAGTGTGATGCGTGCGATGCGTTCCATTGAAGATTCCGATGTCGTTCTTGTTGTCATTAACGGGGAAGAGGGCATTATCGAGCAGGACAAGAAGATCGCGGGTTATGCACATGAGGCTGGCCGTGGTGTCATTATTGTCGTGAACAAATGGGATGCTATTGAAAAAGACGACAAAACGATGCAACGCTTCACAGAGTTGATCCGCGAAGAATTTAAATACCTGGATTACGCTCCGATCATGTATGTGTCTGCAAAATCGAAGCAACGTGTCCATACGATTCTGCCGAAGGTTAATGAAGTAGCACAAGCACATACTATGCGCGTTCCTACCGGCGTTCTCAATGATTTGGTAACAGATGCGACGATCCGTACACCTCCACCATCTGATCGCGGCAAACGCTTGAAGATCAACTATGCGACACAAGCGACAGTGAAACCACCGACGTTCATTTTGTTTGTGAACGATCCAGAACTTATGCACTTCTCCTATGAACGTTACATAGAGAACAAGATCCGTGAAGCTTTTGTGTTTGAAGGCACACCAGTTAGAATCTGGACACGGAAAAAAACGTAGGGAGAGAAAAACGCCATGGTGTTATTATCCTGGGTGATTAGCTATTTAATCGGTTCTATTAGCTTTAGCTATCTTATCGCCAAAAAAGTCGCAGGAATTGACATACGTTCTCATGGCAGCGGAAATGCCGGTGCAACTAATACCTTAAGGGTGTTAGGAAAAGGCCCCGGCATTGCCGTTCTCCTTCTTGATGCACTTAAAGGAACAGCTGCGATGGGACTGACTCACCTGATGACAGGAGACCCGGCAGCGTATGCTGTGGCAGGTTTGTTTGTTATCGCCGGTCACAATTGGCCGATCTTTTTTGGATTCCGCGGAGGGAAAGGCATTGCGACCACGCTAGGTGTCGTGTTAGGTTTTTCTCCCTTGGCTTTTTTGATCGCTGCCGTGTTGGCTGTCATAGTCATTGCGATCACTCGCTTTGTTTCATTAGGATCATTGGTTATCGTAACGGTTATTCCATTTACCCTTTACTTGTTGGACAAACCTATTTCCTTTATTTGGGCGAGCTTGGCGATCGCAATCTTTGCTTACATTCGTCATTATAATAATATCCGCAATCTTCTTTCAGGAAACGAACGGAAACTAGGAGATAAGTCCAACCGGAAGCTGGGATAATGTACGAACGGACATGAGAAAAGTGGAGGGGGACGTATTGATTCAAAATGTTACGGTGATTGGGGCCGGAAGCTGGGGAACGGCACTTGCGACTGTTTTGGCGGACAACGGGCATCAAGTTACGCTTTGGGTACGGGATACCAAGCTGGCAGAAGAAATAAACAGCAAGCATGTGAATGAAAAATACCTGCCTGGAGAAAAGCTTTCAGTAAACATAGTGGCGACGACCAACATTCAAGAGGCTGTAATAGGCAAGCGAATTGTTCTTCTCGTTGTTCCTTCCCATGCCATGCGCCAAATCTGTCAGCAAGTGGCTCCGTACTTAGAACCGGATGTACTTTTGATTCATGCGACAAAAGGCTTTGAACTGGAAAGTCTGAAGCGAATGTCAGAAGTCATTGCGGAAGAGGTGCCGAAAGAGATTGCGTCCAGAATGGCTGTGTTGTCAGGGCCGAGCCATGCAGAGGAAGTAGTCAAACGGCAACCAACGACAGTTGTGATGGCGTCTGAATCGGAAGAAAGCATGCTGCGCTCTCAGGATTTGCTGATGAATACGAATTTTCGTGTGTATACTAACCCGGATTTGATTGGCGCTGAGATCGCTGGAGCGTTGAAGAACATCATTGCACTTGGTGCAGGGATGTCTGATGGCTTAGGATACGGAGACAACGCTAAGGCAGCGCTGTTGACCCGTGGTTTGGCGGAAATTAGCCGTCTGGGCATTAAGCTCGGTGCTAAGCCGCTTACGTTCTCAGGTCTAGCTGGTGTTGGCGATTTGATTGCCACATGTACAAGTAAACACAGCCGAAACTGGCGTGCAGGTTATATGCTCGGACAAGGAAAAAAACTCGATGACGTACTGACGCAGATGGGGATGGTCGTCGAAGGCGTTCGGACAACAAATGCAGCCTTTTCCTTATCGAAACGCGAGCAAGTGGAAATGCCAATCACTTCTGTTCTGTATGGCATGCTGTTTGAAGGAAAAGAAGCTCGTCAAGGCGTGGAAGAACTGATGGGGCGCGGAAAAACCTTTGAAATGGCATACCTCAATCCTGATGCGGAATAAGTCATGAATGAAGTATCACCGATTTAGGCTTCTGCACATACGATGTGGTGAAAGCCCATGTGCAGGAGGAGATTTCACATGAATAATATGTCGAAACGACTTTTTGAGCGCTTGCAAGGAAAAGCAACGGAAAATGTTGATGAAGAAAAGCTTCGTTCACTAGCCGGTCAGGTCAAGCGCAGTGATTTTGAAGATGAGACTAAGCTCCGTCAAATCATTCGCACACTCGCTACCCTTAGCGGCAAGCAATTAACTCCTGAAAAGGAGGATAAGGTCATTGAAATGTTTCGCAATCAGGAAATCAATCTCAGTGACATGTCCACCTTGACCAAGCTGCTCAAATAAGAGAAATGGGCGATTATGCCCGTTACCTGCAACAAAAACCGTCATACAGTAAGACTAGGAACAATCATGGCTCTACAGGGACATGGCTGACCTACAGATTGCAAGAAAAAAAGAGGGATCTTATCCCTCTTTTTTTCGTTCCTTGGAGTTGCTGCTTACCTGTGTAATCAGGTTCTGGACTAATGGGGATTGCAGGAGACCCAGTAATTGCCCGATATCTATATTGCCCAAAAGGTTGCCTAAGCCTGATTCCTGTGGTGCTGTTTCTGCTGCCTTTTGTGGCTCTGGAGCAGCTTTGCGTTTGCCAGTAGGCTTTTCGGCAACGACCTCAGGCTCAGGCGTGCGTTTTCCGAGGTTCTCCATCATCTCCATCGCCCCGTACAACGAATCCATCGTGTCTTCTACCTGCCGGATCGTGCTGCCGATCCCTTTGATGTTATGGCGCATTTTTGAAACAGAGGTGCGCAAATCAACCGAGGGCAGGATTCTTTTCGGTGAAATGGAAAGGGAGACATTTTCGATTTGGTCGCTTAATTTTTTGCTGGGTATAGGTGCATATGGATTCCGCCATTTTCGATTATTTACTTTATTACTCAACGTTTCATCCCTCCAATGGGCGAATTCATCACGATAGTCTATGCGAATGTCTAGTATTAGGTTCGCAAGCGTCAGACGAAGATGGGGAAGTATGGTATAATAAAGCAAAAAATGCAAAGGATGCTGCAGTCCCGATGTATATTGATCCTATGACAAAGATGAACATTTCCTTAATTGCCATTGGGCTCATGTTCGTCTGCAATTTAGTTATGATCTTTGCCAGAAAAATAACCAATGCGTTTTTGCGGTTCCTGGTGAAGACCTTCGCATTCTTACTATTACTCGTCGTGCTTGTCATGATTTTGATTGTGATTTTTGTCTAGGGAGGATTATCGATGTCAACGATCACATTACTTACTCGTGCAGGCAGTCATGAAGTCTCGATCGAGTTGAATGAATCCATTGTTGCTCTTGCGAAAAAGAACAACATCGTGTGGGGCCATGCCTGCCAAAGAGGGGTATGTGCACAATGCCGTACGCATGTTCTAGAAGGAGCAGAGTACTTAAACGAAGTGACACCAGAAGAAAAACTGCGATTGCGCAAGGCTGAACGCGCAGAAGGCTACAGATTAGGCTGCCAGACAAAGATTGTTTCAGCAGGAACAGTCAAGGTAGCTCATCGGCCGTACTAGTAAAGGAAGTGACAAAATGGGGAAAGTAACCTTTCTCCCGAGCAAGAAGAGTGTGAAGGCGCGGACAGGGCAAACCTTGGTCGGTGTAGCTTCGTCAGCTCGCGTCGTAATCCCGCAGAGATGCGGTGGGCATGCATCTTGTCTGATGTGCCGTGTGGTCGTTGAGAATGGCCTGCTGTGCCCGCCAACGGCGCTGGAAAAGCGCAAGCTGCCTGAAAAGGATCTCGCCAATGGGATTCGTTTGGCCTGTCAGGCAAAAACGACGGAAAAGGATTGTACAGTCAGGATTCCAGAAAGCAAGCTGAAATCAGTGGTAGCGGCTGCACTCGAGCGACAACGCAAAGAAAATGAAGATGGAATGTAAGAGGTGTGTACATAAGATGTGGCAATCGTGGCGAAAATCGTTCAAGCTTGTGATCAGTTTGACGATTCTGTCTTCTCTTTTATCCGGATGCTTGTATCCGGATGAACGCAGAGCAGAGAATCAAATTCCTAGTACCTTTTTTGTAGAAGCAACACAAAAAGCGATTGAGCAATTCCAAAAAGACACAGCAGTATTGCCAATCGTAACGAAAACCCTCGATACTCCTATTTTTGAAAAATACGAGATTGATTTCCGTAGGATGATCCCTAAATACATGCCGGATGTACCAGGGAACGCATTTGAAAAAGGTGGCGTATACAAGTACGTACTCATTGATGTGGATACAAAGCCGACAGTGAAGCTCATTCATTTGACCGCTGTCAGTACAGTAGCGGATGTACAGAGCGAAGTAGACCGTTACAAAGGACATTTCGAAAAGCTGCCTGTACTCGCTGACCTGGGGAATGGCTACTATTCCATCGATCATGAACGGCTCGGGTTAAAAGCGTGGCAGGTGCCGTCCACGATGGGGACTTACTTATTGCCACTGGTCATGAACGCTGAAGGACAAGTCGGGATCGACTATGCTTCGGATATCGCGCAATTGCTTCGGGATACAAAAGTAACCGTGCCGGAAAAAACAGACCCGAGGTACGTTCTTGCACGCCATTCGATGTTTGTGCCAGCGAAATCGTTTCCATATGAAATGGTCGATGGTGACCCAAGGCTTCTCAAACTAAATTAGCTTTACGAAAAACGACTCTGATCAGGGTCGTTTTTTTTGTTCTAGTTAACGCAAAAATACATATATTTGTACTGTCCACAAAACTAGTACGAGATTCCCTACGAAAATACTGGCGGTCAGGGATAATTCGGAAAATCGGTCATAGTGTAAAAATAGACAAATAGAAGGAGGTCATCGATGGTGGAACGAGTCGACATCTTTAAAGACATTGCCGAACGGACGGGCGGAGACATCTACCTCGGAGTGGTAGGCCCTGTTCGTACGGGAAAGTCTACCTTTATCAAGCGGTTTATGGAGCAAGTTGTCATCCCGAATATTAACTCTGAAGCGGAGCGGATACGAGCGACAGACGAGTTGCCGCAGAGCGCTTCAGGACGAACAATCATGACAACCGAACCCAAATTTGTTCCGAATCAGGCCGTTAACGTACATGTGACAGAAGGACTCAGCATCAATGTCCGCCTCGTTGACTGCGTTGGCTATACGGTGCAAGGGGCAAAGGGCTTTGAAGACGACAATGGCCCAAGAATGGTAAATACACCTTGGTATGAAGAGCCTGTACCATTTGAGGAAGCGGCCGAAGTCGGGACACGCAAGGTTATCCAGGAACACTCAACCATCGGGATTGTTGTGACAACGGATGGCAGCATCGCGGAAATACCGCGTGTAGGATACATCGATGCAGAGGAGCGGGTTGTAAACGAGCTGAAGGAAGTCGGAAAACCGTTCGTGATCGTTGTAAACTCGACGCGTCCGCGCGCCGACGAAGCACAAAACCTTCGTGTACAGCTCCAGGAAAAATACGATGTCCCAGTCGTTGCCTTGTCGGTTGATCATATGACAGAGCAGGAAATCTTGCTCCTCATGAGAGAAGTTCTGTTTGAATTCCCAGTTCATGAAGTAAATGTCAATCTGCCGAGCTGGGTAATGGTGCTGGAAAACGGGCACTGGCTGCGTCAGAACTACGAGGAAGCCGTACGTGAGACCGTGCAGGATATCCGCCGGTTACGCGATGTGGACCGTGTCGTCGGCTTCTTCAATGACTATGACTTCGTAGAGAGAGCCTCTCTTGCTGGTATGCATATGGGGCAAGGGATCGCAGAGATTGACCTCTACGCGCCAGATGAACTGTATGACCGCATCTTGATGGAAATTGTCGGTGTTGAGATAAATGGCAAGGATCACTTGTTGAAAATCATGCAGGAATTCGCACATGCCAAGCGCGAGTTTGATCAGGTAGCGGAAGCATTGCACATGGTCCGAAGTACGGGCTACGGTATAGCAGCCCCGTCGTTGCATGAAATGACCTTGGACGAACCTGAACTAATCCGCCAGGGGCCGCGCTTTGGAGTCAGACTTAAAGCAACAGCACCGTCTATTCACATGATTCGGGTGGATGTCGAGTCTGAATTCGCTCCGATTATCGGAACAGAGAAGCAGAGTGAGGAGCTTGTCCGCTATCTGATGCAAGATTTTGACAAAGACCCGCTTTCCATCTGGAACTCCGATATTTTTGGACGCTCGCTCCATTCCATCGTAAGAGAGGGTATTCAGGCAAAAATTACCATGATGCCAGACAACGCCAGATACAAATTACAGGAGACTTTAGGTCGAATCATCAACGAGGGATCGGGTGGCCTGATTGCGATCATACTCTAATAAATAGTTCCAAAGTCCTATAAACAACAAATATAGGGAAGGCATCTGACATGACGAGATGCCTTTTTTTCTTGTATTTCGTTCAATTTCGACAGGAGGGGCTTGAATTTAAGAAATCGGTGTATTACTATAAGCTTGTCAGATCGGTAAAAACAACCATTCGTGTATAAAACGCTTCGTTTCGGTTAAGAAAAATAATAGCTAGGACTTGGTGTTCTTTGAGGGGAGGTGAATAAAATGAACAAAACAGAACTGATTGCAAAAGTGGCTGAAACCACAGAACTCACCAAGAAAGATGCAACAAAAGCAGTTGATGCAGTTCTTGACGCAATTGCAGATGCATTGAAAACTGGTGATAAAGTCCAACTGATCGGCTTTGGTAACTTCGAAGTTCGTGAACGTGCGGCTCGTAAAGGTCGTAACCCACAAACTGGTGAAGAGATCGAAATCGCTTCCAGCAAAGTACCTGCGTTTAAACCAGGTAAACAACTCAAAGACTCCATCAAGTAGTTGTTTCTTTTGAGAACGAAGCACTTACATAAAAAAATCCACATTGATAAAATGTGGGTTTTTTTCTGTGTACATACAGTTTGCCTATGAAAATACTGGCATATTTTTTTGTCTTTTTTAAAACGATATGGTAAGATTGGCTTTGATCGCGAGCAGGCAGAGCTTTTGGATGAGAAACAAGGCGTATGCCGTTACGTAGGAGGTACAATGATGAACGTCGATTTGGATAAAATACAGCAAGCTGTTCGCATGATCCTAGAAGCAGTAGGGGATGATCCTAATCGAGAAGGAGTCCTCGATACCCCTAAGCGAGTTGCGAAAATGTACGCTGAAGTATTTGAGGGCATGCATATAGACGAAGATCAGTATTTTGAGACTGTCTTTAGCGAAGATCATGAGGAAATGGTGTTAGTGAAGGACATTCCGTTTTACTCCATGTGTGAGCATCACTTGGTTCCCTTTTTTGGTAAAGCGCATGTCGCTTACGTACCGCGTGGGGGCCGCGTGGTTGGACTGAGCAAGTTGGCGCGTGCGGTTGATACCGTTGCCAAACGCCCGCAGTTGCAGGAACGCATTACATCGACAGTAGCAGACGCGATTATGCGCAAGCTCGATCCGCATGGCGTGGTTGTGGTTGTTGAAGCAGAGCATATGTGCATGACGATGCGTGGCGTGAAAAAGCCAGGCTCGAAAACGATCACCTCTGCTGTTCGCGGGATGTTTGAGAAAGATGCGGCTGCCCGTGCAGAAGTATTTAGCTTGATTCGCTCATAAAAATTCAAAAATAAGGAAATTATATTGACTCTATAAGTAAAATATTGTATAGTACGGATGTACAGTCGGGATGTGGCGCAGCCCGGTAGCGCGCACCCTTGGGGTGGGTGAGGTCCAGGGTTCGAATCCCTGCATTCCGACCATCTGCATATAACGATCAGAAGCCTTGAGCAAAGGCTTCTTTTTTTATGTGAAATGGCTACTCTCCCAAGTAGTACCATTTTGCTATTGGCTTCTTGATCTTTCTTTTTTATAATGATAGGTAGACAAGCTAGGGAAGGGTTGTTCAATGCTATGAAGGTGCCTGTATCACTTCAACCATATTTGCAAACATTGCCGCAAACCTATGACGCCTCTTCGCTTTCGTATGGAGACGAGGGGCTCTTCTCGGACATCCTGCAGTCCCAGCTAGCAACAACCGGCCAGCGGGTTATCAGTTCGCAGGAGATTTTAGCCAAGTTAGATGGTTCTAAGAACTGGAAGATTCCTACCCATATTCAAAATGAGCAGTCCCTGTTTTTTGCAAAAGGGCCATCTGTTCCTACCCCGGAAATTTTGGGCAAGATTGATCAGACAGCGAAAGCGATCGGAGTGGACGCTGATCTAGTGAGAGAGGTCGTCAGGGCCGAATCCAATTTCAATCCGAATGTAGAATCTCACGCAGGGGCGAAGGGCTTGATGCAGCTGATGGACAATACGGCAAAAGCCATGCAAGTCCGTAATGTATACGACCCTGATGAAAACCTTGAAGGTGGAACAAAATATTTGAAGTCGCTCTTGGATCGTTATGATGGAGATGTGAAAGTAGCACTTGCTGCTTACAATGCTGGTCCAGGTCGGATGAGTCGTCTGGGAATCAGCAGTGATGACGAACTAGAAGCGAAGTTTGACCAATTGCCGCAAGAGACACAGCGCTATGTAGACAAGATCATGAGCCGACTGGAGTCAGAAGGGGCATCATACTAGACATACTCGCATATCGTATTGGTCAGGAGGAAACATATTGGCACAACCATCGGGATTTAATCAGGATTATTTCGTAGTCAAAGCGAAGGAAAATGGCGTTCATGTGATCGGATTAACAAGAGGCACTGATACGCGTTTTCATCATACAGAGAAGCTCGATAAAGACGAGGTCATGATTTTTCAATTTACTGAGCACACCTCTGCGATTAAGGTGCGAGGAAAAGCAGTAATTTACTCGCAGCATGGCGTCGTGGATACGACCGAATAAAGAGCAAGTCGTTTTGCTAAGAAGCAGGCATAGCCTGCTTTTTTTGTTTGTACAATGGAGGAGAGGAGGGATGTCTATGCCGCGCCAATTGTTGATGGCGATTGCTGTTTCCACTTTCTTGGCTCTGATGCTGTCGCTCGTTCCCACAAATCAGTGGATGCAAGCGGATATACCGACATTTCAGTCGGCACGAGCCATTCACTTAAGCGAGCAAAATGCCCTTGATTTGTTTACAAGGTTGTCGACACATTATAATATTAAGCGTATAAAATGGGAAAACCCATCGATCTATGTCGATTTTGTGGTGAAACCTGCCGAAAAAGTAGAGCTAAACACCGTCTATCAAGATTTTTACCGTTTGACATACGACTTGCGTACCTATGCAGACAATGTTGGGCCCGTGTACTATCGCTTGTTGGAGGAGACGGATCCACCAAAAGAATCGAGACTATTGATTGCCATACAATCGACAACGGGAAATCTCGCAGGGCATGACAAACCTTTGACCGACCCTTCGGATATCCAGTCCTTTGTAAGCAGTACATTTCCCATTCGAATCGAGCCGTATTTTTATGAGCGAATTAGTCCCTGATGGAAGAAGTATGGTATGATAGTAGAGACGGCCTTTTGACCGGACGGCAGAGGAAGACCGAAGAGTAAGGAACAGTACGGAACAGGCAGACATCTTTAGGTTGTGCAGCTTGTGGAGGAGGACGCATGAGCAAAGAACTTTCCCCGAATGTAGAAGAGGTTCGGTCCATTATCGAACAAATCTACAAGAGAATCACCCATTCCTATGTAGAACATTATGTTGACGTTCCTTCCATGGCGGAAAATCGTCTAGAGCTGTTGTACCTTTTTTTGCTGGAACAAGGTATGCCGAAGGAAAAGGCTTCGGTTTTATGTACAGCAACAGGACTTGTCCAATTGGGACTGGACACGCATGAGCTCGTGAAAAATGAGTACGACTCCTCACAGAGCGCGGAGCGAAACCGACAGCTGACCGTACTTGCGGGTGATTATTACAGCAGTCGCTATTATCACCTTCTGGCTTCAGCGGGTGAAATCCAAGCCATTCAAGTGTTGTCGGCAGCCATTCAGCGAGTGAACGAAGCGAAAATGAGACTCTACATCGCTGGGCGAGATAGCAAGATTTTATCAGATGAAGAGTACTGGGAACTGCGAAATACGATTGATACGGGCTTATACGTGGCTGTTGTAGAGGAGTATGCTGATTCAGCTGATCGCCGTCGATTCTGGAGCGATCTGATGAAGGAAACAGCCAAGGTAGAGAGTGTGATCGGAGAGTGGGAGCAGCTCAAATGGCAAGAACAAGTCCCTTTTGGTTTTGCCCGTTTTTTGCTGCAAAAACCCGGTGCTACACTCGCGCAAGTTTTGTCTGGCGTTGAGGGAAAAGCCATCGAATTAATCGGTTTATGTGAGCAAATGGTACGTACGCTGCATCCGGCAGAGACGCGGAACATGCTTGCATCCATTACGGCACGGTACTCCCATCGGATCAGTCGCTTGAAGAAGGTAATTGAGGAGATGTAGCCAAGTGAACCAGACACAGATGAATGAGAAAGCAGAGTACGTTCACTCCGTTTTCGAGAGCATTGCAAACGATTACGACAAAATGAATAATGTAATCAGCTTTGGCAGTCATATTGCTTGGCGTAATTACACGATGAAGCAGATGAATATCCAGCCAGGGCATACAGCGTTGGATGTCGCTTGTGGTACAGCAGACTGGACCATTGCATTGGCCAAGGCAGTTGGTAAAGAAGGCAGCGTTGTTGGCCTTGATTTCAGCCAAAATATGTTGGATGTCGGGGCATATAAAGTGGCGAACGCAGGTGTTGGCAACAACGTAAAGCTAGTAAACGCAGATGCAATGAATCTGCCCTACGAGGATCATACATTCGACTTCGTGACAATCGGGTTTGCCCTGCGCAATGTACCGGATGTTCAGCAGGTCTTGAATGAAATGGCGCGTGTTGTAAAGCCGGGCGGTAAAGTCGTTTCTCTGGAAGTGTCCAAGCCCCCGTTCATTCCGTACCGGAAGCTATTTTACTTATATTTCTACAAAATCTTGCCATTTATCGCGAAGCTGACAGTCAACAAGTACGAAGAGTATGCGTGGCTGCCACAATCCCTGACCAATTTCCCGGACAGTCGCGAACTGGCAAGCATGTTTCAAAAAGCAGGCTTGGACCCGGTTCAGGTCAAATTGTTTATGGGCGGCGTATCAGCCTTGCATATTGGCACAAAGCCATAGGTTGACGAATGCGATGGCGCCAAACGCGTACATGGGGAGTAAACCGGTATTTCTTCACTAGATAGGAAGTGTCATAGATGGGTCTACGTAAATTGAAAGTCATCTTGGAAATGATTAAATTCGAGCACTCCCTTTTTGCCTTGCCTTTTGCTTTTATGGGAGCTGTTTTGGGAAGTATTGTGGTAGAGAATGCATGGCCTACCTGGTCAGAAATTTTCTGGGTGACGGTAGCGATGGTGGGCGCTCGAAGTGCAGCGATGTCCTTAAACCGCGTCATCGACCGGGTGATTGATGCGAAAAATCCTCGGACGGTCACACGAGCGATACCTGCTGGTCTCATTTCGATTGTGGAAGTCATTTTATTTATCGTGGTGTCCTTTGCGGTGTTGTTCATTGCTGCATTCCAGTTAAATGATTTGGCTGTGAAATTGTTGCCACTCGCTGTGTTTGTTCTTGTGCTTTATTCCTATACGAAACGTTTTACTTGGCTTTGCCATTTTGTTCTCGGGGTTGCCATCGGGTTTGGTCCGTTAGGTGGCTGGGTAGCGACAACGGGTCAAGTAGATGGCATCGGCCTTCTATTGTTTGCATCTGTTATGTTCTGGACAGCAGGATTTGATATCATTTATGCGTGCCAGGACGCAGATTTTGACCGTAAAGAAGGACTTTATTCCATGCCGAGCCGCTTCGGAATTGCCAATGCACTTCTGATTGCCCGCGTATGCCACGTTCTTACTTTCGTTGGTCTGATGTCGTTGTATGTAGTCGCAGACTTGTCTATCTGGTTCTTGGTAGGCGTGCTCATTTCTGGTGCGATTTTGATCTATGAACACACGCTGGTAAAGCCGACAGACCTGTCCAAGCTGGACATGGCATTCTTCAATATGAATGGCATCTTGAGTGTCGTGATGTTTACCTTTACGATGATTGATTTGGTGATTGCATGAACAAGCAAAAGTGGGCTGTCGGGATAACGGGTGCAAGTGGTGCTATCTATGGTGTTCGAGTCGTCCAGGAGCTTTTACGTGCTGGACATATCGTTCACTTGATGATTACAGAAGCAGGCTGGCAAGTATTTCGTGATGAACTGGATTGGCACACGGATGACAGAGAAGCTCTATTGCAGAAGAAGCTGCAACAAGACTTTTCGGGTGAGCTACATTATTGGGGACTGCGAGATTTCAATTGTCCCGCAGCCAGTGGTTCCTATCGCTGTGACGGTATGATCGTAGTACCGTGCTCGATGGGGACTGTTTCTGGCATCGCGCATGGTGCATCAGGTAATTTGCTGGAGCGTGTTGCAGATGTCATGATCAAGGAAGGTCGGCGCTTGGTCATCGTTCCGAGAGAGACGCCGCTCAATGCGATTCAGCTCGAGAACATGCTCAAATTAAGTCGTCTGGGAGTCAAGATTCTGCCTGCTATGCCAGGCTACTATCAGAAACCGCAAACCATGGATGATCTGATCAATTTTGTAGTAGGGAAAACTTTGGATGCAATTGATGTACCACATTCGCTGTTCCGGCGTTGGGGGGAATAAACGCATGCAAAAGTCTTTGCGTGTTGGACAAATTTTGTATACCAATGTATTGCCGGTTTACTTCTATTTTGATCAGGCGAAATTCGAAGACCGAATCGAATTCATCCGCCAGGTTCCTGCCCAGTTAAACACTGCAATGGCGAATGGCGAGATTGACTTGGGACCGATTTCTTCGTTTAGCTATGCAGAGCATGCCTCCGAATACGTGGCATTGGCAGATCTGTCTGTCAGTGCCAAGGGGAGAGTAGGCTCCCTTTTCTTGTTCAGCAAAAAGCCGATTGAACAATTATACTGTGCCAAAATAGCCTTGACCAACACATCGGCTACCACAGTGAACCTCTTAAAGATCATTCTCCATAAGTTTTACGATTATGAGATTTCCTACGTTACACAGGAACCCATTTTGCAAGAAATGCTGGAGGATGCTGATGCAGCGCTCTTGATCGGGGACGACGCTATTTCGGCTGAGCGAACGGCCAAAGACCTGCATGTCTATGACTTAGGAGAGCTGTGGCATCAATTTACGGGCTATTCCATGACCTTTGCCATTTGGGCTCTTCGTCGAGCGGTTATTGCCGATCAGCATGATTTGATCGCGGAAGTCCATGCTTCTTTTTTAGAGAGCAAAAGGAAAACAAGAGCGAATACAGCCCCTTTGATTGACTACGTTCACACACATTTCGGTGGAGAGAAAGAGCAATGGATCCACTATTTCCAAGGATTACAGCACGATTTCGGTGACGTTCAGCGGATTGGACTGGAGTACTATTACCGATGCGCAGCGGAGCTGGGACTTCTATCGGCACCTGCAACCGTCGATCTGTGGCAAGCTGGCGGCCGACAGACCAATACTACGTTGACGAGATAGGTGGAACGGATGAATCTAGTCGATATTTACTTCAAGATGAAAAAAGATGTCCAATACATAGAAGATGAACTGGAAAAAGCGATTGATACGCCGGTTCGAGAGCTGTATCTATCTTCGACTCACTTACTCAAGGCAGGAGGAAAGCGGATTCGTCCCGTTTTTGTTTTGCTTGGCGGTAAGTGGGGCAATTACGATGTCAAGAAGCTAAAGCATGTGGCCGTTCCTCTTGAACTGATCCACATGGCTTCGCTTGTCCATGATGATGTGATTGATGATGCGGATAAGCGTCGCGGAAAAGATACCGTTCGGATGAAGTGGGATAACAAAGTAGCCATGTACGCAGGCGACTATATTTTTGCGCGGGCATTGGCCATTGCCTCCCAGCTCCCGATTCCGCAATTGCACCAAATTCTCTCGAATGCAATCGTCGAGGTTTGCAAGGGAGAGATCGAGCAAGTAAAGGATTTGAATAACTGGGACCAAAATTTCCGTACGTATTTGCGCAGAATCAAACGAAAAACGGCGCTTTTAATTGCGATTAGCTGTCAATTAGGAGCAGTGGCAAGCGGAGCGTCAGCTGACATGATTCGCAAAATGTACTGGTACGGCTACAATGTGGGGATGGCTTTTCAAATTACTGACGACATTTTGGACTTTACAGGGACTGAGAAGCAGTTAGGGAAGCCTGCTGGAAGCGACTTGGTGCATGGAAACATTACGTTGCCTGCGCTTTATTCTGCTCATCATGGAAAGGCACGTGCGCAATTCCAGGAATGGATCGCGCAAAATACGTTTTGGGATCATACGGATGAAGCAGTTCGTATGGTACGAGAAGATGAGGGCATTGCTTTTTCGCAGCGCCTCGCTGAACGTTACATCGCCCGTGCGCATGCCATTCTCGTAGATTTACCTAACAACCAAGCTAAGACATCTTTGACAGGTATCGCCAATTACATCATCGATCGCAAATTTTAATGATATTTTGACGGTCTTCCTGTTGCTTGACCACTCTAGTTTTGATAAAATTTACGTTGGTGTCTTATGCACCAATACATAGCTCTAATGGAGGCATACTTACAATGGAAAAAACATTCCTTATGGTAAAACCAGATGGCGTACAACGCAACCTGATCGGGGAAATCGTATCCCGTTTTGAGAAAAAAGGCTACCAACTCGTAGGTGCTAAGCTGATGACAGTAAGCCGCGAACTGGCTGAAGAACACTATGCAGAGCACAAAGAGCGCCCATTCTTCGGTGAACTGGTAGACTTCATCACTTCCGGACCAGTATTCGCTATGGTATGGCAAGGTAACAACGTAATCACAACTGCTCGCGCTATGATGGGCAAAACAAACCCAGTAGACGCTGCTTCCGGTACGATCCGTGGCGATTTCGCTACTTCCGTTGGCATGAACATCATCCACGGTTCTGACTCTCCTGAGAGCGCTGAGCGTGAAATCGGCCTGTGGTTCTCCGCTGAAGAAGTTCTCTCCTTCGAGAAAACAATCCAACGCTGGATCTAAGACTGATCGAGAAAACCCCATTTAGTGGGGTTTTCTTTTTTTTGTCAAAATCTTTGTCAAAACAGATAGGATAATGACGAAATATAGCGAATGAAATTAAGGAGTTTTCAAAGGGGGTACGATTCAGCATGGAAGATAAGGACTTTCTCCAATTTATTGCTAGTGTGAAGAAAATGACTGGAATTGATCTTGCCCTCTACAAGGAAGCACAGATGAAGCGCCGTCTAACCTCGTTGAGACAAAAGCGGGGGTACAACACATTTGCCCAGTATTTCGATGCCATCGCTAAAGACAAGGAGCTTTTCTATGAGTTCCTCGATAGGATGACCATCAACGTATCGGAATTTTTCCGCAATCCAGGCCGGTGGGAAGTTCTCGAGAATAAAATTTTGCCACGCTTGGCGAAGCAATCGCCGCGGGTGAAATGCTGGAGTGCTGCATGCTCGACAGGGGAGGAGCCGTACACACTCTCACTGATTTTGCTGAGCAAGAAGATGGATGCGACCGTGCTCGCTTCCGATATTGATGAGGGAGCACTGGCAAAAGCAAAGCAAGGGGTATACACGGATCGCTCCCTGCAAGATTGTCCGAAAGATCTCGTAACGAAGTATTTTGAAAAAGATACACTCAGCTATCGCATAACGGACGAAGTGAAGAGAAAAGTGACGTTCAAAAAACATAATTTATTGGCGGACTCATTTGATTCTCAATTTGATTTGATTATTTGCCGGAACGTGATGATTTACTTTACCGAAGAAGCAAAGCATGAGCTGTATCATAAGTTTAGCAGGGCACTGAAACCTGGTGGGGTACTCTTTGTAGGCAGCACGGAACAAATTTTTCAGCCGCAACAATACCAACTGGAGACAGAGGATACGTTCTTCTATCGAAAAATGGGTTGATTCATGTTGGCCTTGGTATATCTCTGCTGTTTTTTCCCAAGACTAGGAATACCTACTTTGCAAGAGGAGGCAGCAGATGGATAAACACAAGGTCATCGAAGCATACCGTCGAGGGCTGATCACGCTGCAGGAATGTGGTCAGATATTAGGGGCGGAGAGGACACAACTAGATGATTTGATACGCGTAGATCACACTCGCAAACCGCTGAGCCCCAATCCTTTTTTCAACGTGTAGGAATATATAAACGCTTCGTTTATATATCCCGGAACGCATGGAAACTTTCCTCTAAAACGCGGTCGCTCCTCCGTGAGCTATCAACAATAGAGGTTTCCTTAACGTGTAGGTATGTCAATCCTGATTTATTCGCGATAGCGTAACGAGAGCGCTTCTCCTTATACGGAGGGGCGTTTTCCTGTAAAAAGAAAAGGTTTTTCGCAGACGTTTGCCACTTTTGTATTTCCACGGCGTACTAGGTATGATATTATAGCGCTTAAAAGTGATAAAGGACAGCATCCCGAAAAGAGTCATTTTGGGATACAGGCTGCCTGGAGGATGGAGGAAGGATAGAGATGCGTTACTTGACAGCAGGGGAATCCCACGGGCCGCAATTAACAGCTATCATTGAGGGCGTACCGAGCAACTTGCCGATTTCCATTGAGGAAATTAATGAGCAGTTGGCACGTCGTCAGAAAGGCCATGGCCGCGGCAGAAGAATGCAGATTGAAAAGGATCAGGTGAAAATTCTTTCTGGTGTCCGTCATGGATATACAACCGGAGCTCCTATCACACTGGTCGTTGAAAATAATGATTGGACGCATTGGCAAGGAATCATGAGTGCTGAACCTGTAGAGGAAGGCACTGAAGAAAAGCGTCGTGTTTCCCGTCCACGCCCTGGACATGCTGATTTAAACGGGGCTATTAAGTATCATCAACGAGATATGCGCAATATTCTGGAACGTTCCAGCGCTCGTGAGACCACTGTCCGCGTAGCTGTTGGTGCAGTAGCTCGCCAATTGCTGGCTCCATTTGGTATCCGTATTGGCGGACAGGTACTCCAGATCAATGAGATCGTGGCGAAGCGACAAGAAGTAAGTCTGGACGAGCTGATTGCGCGCACAGAAGAATCGCCAGTACGCTGCTTGGATAAAGAAGCAGAGCCACTGATGATGGCGGCGATTGATAAAGCAAAAGAAGACGGGGATTCCCTCGGTGGTACCGTAGAAGTTATCGTTGAAGGCGTGCCGATTGGTTTGGGTAGCCATGTGCAATGGGACCGAAAGCTGGATGGACGTCTTGCACAAGCGATCATGAGCATTCAGGCTTTCAAAGGTGTCGAAATCGGTATCGGATTCGAGGCATCTGGTCTGAAAGGCTCGCAAGTTCATGACGAGATTATTTGGAACGAAGAAACCGGCTACAGCCGTAAAACAAACCGTGCAGGTGGACTCGAAGGCGGAATGACGACAGGAATGCCTGTAGTTGTTCGTGGTGTCATGAAACCGATCCCTACCTTGTACAAACCGTTGATGAGTGTGGATATTGACTCGAGAGAGCCATTCTCAGCGAGCATTGAGCGTTCCGACAGTTGTGCTGTTCCAGCGGCAAGTGTGGTTGCGGAGGCAGTGGTAGCGTGGGAGATCGCGAGTGCAATGTGCGAAAAATTCCCTTCTGATTCTCTTGACGACATGGCAGAAAACGTACGTCAATACCGTGCGTACACGGAGAAATTCTAATGAGTGTAGAGAAGCTGACTGTTGAACTGGGGGAGCGTTCCTACGAGATTGTGATAGGCGACGGTCTTTTGCACGATGCAGCAGCGTTGCTAGTAGAGGCAGGAATTGCTTCTACTAGCAAGCTGATGATTGTCACAGATGAGAATGTAGCGGTTCATTACCTAGAGCCTTTGCTTGAAGTTTTGCGACAGCATGGATATACGGCCCACTCAGCTGTCATCGCTGCTGGAGAACAATCGAAGAGCCTGGCTGTCTACGAACGATTGATGACAGAGGCAATTGATGCAGGACTGGACAGGAAGTCTGCTGTATTGGCTCTCGGTGGTGGAGTCGTCGGAGACTTGGCTGGATTTGTGGCTGCTACGTACATGCGCGGCATTGATTTCGTTCAAATGCCGACCACCTTGCTCGCACATGATAGTTCGGTTGGTGGAAAAGTAGCGATCAATCATCCACTCGGAAAAAATCTCATTGGTGCTTTTCATCAGCCGAAAGTTGTCATTTACGACACGAAAGCATTGCATAGCTTACCGAAGCGGGAGATCGCAGCAGGTTTTGCAGAAGTTGTTAAGCATGGTCTTATCGCCGACGCTGCCTTTGTCGATTGGCTGGAAGACAACGCGGATAGGTTATGGCAGCTCGATTCAGAATTATTAGGGAAAGCCATTGAAAAAGGTTGCGCAGTCAAAGCGGCTATTGTTTCGCAAGACGAGACAGAGCAAGGGCAGCGTGCATTGCTTAATTTGGGTCATACGTTTGGGCATGCATTTGAAGCGCTGTCTGCTTACTCCACGCTGAATCATGGGGAAGCTATCTCAATTGGGATGTGTTTGGCAGCCAAGGTAGCGGAACGCATTGGTTTTGCCGAGACAGGTGTATACAATCGCACGAAACGGATGCTGGAATTGTTCCACTTGCCAACGGCGTGGCCGGGTAATCTCTCGCCAGAAGCTGTGCTGGAAGCCATGAAACGGGACAAAAAGACGGTAGGCGGAAAACTGGCATTGGTGTTGCCTAGGGCAATCGGGCAGGTTGAAGTCGTCAAAAATATAGAAGAAGAACTCATACTGGGAGTCATGAGAGAAGAAGTGGAGGGATAAGGATGGGAATGAGAGGAATCAGAGGCGCAGTCACGGTGGAAGCCGATACGCGCGAAGAGATTGTCTCCTCTACAAAATGGTTGTTGGAAGAAATGGTAAGCCGCAATGAAGTAAACCCCGAAGACATTGGTAGTATTATTATCACGACGACAGAGGACCTCTGTGCGACCTTCCCTGCTCAAGCGGCTCGCCTGCTTGAAGGAGAAGCTTGGCAATATGTGCCACTTATGTGCGCAAGAGAAATTCCAGTGCCGGGTGGCTTGCCGCTTTGTATTCGTATTATGATGCATGTGAATACAGACAAGACAGCAAAAGACATGCATCACGTCTTTTTGCGTGATGCAGTCAAGTTGCGCCCGGATTTGACAAATCGCGGTTGACAATTAGGGCGCTCTCTTTTACCATAAGTGAAACGAGAGCGCCTCGTTTTTCCGGTAATAAGCAAAAGCCGGCTGAGAGCAGAGAATGAGTTGAGCAGAGTTGAGATGAGTTAGGTTGAGGAGAGAAGAGAAGGCTGGGTACATATTGACACCCAATCCAGGTCTCTTTGTCTGGGTTTTTTTGTATACAAAAAATTCCCCCCCCCTACCTCTCGCTCTAGGAAGCGGGTGTAGAAAAGGCGGATGTCTGATTCCCTTTTCTCTCCCACTAATTGAGGAGATGAGAGTTCATGTATTTCCCTTCCCTTGCCGAGGTTAAGACCCTCTCGGCGTCGTATTCCCTTATCCCTGTAAGCATGAAACTGTTGGCGGATCAGGAGACACCGATTCGCTTGTATCAGAAGATTCGCACGAGTGATTCCTTTTTGCTGGAGAGCGTAGAAGGTGGTGCGCGCTGGGCTCGTTTTTCGTTCATTGGCATGAATCCTTTTCAAATCGTAGAAGCAAAAGGGGAAGAAATCACCATTTCCTATCGTACTGGTGAAAAGCTTGTCCAGACAGGAAATCCCGTCTCCTTTTTGCGTGAAGAAACCGATCGCTACAAAAGCCCAAAGCTACCCGGGTTACCTCGTCTCAGTGGAGGTGCCGTAGGCTTTTTCGGCTACAATACGCTGCGCTACTTCGAAAATTTGCCAGCACATCGCAAGGAAGCTGTACGAGTGCCGGATATGCGCTTTCTGTTCGTTGATGAGATGATCGCCTTTGATCATTTGAAGCAGGAAATTCAATTGATTGTGAACCTCCATGTGGAGCCAGGCGACACTGCGGATACTATTGGCGAAAAATACAAGCAAGTCTGCGAACGAATCGAGGAGCTCGCTGCAAAAGTTATGGCTCCGCTTGAAATGGATCAGCGCATTCAAGTAGCAGCGGATACACCAACGCCATTAACAGTAGAGCCAAATATGACGCGTGAGCAATACGAGCAACTAGTCGTGCAGGCGAAAGAATACATCGCAGCCGGCGACATTTTTCAAGTCGTGTTGTCGCAACGTTTTTCCGTAAAGACAGATGTCGATCCTTTTGCGGTGTATCGATTGTTGCGCACGTTGAATCCTTCCCCGTATATGTACTATCTCGAATATGAGGGCGAGACCGTGGTCGGGACATCACCAGAACTGCTCGTGCGTGTAGAAGATGAAAAAGTAGAGATGCGACCGATTGCCGGAACGCGGAAAAGAGGGGCAACCCCACAAGAAGATGCTGCGCTGGCGGCTGATCTTTTGGCAGATAAAAAGGAGAGAGCCGAGCACTACATGCTGCTGGATCTAGGGCGCAACGATGTAGGAAAGGTCTCTGCGTACGGAAGTGTGAAAGTGGAGGAAGCACTGATTATTGAAAACTACTCCCATGTGATGCATATGGTTTCGCATGTGACAGGCAAGCTTCGTGAGGGACTGCACGCTTTCGATGCATTGCTAAGCGCTTTTCCGGCAGGGACGGTATCTGGTTCTCCCAAGCTACGGGCGATGGAAATTATTGCAGAGCTCGAGCCTGACGCACGCCATCTGTATGCGGGAGCAATCGGCTACATTTCATTTGATGGTTCACTTGATAGCTGTATCACGATTCGAACGTTGTTCTTTCAGGATGGGTACGCACATGTACAAGCAGGAGCAGGCATCGTAGCGGACTCGGTCCCTGCGAGTGAATATCAAGAGACGGTGAACAAAGCAGCAGCGATGCTCTCCGCTTTAGAAAAAGCGGAACAGATGTTTGTCAGAAAGGTGGAGTTGTCATGCTAACATACGCGCTGGAACAAATTCTGCTTGGGAAGCACTTAACACGGACGGTTGCAGAAGAGGCCATGGGCGAGATTATGGACGGAAAGGCAACTCCGGCTCAAATTGGTGCATTTTTAGCGAGTCTTCGCTTGAAAGGCGAGCAAGTGGAAGAGATTATCGGTTTTGCTAAAGCGATGAGAGCGCGGGCGATGAGTTTTCCGATCGATCTGCCAGATCTGGTAGACACCTGCGGAACAGGCGGAGACGGAAGTCACACCTTTAACATTTCGACGGCGAGTGCCATTGTCGCAGCAGCTGACGGTGTACGTATCGCCAAGCACGGGAATCGTGCAGTTTCCAGCAAAAGTGGCAGTGCTGATGTGTTGGAAGCGTTGGGAGTGCCCGTCAATTTATCTCCAAAGGACGCCGCAGATTGCCTGCGTGCGACCAATCTCTGCTTCCTTTTCGCTCCTCTGTACCACCAAGCAATGAAGCATGCAGCTGGACCGCGAAAAGAATTGGCGATTCGCACAGTGTTTAATTTATTGGGACCATTGACGAATCCAGCAGGTGCCAGCCATCAGCTTATGGGCGTGTATGATGCCAAGCTGCTTCCAAATGTAGCCGCAGTCTTACACGAGCTGGATGTGAACAGAGCGCTCGTTGTCGCAGGTTCGGATGGTCTAGATGAATTGACGGTAACGGGAACGAGTCATATTGCCGAGTTGCGCGATGGGCGTATTTTGACGTATGAAATCGAGCCTGAGCAGTTCGGTCTTCGTAGACATGAAAGGGATGCTTTGCGCGGCGGTGATGCCAATGAGAATGCCAAGATCATTCACGACGTGTTTTCCGGTGCACGTGGGGCAGCACGCGACATCGTTTTGCTGAATGCGGGCGCGATCCTCTACCTCGCAGATCGTGTTAGCTCGATTGAAACAGGGGTTATACGTGCAGCGGAATTGATCGACAGCGGACTAGTCACGCGAAAGCTTGAGCACGTTCGTCACATCGCAGGAGGTATGATTCATGCTTCGTAAAATCGTAGAAAAGAAACATGAAGAGATCGCACGTCTTCAAGCAGAAACAACCGTTTCAGCATTGCTCGCAGCAACGAAAGAAGTACAACGTCCACGCGGATTTCGTCACGCATTGGAGACAAGTGTACGGCCTGTAAGCGTGATTGCCGAAGTAAAAAAAGCATCGCCATCCAAAGGGTTAATCCGACCTGATTTCCAAGCAGTGACCATTGCGAAGGCTTATCAGGCCGCTCACGCAGAATGTTTGTCTGTTTTGACAGACGAGACCTTTTTCCAAGGGAGCTTGAGCTATCTACGGCAAATTCACGAGGCAATTGATCGTCCATTACTTAGAAAAGACTTTCTACTTGATGAAATTCAAGTCGTGGAAGCAAGAGCAGCAGGCGCTGATTGTGTGTTGCTCATTGCAGCCATTCTCGATCGGGAAACACTTCGCCACCTGAACCAAACTGCCGAGGAGCTGGGCATGGATGTACTGGTGGAGGTTCATGACAAACGCGAGTGCGAGCTTGTTTTTCAAGTAATGGAACCTAAATTGCTCGGGATCAACAATCGAAACTTAAATACGTTTCAAACTGACCTAGCCGTTACGCATGAGCTGATTGCAGAACTGCCTACGTCATTGACGATTGTGAGCGAAAGTGGGATTTCGACACCAGCGGATATTGAGAATGTAAGAAGTGCAGGTGCCCGGGCTGTCTTAGTTGGAGAGCATTTCATGCGCCAAACAGACGTAGAGCGCGCAGTCATTGATCTCGTGGGAGAAGCAGCACCGGGGGTGAGTGTATGACTCGTTTGAAAATATGCGGGATTAAGCGAGCGGAAACACTTGCGCTGTTAAAAGAGCTGGAAGTCGATTACGTAGGCCTTGTTTTTGCCCCAAGTAAGCGACAAGTAGATGCCCAGACTGCTGGACAATTGCTTGCAGCCGTTTCGGGCCATCCTCCTGCTGTTGGTGTGTTCGTAAATCCGACGATGGAAGAACTGGAGGAAGTGCTAAGTGAGGCACCATTATCTGTGATTCAATTGCATGGACAGGAGACGCCACAATTTTGCCAGCAAGTTCGGGAGCGGTTTGCAATTCCGGTATGGAAGGCGTTGGCAGTGGGCGGAGAAGCGGATGCTGCTCAAGCAATTGAATCCTATCGAGGCATTGTCAGTGCCTTTTTGTTTGATACGTATGACCCTAGTCAAGCAGGAGGTACAGGGAAAAAGTTTTCGTGGGAGCAAATCCCTGCATTGCAAGCAGCATGCGAGGAAGCTGACTGCATCATTGCTGGAGGAATTCATGCGGAGAATGTCGGAGAATTAATGGGGCAGTATCAAGCAGGGATAGTCGATGTGTCCAGTGGAGTAGAGACAGATGGCGAAAAAGACGCCGAAAAAATAAAAACATTGGTGGAGAGGGTGAAGGCGCATGAACAACATTCAAACAACTACGCGAGTCGTGCCTGACGAAAACGGACGATTTGGTGCCTTCGGAGGCAAGTTTATTCCGGAAACCTTGATGAATGCGGTGACAGAACTCGAGATCGCTTTTGAAGAAGCACGTCGAGACCCGGCATTTGTTCAAGAATTGAATGGACTGCTCAGCGAGTATGCTGGACGCCCAACTCCGCTCACCTATGCAGAGCGTTTGACGAAAACGGTCGGCGGTGCCCAAATCTATTTGAAACGAGAAGATCTTAACCATACGGGTGCACATAAATTGAACAATGCTTTGGGCCAAGCCTTGCTAGCCAAGCGCATGGGCAAAAAATCAATTATTGCCGAAACGGGCGCTGGTCAGCACGGAGTGGCAAGTGCAACTGTGGCAGCAAAGCTCGGACTCTCGTGCAAGGTGTTCATGGGGGAAGAAGATATTCGTCGCCAGTCGTTGAATGTTTTTCGGATGAAGCTACTTGGTGCCGAAGTCATTCCTGCTGTATCTGGCTCACGTACACTTAAGGATGCGACAAACGAAGCGATTCGCCATTGGGTTTCCCATGTCGAAGAAACGTTTTATGTCATCGGATCTGTCGTTGGCCCACATCCATATCCGTACATCGTACGCGAATTCCAAAAAATTATCGGAGAAGAGACTCGCGGTCAAGTCCTGCAAATGCTCAAAAGGCTTCCAGACGAGATCGTTGCTTGCGTTGGTGGCGGCAGCAATGCGATTGGCATGTTTTATCCGTTCATTCAGGATGAGTCTGTCGCGCTTAGAGGGGTAGAAGCGGCAGGAAAAGGAATTGATACTGAAAAGCATGCAGCAACACTAACACTTGGACGCCCGGGAGTCATCCACGGTTCCTTAACCTACTTGTTGCAGGATGAATGCGGACAGGTGCAAGAAGCGCATTCGATTTCGGCCGGCTTGGATTATCCAGGAGTAGGACCTGAGCACGCCTATCTCAAAGACAGTGGAAGAGTGACCTATACATCGGTAACAGATGCGGAAGCGCTCGAGGCAGTACAAGTGCTTTGTCAAACGGAAGGGATCATTCCAGCGTTGGAGAGCGCACATGCGATTGCTGAAGCGATAAAACGTGCGAAAGAAATGACTTCAGACCAAATACTCGTGATCTGCTTGTCTGGTCGAGGGGACAAAGACGTACTAACTATTCAAGAAGCGCTGACAGCAGGAGGGGGAGAGTAATCATGACGACAGCTCTTAACAGAATCGATCAATTATTCGCGGATCGTGATCGCAAACGATTCATCCCATTTCTAACGGTAGGCGATCCTTCAATAGAAGCAACCTTTCATCTCGTAAAAGCGATGGTCGAAGCAGGAGCAGATCTCATCGAGCTCGGCGTCCCTTACTCCGATCCTTTGGCAGATGGCCCAACGATACAACGGGCTTCAGAACGCGCGCTGAAAAATGGCGTGACGATCGGGGATGCTTTGCACTTGGTCAAAAGGCTTCGCGAATCAGGTATGGAGGCTTCCATCGTCCTGTTCACCTACTTCAATCCGGTTTTACAATATGGCATCGAGCGCTTTTTTGCCGATCTCGCTGCCTATGGTGCTGACGGTGTTGTCATTCCTGATTTGCCGATTGAGGAAAACGGTCCAGTAGTAACCGCAGCACAACAGAATGGCATTCATGTCATTTCGCTGGTGGCACCAACTTCTAGTTCCAGAATCAATACGATTGGAGCGCAAGCAACCGGATTTCTTTATTGTGTATCGTCGCTCGGTGTGACGGGTGCCCGTGTCGACCTGCGAGAGGATTTGGCAGATTTTCTGGAACGAGTAAAGGCTAGTACATCGGTTCCTACTGCGGTAGGCTTCGGAATATCCACGCCGGATCAGGTACGAGCAGTAGCACCCCATACAAATGGTGTCATTGTGGGAAGTGCCATTGTACAGCTGATCGAGGAACATGCTGAGCAGCTGAAAGATCCAAAACAGATGCCAGAAGCAGTAGAAAAAATAAAAACCTTTGTACATCAGTTAGCCAGTGCGCTACAATAGTGGGAAAAATGTGACTGGAGTGAACGTGGATGCAACCGAAACAACGCATACTCAATGCCCCGGTATATCAACCTGGCAAGCCCATTGATGACGTTAAACGTGAATTTGGTTTGACCGAAGTCATCAAGCTGGCGTCCAACGAAAATCCTTTTGGTTCCTCACCGAAGGCTAAAGCCGCCATTGCGGAACAGTTGGACAATTTGGCCCTATATCCAGACGGTGCAAGCCTTAATCTACGCTGGGATCTTGCTGACTTCCTCGGAGTCAAACCAGGTCAATTGTTTTTCGGCAACGGGTCTGATGAAATTCTGTTGATGATCTCTCGTGCTTTTTTGGGCGAAGGAACAAATGCAGTCATGGCGACGCAAACGTTCTCGCAATATCGCTCAAATGGGATTATTGAAGGAGCAGACTTGATTGAGGTGCCGTTGAAAGATGGCGTTCACGATCTCGAAGCGATGGCGGCTGCCATCAACGAACAGACGAAGGTCGTATGGGTGTGTAACCCGAACAATCCATCTGGGACGATTGTAACAACATCCGAGTTGGAAGCTTTTCTGAAAAAGGTTCCCCAAAATGTGCTGGTCGTATTGGATGAGGCTTACTACGAGTATGTGGTGGATCCAGAGTATCCACAAACAGTACCGATGCTCGCTGAGTATCCGAACCTGATTATTTTGCGTACGTTCTCCAAAATCTACGGTCTGGCTGCCCTTCGTATCGGCTACGGGGTCGCGTCAGAGGAGCTCATTTCCTCTTTGGAACATGTGCGTGAGCCGTTTAATACAGGCACACTTGGCCAAGTAGCAGCACGTGCTGCGTTAAAAGACCAGGAATTTGTGCAAACATGCCGCGATCGTAACCGTGAAGGCATGAAGCAGTTTACCGATTCCTTTGACGAGTGGGGAATTTCCTACTATCCATCTCAGACCAACTTTATCTTGGTTGATTTGAAAAGGGATTCCGATGAAGTATTTAAGAAGCTGCTCTCTCAAGGCATCATCGTTCGCTCTGGTAATGCGCTAGGCTTCCCAGGTTTTCAACGTATTACCATCGGGACCAAAGAGCAAAATGATAAGATTCTTTCTGTATTAAAAGAAATCGTGACTGGAGCATTGAAATAAAGAACGAAGATGCCGGGCATGCCTCGGCATCTTTGTCTAAGAGAGATGTAGGAAGGATAGAGAGTGGAGATGAAAAGAACCACCATTACTGTAATCGGCGTCGGGTTGATCGGCGGCTCAATCGCGCTGTCTATGCGACGTGATCCAAATATTCGGGTAGTCGGCTACGATTTACGTCAGGATTGTTTGGATAAAGCACTGACTCTTGGTGTCATTCATGCTGGCACAACTGATTTGCAGACTGCAGTTCGAGAAGCAAATGTCATTTTCCTCGCATCACCTGTAGAGCAAATCGTTGCGACCATTCGCTCGTTAGTGGAAATGGATCTACAGCCTGGTGTGATCATTACGGATGTTGGCAGTACAAAAGCAGGTATTGTGAGACAAGCGGTGGATGTCATTCCCGATCATGTCACGTTTATTGGTGGACATCCGATGGCTGGCTCGCATAAATCCGGCGTGGAAGCTGCTTCTGACCGTCTTATGGAAAACGCCTATTATGTTTTGACACCAGCGCCGGGAACACCTGAAGAAAAAGTAAAGCAATTGTCTGAACTACTTACACTGACTCGCGCAAAAGTCGTGCAAATGGACGCGGATTCACATGATCAGGTCGTGGGTGCAGTCAGCCATTTCCCGCATATTCTCGCTTCTGCTCTGGTCAATCTGGTGGCAGGGTACGACGAGGAAAATGCTTGGCATGCTACGCTTGCTGCTGGTGGCTTCCGTGATATTACGCGCATTGCATCGAGCAACCCTCAGATGTGGCGTGACATTTTGCTGCAAAACCGTGATCCGATCCTGAAAATCGCAAAAGATTGGGCAAACGCATTGGAAGATGTCGTTCACCTTGTAGAACAGGGAGATCCAGAAGGAATCGAGCATTTCTTCAAAACGGCACGAGAATTCCGCGACAGCTTGCCTGAGCGCAAAACGGGTGCATTGCCTCCTTTGAACGATTTGTATATCGATATCCCTGACAACCCGGGTGAAATCGGACGAATTACGACACTATTGGGAGCAAGAGAAATCAACATCACGAATCTCCAAATCAGAGAGACACGAGAAGACATTTATGGGGTGCTACGCATTACGTTCCATTCGCAACAAGAGTTGGAAAAGGGAGAGGAAGTTCTTCGCTTTTTCGATTACAATGTATACAAGCGCACATAAGTTTTTTTATGCAAACACACTTTACAACGAAGACGCTTCACAGTGCGACTGGCGTTCTGGAGAGCGTGAGAGAGAAAAGGAGTGGAAGAAATGCTTCGCGTACAACAAGCCAAACAAATCAAAGGTACCGTTCGCGTGCCAGGAGATAAATCCATTTCCCATCGTGCAGTTATGTTTGGAGCTCTAGCAGAAGGAACCACAACCATTGAAGGCTTTTTGCCGGGTGCCGATTGCTTGAGCACGATTAGCTGCTTTCGTCGGATGGGGATTGAGATTGAACAACAAGGAGATGCCGTAACCGTACAAGGAAAAGGCTGGTATGGCTTGCAGGAACCGTCTCAACATTTGGATGTAGGGAACTCCGGTACGACCATTCGTTTAATGGCAGGGATCATGGCAACACAGCCTTTCCATGTGGTGATGGAAGGCGATGAGTCCATTGCCAAAAGACCAATGCGTCGTGTGATCGGACCGCTCCGTCAAATGGGCGCCAAAATCGATGGAAGAAAAGACGGCGAATACACACCGTTATCCATTCGAGGTGGGGAGCTTCAAGGGTTCGCGTATCAATCCCCAGTTGCGAGTGCACAAGTGAAGTCAGCGATTATGTTGGCAGGGTTGCAGGCAAAAGGCGTGACGAGTGTAACAGAGCCGCATTTATCCCGCGATCATACGGAGCGTATGCTGCAAGCATTTGGTGTACAAGTTGTGCGTGATGGCTTGACCGTTTCAGTAGAAGGCGGACAAGAGCTGAAGGGCCGTGCCATTTCTGTTCCCGGTGACATTTCTTCCGCTGCCTTTTTAATTGCGGCTGTAATGGTTGTACCAGGCAGCTCTCTTCTCATTGAAAATGTCGGAATTAACCCAAGCCGCACGGGCATTATTGATGTTGTCAAGGCGATGGGGGGAAGTCTGGAGCTTTTGAATGAGCGAGTCGTAAATGAAGAGCCGGTTGCAGACCTCCTCGTGACACATTCGGAGCTGCACGGTATTGAAATTGCTGGAGATATCATTCCACGCCTGATTGACGAAATTCCGGTGATTGCGGTCATGGCAACGCAGGCCAAAGGTCAAACCGTTATCCGTGATGCGGAAGAGCTGAAAGTAAAGGAGACAGACCGTATTGCCACGGTGGTTAGTCAACTGTCCAAATTCGGCGCTAGGGTGACAGCTACAGATGACGGAATGATCATCGAAGGAAAAACAGGATTGACAGGGGCTGTCATAGATAGCATGGGGGATCACCGAATCGGCATGGCGATGGCGATTGCGGGTCTCGTTGCCGAGGGAGAGACGACCATCGAAAATGATGATGCGATTGATGTATCGTTCCCTGGCTTCCATGGCTTGCTTGTGAAAATCAGCCAATAAGAAAAAATGAAAGAGAAGTCTGTGCCTTTATAAGGTAGCAGGCTTCTTTTTTTGGGGGAGGACAAAGCGTTCCGAATTTTAGCAAAAATGATTTGACAAGCGCTTACATTCCGTTTATTATAAAACTACAGTATGGTTTCTCTCCACTCCTATCCAATATAAGAAAGCACGTGTGTGCTACCGTCGTTTGAATGCGCTTACATCAACGGCGGTCTTTTTTTTGTTTAAAAAGCGGTTTGATCTTCATTAGTACTTTTTCCCCTTTCTGTGCATATGCTCGTACAAGGGTAGTATGTGCATGAGAAACGGGAGGGGGACGAGCTATGCTGGAGCAAGGGACGGTCATACGTGGAGGAACGATTGTCACAGCACTAGGAATGAAAGAAGTAGATATTTGGATTCGTCATGGGAAAATTGTACGAATGGCTAAAGATACCTTGACGAAAAACCCCTTCAACGATTCATATGAAGAAATAGATGCTACCGGTATGTATCTTTTGCCCGGTTTCGTCGCACTCCCGACACATTCGTTGTATAAAATCAAAGATGTAGATGTTTATATAGAAGCCATGCGAAATCTCATCAGCTCGGGATGTACAAGCCTGGTGGACGTCTTCCAGCCAGAGCGTTGGATGAGCAGACCGCAAATTCACTATCAACAAACCCAGCACTTCAACAGTTTGTTGGATTATGTTTGGCATGTGGAAATCGATGTCGCTGATCTTCACGGTGACCGCTTAGCAGAGTGGATGAACCATGGCTATTCTTCGTTTCATGTCACGATTCGAAATCCAGAAGAAATTTCCACAATAAAATGGGAAACGCTTTTGCAACTTCATACGTCTAAACATACGATCCTGCACATGCAGGTACAGAATGATCCGTTTTTGAAAAAAGAACAACGGGAACTCATTAGACAGATTTGGATCGAGGCTACTCGTTATTGGCGATTACGCACAGTCATCACTGATTCTCAAGCGGCCTTTCATATTAAAGAAAATGATCCGTTCCTGCATATCTTTCGTTTACCTGCTGAAGTGACGGATCAAGGTCTTCGTCAATTACATCGTCAATGGTTTGGGAGTTGGCAAGTAGCATCTCCGATTCACGATGTGCGGATTGATACACGAAAGAACTGGTGTACGCCTGAAGAATTGCTTTGCTTGCTAGTCAGGCTCACTTCGACAAATGTCGCAAAAGCAATTGGACTGTATCCGCGAAAAGGAAGCTTGACAACTGGCGCAGACGCTGATATCGTTTTCCTGAAAAAGGAAAACTGGTTGACAAAGAATGATCTTTCCACTATTCTCAATTTTAGTGAAATGCATCTTCCAACATCTGTTATGTCGAACGGTAAATGGATATATCGAAATATGCGATTTATCCCTTTGATTGGTATGGGTAAGTGTTTATTCGACACGAAGCCCTACGCTTATGTCATATAACCCCGGTTGGGGGTTTTTTCGTGAATGGTTTCCAGCAGACACACGAGAAAAAGAATCGTAAGGTCGCGCAACTTTTTACATCCCCAGCAGTCTAATTATGCAAAAGGCCGCTGAGGGATCGGAATCGCAAGGAGGTAATCCTGATCATGACCGATTCCCAGCTTATCCGAGAGATTAAAGAAGGTAATCTGGAATGCTATGCTGAACTGATTCGTCGATATGAAAAAAAGATCCTCTCATTTGTCACTCATCTTTTGCGTCAGGCACATTTAGAGCATATAGCGGAGGATATATGTCAGGAGACGTTTTACAAGGCGTATAAGAGCATTCATTCTTTCCGAGATGTAGAAGCTACATTCTCCACCTGGCTCTATACGATTGCACGCAACTCCGTACTCAGTGAATTGCGCAAGAGTCGCAATTCTGATGTGTATCTGGATGATACGTTGCAAGTGCCTATGGCATCTCCCAAGACACTGCCTGAGCAAGTTTTGCTCCGGAATGAACGGGAGAGCATGGTAAGACTGGCAATCAACAGTCTGCCAGAGAAGCAACGCTCAGCACTGATATTACGCGAGTACGAACAAATGGATTACACAGAAATCGCTACGATTCTGGATTTAACAGTGAGCTCTGTGAAGTCTCTACTGTTTCGAGCGCGGCAAAGTATTCGTGGACAGTTGGAAAACTACATCCTGGACCCTCATTTGGATGAAGCTGAAGGGATGAATCGATGATGAGATGTGAAGAAGTTCAGGAAATGCTGCCTGAATACGCCGAAAATCTGTTGCCTGAGGTGACCCAACGTCGGGTTGATCACCATATGGCAGCATGCTATGCCTGTCGTTCCGACTATGAGATTTGGTCGGACAGTGGTGAGTGGATGGAAATGGATAAAGAAGAATATCATTCTGTAACTCCATCACGTTCCATTGTAGACGCGGTGATGGCCCGTATTTTATCGGAAGAGCAGTGGGCGATCCCGATCGGCAGAAAAATTTTCAGCGTGACAGCGAGAATGCGACGCATGGGTGCGAGTGTAGCGGTTTTGTTGCTCATGGTCTTTTCATTCACTTTATATGTGAATACAAGTACCACGGAGCATGCGAATTCTCTCGTTATTAACGGAGAAGTCATGGAGATTAACACGCCAAAGGCGCAAGTCATTTCTTCTTCCATGCAAACAGACGACGGTACATACGTGGTAGAAGCACAGCCGTATACGTCGCAAGGTGATTCACTGGAACATGCTACTGCATCGATCGTACCGCTCGATGGAAAGCCGACTTCTACTGATTTAGCCAAGCCGAATTACAGCATTGTGCTTAGTATTTTTGGAATCCTTATTACTGTTCTTACAATGAGCTGGCTAACGCGAGCATAATGGTATATGATCAAGAGTAAAAGAAAAGACCGTCTTCGGACGGTCTTTTGTGGCTATTTTATTAGAGTGGTTGTTCAGCAAGCGCGTAGAGCAACAAGGCCACGCAAAATACATATGAGGTGAAAGAAATGCCGAAAAAGTGGCTGTATGTCATAGACGAAGCGATCAAGCGGATTGAAAACGATGAAGTGGAGTTGGGCTTGACCGCTCTGCAAAAGGTTCAGGAGCATGGAAAGGATTTGCCGGATGTCATGATGTATTTGGCGGAGGTCTGGTATCGACTCGGTCATTTGGAAGAGGCGAGTCAATTGCTGACAGATGTCATGGGCAAAAATCCGCAAATGGATTCCTCTTTGCACAGAGAATGCCAACTGCTGCTAGCAGAGATTGCTTTGGATTCCAGTGATTTTGAGACGGCGCAACATCTTCTCTATGAATGCAAAGAATCTGGCTTTGAAAGCATCCAGTTGGACTTGTTGCTAGCGGATCTGTATTCCCTCCAAGATTTAGATGAAGTAGCGGTCAAATATTTGGAGCAAGCAAGACTGAAGGAGCCAGATAACCAAGATATTATGGCAGCGCTGGGTAACTTGTATTTCCGCATTGGAGATGACGAGAAAGCAATGAAGCTCCTGGAACAAGCTGGGGATGAAAGTCTGTCCATGCTTTTGACAAAGGGGCGCTCGTACGCTCAAAGCGGTCAATTCGAACAGGCTTACCAAGTATTCCGTCAGGCGCTGGTCATGGATCGTTCGCCAGAAGTACTCTACGGATGTGCACTGATGGCATTCCACGTAGGACGACTGGATGAAGCAGCCGAATTGGTCAGCAGCTTGCAAGCGGTTGACGAGGAGTATGTGGCTGCGTACCCATTAGCTGCAGATGTGAATCTTTCGATGGGGAAAACAGAAGCAGCTATTGAGGCCCTAAAGCAATATGTATCGTTGTCAGGGTTCGATTTGGATCAAATCCGCAGGCTGATCGCTCTTTTGACTCAAGCCGGGCGCTATGAGGAAGCGAAAGAATACCAACAGCTTCACGACCAGTGGGACCATGAATCCGAAGAGGAGCAATAAAAAATCGACAAACAGGAAGTCACTTCGGTGGCTTCCTGTTTATTTTTCCGCATTTTGGCAAGAATGAGAGACAAGTAAGCCATCGTAAAGAAGGGATGCACAGATGAACTTGGCTGAGATCTTGGTGTACACCGATATCCGGCAGCTCCATCAGATTGCCAACCATTACGGATGCGAATGCAACCCTCATTCCAAAAACGAATTGATTACGTCACTGTTGTCTAGCTTGAGGCACAAGTTGACAATCTCTCAAGCAGTTGAGCAGCTGAGCAGTGCAGAAACCCATTTTTTGCTCCAATTGTTCCTGGACAAGCGTACGGTCATGTCGCTTGAGGATTTGTTGGCGAAAGCTGGGGTGGCACTGGAGTGTGAAAAGGAAAAAAAGCAGGAGGAAGGACGGAAGTTTGTCGCAGCAGCAATGAAGCGAGGATGGATTTTTCCGGCGAAAAGTAAAACCATAGGGCAGTATCAAATTCCGCTGGACATCCGTGAGCCGTACTTGCAAGCGTGGCTGACAAAATGGCGTGATTCAAACGCATTGCTTCATCCCGGTCCGCAAGCTTATAGGGATGAGGGAACAGCACTCTGCGATGATATCATGCAATTTTTACAATTTCTCCAGCAGGAGCCAGTACCGCTAACCGCAGAAGGTGGCATGTACAAGCGTCATCAGCAGCAGCTTTTTCAATTTTTGTACGTAAAAGAAGAGCCGCTTTTGCCGCAAAAATGGCGTTTTGGGTACGGGCTGCATTTTGATTTATACCCTGACCGTTTTTCTTTGCTCTACGATTTCTGCTACTATCACCGATGGATTGTAGAAGTGGACGGCAAGGTAGCAGTAACGGAAGCGGGTAGGGAGCGACTGGAGCAACCGTATAACGATCAATTGTACCACGATGTCATTCGCTTCTGGATGAGGCTGTACAAGCGGGCTGTCCCGAACTTGCCGATGCTGGTTCAGCTCATTCCGTTGATCGCGTCGGGTGGATGGGTAAGTCAGCAATCGCTGATGGACACGCTACTCCATTGGATGAAAGAGTTTTACTACGATTCGGCTACAGATATCTTGGTGAATCGGGTATGCAAAATGATGGTCCATCTAGGATTGTTGCGCGTCGGACAAGACGAACAGGGGCAGTGGTTATACACCGCAACGTATGCGAGCCAGACTTGGCTTCGAAAATACAATGGTTTTACCGAAACGACTATTTTATTGAAGTGAGGGATGGGTATGGAGTGGCCGAATTTCTATTCCAACGCGTACGGAACGAACAATCAAATGGTTTCCGGTTTGCTATCTGAAATGGTGATCGATGAGCAAATGCGTCAATATCGCAAGCGCACGCTAATCCAGGAGATTGATGAGGCTCTTGCATCGAAGAACAAAGAATTGTTTTTGCGCTTAACAGACGAATTAAAAGAAATCATGGCTTACGAGCAAGCCTAAATACATAATCGTATGCGTTATTGCGAGTCTCCAACCATTCATGGTACGCTTGTTTCCAGAAATGAACAAGGAAATGAGGAGACAGCTCTATGCAGTGGAACTTGAACGATTTTGAAAACTGGGAGGAGTTGCGGTCCTTTGTGGATACCGCGCTGCTCCCTCTTTATTTGTACAACTCGGACAGAAAAGTAGAAGAGCATGTTGTACGCATGAACTACTTATTAAATGTAGCGGCGGGGATTGAGCAGCGACTGAAGGGACGCGTATTGCTATTTCCGTTAAGCTATCAAATAGGAGAAGAGCAGCTGGAACAACGAACACCGGCGGAATTCCCCTATAAAGTACTGCTTCATTTTCGGGGAGAACAGATTCAATTAAAGGAACGAACGGAAGAAGGCGTGTTGACTTTATTGGTAGGGGATGAAGACCTGGAATCTTCTTTGCGTTTCGAAGTGACCGTGGATGTGCTATACAAAGAGGTCATCAAGTTGTGGCAAACCGGGCGAGGATAATCGTTTTGACTAAAAAAAGAGACGCAATAGAGAAAGCGTTTTCCGGTAATACTACAGAAAATTGGGTGGGGCAAGGTCATAAATTTGACAATCTGGCAACAATATCCTGTCACACATCGTTTGGGTAAAGACATGTCCACTGGACATTCTTGACATCTTTATAGGCGTTAGCTATGATTGGGATTGACCTAGTGTATATGTATGAAAATGCCATCGTAGCGCTATTTTACAGGATAAGGAGGGAAAAAAGATATGGGAGACAAACGCGAAATTTCCAGGCGTACATTTTTGAACTACGCCCTGATGGGAACTGGCGGATTCCTTGCTGCGGGAATGATCACCCCAATGATTCGCTTTGCGGTAGACCCCCTTCTGCAAGGACATGCAGGTGGAGATAAAGTAGCTGTCGGCAGTCCGGATGAGTTTAGTGCCGTGCCAAAACGCGTAGAATTCAAGGTCCATACCAAGGACGGTTGGTATGAATCAGAATCTACACTTACTGCATGGGTTACCAAGAACGACAAGGGTGAGATTCTTGCTCTGTCCCCGATCTGTAAGCACTTAGGGTGTACGGTTGACTGGGGAACTGGCCCTGGACAACCAAATGAGTACTTCTGTCCTTGCCACATGGGTCGTTATTCGATCAATGGCGAGCACATTTTGGGAACGCCACCGACGGCCTCTCTTGATGAGTATGAGACAGAAGTCAAAGATGGAAAATTGTATTTAGGTAAAGTAAAAGCAAATCCTCGTCCGGGGGTGAACGGCTAACATGATGCAAAAAATGTATGATTGGGTCGATGAGCGCTTAAACATCACTCCGATGTGGCGTGACTTGGCTGACCACGAAGTACCTGAGCACGTGAACCCGGCACATCATTTTTCAGCTTTTGTTTACTGCTTTGGTGGACTTACGTTCTTTATTACCGTTATTCAAATCTTGTCTGGTATGTTCTTGACGATGTACTATGTACCAGACGTTATCAATGCTTACGAATCCGTTAAGTACCTGCAGAACGAAGTAGCGTTCGGGGTAATCGTACGCGGTATGCATCACTGGGGCGCGAGCTTGGTAATCGTGATGATGTTCCTACATACTTTGCGTGTATTCTTTACAGGTGCATACAAAAAGCCTCGTGAATTGAACTGGGTAGTCGGCGTACTGATTTTCTTCGTTATGCTGGGCCTCGGTTTCACAGGTTACCTGTTGCCTTGGGATAACACCGCATACTTTGCGACCAAAGTAGGTGTGCAGATCGCAGACTCGGTACCATTTATCGGTCCGTATGTGAAAACATTGCTCACAGGTGGAGACATTCTAGGTGCGCAAACGCTTACTCGCTTCTTCGCGATTCACGTGTTCTTCCTGCCAGGCGCACTGCTTGGACTGTTGGGAGCTCACTTTGTTATGATCCGTTCGCAAGGTATCTCGGGTCCACTATAATCGGTCTTCGAAAAAAGGAGGAAATAGCATGGCAAAACAAGATAAAGATGCTACCTTCGTCGGAGATTCCCGAGTATCGGCGAAGCGTATCCCAAACATTTCTCCATCCTACTCCGACTTTCCAGGTAAAAACGAGCCGTTTTGGCCAAACTTCCTGTTGAAAGAGTGGATGGTGGCAGCTGTTTGCTTAGTTGGCTTCCTCGTGTTGACGGTTTCACATCCGTCGCCGTTGACAGACAAAGCAAACCCGAATGATACTTCATTCATTCCGTTGCCAGACTGGTACTTCTTGTTCCTGTATCAATTGCTGAAATATCCATGGGCTGCAGGGGATTGGGTCGTTCTTGGAATCGTTGTTATTCCAGGTATCGCATTTGGTGCACTGATGCTGGCACCTTGGCTGGATACCAGCAAAGAGCGTCGTCCTAGCAAACGTCCAGTTGCTACAGGCTTGATGCTGACGGCACTCGTTGGTATTTTCTACCTGACTTGGGCGGCAAACCATGAATATCATCTGGCTCACCCAGATAAAGGTAAAGGAACTGGTGGTAAACAGGGATCAAGTGCAACTGCACCTGCTCCAGCTGACACCAGCTTTAAAGCTGATGCGCTTTGGAAAGCGCAAACAAGCTGTATGGGATGCCATGGTAAAAACATGGAGGGCGGCATGGGTCCAAACCTCCAAAAAATCGGTGCAACTTTGGATGCAGCCAAGATTACTGATGTCATCAAGAACGGTAAAGGCGCAATGCCAGGCGGTATGATCAAAGATGATGCAGAAATCGCAAAGCTAGCTGAATACATGGCTGGCTTGAAATAAGCTAATAGGGGAAAAGCTGGCTGGTAATGCGGTCAGCTTTTTCGTTAGCGGCGTACACAGCGGGAGACGATTATAGATGATCTGGATATGGGAGTGGTTTCGGCAATCTTTGGGCAAAAGGTGGTTTCTTTGGACGCTGTTCGTCGTCAACTTTTTGGGAACCATATATGGATTTATCTGGTACGGTAACCAATTAGCTGAGACACCAGCATATTTGATTCCTTTTGTTCCGGACAGCCCGACAGGTAGCGGACTTTTTTCGCTTGTACTCCTTACCTATTTGTTGGGTCGCCACATTCCTGTACTGGAAGCTTTGGCTGGCATCACCAATTTTAAGTACGGTGTCTGGGCCGTCAGCATTATCGTGGCTGGTTGGATGATGGGCAATGAAGTGCGTTGGACAGACGTGATGCTAATCATTTCCCACACCGGCATGGCTGTGGAATCTGTTTTGTATGCGCGTTTTTACAAGCTAAGTCTTCTGCCGGTGGGAATCGCTGCGCTGTGGACACTAAATAATGATTTTCTCGATTACGTCATGGACATCCATCCGTGGCTGCCGAGTGTACTGGATCCGTATGAAGGCTTCGTTGGTTTATTTACGGTTCTTCTCAGTCTGATCTCGATCTCGGTGATCTGGTGGGTGAATATGAAGTATACGACAAATAAGGTCTAATCTTGTCCTCCTTTCCATAGGCTGTACTAGGGAAGGAGGTTATTTGCGTTGAAGAAAAACATCCGGTTTTTATTATTCTTTCTCATGATCGGGTTGTTCTTGTCTTGGCCCATTCATAATTTGTACTCGAAGCTGAATCAACCAATAGAAGAAAAGCAGTTGGCCGCATTGGATCAAATTGCGCATGAGTTACTGACGTATGCAAAAAAGGGAGATCTTGAAGGGGCAGAGCAGCGCATTGTACAGCTGGCAGAACGATTCCCGAACCAGCATTTGCCCAATCCGATACGAATTGAGAGTCTGAATGCTGTGACACAGTCCATACTGGCAGCCAAGCAAAGTTTTGCTTCCGCAAACGCAAGTGAACAGCAATTGCTGTGGCATGCCACGCGGGTCCGTATCGCCATAGATGCTCTGACGCATGATCACCAGCCGATGTGGCGTAGCTACTATCCTTCTCTCGTAACGCAGGTCCAAAACCTGCAGCTATCGGCTGTTGATCGGAATTTCAGTCAGTTTCGCGAACAGTTCGATGAGAATTACCGATTATTTTTGGCCATTAAGCCGGGGATGAGTATTCAGCTCCCAGAGGGGCAAATGTCCTCGATTACGGTTGCGTACGATATCATATCCAAAGAGATGCGAAACAGCCAGGTAGATTGGCAACTAGTACGAGAGGCATTGCGAGAATTGAACAGCTCTTTTCAAGTGGCTTTTGTGGGAGAAGAAAAGAGTACGTTTGCTCGTTTAATGATGCGGCCAGATTCACCAATTGTCATTCTCGCCTCGATTTCGATTGCATTGATCATGGCCTTGTCTTATGTGGCGTGGAAGAAATATGACGGAGAAATCCGTTCGACTTAATGGATGCAAAAACCCTTGCCTGTACGAAAAGGCAAGGGTTTTTGCTGTTCTGCTTCGTGCTAGTCGTGAAGCGGTTTCTTGTTTTCGTCGAGAGTAAAGCCTTCTCCGAGTACCTCATGAACATCGTTGACAATGACAAAGGCATGGGGGTCAATTTCTTGCACGATATTTTTAAAACGCATCACTTCGTTGCGGCTGATAACCACATAGATTACTTTCTTTTCATCACCAGAGTAGGCGCCTTTTCCTGCTAAAAGGGTAACACCACGACCGAATTCAAGGATTTGATTGGCAATCTTGTCCGCTTCGTTGGAAATGATCGTCAGTGCTTTGCCGGCATATGCCCCATCCTGGAAAAAGTCGATGACACGTGCTGCGATAAAGACGACGACAAGTGTGTACATGGCGCTTTCCAGATTCAAATAGACGAGGGATGCCCCAATGACCAAGATGTCTCCGAAAAACAACGTCCTCCCCATACTGATACCCATGTATTTCTGAAGCAGTCTGGCAATGATGTCCACACCGCCGGTTGTCCCGCCGTAACGGAAAATAATCCCTAATCCGACTCCGACAGCTACCCCGGCATAGAGGGAGGCGAGCAAGCGATCCTTCATTTGAAGCGGAAGAACTCCATCAAACAAGGATAAGAAGACGGAGAGTGAAACCGTTCCCAAAATCGTGTAGAAAAAAGAAGTTCGTCCAAGAATCTTCCAGCCTAGAAAAAATAACGGTACGTTTAGGACGAAGAAGACGACCCCCTGATCCACAGATGGAACTAACAGCTTGATCAAAATACTGATACCAGTGATACCGCCCTCAGCTAAATGGTTGGGAATGTTGAACGCATTAATACCAAATCCCATAATGGCAGAACCGATGATAATGGCAAAGATACTATCAAGACGAATTTTCATATGTCCTCCTGTTCGCCGGATCAGGAATGGCTTCCCCCCGGACATGATGTGCAGGTAATACTTGAGTTACCTGAGGGCTATCCGAAAGCCATTATAAATGAACGCTCGTTTGATTGTCCATATGCTGGAAAGACGAAGTATTGTGATTTGGCAAACCAAGCCTTTTTTAGTACGATAGGTGAAAGAGAGAAGACTGTGAAAAAAGGAGTGGGCGGATGGAACGGCAAAAGACGATGCAAGAGATGCAGCAAGAAGTTGATCAATACATATCGCAATTTAAGGAAGGATATTTTTCTCCGCTTTCGATGCTGGCTAGAATGACAGAAGAAGTAGGGGAATTAGCCAGAGAGATTAACCATTTTTATGGAGAAAAACCGAAGAAAAAGGACGAAGGCGAAAAAACAGTAGAGGAAGAGCTGGGTGACGTACTCTTCATCGTGATTTGTTTCGCAAACTCGCTCGGAATCGATTTGCAGGAAGCGTTTGATCGTATTATGCACAAGTTTAATACTCGCGATAAAGATCGCTGGACGAGAATAGAGGAGAACGAGCAGCATGACTAAACAAATTCGTGTAGCAGTTGCAGGCGCAAATGGTCGAATGGGGCAAGAGGTAGTGAAAATGCTAGCGCAGGATACCTCACTTGTTTTTACTGGCAATCTGGATACGCGTGTGAGCGAAGAGAAAATCAATCAACAACTGGACGAAATGAAGCCGGATGTTCTGGTCGACTTTACTACACCCCATACGGTTTACCGTCATATGGAGCTCTGTTTGGCTCGTGGTGTGAGACCAGTTGTCGGAACTACGGGCCTGACAGCAGAACAGCTGCAAGAGATGACTGCGCGCTATAAAGAAGCGGGACTGGGTGCTATCATTGCCCCGAATTTTGCGATCGGCGCGATTCTATGTATGAAGTTTTCCGCAATGGCAGCAAAATATATGCCGCATGTGGAAATTATCGAGTTGCATCATGACCGCAAGCTGGATGCGCCAAGCGGAACTGCTTTGAAGACCGCTGAGATGATTGCAGCCGTTCGGGAAGAGCTCAAGCAAGGGCATCCTGAAGAGGTAGAAACGATTCCAGGCGCTCGCGGAGCAGATTACGAAGGATTCCGGATTCACAGTGTCCGTCTTCCAGGTATGGTTGCTCATCAGGAGGTTTTGTTTGGTGCAACAGGCCAAACGCTGTCTATTCGACATGATTCGATTAACCGGGAATCTTTCATGCCAGGCGTGAATATGGCCATTAAAGCCGTAATGAATATGAACGGATTGATTTACGGATTGGAACATCTGATTGATTAAACGTTTGATTAACATACACACGATACCCAGCCATAAAGGGAGAGGTTTTCTTGAAAATTGCATTGATTGCCCATGATCGTATGAAAGAACAGATTGTGCAACTAGCGATGGCCTATGAATCCATTTTGGCAAAACATGACCTGTATGCCACAGGAACAACTGGGTCGCGAATCATGGAAGCTACGTCGCTGTCCCTAACCCGATTTCTGTCAGGGCCATTAGGAGGCGATCAACAAATCGGTGCGATGATCGCCCGCAATGAGATGGATTTGATTATCTTTTTGCGTGATCCGCTTACCTCTCAACCACATGAGCCTGATATTATCGCACTGCTTCGACTGTGTGATGTGCACAAGATACCGTTTGCCACCAATCTCGGTTCGGCAGAAATCATGCTGAAGGCTTTGGAACTGGGACAACTGGATTGGCGTGAAGTGGTGCATGAGGAGAATGAAGTATGAGTTCACTCGATATTTTGGCAATCGGCGCTCATCCTGACGATGTCGAGATCGGTGCGGCAGGCAGTCTGATCTTGGCTGCTAAACAGGGAAAGCGCGTGGGGATTCTCGACTTGACCTATGCTGAATTGTCTTCGAATGGAACGGTTGAAAGAAGGCAGCAAGAAGCGACTGCAGCTGACCAAGTGATGGGAGTGGCTGCTCGCTATAACTTTGGCCTGCCTGATCGTGGCTTGGAAGCAGTCAGAGAAAGTGCGATTGAACGTGTCGTCAAGCTCATTCGCGAAACTCGTCCAGCCATTGTGCTTGCGCCTTATTTCGCGGATCGTCATCCAGATCACGAAAGTGTAAGTCGAATCGTTCGAGAGGCGGTGTTTAATGCGGGCATCCGCAAGTATTTGCCAGAGCCTTCTTTGCCTGCCTATCGACCTTCGCAATTCCTTTACTATTTCATTAATTCAACTGTCACGCCTCAGGTTGTCGTGGATATCACCGCTGTTTATCCGCAAAAAATGGAGGCGCTGCGTTGCTACCGTAGTCAGTTTGAGCTAGAAGAAGGTGGCGTTCAAACACCGCTTACCAACGGGTATCTGGAATCTGTCGAGTATCGAGAGCGACTGTTTGGTCAGCAGGTTGGTGTAGCCTACGCAGAAGGATTTGTCAGTGCAGCTCCGTATGTATTAAAGAGCTTGTGAGAAGGAGTGACACTGTATGAAGATCGGGATTACTTGCTATCCGTCATTGGGCGGATCGGGTGTAGTAGCCACAGAGCTGGGCAAGCTATTGGCCGAGCGAGGACATCAAGTCCATTTCATCACAGGTGGAATGCCATTTCGCTTAGGTGCGTTTCACCCGAACATTTTTTATCATGAAGTAGAAGTGAACAACTATGATGTTTTTAAATATCCACCTTATGATTTGACCTTGGCGAACCGAATGGCACAAGTGGCGAAAAATGAAAACCTGGACTTATTACATGTGCATTATGCTGTGCCACATGCGTTGTGCGCGTTCCTTGCCAAGCAAATGGTAGGGGATCATTTGAAAATTGTGACCACCTTGCACGGGACGGATATTACTGTTCTGGGTTATGACTCGAATTTGAGTGATATGATCCGCTTCGGCATTGAGCGAAGCGATTTGGTAACAGCGGTGTCCCATGATTTGATCAGGCAGACACAAGAGTTGCTACATGTTGAAAAAGAAATTGTCCCTGTGTACAACTTCGTAGACAAGCGGCGTTATTACCCGAAAGAGGTTACGAAGCTGAAAAAGGTATTTGCACCGAATGGTGAAAAAATTCTTATGCACATTTCTAATTTCCGTCCGGTCAAACGAGTGCCGGATGTGATTGAAATTTTTTCGCGTGTACGTGAAGAAGTGCCTTCCAGATTGATCCTCATTGGTGAAGGTCCCGAAATGGGTCTGGTCCGCAAGATGATCGCTGAGCTCGGTCTGAGTGACGATGTTTGCTTCCTCGGCAAGCAAGAAGACGTCGCTGAGGTATTGTCGATGGCAGACATCATGCTGCTTCCATCAGAAAAGGAAAGCTTCGGACTCGTCGCATTGGAAGCAATGGCTTGCGGTGTGCCTGTCGTCGCTACAGTGGCAGGAGGCTTGCCCGAAGTCGTCCTAGATGGTGTGAACGGCTTCTTGCGTCCAATTGGGGACGTTGAAGGCATGGCGAAAGAAACGATACGTCTCTTGCAAAACGACGAGCTATACCGTGAATTCTCCGCGAATAGCATCGAGCGATCCTGCAAAACGTTTTGTCACGAAACGATCGCCTCTCAGTATGAAGCACTTTACGCCAACTTGCTGGCAAGCAATCCGGTGTAAAACTAAGCTTTTGAACGCAAGATTGAGCTTTTCGCTAATTGATGCATCTTGGATATAAAAATAAACAATCCATACAAAACTCTCATGAAAACGCCTCCTTGTCTAGATCAGGCGGAGCAAACCAGAAAGGGGGGATTGGATTGGCGATAGAATTGGCAAAGCGTGTTCTCGACAGATTGGAGGAACACGGCTTCGAAGCTTACTATGTAGGTGGTTGCGTCCGCGATTGGCTTTTACAACGACCTGTTCATGATATAGATATATGTACGAATGCCCATCCCGGCGACGTCATCCGATTGTTTCCCGATCATGTCCCGACTGGTCTGAAACACGGTACTGTATCTGTAAAAGTAGAGGGGCAGATGTTCGAAGTAACCACGTTTCGGACGGAAGGAAAATATGAAGATTACCGTCGACCCGCTGAAGTTCAGTTCGTTTCAGAACTTCGGCTCGATCTGGAGCGACGAGATTTTACGATGAACGCAATGGCGATGGATCGTCATCAAGTATTGCACGACCCGTTCGGTGGACGAGAGGATATGCAGCTTCGGCTGGTTCGGGCTGTAGGCATTCCGCTTGAGAGATTTCAGGAGGATGCCCTTCGGCTATTACGAGGTGTGCGCTTTGCTTCCCAGTTAGGTTTTGCGATAGAAGACCAGACTATGCTTGCTATGAAACAGACTGCGCCTTTGTTAGCTCATATTGCTGTGGAGCGCATAAGGGAAGAGCTGAATAAAACACTCGACAGCAAAGCCCCAGAGGTAGGTTGTCAGCTGTTGAATGAAACGAGACTCATGGCTTATGCCCCTGAGGTAGAAAAACTGTTCGTCCTCTCAAATGAGCATGTCTGGCGGTTGCATCATTTGCAAACCGTGACGCAAAAATGGTCGTTGCTACTGTTTGCGGCGAATTATTCACCTGTGCAATCGCGTGAAGTATGCCAATTTCTCAAAATGTCCAAGCGCGAAACAGAAGCAATTTGTTGTTTGGCTGAACTTCTGACGCGATTGCAGCCACAATGGGATGTCCCTCAACCGATTGAGTGGGGGCCACTGTTGCTTGAAGTCGGTTTGGACACGTGCAACGAGTTCTTCCTTTTATTGCAAGCGTGTTGGTGGAAGGAGAGGCAATCGTTTTCGATGCAAGCACTCCTCGATCAATACGAAAACATGCCTGTCAAAACCATCAAGGATTTGGCAATCACGGGGCTCGACCTGCAAGTAGCGATTCAGAAAAAGCCAGGCGAGTGGATTTTCCGCGTCTTGGAATCGTTACTTAGACAAACAGCTCTGCACGGTTTACCAAATACACGAGAAGCACTCGTCGAAGTTGCAAAGAAAGAGGTTGCACAAGATGAACATTAAGCAAGTGATCCTTCAAGCATTCCGTGACCAGCCGGGCAGTTTCATCTCTGGTGAAGAATTAAGCCAAACATGCGGTTGCTCTAGGACGGCGGTTTGGAAGCATATTGAAGAGCTGCGCCGAGATGGTTACGAGGTGGAGGCGGTGCGAAAATCGGGGTATCGCCTGCTTGTTGCCCCTGATCGCTTGTCAGCAGCAGAAATCATGGCTGGATTGGAAACGAATCGGATTGGTCAAAATGTCATTGCTTACGATGAGGTGGTATCTACACAGCCACTCGCACACGAGGCTGCGGCAAAAGGAGCAGTAGAAGGTACGATTGTGCTGGCAGAGCTGCAAACAGGTGGGAAAGGCAGACTCGGCCGCCCGTGGCATTCTGCAAAAGGAACGGGGATTTGGATGAGCTTGATCATTCGACCTGCGATTCCGTTACCGAAGACACCTCAGATGACGTTGTTAACGGCAGTTGCTGTAGCCACAACGATCCGGGAAGAGACTGGGTTGCCTGTTAAAATCAAATGGCCGAACGATATTTTTATCGGCGATAAAAAAGTATGCGGGATTTTGACAGAGCTAAATGCTGAATCTGATCGAGTCAATTATTTAGTTATCGGAATAGGACTCAATGCCAACAGTGTCGAGTCAGATTTCCCGTCAGAACTGGCACAGATTGCGACTTCGCTTCGTATTGAATCTGGCGAGCCACTCAAGCGCGTTTCGTTTATCCAACGACTCTGCCGAATTTTTGAAGAAGAGTACGATCACTATTTGCAGGCTGGCTTCGAGCGTGTAAAACAAGAGTGGGAGGATCATTCGTACACCATTGGCAAATGGGTGTCCCTCCAGACGATTTCACAACAGTTTGAAGGTCGTGCCGTTGGCTTGGATGAGGAAGGCGTACTCAAGGTAGAGGATCAGGCGGGACAGATCCACAAAGTTTATTCGGCTGATGTCAATTATCGTGCAAATGATTAAATCATTTGCTATACTCCAATTTGGAGGCTGTATCACCTCGTGAACGGTACTCCCGGAGTATTTTTGTATCGATCGTGTAATCTTAAAGCAATACGTGTAAGGACAAAAATCTGCTCAGAGCCTGTGTGGACCGAGACAGAAGGAATCCGTTGGACGCAAATGTCTTTTTGACATGGACAACCTTCTCCCGATTGACGCGAGAAGGTTTTTTTATTCCTCACACGATCCACGGGCTTGATGCGAAAGAGGAGAAATGAACAATGGCAACACACGACAGACCTATTACGACTTCGAGTATCCGCAAGAAAAAAGAAACGCGAACCCCGATTACCATGGTGACCGCCTATGACTATCCGTCAGCCAAATTAGTGGATGAAGCTGGCGCTGATATGATTCTGGTTGGTGATTCATTGGGAATGGTCGTACTGGGTTATGACTCCACCATCCCTGTTACGATGGAGGATATGCTACACCATACGAAAGCAGTAACGAGAGGGGCCAAGCGTGCATTTGTCGTGACAGACCTGCCTTTTCTCAGTTATCACGGAACAGTTGAGGAAGCAGTGAAAAACGCGGGCAGACTAATGCAAGAAGGGCTGGCCAAGGCGGTCAAAATGGAAGGGGGCCGTGAACTGGTCCCAATCATAACACGCTGTGTACAAGCAGGCATCCCTGTCGTTGGACATATTGGACTTACTCCGCAATCGGTACATCAATTAGGCGGTTATAAAGTACAAGGAAGAGATCTGGAGGCAGCCAAAAAATTGTTGGATGAGGCCCTTGCGATTCAAGAAGCGGGTGCATTCGCCATTGTGCTGGAATGTGTTCCGGAAGAGGTCGCAGGCATGATTGCAAACAAGCTGGACATCGCTGTGATCGGAATCGGAGCGGGTGCAACTTGTGATGGGCAAGTGCTGGTGTTCCATGATATGGTCGGCTACGCTTCGGATATCACACCGAAATTCGTGAAGCGTTACGCAAACATTGGTGAAACCATCCGTGAAGCAGTTGAGATCTATAACAAAGAAGTCGAAGCAAGAAGCTTCCCAGGACCAGAGCATGTCTTCCATGCCTCTGAAGAAACCATCAAGGAATTGTACGGGGAAGGAGTGAAGCAGTCATGATGCAAACAATGATGCAGCAAGTCTCCACCATTGAAGAGATGCGCGTTCATATAAAAGAAGCACGTCGGCAAGGCAAAACGATCGGAATGGTACCGACCATGGGGTTTTTACATGAAGGTCATCTCAGCTTGGTAAAAGCTGCTCGTGAAGTATGCGATTTGGTTGTGATGAGCATTTTCGTAAACCCGCTGCAATTCGGGCCGAATGAGGACTTTGAGCGCTATCCGCGTGATATCGAACGGGATAGTAAAATGGCGGAAGAAGCGGGGGTGGACCTCCTGTTTACCCCGGAAGTCAGCGAGATGTATCCGAAACCGATGCTGACCAATATTTCAGTGGCAAATGTGACGACTCCATTGTGTGGAGCTTCTCGTCCGGGTCATTTTGATGGCGTATCGACTGTCGTCAATAAATTGTTTCAAATTGTCCAGCCCGATTACGCCTTTTTTGGACAAAAGGATGCCCAGCAGGTAGCTGTTGTGACGCAAATGGTCCACGACTTGTCGATGCCAGTACAAATCGTTCCATGCCCGATTGTCCGCGAAGCGGATGGTCTTGCCATGAGCTCTCGGAATGTATACTTGTCAGCGGATGAGCGAGCACAAGCACTGGTGCTATCACAAAGCCTGAAGCAAGCAGAAGAATGGCTGGGTGAGGACAGGGCTCTTACTGAGATTAAGGATCGAATCACGCAAATGATTTCCGAGAAGCCGCTGGCTGAGATTGATTATGTGGAAATTTTGAGCTATCCAGAGCTCACACCCGTCGAGCAGGAAACGGCAGGTCAAACGATCATCATCGCGTTAGCTGCTCGTTTTGGCAAAACGCGTCTGATTGACAATACGATTACATCCATCAAGTAGAGATAAGGGAGGAATTCTTAGTGTTCCGCACCATGATGAAAGCAAAAATCCATCGCGCAACGGTAACTGAAGCAAACTTGAACTATGTGGGCAGTATTACCATCGACAAAAATTTGTTGGATGCACTGGATATTTTGCCAAATGAAAAAGTACAAATCGTCAATAACAACAACGGAGCGCGTCTGGAAACATACGTCATCGAAGGGGCTCCAGGCAGTGGCGTCATTTGCTTGAACGGAGCAGCTGCACGTCTCGTTCAAGAGGGCGATATCGTCATTATTATTGCCTATGCGATGATGACGGATGAAGAGGCGAGAACTTATAAGCCACGTGTCGCCATCATGGATGAAAAAAATCAGATCAAAGAATTGATTGCTGAAGAAGTGCACGCGACGATTCTGTAAGCGATCTGTCTGTTCCTGTATAGAGCCATCTGCCTTGTGAGACAATGAAAGTACTCATGCCTCATAGGGGGTGGCTTTTCTTGTGAAAATCGAGGACTGGTTTCATACGCTTCGTACCAAAGCGCAGACCATTGAAGAAAAGTGGCAGGGGGCTTCTGAACAAGAGCGTCTTCAGCTCGCGGAACAATTGTTTCAATTGCGCCAAGTAAGTGATACAGTCGTAGACCTGTGGCTGCAATTCGAAGAAAAATTATCGAATGCGATTCGTAACATCAAGGAAATGGAAGGCCAGCTTCCAGTGGAAGAGAAAAAGACGGATCAGTCGAAGGTGAATACAAAATCACCAAAGGCCGTTGAAACGAATCCATACGAGCCGATTTTTCGTCGAGGGGAAGGCTTTTATCATTTGCGCATGTTCCAAGACGCGAAAAAGTGTTTTGCAGAATTAGTCCAAAAATCGCCAGACTGGGAAAGTGGACGCCTGTACTACGCCTACAGTCTCCTTTTGTGCGAGGAGAATGAATTGGCCTTTCGGGAATTCCGTCTTCTCGGCAGGACAGCAAGCTCTCCTACCGTTGTGGCCATCAGCTTTAATGCCATCGGTTGCATTCTGGCTGAAGAGGAGCAGTGGTTAGAGGCGTCGCAAGCTTTTAAGACGTCTCTCGAAATCAAGCCAGAACAGGAAGAAGCCAAATACAACCTCGCGCTATGCTATTTAAGAGATGGCGATGCACAGGAAGCTTTGGACGAATTGGAACCGTATCTAGAAAAAAACGAGCACGATTGGGAAGCGCAGATGCTATGGCTGCGAGCTGCCAAATTACTGCATACGATGGACCAGACGGTGGAATGGAGCCCACCTAAAGGCTTGCAACTGCCGACGCGCGATTTGGACAGCGATACTCTTCAGGAAATGGCCTCTTTATACGAAACAGTGGGCAATTATCACCGGGCACAAATTTGCTATCACTTTTTGACGGAGCGTTCCCCAAAAGATGGGTGGACGTGGCATGGCTTAGCCTGGAATACGTGGCTCATTGCAGGTACGAAGCGGGCATTGACGCTCGTCAAAAAAGCCATCAGTCTTGCACCCGAAAATGACGACTTTCTTTTTAGTTATGGATGGATGCTGTTGTTTGATGGAAGGGTAGAGGACGCAATCAAAGCGTTTCGGATCATGCTGGAGAAAAACCGAGACAATCGCCTCGGACAATCCGGGATGATTTCCGCATACGAAAAGCTGGGGGATACACAAGAAGCAAAACGGTTGGCAAAGTATTTCCTGGACGACGCTGAGCCATATGTACGTTCGTTAGGGTATTTTCATCTGGGAAGAATCGCGGTTGTGGAAGAAAATTGGCGCCTAGCTGAACAATATTTTCAACGGGCATTGCCATTCGCAGAACAGTTATGGGAAATCCCCATCTATCTGCAATTATGCGCAAGCAAGCTCGGTCAATCAGAAATGCAAACCGAGCTCGTACAGCCTTAAATGTACAGGAGAGCAGGAATATTTCCCATCGTTGCCGAATGTGAATGGGTGCGGATTGAATGTTTCCGCCCAGGTTACGAGGTGACAACGTTTGAATCGATTACTAGTTGTAGATTTTGAGACGACGGGAAGCCATCCACGCCAAGGGGACAGCATCATTCAGATTGGTGCCGTCGCAATCGATGATGGGCAGATTACCGAGAGTTTTTCCACCCTGATTCATCCAGGCCAGGATATTCCCCCATTTATTACCCAATTAACAGGGATTACCAATGAGATGGTTGCAGATGCTCCTTCCTTGGAAGAAGTGTTTCCAGATTTCTTGCGTTTATTGGACGGGCGAGCTTTTGTTGCACATAATGCAAGCTTTGATCTCCAATTTTTACAAGAAGCCCTGCTGAGCCAGGGCTATTATGCGTTTGACGGCTACGTACTTGATACAGTGGAGCTATCCCGTGTTCTGTTGCCGATGCAAAATAGCTACAGACTCGGAGAACTGGCGTCTGAGCTGGAAATCGAGCACGATAATCCCCATCAAGCAGATAGCGATGCACTCGCAACGGCGCAGCTGTTTCTCCACTTGCTGGATATTTTAAAGAGACTGCCTCTCGTGACCATCCAGCGCCTGCAGATGCTCGTTTCTTCGTTTCGCTCTGATATCGAGGTTCTTTTACGTCAGATCGAGATGGAAAAGCTCATAGAGCTGCCAGAGCTGGATGGAACGCCAACCAAAACGGATTCCTCAGACATGTGGGATGTTTATCGCCAGCTGGCTCTTCGGAAGCGAGAAGAAAAATTAACAGCCTCGCTAAAACGTTCCCATGTCGATGCGACAGTGACCAAAGCGTTTGCTGACCAGCTCGAGGATGTCTTGGGCGAAAACGGGCACATGCAGGCGAAAATGTCGGGATATCAACGCCGGGATGCTCAGGAAGCGATGATGCATGCGGTCTATGAGGCCATGGAGGATGGTGCCCATTTATTGGTAGAGGCAGGGACAGGTACGGGAAAATCATTAGCCTATCTCTTACCGGGGATCATTTGGGCTCATCACAATCAGCAGCAGCTGGTGGTCAGTACCAATACCATTCAATTGCAGGAACAGTTATTCCATAAGGAAATCGCTACCTTGCAGGAGTCTCTGCCGTTTTCCTTTACAGCTTCGACGCTAAAAGGCAGAGGAAACTACTTGTGCTTGCGTAAATTTGAACAAGCCGTGGACGAGCCTGTAGAAGGAAGCAGCCAAGAAATGCGCTTGGTCAAAGGACAGATGCTGACGTGGCTCACGCAAACCGTAACCGGTGACGTGGAAGAGCTGAGCATGCCTCCGAGTGGCCAACTGCTGTGGCAACAGGTAAAAAGTGACACGAGCTCTTGTTTGAATCGGGCTTGTCCCTGGTTTAGTCGCTGTTACTATTTTCAGGCGAAGGAACGGGCTCGCGATGTCGATGTACTCATCGTCAATCACGCCCTTTTCATCAGCGACTTGCAAGCGGAAAATAGAATCCTCCCTCCGTATGAAGTTGCCATCGTCGACGAGGCCCATCATTTGGAGGATGCCGCGACACAGCATTTAGGCAAACAGTTTTCAACCACGCAGCTTCTTTTCTTGTTAGATCGTGCATCAGTTGAAGAGAGTGGGGCAATTTCCCGCTTCGCAGAAGAGCTGCAAAGCTGGATGCCTGCGGTTGAAGAAGATGTCGCCACAAAGCTTCTGGAGTTGAGAAAACAGTCCGCTGCCTTACGTGAGAAAGCGCAGCAATGGACACAGCTCTTGTATGCATGGGCATCAGACCGTGCGGAGGAGACGACGGACGCCGGACGTGAGACAGTACGTTATCGGGTCGAATCATTTGTAGGTAAGCACGAGAAGATACGTAAAGTAACCAAAAAGCTGATAGAAGGGATGACTGCATACGCAGCGGGCATCGAGCAGCTTTTGCGAACGACTCCGCAAGAGGAAAAGCCACCATTTGTCGTACGCAGTCTACTGACAGATTTATTCGGTCTCATCAAAGACTGGCAAAATGTTGTGGAGCTGCTTCACTTCTTTTTACTTGAGCAGGATGGCGAGTATGTATATTGGATGGAAGTAGAGTCCCGTACAGCTCGCAAGCAAGTTCATTTGTCAGCAGCACTCTTGAAGGTTGCCGACTCACTGGCAGAACCGCTTTTCGCGCAGAAGCGGAGTCTGATCTTGACATCAGCCACTCTGACGGTCAAAAACAGCTTCTCGTACATCAAAAGCCAGTTTGGTCTCGACCAACTGCCCGAGGAACGAGTGCGTACCTTGTCACTGCCATCGCCTTTTCATTATGAAGAGCAGGGATTACTGTTGATTCCATCTGATTTCTCCGCACCAGGCAAAGAGAGTGACCACACGTATTTGGAGGCGGTCATTCAAGGGTGTGTTGATGTGGTACTGGCTTCGAAAGGAAGGACGCTGATTCTATTCACCTCCCACTCGATGCTTCGACTTGTTTACCAAGCGATGAAGGAACGGCTTGCGGATGCTCCAGAACCATATACGCTATTCGGTCACGGAATCGATAGCAATAATCGGAGCAAGCTGGTTCGTTTGTTCCGAAGCATGGAGAGAAGTGTCCTGCTTGGGACGAGCAGCTTCTGGGAAGGTGTCGATATCCAGGGGGAATGGCTGAGCAGTTTAGTCATTGTTCGCCTCCCGTTTGCTCCACCCAATCATCCTGTGTATCAAGGAAGGGCCGAGCTTTTGAAGACAGAAGGAAAAAACGCTTTTATGTCCTTGTCTCTTCCACAAGCCGTTCTGCAATTTAAACAAGGGGTGGGTCGATTAATTCGCCACCACTTGGATCGTGGGGTCGTGATCGTTCTTGACACGCGTGTGGTTGAGTCGAGATATGGACGCTCATTCCTTCAATCTTTGCCACCATTTCAGATCGAAAGCGGTCCATGGCCAACGCTTCGAGAACGTATAGAGCCATTCCTTAGTATGCAATCCCTGTCAGATTCATAAAATGAAGCAATAGTCTCATAGGGATTAAGGTGATAAAATAAATGTTATGGAAAAAAGAGTGGCGTTGGTGGATTGTAGTTCTTAGTGCGATTTTCCTTTGCGCATGCTCGATTGATAGCCATTTGTATTTGCAAGAAGCAGCAGTGAAGATAGATGACCCGTTTGAAACAGAGACAGAGCAGGAATTTTCGGGTCTCATTATCACCTACTTGGCACTTCCGCATGGTGAGAGTACACTTTTGAGAATGCCAGGCGGCAAAACGATGCTGATTGATACGGGTACGGCAGATGATTGGCCCGTTCTCTCGGCACGCTTGGCAGAGCTCAAGATCACACGGCTCGACTATGTCGTGTTGACGAACGACCAGCCTGAGCATATGGGAGGCTACGCTTCATTGAGCCAGCAAGTGCTTGTAGATGCCGTCATTTTGCCCAAACTGATCGCATCATCGCTTCGCCATGTCGCGCTGCTTCGCTCCAACCAAAAACAGATGGAAGCAGAGCAAGGACAAGTACTCACTCTTGACCAAGAAATCTCCATGGAAGTTTTGCTCCCGGATGAACCGTTATTTTTATCGCCTCAGAACAATTCTCTCGTTTTTCGATTGACGCACGGTCAATTGCGATTTTTATTTATGAGCGCCGTGAATGAAAAAGCAGAAGAGCGACTGTTGGAACGGAAGAATGACAGACTGAAGGCGGAAGTCCTAAAGGTAGCAGGTCAGGGGAGCAATCAAGGCTCTTCGCAACCGTTTCTGACGCAAGTCGATCCACAGGTCGCCATTATTCAGACAGGCCGATCACGGGATCAAATGAAAGACGGTCAGACGGAAGTCATGGAGCGCTTGGGTGAGTCATGGGCCGAGACATACGTTACCAGCGACGACGGTTCCATTACCATTTTATCGAATGGAAAAGAATATCGGATTTTGAAGCAAAAGAATTAGGGGGGAAGACCGAACGTGGCAAAACACGAAAAGATTTCAGAAGCGGTCGTCCGTCGTTTGCCGATTTATCTGCGTTACCTCAGTTATTTGCAGCAAGTTGAGGTGACCACCGTTTCCTCCCAACAGATGGGCAAGAATCTTGATGTGAATCCTGCCCAAATCAGAAAGGATCTTGCAGCTTTTGGTGATTTTGGAAAAAAGGGAATCGGCTATGATGTCGATTATCTGGTGGAAAAAATCCGTGAAATTCTGAAGCTAACGGATGAAATCCGTGTCGCTTTGGTCGGAGCTGGGCATTTGGGCCATGCCATTAGTAACTACAACGCTTATTTGAAAGATAACATGCGGATTGCGGCCATCTTTGACAATAATCCAGAGAAGCAGGGCAAAAAAGTCGCAGGTATACCTATTCAGCCTTTATCAGAGCTGGAAGAAACAGTCGTCGACAAGCAAATCAAGCTGGCGATTATTACGGTACCGGCACCTGCAGCGCAATCCGTATGTGATCAGTTGACTCAAGCGGGTATCAGGGGGATCTTGAATTTTGCCCCTACGACGATTCGCGCAGGAAAAGATGTTCGCATTCACTATGCGGATGTGACGTCCAACCTGCAAAGCTTGGCCTACTATTTGACGTAAGAATGGAGTGTATACTATGAAAAAGACGATCCTCATTCACGCAACAGTCATTACCGTTAACGATACGAATGAAGTCATTTACGATGGTGCCGTAGCATTCGAAGGCAACAAGATTACGTATGTGGGCCCAACTCCTGAGGACCTGTCGGAAGCGGGATACGATGAAGTCATCGATCAAAAAGGTGATTACATACTACCTGGCTTAATCAACACGCATGGACATGCTGGTATGTCCCTCCTACGCGGTTATGCAGATGATTTGCCGCTGCAACAATGGCTTGAAGACAAAATGTGGCCATTGGAGGCGCAATTCACGGGAGACACAGTAAAATGGGGAACCCAGCTGTCGCTAATCGAGATGATTCGTACCGGTACCACTACGTTTGTGGATATGTATGATCATATGGATGTCGTGGCGAAGGAAGTCGATACTGCTGGAATGCGCGCTCGCCTTTGCAGAGGGATGATTGGTCTGTGCTCCGAAGAAGAACGTCAAACAAAGCTGAAAGACGCGACTCTTTTTGCAAAAGAATGGCATAATCAGGCAGACGGGCGTATTACCGTCATGATGGCACCGCATGCGCCGTACACGTGCTCGCCAGAATTTATTACCCAAATTATCGAAAAAGCCGATGAGCTTTCCTTGCCGCTTCATATCCATATGTCTGAAACTGCTTGGGAAGTCGGTCAAAACGAGAAGGACTACGGGCTTCGTCCAGTTGCGCATTTGGAAAAGCTGGGAATGTTCAATCGTCCAACACTTGTCGCGCATGCTGTTCACCTAACGGATGAAGAAATCGACATTTTGGCAAAATACAACGTAAGAGTTTCTCATAACGTAGTGAGCAACCTAAAACTGGCTAGTGGTGTTGCGCCAGTTCCTAAAATGTTGGCAAAAGGTGTAAGCGTGTCCCTGGGTACCGACAGCTCTGCAAGCAACAACAATTTGAATTTGTTTGAGGAATTGAAACTCGCTGCGATCCTACACAAAGGTGTGAACAACGATCCAGTAGCAGTTCCAGCAGAGGAAGCACTTCGCATGGCTACTCGTTATGGTGCAGAAGGGGTATTCCAAGAGGAAACACTCGGAAGCATTGAAGTAGGCAAGCAAGCTGACTTGATCGTGCTGGATAGCCACCAAGCCCATTTCCACCCGGCACACCAACCGGTTTCACACGTGGTGTACGCAGCAAATGGACGCGATGTGAAAGATACGATTGTAGCGGGTAAATTCTTGATGCGTAATCATAAGCTGTTGACCATCGATGAGGAGCGCGCGATTTATGAAGCAAACCGCGTATTCCAAACGTTAAAACGGTAAAAGGCTCCTGTCAGGTGGGGGACAGGAGTAAGGCAGTGTAGGTGTAGGTAGGGGAATTGGATACTACGACGTTCCGTTGTTCATTTTTGCCACAGCTTTTGTCAGGAGATGATGGCGAAAATGAAGAGTGGGTGTGTGCGACCATTGACGCAAGGGAGACGACAATCCTGCCCAGGAGACGCGGTATTCCTGTAACAGAAACCCAAGTATGTCAGGAGATGTGGTTTGTTGCGAAGATGTCACGCGCTCACCTCCTCGGGGTGTATATGTAGTATGACCGCCCGACCCTAAGGTATGATTAGCAACTTTTCCGTGTCGTTCTAAAACCTTCCCGTATAGCATAGGCTAAAGACAAAAATGGGACAGGGGGGACGACATGTACATCCGGCCCAAAATGCTGTGGTGGCTCATTCCTATCCTACTCGGTCTATTTCTCCTTGGGATTGTATTGGGGACAGTAAGTCGATCAGCCAATACAGACAGCACTGATACTGCGGCTGCGGTCAGACAAACAGCAGGAACGGAGCAGACAGCGACGACGGTAGCGGAGCTTTTGGAGCAGATCACGAAGGACGAGGAACGCTCATTTCTGGTATACATGCAGGATCAGACCTTGCATGGGCGATATCAAAATGAGCAATTTCAGCTCACAGGAGAAATCGGTGGCCACCAGCTTGAAATAGCCAGAAAAGATGGGCAACCAGTATCGGTGCGAATTGATGGCCAGATAAAGGATCATGCCGCACTGCCGTATGCGATGTTCACCCCGCATGAGCACGCAGTATTGCTCAAGGGAGTTTTGCAATCGGTTAGTCCTGAACGCCTTGAAGATACTGCAGGGCAAGGATGGAGTGGATATCGGATAGCGGTTCCACCAGAGGAAGTCTCTTCGTTATTATCGATGTGGTTAGGTCCATCCTTCCCTATTCAGGATTTGTCTTCGAACGTAACAGAGGGAATGAAAGTCAATTACCAACTATGGTACGAGTCAACTACGGGGCAGCTTCGCCAACTGGAGCTGGATTTGCAAATGCAAACGGCAGTTGGAGTGAAGAGAGACCAGCTTCGATTCCGATTGTAATGTCAGCCACGTAAAGGAGTTACTTTGCTGTGTTAGTACGAATTATCCTATCAATCGTAGCCGTCATTTTACTTACGGGAGCTGGGTTCGCCTATCACCTGACGGCTTCTGTAGCAGGAGAGCGTAATCAATTTGAGGAAACCGTTCGTCAGTGGGTCCAGGATCGCACGACAATCACGGAGATTGAATCCATTGATGAATATCGAGGCAAGGAGAGCTACGCTGTCGTCATTGGGAAAAATAAGGCGGGTACACAGGTTGTAGCATGGATGACCGATCAGAAAGTTAGTTTCGATCGAATGGATCTAGCTGTTCCTAAAAAGAATGTAGAAGAGGCGGTTTACAAGTCATTCCCGCAATCGGAGATCACTCATTTGGTTCCTGGTCTCGAAAACGATAAGAAATTTTGGGAAGTCACTGTCAAAGACAAAGACGGTCGTTTTCACTATATTCACTATGATCTATTCACAGGTGCTTTGTTAACCTCGTACGTGCTCGCGCCAACCTAATACGCTAGCTTGACGACAGGCCTTTTCCTTATGGGAGAAGGCCTGTTTGGCATTCCATCCAACATCTGTATAAGAAATTGATATACTCATATGATATACTGGGGACGTTGCAGAGAGAGAAAACGAGAACGATATTTATGGGGGGAGTAGCCGTGCAGTTGAAAAAGAGCGCAATTGGATTATCTTTGGTGGCAACCTTGGCACTCCTGTTCGGAGGATGGTTCTTGTATCAAAAGATGGAGATTGAGGAGCCAATCCGTGCAGAAATTGGACAAATGCAGTCCGCCACATTGGGTAATTTGGAGATCAGCAAAGATAAAATTCAAATAGATGTAACTGTTACAAAGCCAGACACGTTTCCAGCAGAATATCGCAATTTGCTAACGGAAACACAAAAGATCGCAGGGGAAAAAGAAGTGGTCATTGACATAGACAATCAGTCGACAGCGATGAATGATATATGGCAGAGCGGTCAATTTGTGTTTACAGAAGCAGTGGAACTGCATGAATATAGCCGCATTCCAGCCCTCGTGGAACAATGGAAAAAGGGGAATCAGCTGGACGAAGCATCTGCATTAATGGATGACGAGAACATTTATGTTTACTTGAAAAAAGGAACGGAGGATTTCTACACCATCATCCCCCGTTCCATTGAAAAAGAGGTGACGGCACGTGCGTAAGGAAGTACTGATCGGCGTCGTACCTGCACTGTTTATTTTTCTTGTTTTTCTAGGTGTAAATATTACGCCATTCTTGGTGTTCGGAGCCGTACTGGGGGCGATTTACTTTCTGGTCATCCGTCAGCAAAATGGACAAGGCGGGAATGTCGCCCTCGGTGGGAAAAGAAAAGCAAACAAGCATGAGCTGCCGAAATCGGACGTGCAGTTTGCCGATATTGGTGGACAGGAACGCGCTAAAAAAGAACTGAAGGAATCGCTTGATTTTCTCGTGTATAAAGACAAAATTGAACAGTACGGGATTCGTCCGATCAAAGGTGTTCTTTTGACAGGTCCTCCTGGTACGGGTAAGACACTGATGGCGAAAGCAGCAGCGAACTATACAAATTCTGCCTTTGTGGCGGCATCAGGTTCGCAGTTTGTAGAGATGTACGTCGGTGTCGGTGCACAACGCGTTCGTGAATTGTTTCAAGAAGCGAAGACATTGGCAGAGAAAAATGGGCAAGACAGCGCGATTATTTTTATCGATGAGATCGATGTCGTCGGTGGAAAAAGGGACGGTCAACAGCAACGTGAATACGATCAGACCTTGAATCAACTGTTGACGGAGATGGATGGTGTAGCTACGACCGACAAGCCGCGGATTTTAGTCATGGCAGCTACGAACCGGAAAGACATGCTCGACGCAGCGTTGTTGCGTCCTGGTCGTTTTGACCGTCATATTAGCGTTGATCTCCCAGACAAGCCAGCACGCGAGCAGATTTTGACCATTCATACGGCGAATAAACCGCTTGGCGAAGACGTCACACTGGAAAAAGTGGCACAAGAGACATTCGGTTTTTCTGGCGCACAGCTGGAAAGTGTAGCCAATGAAGCGGCTATTTACGCCATGCGTGACCGACAGGACAAGATCACTGCGAAGCATTTTGCTTATGCCGTGGATAAGGTCATGCTCGGAGAGAAAGTAGACCGACAAGCATCAGAGGAAGAGAAGAAGCGTGTTGCGCTCCATGAATTGGGGCATGCCATTGTCAGTGAGATGGTGCGACCAGGCTCTGTCTCGCAGGTCACGCTGAGTCCACGTGGCAAAGCACTAGGGTACGTACGACAAAATCCAATGGAAGACCGCTATTTGTATACCAAGGATGCGATGGAAAAGCAAATCATGGTTAGCCTTGGAGGAGCCGTAGCGGAGGAAATCTACTACGGTGGGCGCAGTACTGGATCGAAGAATGACTTCGAGCAAGCGCTGGGAATGGCACAGGAAATTGTACAAAGCGGTATGTCGGATCTGGGGATTGTACATTTGCAATACGTGGAGAAGAGTCGTATTCATGATGAGGTTGAGCGTCTGCTGGATGGGTTGCTCGTAGAAACTCGCAATCTTTTGAGACAATATGACTCCGTATTCCAAACAGGCTTGTACACATTGATGGAAGCGGAAGTCCTGCAAGGCGATGAATTCAGGACGCTTTTGTCACAAACGAAAGAAGAAGTTGCTGTATAAATGAAGATAAAGAACCTGCTAGCCAACGGGAGAGTTGGCCAAGCAGGTTTTTTTGTGTTGGCTGGAAACTTAGGCCAATAAGGATGAAACAATTTTGTAGACACGGTGCCAAATAGGGAAATGGATGAATATCCTACAAGAGTGATACGGGAATGAAATCAGGAGGCAAGGAGACCCTATGGCCAATGTGAACCGGCGAAAAGCAAACAAAAGTCTGAGTAAAACCTTTAGGCAGACCATGCACGAGTTACCGCTCTCATATACATCATCACCCGATCGGGAGTGGATGGAAGACCTCGAATTAAATCTGCTTGAAAGTAATTTGGAGAGCGATCAGAGAATACCTCCCCTCTCTGCTGCCACACCGAAAGAGCAACAACAACCGATTCCCAAAGTACCCAAGCAGGACCTATCCTCCAAACAGGACTCGTTTTCCAGACAGGATTCAACTTCCAGACAGGTATCAAATTCTAGGCAGGATACAACTTCCAGGCAGGATACAACTTCCAAGCAGGATACAACTTCCAGACAAGTTTCAAATTCCAGACAGGTTTCAAATTCCAGACAGGATACAAATTCCAGACAGGATACAACTTCCAAACAGGATGCATCTTCCAAACAAAGCTCAACTGCCAATCCGAACTTTTATTCGAAGGTCATCAAAGACCGAAATGATGATCGTGTCCAATCATTTGTCTATACAGACGACTTGACAGATCAATCAGTGACCACTGAAAAAATTGCGAACCGTGCCATTGACTCGTCCAAGATTAAGCAAGGCGCCGTGGATAATTCGATTTTGAAGGATTATGCCGTGGACAGCAGCAAACTCGCGGACATGAGCGTAACCTCCACCAAAATCGCACCGCATGCGATACTGCGGGATCATCTGGGGCGGGGAATCGTAGACGGTGAGCATTTGCAGGATTATTCGATATCCGCGCAAAAATTGATCAACCATAGCATTACGTCGGAGAAGTTAGCTGATAAAACCATCGACTCCATGAAATTTGCCGACCACTCGATTCAGAGTAAGCATATTCAGGATCAAGCCATTACGAATGACTTGATCCAGGATCAATCGATTACCACGGAAAAAATAAAAATGGGATCCATTCAAACAAGTAACCTAGCCAATTATGTGATCAACACAGTGAAGCTTGAGGATGGAGCAGTCACAGGAGATAAATTACGCGATGGAGCAGTTACTTCGACGAAGATAGACGAGGATGCAATTGAGTCTCAACATATCCGTGAAGGCTCCATTTACCGTCATCACCTCACTGAAGAGCTAATAGCTGGCAGTAATATTAGCGCTGGCAGCATCACGAATCATCACATCGCATTTCAGGCCATTTACAGCCAGCATTTACAGCCAGAAGTGGTGACCAGTGATAAAGTGGGGCCAAATGCGATTTCGACTGAGCATTTGAGCAACAACAGTGTCACGACAGAAAAACTCGCCAAAGAATCAATCGGTAGTACACATTTACAAGCTGGCAGTGTCCTATCGAGCCACTTGCAAGATGGGATGCTGACGTCCAAAAAAATTGGGGATCAGCAGGTTACCACTGGCAAAATAGCCGACAAGGCTGTCACTATCGACAAATTGGCGAACAAGAGTGTAGGAGAGAAACACTTACTCGACGAGAGTGTGAGTTCACGACATCTGATTGACGGGTCCATTCGTTCAGAAAAGTTGGCAAGAAGATCTATAGAAGAACATCATTTGGCTGACAGACTCATTGGGGGCAATCATCTACGCGAATACATCATCCACACGCAACATCTGCATGACCACTTGGTGACCACCTCAAAATTGGCGCCGGAATCTGTTTCCACAGACAAAATTTCAGATCTAAGCATTACGACAAGCAAAATTGGAGATGCCGTCATCACAGCCCCCAAAATAGCCAAAGATGCGATCAAGACACGCCATCTGGGCAGAGCAGCCGTCACAGGGGAAAAGATCGCCGAAAAAGCAATATCGTCTACACATCTCAACAGTCATATCATTCAAAATGAACATCTCCAGGGTAACTCCATTTCCAAGGAAAAATTACAGGAAGGCAGTGTCACCCGAGAGAAAATAGCTGACCAGAGCATTGATGCGAGCAAGCTAGATAGCCATTCGATTCATGGTGCTCATGTCATAAAAGGCAGCTTGGATGGAACTCATATTATGGAGGGGACGCTCAAAGGAAATCATCTTGTCGCCAGAAGCATAACAGAACAGCATCTGCAAAACCGGATCATTACGCAGGAAAAACTGGCAGAGGACTCCGTGACCGGTTCCAAAATTGCGCCCAAAGCTGTCTCTACGCTTCACATTGAGAATGAGTCGATTACGGCTGAGAAGCTGAGCTTTCCGGTCATTGAAACGCATAATCACGTAGGAGTAACCTTTCAACAATACGGTTTCGTCCCATTCAGACTTTCTGCCACGAGCAAGTCCACAGATGTGACCGTTCGTTTGCCACAGCCATATGCGGATACACATTATTGTATGGTGGCGATGACAAATCAACCGGGGATATATACGTCGCTCAAATACACCAAGAGGACTTCAGCGATCATCACCGTGTTCCGCAATCAAGAGGGTCAAGAAGCGACTGGTGTGATTCACTGGATCGCGATTGGAGAAAAAGGAGTAGGTGTCCCACACGAAATATTGGAATGGTCAACGGAGAGGGAGCAACTGGAGACAGAAGAAGTCGACGAAGATCAGATCGAGGAAGATCAAGACATGGATGATGAAGACATGGATGATGAAGATACCGATGATGAAGATACCGATGACGAAGATACCGATGACGAAGATACCGATGATGAAGATACCGATGATGAAGACACGGATTATGAAGACGCGGATGATGAAGATACGGATTATGAAGATGCGGACGATGAAGACATGGAAGATGAGGACATGGACGAGGATGACATGGATGAAGATGAAGATGAAGAAGATACGGATGAAAATGATCTCGAGCAAGATTATTATGAAAGTAGTGAAGAATACGATAGCGATATCGAGCATGATAAATAATTCGGTAGGAAACAACAATGGGGCGAGTGGATGATTCAGAAGCGGGGAGGCCGATGTTGAGATCAGGTCTCCCAAATGTATATTAGTTTACATAATAAATTTATGGTTAACATTGTACAAGGAGACTTTCATTGAATTTGCAGGCCCCCAATAGTATAATTATCAGGTATACTTAGTCTGTATTTGCGTGGCATGGTAAATGGAGGGAATCATTCAATGTTGACGACGATTGCCCGAATCGGGCAGCATGTTGGACAAGAAGTACGCCTGGGATGCTGGTTATACAACAAACGCAGCAGCGGCAAGATTCAATTTTTGCAGCTCCGCGACGGCTCCGGCTTCATCCAAGGTGTAGTAGTAAAAGCGGAAGTAGCGGAAGAAGTGTGGGAGAATGCATCGCAGCTCACACAAGAAAGCTCACTTTACATAACCGGTGTAGTTCGTGCGGATGACCGCGCACCAAGCGGTTACGAACTGACAGTAACAGGTGTGGAAATTATTCAGATCGCCCAGGAATATCCGATTTCCTTGAAGGAACACGGTGTTGACTTCCTCATGGACCATCGCCACCTGTGGCTGCGTTCTCCACGTCAGCGTGCAGTCATGGCTGTGCGTTCCGAGGTGATTCGCGCCATGTATGAGTTCTTCCACGAGAACGGTTTCGTAAAAGTAGATCCACCGATTTTGACACCGACCTCTGCGGAAGGTACCACCAATCTGTTCCATACCAAATATTTTGAGGAAGATGCGTATCTCTCGCAGTCCGGCCAGCTTTATATGGAAGCAGTTGCTATGGCGTTAGGCCGCGTTTACTCTTTCGGTCCAACTTTCCGTGCCGAGAAATCCAAGACACGTCGTCACTTGATCGAGTTCTGGATGATCGAGCCGGAGATGGCTTTCGTGGATCATGAAGAAAATCTGCGTATTCAGGAAGCGTTTGTTTCTCATGTGGTACAATCCGTATTGAAAAACTGTGAGCGCGAACTGAAAACGTTGGAGCGCGATACCACAAAACTGCAAAATGTAACAGGGTCGTTCCCACGCATCTCTTATGATGATGCGATCAAACTGTTGCAGGAAAAAGGTAGCGAGATCAAATGGGGAGACGACTTTGGGGCACCGGATGAGACGATGATTGCGGACCACTTCGACAAGCCTGTTTTCATCACTCATTATCCTACCGAAATCAAAGCTTTCTACATGAAGCCACACCCTGAACGTCCGGAAGTGGTTCTGTGCGCGGACATGATCGCACCAGAAGGCTACGGCGAAATCATCGGGGGTAGCCAGCGGATTGATGATCCAGAACTCTTGGAGAAACGTTTTGCTGAGCATGAGCTTTCGGAAGAGGCATATCGCTGGTATTTGGATCTGCGCAAATACGGTACAGTTCCTCACTCGGGCTTCGGTTTGGGTCTGGAGCGTACGATTGCATGGATTTGCGGTCTGGATCATGTGCGTGAAACGATCCCATTCCCACGCATGCTGAATCGTCTCTACCCATAGAGAGTTCCTTTATCATTGAACGATCTACACCCTGTTGCGCGAGGGCAGCAGGGTGTTCCTATTGTTTGACAGCGCGTTTTACGCACTCCCTTGTTATTCCAACCCAGAGGTGAATATGCGTTATGGACTCCCATATATTGCAATTGTTGCAAGAAGGAGCAACATCCGTCTCCAACCTTCTTTTGAAAATGTATAAGCGTATGTCATTGACTGATGACGAGATGATGCTACTGATTCATCTGTTATCCTTTCAGCAGGAAGGGAATCGATTCCCGACCTTAACCGAGCTGGAGGAACGCATGTCCATGACGAGCAGGAAATTGATTCAATCTCTACAAAAGCTATTAAAAGAAGATTGGATTACGATAGATGAGTTTATCGATCCTCAGACTGGCATGCGTCATGAGCAATACAATTTGACCCCTTTGTACAAAAAGCTGTACCAGACCTGGCGGGAGCAGCAAGCAGACCCGAGAAGCATGGAGCCCTTTATGGAAGTGGCCGTTTCTCTGGATGCCGAACCTGTTGCCATTTACGCTCGTTTTGAACAGGCATTTGGTCGCCCGTTAGCGCCATTTGAATTGGAGAACATCCACATGTGGACCGAACAGGACGGCTATCAGGAAGAATTGATATTGACCGCTTTGCGTGAGGCTGCAACGGTCGGCAAACTCCACATCCGCTATATTGACAGGATCTTGCTCGAATGGCAAAAGCAGCAGATTACAACCGTAGAACAAGCACGTCTTTACAGCTTGAACTTCCGTAGACAAGCAAATATGAGAGACCACGGGCAACCGCTTTGATTTCATCCAAATCAAGCGGTTTTTTCTATGTCACCGTACACGTACCCATTTTCCTTGTCTGTCATAACATATTACGTAGATGCAAGCTTCAGGAGGCGATGACTTGTGGAAAAACGAAAAAAATGGGATCTGTCTCATTGGGTAACGCCAGGTGTGTTTTCAGGAAGTTATGTCGTAGATGAGGCAGTTCAACGTATTTCAATCGTAAAAGCCAATGAAAAACAGGAAGAGGAAGTAACGGAAAACGTTCAAGAGTTGGTTGTAAAAACAACAGTAGAGCAGCCGAAGGAACTGGTCTTGGAGCCTACCTTCGAAATTATTATGAGAGAGACCGACGAGGTAGTCGTGGAACAGGTTCACAAGCTTGAACAAGAAGTGATGGAGCTGAAAGAGGCACTGGCTTCGTGGGAAGAAAGATGGGAGAAGCTTGAAGAAAACCATACTAAACAATTGCAGTACCTGTATCAAGTAGTTCTTTCACTGAAAAAGGAGTGGGAGATCGAGCGAAATGAACATCGCAATTATTAGTCCGGGTCCCTTTTCTGTACCACCGGTCAAAGGAAGCTCGGTCGAACACGATATTGACGAGGTTACAAAGATGATCGAGCCCATGCATAACGTGAAGATCTACACGCGTCAATGTGCGACCTATCCAACCTCATCCGTGGAAGAAAACCGGCAGTTTATTCGCGTCCCGTATAAAGGGCCAAAGCCTTATTTGCGCCGGATTATTAACCATATCAAAAAAAACAAGCCAGATGTCATCCTCGTGGAAAACAGACCGATCTATGTTCTCACATTAAAACGCCATTTTCCCAAGATCCCGGTCTTTGTGAATATGCACTCTCACGTGTATGGGTCACAGCCGATCATCAGCAAGGAAAATATGCGGCGTGCCGTTCGACTGGCAACAGGTTTTATTACGAACAGTGAATTTTTACGTCAACATTTTATTCGGACGTGCAAGATTCCTGCCAATAAAATTCATGCGGTTCACCTCGGAGTCGATGTCACTCCTTATCAGGTTGCAAAGATAGCAGTCAAAAAAATGCGCCAAGAACTCGGATTGAAGCCAGATGATCGCGTCTTGTTTTATGCCGGCAGACTCATGCGCGGAAAAGGGGTGCATGTGCTGATCAAAGCCTTTCGCCAGGTGAGCAAACAAGACCCGAAAGCTAAACTCGTCATTGTGGGCGGTACGGGATACGGCAGTAATCGCCTGAACCCGTATGTTCGAGAGCTCAAGCGACTTGCGAAGCCTTTGGGTAAAAAGGTACGTTTCGTCAATTTCGTACCATCCGCAAAAATGCCGCTTTACTATCAAATTGGGGATGTCGTGGCGACACCATCCGTTTGGAAAGAAGCGTTTTGCCGTGTCAATTTAGAGGCAATGGCTTCCGGAAAGCCCGTCATTTCCACTCCACGTGGTGGTATTCGTGAAGTCGTTGCCCACGAGAAAAGTGGCTTTATCATTCCGCCAAAAGATTGGGAAAAAGGATTACCTGCTGTCTGGGAACTGTTGTGGAGTTCACCTGCTGTCCGGAATGAAATGGGCAAACAGGCCCTGCAACGAGCCAAGTTTTTTTCTTGGTACGCGACAGCGCAAGGCTATCTGAACGTGTTTGAAACAGTTGTTCCAACGCGAAGTGAAGAGAAACAACCGCTTTTAAAAACTGGTTAATTCGAACGGAAAGGATGTAGGTGGTTGCCTTTTCTTGCGCCAATGTGGACGTCTGCCCTGTCCAGCTATCCAGATACGCATACCTTATAAGTATCGCAGAGCACAACTGGGGAGTGATACTTGTGAAAGGGTTAATCTTGTGTGCTGGACGTGGGTCGCGACTGCACCCCTTTTCCTATTCGCAACCGAAAACCCTCCTCCCTGTGGCCAATCACCCGGTCTTACACTATTGCATTCGCAAACTGCGTGAAGTGGGCATTCAGGACATTGGCATCGTGATACATCCTTCTCAATCACAGATTCCTCCCATGGTGGGCGATGGTAGTCAATTCGGGGCTACCATTACGTTTATCAGGCAGGAGGTACGACTGGGAATTGCCCATGCTGTCCAGCTAGCGCAACCGTTTTTACAAGCCGAACCGTTTATCTTGCTACTAGGTGATAATTTATTAATGGATTCGCTTCACGGACTTACAAAAGCGTTTACGCAGGGAAAATCTGACGGTGTCGTGATGCTAAGTAAAGTGGAGAGACCACAGGATTATGGGATCGCAGAAGTACAAAAAGGACGACTAATCTCTGTAGAGGAAAAGCCACGTCAGCCAAAGAGCAACCTGGCAGTGATTGGCGCATATCTGTTTACGCCACCTATTTTTGAGTCGATTGCTACCCTGCAGCCATCTCCCCGAGGCGAACTAGAAATAACGGATGCGATTCAATCGATGATTAATCGCGGATTCAAGTTGGCTCACTCCGTCACCAACGGAAAGTATTCGGATGTGGGAACCATTGATCGCTGGCTGGAGGCCAACCAGTGGATGCTTACGAGGGAGCTAGGCAATCAACATCAAATTGGCAAAGGAACCATAGTGAAAAATTCGAAGATTACGGGTCCGGTACTAATCGGTGATGATTGTGTGATTGAAAATTGCCAAATCGGACCGTACGTCTCGATCCAAAATGGCGTAAGCTTGAGAAATTGCTCGTATATCGAAAATAGTATCTTGCTGGAAAACAGCTCGCTGCAAGAAATCGCTTGGAAAATAACAAACAGCGTTTTCGGCCGCTCATCGATGCTGACGGGTCAATCTTCTAACAGTACAGGAGTCTTCATTGTAAGCGACAAATCGTCCATTTGCATTCCGGCTTTCAAGAGGGAGGACGTATGAATCCGACCTTTACTGTAGTTATTCCGACATACAATCGCGCCAAGTTTATTCGCAAAGCCATCAACAGCGTCTTGAATCAAACCTCAAAAGATTGGAAGCTGTTGATCATTGACGATGCGTCCACCGATCACACCAGAAGTAAAATTGAAAAATATATGTACCACCCAAACATTATGTATCATCGAATGGAACAAAATTCTGGAATCGGCAAAGTCATGAATCAGGCATTGTCCATGGTGGATACCCCTTATCTCGTACAACTCGACTCCGATGACTGGTTACCGAAACGAACGCTGTCAGTGCTCAAAAAGTACATTCACAAAAGCAAGAAAAGCACAGCTCTCTTCTATGGCAACATGAACATCTGGAAAGTTAGGAGCGGAAAGTATACCAAAACGATTAAGGTGAAGCATAAGACATTTCATAACAAATACCAGTTTCTGAAGTACAATCGCTGGATGGTTTCTCCACGTTGCTATCGCGTAGAAGCCCTGCACAAAGTGGGTGGTTGGGATACCTCGGATCGATACGAGGGAAGGATTATGGAGGACCGGCGAATCATTTTGCGATTAATTGAAAAGTATCGGGTGAGATACATCAACCAGATCCTGTACAACCGGACGAAGCATAAAGGTCAGCTCACAGACAGCAAAATGAAGTTCCGCCGTAATTATTTGCGAAAAAAAACATTCAAATTTTATCTGAACAGGTGGGGTAAGAAGTACAAGGCCATCTATGGTTACAAGGAAGGTTATTTAGTCATTAAAAGGCTGAAGAAAGTGAGGCGTCGGAGGCGATGAAGAAAGCTCTTGTCACCGGCTGTGCAGGTTTTATTGGGTCTCATTTGACACAGCGCTTGTTGAACGATGGCGTGACAGTCATCGGGATAGACGGGTTTATCGATAACTACGATGTTGCTGCGAAACTGCGTAATCTGGCCGAAATAGGAAAACATCCTGCCTTCACCTTCCACTCTACAACGCTTCAGACTGGGCGCTGGGACGTCTGGCTTGAGAACGTCGATGCTGTTTTCCATCTCGCTGCCTTGCCGGGCGTGAGAAACAGTTGGGGAAAGTCTTTTGCTGAGTACGTTAGCCATAATATTTTGGCTACACAAGAATTGCTGGAGGCTTGCTTGCAAAGACCGAAGCCACCTGTCATCGTGGTTTCGTCCTCTTCCTCGGTTTACGGGACGATGCAGGGGACAGTAACCAATGAAAATGCGCCTCTTCGCCCAGTTTCCCCATATGGTGTGACCAAGGAAGCGATGGAGCAAATCTGCTCCGTTTATGTAAAAGCTTATGGACTCCCGGTTACCATGCTGCGCTACTTTACGGTATACGGTCCCAGACAACGTCCCGATATGGCTTTTCATCGTTTCTTTCGTCAAATGATGAAAGGCGAGCAGGTCGTCATCTATGGGGATGGCCAGCAATCACGAGACTTTACGTATGTGACAGACGCGGTAGAGGCGAATCTGCTCGCTGCACAGCATGCTGTTCCCGGTGACATTTTTAATGTGGGTGGCGATCGGGAAATCAAGCTCATCGATGTGCTATCCATCATGGGTACGTTAATGAATCTGACCCCTCGCATTACGTATCAAAATGGGCCGGCAGGTGACTCCTTACGAACCTGTGCGGATATCCAATTTGCCCAACAACGCTTGGGATACAAGCCAAAAGTGACGCTAGAAGAGGGCCTTCGCCATCAATTAGCAGAGATTCGTTCGCAATCGAAGGGGTAATACCCGTCATCAAGGAGGCCAGTTGCATGCATCGGGTCCTCGTTTATCGCAGAAAGTTTCTTCCCAAGAGTGAAACGTTCATTTACGAGCAATTGCTTGGACATCAAGTGGTCAAACCCGTGGTGTTAACCCGACAGCGAGCCTTTAACCGAAAACAATTTCCTTATTCGCCGGTCTATGTGCGCAAGCATATGGCCGGCCTCTCCACTTGGCTGCGACGAAAAAAATTTAAGTGCCTGCATGCCCGTTTTGGTCCTGCTGGATTAGAATTACTTCCTCATGCACAAAAAAGCAAGCTCCCTCTGATCACTTCCTTTCACGGTTTTGATGCCACCAAGCGCGTCAAAGAAAATCCATTGTACAGAAGGTCCCTCACGCGTCTCTTTCGAAAGGGCCATGCGTTTACAGTCGTGAGCAATCACATGAGAAAGAGATTGATTCATCTGGGCTGTCCCCCATCCAAAATTACCCTTATCCGCTCAGGAATTGATTTACGCAAATTTCCCATGCTGCCGCCACAGCCTGTGGAGAATGGGGAGTACCGATTGCTAAGCGTAGGGAGACTGACTGAAAAAAAGGGTATGGATACGTTAATCAAGGCGTTTACCCACGTGCAAAAAAAACATCCCAAGGCGAAGCTAATCATCGTCGGCGATGGAGAAGAAAAAAAGAAGCTCAAACGACTGATCAAGAAAAACAGGTTAGGCACACAAGTCGTGCTCAAAGGAGCTCTGCCACATCGTGAAGTCCAGCGTGAACTGGCTAAGTGCCATTTGTTCATCATCGCATGTAAGACAGCGAGAAATGGCAACCAAGAGGGGATTCCTAATGTCATCATGGAAGCGATGGCTAGCGGACGCCCTGTCATTTCCACCTATCACGCGGGGATTCCGGAGCTGGTCGAAAACAAAGTGACCGGATATCTGGTTCCGGAGAAATCACCGACTGCACTCGGGAAAATGATAAATCGTGTACTAACAGATAGTCACGAGTGGGCACAGGTCACGACGGAGGCTCGACTGAAAGTAGAAAAAAACCACGATATCCATAAGCAACGGATGAGGCTAGAAGAGCTCTATTTACGTGTGTCGAAAAAATGATGAGGTGAAGGAATGAAAGTTGCAGTTATTGGGACCGGCTACGTAGGTTTGACGACTGCTGTCTCCCTTGCCATAAACGGTCATCAGGTGATCGGTATTGACCTCGTTGCGTCCAAAGTAGAAAAATTGCGGCAAGGGATCTCGCCGATTTACGAGCCAGGCTTAGAAGAGGCATTGAAAAAAGTATTGGATGATGGCTCGCTAGCTTTTTATACGGATCTGACAGAGGCGAAGGACGCAGAGATTTTTTTCATTTGTGTGGGGACACCTGAAGCAGCAGACGGCACAGCCGATTTAACGTATGTACTTGGGTCTGTTTCTGACATGGAAAAGGTCCATTCGCTCGCGCCGAAAGAACGCATCGTGGTAATCAAGAGTACCGTACCAGTCGGAACAGGCGAAAAAGTAGCGGGGATGCTGGCTGGCTGTCAAGGTGTATCTGTTGCATCCAACCCGGAGTTTTTACGGGAAGGGAGTGCATTATTGGACGCATTGGAGCCTTCGCGAATCGTCATTGGTGTAGATAGTCCTCAGGCAGCGGCTCGCATGGAGGAGCTGTACAATGGCGTGAAGGCACCGCGAGTAATCACCACCAGAGCAAACGCGGAGCTGATCAAATACGCTTCGAATGCATTTTTGGCAACCCGAATCTCCTTCATGAATGAGCTAGCACGGTTGAGTACCGCGCTCGGGACGGATATTGTGACGATTGCGCGAGGTATGGGACTGGACAGCCGAATCGGTCCGCAATTTTTACGGGCAGGAGTAGGCTATGGCGGTTCCTGTTTTCCGAAGGATACGATTGCGTTATTGCAGCTCGCAGCAGAGCACAATATTCACTTAAGCATTTTGGATAAAGTGCGAGAGGTGAATGCTACACAACCTGGCTGGTTTTTGGAGCAGTTATGCTTGCAACTCCCTGATCTGAAAGGCAAACAAATTGCCGTTTTGGGGTTGACGTTTAAACCGGATACGGATGACATCCGCGAAGCGCCTTCGCTCAAATTGATAGAATCACTTCTGCAAAAAGGCGCTTCCGTGAAGGCGTTCGATCCGATTGGAGCACCTGGTGTCAGCAAGCAGTTTCCACAGATCACGTACACGCAATCCGCGGCAGAAGCATGCGAGGGAGCACACGCGGCTCTTTTGGTCACAGAATGGGAACAGTGTGTCCAACTGGATTGGAAACAGGTTCATCAAAGCATGGTGCAGCCGCTCTTGGTAGACGGACGAAATGCTTGGCCGAACCAGGAGGTAAAGGAAGCAGGCTTTCACTATATTGGAGTAGGGAGAAGCTGACTTTTCCATCACGGGAAAGCTCGGCTTTTTTTCTGTGGAAAACGTGAAAGCGCCTGATTGATTTGAACCTGTAGGCATAATGCGATAGGATACACATATGGATGATTTGACCAATTCATCTTACATGAATAACGAGGGAGTGATCACGGTGAATAAAAGCAAAACACTGCCGAAACGCAGTGACGTCCCCGCTGAATACAAATGGCGTCTTGAGGACATGTATCCCACTGATAATGATTGGGAAGCGGACGTACAAAAAGTAAAACAGCTCACAGAAAAAATCGCAGCAATGAAAGGCTCTCTAGCTACTTCCGGTAAACAGTTGCTGGCCGTGTTGACTCTGCAAGATGAATTATTGAAGACGCTTGATCAAGTGTACGTCTATGCACGTATGCGTCGAGACGAAGACAATGCGAACAGCAAGTATCAAGGGCTGACTGACAGGGCGACCAGCCTCAGCACGCAAGTATATGGTTCCATTTCGTACATACAGCCAGAGATTTTGGCGATTTCCACGGAAGACTTGCAAACGTGGATCAAAGAAGTAGAAGGTCTTGAGCACTACCGCATTTTGTTGGAAGAGATAACTCGCTTCAAGCCACATACGCTGTCCGCCGAGGAAGAAGCATTGCTGGCAAATATGAGCGAACTTGTGTCTTCTCCTTCCAAAATTTTTGGGATGCTCAACAACGCTGACATGAAATTTCCGATGATCACGGATGAAAATGGCGAAGAAGTCGAGCTGACCAAGGGACGCTATACGCAGTTCATGGAAAGCAAAGATCGACGCGTGCGCAAAGAAGCATTCGAGGCGTTGTACAGCACGTATGGCAAGTTCCGCAATACAATCGCAGCTTCGTTGACATCTGCCATCAAAGGGGATGTTTTCTACGCACGAACGAGAAAATATCCGTCTGCCCTGTACGCAGCCTTGTTTGCCGATAATGTGGAGCTCCCTGTTTACGATAACCTGATTGCAACGATCCATGAGCATCTTCCGCTCATGCACAGATACATTGCTTTGCGCAAAAAATTATTGGGCGTAGATGAATTGCACATGTACGATTTGTACGTGCCAATCGTACCTGAGACGGACATGAAAATCCCGTATGATCAGGCTGTATCAACGATTAAAGAAGCCCTTCATCCTCTGGGTGAGGAGTACGGTCGCATTTTGGAAGAAGGTTTTTCCAACGGTTGGATCGATGTGCATGAAAACGAAGGGAAGACAAGCGGAGCCTATTCATGGGGCGCCTTTACGTCACATCCATTTGTGCTCATGAACTACCATGACAATGTCAACAACATGTTTACGTTGGCGCATGAGATGGGGCATGCCTTGCATAGCTACTATTCCAATCACGCACAGCCTTACACGTATGCCGATTACAAGATTTTCGTAGCAGAAGTGGCTTCCACATTGAACGAAGCACTTCTGATGAATCATTTGCTCGAGACGACGACTGACAAGAAACAGCGCATGTACTTGATTAATCATTACCTGGAGCAGTTCCGTGGAACGGTATTCCGTCAAACCATGTTTGCTGAGTTTGAGAAAATTGTGCACGCAAAAGAAGAGCAGGGAGAGCCGCTGACAGCGGAATCTCTCAGTACCATTTATCGTGAGCTCAATGTTGCCTATCACGGCCCGGATATGGTCGTAGACAGCGAGGTAGATTTGGAATGGGCGCGGATTCCTCATTTCTATCGAGGCTTCTATGTGTATAAGTACGCGACTGGCTTCTCTGCCGCGACGTCTCTTTCCAAGCAGATATTGGAGGAAGGCCAGCCAGCCGTGGATCGTTATTTGCAGTTCCTCAAGGGCGGTAGCTCAGATTATCCGCTCAATCTGCTTAAGGGCGCAGGCGTAGACATGACGTCGCCAACACCGATTGCAGAAGCATTAAGTGTATTCAAGGAATTGCTCGAAGAACTGGAACAACTGATCGAACAATAACAGGGATCAAATCCAAAAGGCAGTTCAAGTCTATGACTTGGCTGCTTTTTTTGTAAATTTTTCTATAAAATCCTCCAATAAAAGGTAACTTTCCCAGTTTTCTTGCGTATTTATTTATGCGCTGGGAGGTGCTGGTCTCCGTCTCGGGGCGGATATGAATTTCCACCCGCTGACTGTTTTGCAGCAGAGGTAAAAACTGGCACAATTACGCCATGAGGAATGATTGTGAAAATTTGGAGGAATTCTTGTGAAAAAACGGGCATCGATTATTCTGGCTTCGGTAATGTTGGTCGCAGCAGGTTGTTCAGCACCAGCACCAGAGGCACCGCAGCAGACAGAGGCAAAGGCGAAGGTAGTAGAGGTTGTAAAGGTACAAAAAGCAACAAAGCCAGTGATGCTCGCGGTCACAGGGATGGTGGAAGCTAAGCGGGAAGCGGTACTGTCGTTTGGTACAGGCGGAACGATCTCAGCGATCTCCGCGACCAAAGGAGCAAAAATCGCGCAAGGTCAGTTATTGGCCACATTGGATACGCGTTACACCCAAAAAGAAATTGCAGCAGCACAGGGGCAAGTAGAGGAAGCAGCAGCGCGGAAAATCAAGACGTTAAAGGGCGCGACAGCAGAAGCACTTGAGCAGAAGCGTTTGCAGGTAAAAAGTGCGCAAGACAGTTTGGATAAAGCAAAGCAGGACCTCGCAACAAGTGAGAAGCTGTTTGCTGGCGGAGCCATTTCGCAAAACGAAATAAATGCAAGTAAACGGGCTGTTACGCAAGCAGAGATTACCCTGCGTGACGCTCAGCTGTCTCTGAATGAGCTGCAAAAAGGAGCGGAACCAGAAGATGTCATGGTCGCCAATGCATCGATTAAAGCCGCTGCCGGCGGTGTAGACCGTGCGAAGAAGAGCTTGGATGATGCGAAAATTCAGTCGCCATTCGCAGGAACAGTCGTGGATGTAAAGCTGCAAATCGGAGAGCAGGCTTCTCCAAGTCAAGAAATTATTCGTATTGTCGACTTGTCTGAAGTTAAAGTAACCTTGGATGTCTCCAATGAATTGATCGGCCAATTCCGTGAGAAAACGAAGGTGCAGGCTTTGGCGGACGATGGTAAGAAAAGTGAAGGAACCATTGTATTTATCTCTCCAGTTGTGAACAAGGATACAGGGAAGTACCGCGTCGAGATCACGATTCCGAATGCAGATGGTTACTGGCGTGGAGGAATGGCCGCAACAATTGAGGTGCCGCGCCAAGTGAATGGCTTCCTCGTGCCGCTGGAAAGTGTCGGCGTGAGTCAAACCGACCATTACGTGATGGCAGTAGAGAATGGACTGACAGTAAAAAAACCAGTGAAGACCGGTCAATTGGTCGGAGACTCCATCGAAATCGTATCTGGAGTGAAAGAAGGCGACCAGCTCCTGCGCAGTGGAATTACATTCTACGTCGAAGGGCAAAAAGTAGAGGCGAAGGGAGAATAGTTGCATGAACAAGATGATTCTCTTTTTGCTGAAAAGACAGCTAATCGTCTACTTGTTTACATTTTTGCTCGTCATTGCAGGCTTGGGGTCCTTATTCAGCTTTAATATCGAACTCGTTCCAAAGACGAACTTCCCTGATATTAACGTAAGAATTTCCGGTGGTGCACTGCCACCAGAAGAGATGGAAGAAAAAGTAACGAAGAAAGTAGAGCAAGAACTAAAATCGATTAATGATATTAAAAAATACTCTTCTTCAACAAGTGCAGGTTTTGTCAGAATCAATGTTTCTGCAAATGAAGGCAAAGGCGAGCAGGTTAAGCAAGATGTACAAAATGCCGTTAACCGTCTCCGAAACGGTTTTCCGAAAGCCGTTGACTCTGTAGATATCTTCCAGAGCAATATGGGTAGCGATCAAATGATTGATTTTGCCGTCGTGGGAGCAGAACCAAAGACCATGCTGAGTTTGGCAAAAACCTCAATCAAGGATCGCATTGAAGAAGTCGAGGGCGTCAAGGAAGTAATCGTAGAAGAGAAAAGCTTCGAGAATAAAATTACCATTTCCTTTTTGCCACAGCGATTGAATGCCTATCAAACAACGCCAGCGGCTATCATTTCACAGCTTCAGGATACAAACTGGAAGCAAGGGATTGGTACACTGGAGAACACGGGATTTGATACGGTTGTCATGATTGACAATACTTATCAGACTCCACAGGAAATAGAGGCTCTGCCAATTGATACACCGAGAGGAACCGTTTCTCTGAATCAACTGGCACAAATTGAAGATTTGCGTGGAAAAGTAAAAGACTTCGTCGCCCTGACAAACGGTTCTGTGTTTATTCAACTCAGCGTGACGCGGGCAGACGGTTATGACTTGATCACGACACAAAAGAATGTAGAAGAAGTCGTTCGCAAAATTAACACAGAAGCAAACGGCAAATACAACATCAAAGTCATGTTCGAAGGAGCTTCCTTTGTCGAGCATGCCGTGAGCAACCTCAGCCGGGATGTCATGATTGGTGGGGCGCTTGCGATCATCATCTTGTTCGTCTTCCTTCGCAACTGGAGGGTCACACTCGTTATCGCTACGACGCTGCCGCTCTCTGCGTTGATGACGTTCATCGCGATGAAACTCGCAGGCTACAACATCGATATGATCAGCTTGCTGTCACTTAGCTTGTCAGTCGGCTTGATCGTCGATGCCGCCATCGTCGTATTGGAAAGTATCTATCACTACAGGGAAAAGGGCGAAGAGCTGAAGCAGGCAATTATTAAAGGAACGAGAGAAGTTTTGACACCTGTGTTCACTTCGCAGCTCACGATCATCATCGTCTTTTTGCCACTTGTCTTTGCCGATTTTGAAGATTGGCTGAAACCGGTTTTAGCCACAATCGCTTTTACAGTATCCGCTGCCATTATTGCATCAACGATCGCTGCTTTCTTCTTCGTTCCCGTGTTTTCCAATCGCTTCTTGCAGAAGGATAAGCACGTTTCACTAGAAGGAGAAGGCAAGGAACACTTTATCATTCGTGTATTCAGCGGTATTTTACATGTAGCGATTAGACATCGAATGAAAACAATTTTACTCGCATTAGCATTGCTGGTTGGTTCTGCTTTCCTCACACCTTTTATGAAAATGGGTCAAGGAATTAACCCAAATGAAAATATCGTCTTTGTCACTATGAAAATGCCAATCGGTACTACGTTGGAAACAGCCCAAAAAGCAGCCATCACCGCGGAAACATCTATGCGGGAGATCCCGGAAATCAAAGATGTATTCTTCTTCACTTCCAAGGAAGAAGCAACATTGTTCATTTCCTTAATTCCGAAGACGGAGAGAACACGTGAAAAGGACGCTTTGAATGAAGATATTAACAAGCGCCTGAATGCGACCCCAGGAATCGATTCCGTCTCCATGTCTTTCGGACAACAAGGGGGAAGCGGCCCGATCCAACTGGATGTTTACGGGGATGACATGGAAGTCATGCGGAAGATCGCAACCGATCTAGAAGTGATGCTTGGCACGATCAACGGGCTCACCAACATTCGCAACGATTTTAAAGAAGGAAAAGAAAAAGTTACGTTGCTGCCAAAACAAGAAGCGCTTACCAGACTGAATGTAGATCACCGTTCCCTTTTGCAACAACTGAGCGTGTTAATTGGCAGCCAACCAATTACGTCCATCACACAAGATGGAATCGAAATAGACGTCGTTGCGAAGATGCCGGACAACTGGCTGAAGCACCCGGATCAGCTCAAAACGATTATGGTGACATCGAAAGACGGGGCAGCAGTGCCTTTGGCAGATCTGGTAGATATGGAGTACAGTAAGTCTCCGATCACGATTGAGCGTAAAGAAGGCGAACGTATCGTGTCGGTTTCTGCTGAGATGCTGGGAAGTGATTTAGGCCCAGTAGGCCGTGAGATTAATGAGAAATTGCCAAACGTGATTGTACCAGCAGGATATAAGGTGGAAATTGCCGGTAAGCTAAAAGAGCAAAGCACGAATATAAACCAGGGGATCTTCGTATTCTTGGGGGTTCTGGCTCTGATTTACGTCATTATGGTTGCCCAGTTCGGGCGGATGTCCCAACCGTTTATCATCATGCTGACGATTCCAATGGCCTTGGTCGGTGTTGTGCTTGGATTCGTCCTTACGCAGCGGACATTCGGTGAAATGGCGATGATCGGGATTATCATGCTTGTCGGTATCGTCGTATCCAATGCGATCCTCTTGATCGACAGGATCAACCTGTTGCGTAAACGTGGAATGGAAACCGCAGAGGCGATCATCCAAGGAACGAAAGAACGTATTCGTCCCGTTATCATGACGAAGTTGACGGCGATTCTCGGGATGCTACCGATGGGTCTTGCAATGGCGGAAGGCTCTGATTTGGAAGCTCCACTCGCAACAGCCGTAATCTCCGGCTTGATTTTCCACACAATCGTGACACTGGTGCTCGTTCCAGTTCTGTACTCCCTGTTTGAGGGGGCGAAGGCAAGAAGACTGGAGCGCAAAGAGGCTCGCCAGGCGAAGCGCGAAGCGAAACGAGAAGCAAAACAAAATAAAGATAAGAACGTACCTCCGACAGAGGTATAGCGATTCGCAAGAGAAGGGGAGTATGTGCTGTACCCCTTCTCTTTTGCTTTTCCTTCGTCTGAAAGTTCTGTAGAATAAAGAGATCAAGATACATACAAAAGTGAACCATGAAAGGAGCATGCACATGGATCTATATTTGCAAGGAAAAACGGCTCTAGTACTCGCCTCATCAAAAGGATTGGGGAAGGCAACAGCGCAGTGCCTCGCCCAAGAAGGAGCGAATGTCACGATATGTGGTAGAGATGAAGCTGCTCTGGAAATCGTTCGTGCTGAGATCGAACAGGCTACTGGAAAATCACCTCTAGCCGTAACAGTGGATGTGACAAAGGAAGAAGACATAAAGCGAGTTGTCGAAGCAACGGTCAAGCATTTTGGCAGCGTCGATATTTTAATCAACAATTCAGGAGGGCCAGCGACAGGCAGATTCGATCAGCTCACCGACGAACAGTGGATGCAAGCCTTCCAGTTAAATTTGCTCAGCTATGTACGAGCCATTCGTGCTGTTTTGCCGCATATGCGAGCGAACCAATTTGGAAGAATCATCAACTTCGCTTCTTCGTCCTTTAAACAGCCGATTGAGAATTTGCTCTTGTCCAATACGTTTCGTACAGGGGTATTGGGCCTATCCAAGACGCTTTCCTCAGAACTCGGACCAGATGGGATTCTGATTAATACCATCGGGCCTGGCAGAATTGCGACGGATCGTGTGGCACAATTGGATGGGCTTACCGCAGAGGCGAAGCGCATCAGTGCAGATGAAGTAAGAGAAAATTGGGAGAAGCAAATCCCATTGGGCAGATACGGTCAGCCTGACGAGTTTGCTCGCATGGTGACGTTCTTGGCTTCGCCAGCAAACAGCTACGTGACAGGTCAATCCTTCCTCGTCGATGGTGGCTTGATCCGTGCGATCTAATAAAAGAGAGGAGAATTTCTTTGAGTAAAGAGAGCTCATTTGATATCGTGTCCAAAGTAGAGTTGTCCGAAGTGAACAATGCGATTCAGACCGCATTAAAAGAAATAGAAAATCGCTTTGACTTCAAAGGGAGCAAGAGCAGCATCTCCTTGGAAAAGGAAGAGCTCGTTCTCGTCTCCGATGACGATTTCAAGCTCAGTCAGGTAAAAGACATTTTACTTGGGAAGCTTGTCAAACGGGATGTCCCGATCAAAAACCTCGACTACGGCAAAATTGAACCGGCAGCGGGTGGTACTGTCCGTCAGCGTGTCAAGCTAGTGCAGGGGATCGACAAAGACAATGCGAAAAAGATCAACAGCATCATCAAAGATACAGGGGTCAAAGTAAAAACACAGATTCAAGACGATCAGATTCGCGTGACGGGAAAAAGCAAAGATGAATTACAGCAAATCATTAACGCAATTCGCAAGGCTGATCTGCCATTGGAAGTACAATTTATTAACTATCGTTAACTACTAGAAAAGTTTTTGCTTCTAACTCTCTTCACTCTCGCATATGCATGTACAAATAAGTGACAAGCACTTGCGAAAGGGAGAGTAGAGACATGAAGGTCTTTATTATCAGTATGCGCAATCTCATTTTGGGCGGAATCGTTTTTCTTGTAGTACTAGTGGCGGGAATCGTACTTTTGGTCAAAGACCCTCTGAGCGTCTCTGACTCTTATCGACCGTCAGATCCAACTACTTCTGTTACAGCGACGGCACCCATGAACCAGCCAGCAGGGTCAGAAAAGCCAGCGCTGAATATGGAGGTCAAGATGGATGGGACGACGGCAGAAGTATCCTTGCTTACGGAGAACTTCACGTTTGTTCAGGACAATGGAGAATTGGCAGAGGCACCAGTCTTTGGTGAGGGGCACGCACATTTATACCTGAATGGCGAGCCAAAAGGGATGATTTATCAACCAGAATTTTTACTGAAAAAGTTGCCCAAGGGAGAGCATGAAATTCGGGTAGAGCTCAACTACAGCAACCACCTGCCATACAAGGTAGAGGTTACGAAAAAAATCGTCGTGCAGTAAAGTAGATGGCGTTCCACAACAGGGACGCTTTCTTTTTTCGTCAAAAGAAAGGAGCGTTCATGCAATGTCAAAATCGTCATCGTCGAAAGAAGAATTATTAGCGGGCGGAAACGTCACGAACGTTTACCGTTCTGGCCATACAGTTAGAAGGGAAGTAAAGCCAGGAAGCAAGAACATCCATGATTTATTGAAGCACTTGGAAAGAAAAGGATATCCGAATGCGCCGAAATTTTTAGGCATGGATGAAAAGGGGAGAGAAATCCTGTCCTTTATTGAAGGAGAGGCAGGTCATTATCCTTGGAAGGAATATATGCATGCAAACGAAGCGTTACAAGAAATTGCGAAAATGCTTCGGCTTTATCATGATTCTGTGAGTGATTTTCCTTTCGATGATCAGTGGCATTCGTTGGATCACACTCCTGGCCCGCGTGAGATCATCTGTCATAACGACTTTGCTATGTACAATATCATTTTCCATCAAGAAGTACCGATTGGCATTATCGATTTTGATTTAGCGGCTCCGGGTCCAAGACTTTGGGATATCGCCTATACGCTCTATACCTGCGTGCCTTTGAGTAGATTTTCTTTAACGGAATCTGGAGAAAGAATCCATTACCAACCACTGCTGCATGCCAATCAGCGAAAACAGCGAGTGGCCATGTTTTTTGAATCGTACGGGATGGAAATGAAGGAAGGTACGCTAGAAATGGTCTTGCTTCGTTTAGAAGGACTATGCAAAACCATTGCCAGAAAAGCCAGTGAAGGCGATGCTGCTTTTCAAAAGATGGTCGAAGAAGGTCATATTCTTCACTATCAAGAGGACATTGCCTTTATCAAGGAACACAAGAACGAATGGGTATAGGACGATAATGGAAAAAGAAGGGATTGTGGCGTAAAAGAAGAATCATACAGAATAGTCTGAATGTTTTGGGGGTGCTTGTATGATTCATATGACCACAATCGGCAATATGTTAGACGACACAACCAGTAAATATCAGGAAAAGGAAGCGCTGGTTTATCACGAACGAGGGCTCCGTTATACGTTTGGGGAATTTCAAGCGATATGCAATCAGGCAGCGCGGGGATTTATGTCTCTTGGCATTCAAAAAGGGGACAATATCGCGATTTGGGCAACCAATGTTCCAGAATGGGTGATTTCCCAGTTTGCTACGGCGAAAATGGGCGGTGTACTGGTAACGGTCAATACGAGCTACCGGGTACATGAACTGGAATATTTGTTGCGTCAATCCGAGTCGACGACGCTTCTCTTAATGGATTCTTATCGCGATGCGAATTATCTCGCCATGATTCAAGAGATTTGCCCAGAGTTACAGACGTGTGATCCAGGAGCGCTACAATCTAAAAGGCTTCCGCATTTAAAAAATGTGATCTATCTAGGGAATGAGCGACAACCCGGAATGTTTTTGTGGAGTGATTTACTCGAACGTGCTGTATTGGTCACGGAAGAAGAGCGGATCGCGCGTCAGGCGACGCTCTCCCCTGATGATGTCATCAATATGCAGTACACATCGGGGACGACTGGTTTTCCAAAGGGAGTCATGCTGTCACATGTCAATATCGTCAACAATGCGGTCAAGGTAGCGGAATGTCAGCGGCTCGGGTCAGAGGATAAGGTGTGCATTCCTGTTCCGTTTTTCCACTGCTTTGGCTGTGTGATGGGGACCTTGGCATGTGTAGCAACTGGTGCGACGATGGTTCCTGTCATCGCCTTTGATCCCGGTATGGTACTTGCGGTTGTGGAGGCTGAACGCTGCACAGCATTGTACGGTGTACCCACCATGTTTATTGCCGAGCTGAACCATCCGACGTTTGCCCAGCGTGACCTGAGCTCGCTGCGAACAGGCATCATGGCTGGTTCTTTATGCCCGATTGAGGTTATGAAGAAGGTCGTCGATCAAATGGGAATCCGTGACATTACGATTGCGTACGGACAAACCGAAGCTTCTCCCGTCATCACACAGACTGTGCCAGAGGATTCCCTCGAGCGAAAAGTATCCACTGTCGGTCGTCTCCATGCAGAGGTAGAAGCAAAAATCATCGATCCGGCGACAGGTGACATTTTGCCGCCAGGTGTACAAGGCGAGCTGTGCACCCGAGGATATTTGGTCATGAAAGGCTATTACAACATGCCAGAGGAGACAGTGAAAGCGATCGATCAGGAAGGCTGGCTACATACCGGAGACTTGGCAACCGTCGATGAAGAAGGCTACTATCGGATTACAGGCAGGCTCAAGGATATGATCATTCGCGGAGGGGAAAATATTTATCCTCGTGAAGTGGAAGAATTCCTCTATACACATCCAAAAGTGCTGGATGTCCAGATTGTAGGTGTACCTGATGCTAAATACGGCGAGCAGGTATTGGCGTGCATTCGGGTAAAGCCTCACGAAACGTTGACGGAGGATGAGGTACGGGACTATTGCGAAGGGAAGATCGCTCATTACAAAATCCCTCGCTACATACAGTTTGTAGACGAATATCCGATGACCGCTTCCGGTAAAATTCAAAAGTTCAAGCTGCGGGAGCAAGCACTGGAGCTGTTTGGGCAAAGCAACCCCAATCAGACGGGAACTGCATAGGAAGAGGTTCATAGGCCAGGGAGACGCTCCTGGTCTGTTTTTTTAGATAGTTCTTTACTTTCTAGCAACTCTTGACTAAGATAAGTGGAAATTAAAAATGGGAGAGGTGCAGCTTAGAATGGAAGTTCGCTTTTTGGTACCAGATGATGCAGATGAGCTCATTAAAATTAGACTGGAAGGGCTACAAACTGATCCAGATGCATTCGGCTCTACCTATGAAGAGGAAATTCAAATGCCTGGGGAAGAGTGGCTGAGAAGACTTTCGCAAGGAGAGGCGGGGGATAGCGGCTATTTTGGAGCTTTTGTGGAAGGACATCTGGCTGGCATCATCGGTTTTTTCCGCCATCGAGGGATGAAAGCAAGACACAAAGCATCTATCGTCTCTATGTACGTGCGTGAAGCTTATCGGGGGACGGGTGTCGCGCAAGCACTCATGCAGACCGAGCTCGCGTATTTGAAGAAGCGGGGAGATATTGATACGGTACAGCTCGCTGTCGTCACGACCAATCCGGGTGCCATTCGTCTCTATGAAAAAATGGGTTTTCTCCCATACGGTTTAGAGAAGCGGGCACTGAAAATCGGCGATCAATACTTTGATGAGAACCACATGTATATTCATCTATAGGACAAACATAGAAAAAGCGAAGGGACACAATAGTGGATGCCTTCGTTTTTTCTATGCGCTACGCTATGGATGATAAATTAACGACTTGCTTCGTATGCAGTGATCTTATCTTCATACTGCAACGTGATTCCAATATCGTCGAGACCATTCAGCAGGCAGTAACGACGATAGGAGTCTACCTCGAACGGATAGGAGAGACCTTCACTGTCACGAACGACTTGTTCTTGCAGATCGATGGTCAGCTGGTAGTTCGGCTTGTTTTGAGCACGATTGAACAGCTCATCGACTTGCTCTTCACTCAACTTGATCGGCAGGATGCCGTTTTTGAAGCAGTTGTTGTAAAAAATGTCCGCAAAGGATGGAGCAATCACACAGCGGAAGCCATAATCAAGGAGAGCCCATGGGGCATGCTCACGAGAGGAGCCGCAGCCAAAATTGTTGCGGGCAAGAAGGACCGTAGACTCCTTGTACGCAGGCGTATTCAGAATGAACGTATCGATTGGCGCACCATCGACAGTAAAGCGCCATTCGTAGAACAGGAATTGACCAAAACCGCTACGCTCAATGCGCTTCAAGAACTGCTTAGGGATAATTGCGTCGGTATCTACGTTTACACGATCGAGTGGGGCTACCGCTCCGGTGTGGATGACAAATGGATTCATTGGAATACCTCCTTGCTAGCGTTCTCGCTTTTCCATTCACGTACGTCGACGAAGTGGCCTGCGATAGCTGCTGCTGCTGCCATTTCCGGGCTAACCAGATGCGTTCTTCCGCCGCGTCCTTGACGTCCTTCGAAGTTCCGGTTGGAGGTAGAAGCACAACGCTCACCCTCGGAAAGGATATCTGGATTCATCGCCAGACACATGGAACAACCAGATTCGCGCCAGTCAAAGCCAGCTTCTTGGAAAATGAGGTGCAAGCCTTCTTGCTCAGCGAGCTGTTTAACTGCCTGAGAGCCAGGAACGACCATCGCGTGTACGGAAGGGGAGACCTTGCGTCCTTTTGCCACCTCGGCTGCTTTGCGCAAGTCCTCGATCCGACCGTTTGTACAGGAGCCGATAAACACGCGATCGATTTTGATTTCGCTCATAGGAGTGCCAGGTGCAAGGTCCATGTACGCCAGAGCATCTTGTGCCGCTTTGCGCTGTGCGACTGTCTCGAATGACTCAGGGTTTGGAACGGTGTTTGTAATGTTCGTACCCATACCAGGGCTCGTTCCCCAGGTAACTTGCGGTGCGATCTCGGCTGCCTCGATTTCTACACAGGCATCAAACGCAGCGCCTTCGTCCGTGCACAGCTCTTTCCAAGCCTCGACAGCTGAAAGGAAGTCTTCCCCTTGTGGAACGTAACGTTTGCCTTTCAAGTAGTCAAAAGTAGTCTCGTCAGGAGCGATTAAGCCAGCACGAGCGCCACCCTCAATCGTCATGTTGCACACAGTCATGCGTTCTTCCATAGTTAGGTTGCGGATCGCAGCGCCTGTGTATTCTACGACGTAACCAGTTGCAAAATCAGTTCCGTATTTTGCGATAATCGCCAAAATTAAATCTTTTGCACTGACACCGAATGGCAGGTCGCCATTTACGCGTACTTCCATCGTTTTTGGTTTGGATTGCTGCAAGCATTGCGTTGCGAGTACATGCTCCACTTCACTGGTACCAATACCGAAGGCGAGGGCACCGAATGCTCCGTGAGTGGAGGTGTGGCTGTCACCGCAGACGATTGTTTTACCTGGATGCGTGAGCCCGAGCTCAGGACCAATGACGTGGACGATCCCTTGATCTGGGCTGTTCAGATCCGCGAGTGTAATCCCGAATTCCTCACAGTTCGCCGTCAAGGTTTCCATTTGTTGACGAGAAATCGGGTCTTTGACATTGAAACGGTCAGCAGTCGGTACGTTGTGGTCCATGGTTGCGAAGGTAAGCTCTGGACGGCGGACTTTGCGGCCAGCCAAGCGGAGTCCTTCAAAAGCTTGCGGCGAAGTCACCTCGTGAACCAGGTGCAGGTCGATATACAAAAGGCTCGGCTTGCCTGCCTCTTCGTGAATAACGTGATTGTCCCAAATCTTTTCAAACATCGTACGGGCTGTCATCATGTTTTCCTCCTTCGATCAAAAAACTCTTAACAAGGTTGTAACATGGCAAAGAGAATAGTTCAAAGATATAATAATTATAAGAAGGATAGTTTTTGCCTATCGGGAGGTCTATATGGAGTTACGACAAATTCGTTATGTACTTGCTGTTGCGGAAGAACGCAGTTTTTCTCGGGCAGCCAATCGATTACATTTGGCCCAACCTTCGTTGAGCCAGCAAATTGCAAAGCTGGAGAAAATACTCGGTGTCAGCTTGTTCCATCGCTTGCCGCAGCACGTAGAACTGACTGATGCGGGCCAGCGCTTCATACAGGTGGCGCAAACGCTCGTCGACATGTCAGAGGGTCTAGAGAGGGAAATGCGAGCTTATGCCATAGGAGAAAGCGGCAAATTGCTAGTAGGAAGTCTACCGATTACAGGGGCGTACGTGCTGCCAAGGGTGTTGCCTACGTTTACACAGCAATTTCCCGGTGTCGAGCTGCAATTGATGGAGGAAACGTCGAGTCATTTGGAGCAGCTACTTGTGCGGGGGAAAATTGATGTAAGCCTACTAACGATGCCCATCAGTGATCCGTCTCTGGAAATCATCCCCGCGATCAATGAAGAAATCTTTTTAGCGGTACCGGCCAATCATCCGCTCGCGAAACGAAAAGAAGTCGATCTCGCAGAGGTAGCTGATCAGCCTTTTATCCTGTTAAAAGAAGGACAAGGCTTCCGCACGATTTCGCTCCGGCTCTGTGAGCAGGCGGGATTCCGACCGCGAATCGTGTTTGAGAGCTCGAACATCCAGACAGCTCAGTCACTTGTTGCAGCAGGTATGGGGTTGTCGTTTGCTCCGAAAATGATTACGCTCGCACCTGGAACAATTGAACCACCAACTTATGTGCGCATAAAAACCAAGCCATCTCGGACTCTTGTGGTGGCATATCGAAAAGACAAGCCCTTGTCTCGTCCGGCAGAGGCATTTGTTCAATGTCTCATCGAGCAGGGTGGCAAAATATAAAGGCAAACAAGAAACCCAGTCGCCGCAATCATTTGCGAACACTGGGTTTTTCATCTTGCGGTATTGTATCTTGAACAAGTTCGGAAAAGACGACGAGCCTACGAGCATGCTCCTGTGTTTTCTTGTTAAATTTGCCGGAGCAGGTAATCAAATTCAGATGTGAGCTCTCTGCATTTCCGAAAATCTGATCGATGGGGGCTTCGGCTGTCTGGAAGCTTTCTACTCTGCGAACCTGGAAGGTTAGCGTTCTTCCTTTTGCTTCACGCACCGTGATTTTGTCGCCAGGCTTTAGTTTTTTCAGATGGTAAAAAACAGCTGGACCCGTATAATGATCAAAATGACCGGCGATCACTGCATTTCCCTTCATCCCGGGCTTCGTCCATGGCGCCAAAATACCCACGCGATCAAAAGCCTTTGGGACGCCCATTTGCCCATTCGGTAAAACGCCGACCGGTTCTACACGAGCTTGCAGGTTCAGTTTTGGAATATGTAGAAGTGTCGGCATGATTCCGTCTGGAAGAGGAGGGGCAGGAAGGAACGTCGGTTGAGGTGGCAGCGAAGGACCATAAACGGTAACCGTTTGTTTGATATGGATGGGCCCTGCTGGTTTTTGCATGGTATTTACGATTTTGGGAGCTTCGACAGGTTGTTTAGCTGTATGGCCGCAACCGATTGTAACCAAACTAATGAATAGAAGGGACCCGAGCAGTTTTTTCATAGGTCGCAAAGAAAAGGGGGAAGATCCCCCTTTAATTGCTAGCCCCACCCATACCCGTTTTCGGCAAAGCCTTGATATGCACTTTGCCTTTATGTGCTTTGGTTTTCATATGGTGAGCTTTGGTCTTCATATGATGCGCTTTTGTTTGTACCTTGTGGTGTTTTTTGTGACCGTCATGTGTCGCAGCAGATACAGGAATTGCAGTAGTTACCAAGCATGCAACCATCAACAGAGCAGCGAATTTCTTCATGAGTAGCACCTACCTTAAATTTTTTGGGGTTACAACAGATAGGATTTCCGTTTGTTGATTTGTTAGTGCTGGCAATTGTTTCTCCTAAACGTCCCAAACAGCCCGTGCCTGTGGTACACTATTTCCAAATCATTCTGGGAGGAAGATAACATGAGAGAAATTAAGACAGAAGCTGAGTTCGAGCAAGTAATCGCAGCAACCAAGCCAGTCATCGTCAAATTCTTCACGGATTGGTGCCCAGATTGCCATCGCATTGATCCATTTATGCCTGCCGTGGAAGAAAAATACAAAGAACAGCTGGACATGATTGAAGTCAACCGTGACACTCTTCCGGACTTGTCCCAAAAGTACGATGTCTTCGGAATTCCGAGCTTTATTGCGTTCCATAATGGAAAAGAACTGGTTCGCTTTGTTAGCAAGCTCGGAAAAAGTCGTGAGGAGATCGAGCATTTCCTGGACCGTGCTATTCAAGTCAGTAAAGGACTCGAGCAAGCGTAATTGCATCAACATAGAACAGGGAGATAGACAGAAATGTTATTCATGAAAAAAGAAGGGGAATGGCTCGTTGCTCATTTACGAGACAAAGACGATGCTATCCCGATTGGGAACCTGCTGCGCGAAGAGTGGAAGCTGCCTCGCAAGCAGGTCCATCTTTTATTCCAATACAAAGAAATCCTACTGGATGGCGCACCTGTTGCTCAGCATGTTACAGGAAATGCAGGTCAGGAAATTCGCCTGCGGATGTGCAAGCCTGAGCCATTGGGGCTTGATCCGGCTAGTGAAGTTCCCGAGATTTTATACGAGGATGATCATTTGCTCATCGTGAATAAGCCGGTTGGCCTTCTGTTACATCCAACCGAACGATATCATCATGTGACGTTGGATCATCTCGTGTCGGGGCACTTTTTCCGTACAGGTTTGGAAGCAAAAGTTCGCCATATCCATCGGCTGGATCAGGATACGTCAGGCGTCGTTCTGTACGCGAAGCATGCGTGGGCCTCTGCACTATTAGATGAAATGCTGCGTGAGCGCACAATCAAGCGTACCTATGTCGCGTATGTTTCGGGACAAATGTCCAAAGAGCGCGGGAAAATCAATGAGCCCATTGGAAAAGACCGGAATCATGGGACGCGCAGAAGGGTTACACCTAACGGCGATCCAGCGATTACCCATTATCAGGTGAAGGAACGCTTTCAAACAGCTACGAAAGTAGAATGTCAATTGGAGACAGGGAGAACCCATCAAATTCGCGTTCACTTCAGTCATATTGGGCACCCGCTTTTAGGGGATGAACTGTATGGTGGCAAGCGCGAACTCATTAAGCGACAAGCGCTGCACGCAGCAGTGCTCAAAGTTGTGCATCCATTCGGGGGAGAAGTCATCGAAGTCACGGCTCCGTTGCCACTCGATCTGTTTCACTTGGAAAAGAAGCTGAGATAATCGCCATTTGACTACGGACTGAATAAACTGCCAAGGAGGAAACGAGAGAGGGTGGTCTTTTGAAACGACCCATAATCGGCATCTTGACTTGGCGGGAAGGCAAGCGCTTTGCAGAGCCAACCTATTTTCGGCGACTACTCAAGGCTGGACAAGAACTAGGCTGTACCGTTTTCTTGTTTTCACCAAACGATGTGCTTGGAGCAGGGAAGCAGGTGAGAGGGTATGTCCCGGGGAGTAATGGCGGTTGGCAAGCAAGGATTTTTGACCGTCCAGACGCTGTTTTCGACCGATACCGCTATACACCGTCACAAGCGTTTAAGAACTATGTGGCCTTTCGTCGGACGAGTAATTTTTTGTACGCAAACAATCGCTTGGCAAACAAATGGCGTGTGCATGAGGTGCTGCATCGGGACCCCAGAATGCATCGCTGGCTTCCGGAGACACACCTCTACAACCGACAAAGCCTAGTCAACATGCTAGGAAAGCATCCATTGCTCTACGTAAAGCCACTCAATGGAACAGGAGGACGAAACATCTTGTCCATTGAAAAGCGTGGCGACGAACTTCGACTGCTCGGACGGAACAAGCAAAGGGCGAAAGTATCCACAGTAGTAAGAGACAAAGCCGCTGCCCAGAGATGGGTAGAGCGATGGACGAGACAGGAGAAATACATCGTTCAGCAAGGACTTCGTTTGCAACTGGTTCCTTCGCGTGCAGTAGACATGCGCCTCTTGATTCAAAAGAATGGGCAGGGTGAATGGAGCATTACAGGTCATGGAATTCGCGTGGGTCCAGAACGCAGTGCCACCTCTAATCTGCATGGCGGGGGAAAAGCTATCCCTGTTTCGGTATTTCTCCGACCGAAGTTTGGGGAGGAGCGCACTGCACAGATCGTGCATGATTGCGAACAGCTCGCTTTTCAAACAGCGGAAACTCTCGAGGATCATTTTGGACGGATGGTTGAATTTGGACTGGATATTGGCATCGATGTAGATGGTCGCGCTTGGCTGATCGAAGTGAATCCCAAACCAGCTCGGGAAATTTTCCGGGAGATGGGGGCAACGGGGCAGTACAAGAATGCCATTACTCGCCCGCTTGAATACGCCATCTACCTTGCAAAAACACAAGGACGCGAAGGTCGCGAGCCACTTTTGAAGAGAAAGGTCGCCAGAGGATAGCGTGAGAGCAGAACAGCGGTAGTCAGGGACAACATTTGAAGTCCTTGACTGCCGCTGTATTTGTTAGGTGGAGATAGAAAGTGGTAATTGCAATTTACTCGGGATGTCGGGGGCGTAATCGGGTGTATGGATAACAGAAAACGAGTATCCTTCCCGGACGAACGTAAGCTCATGAGCATCCGAATGGAAGAGGACATTACTTTTTTCAAAGCGTCTCCGCACTTTTTGCAGAAACGCTTGGTCAGGTGTTCCAAAAGTGACGTGCATTTTCGGTGGCAACGCTTTCATTGCAATGGGAATCCAGGGCCTGTTTTTCCATGTGGCTACAATATGCGCCGTACCTCCGATGACGAAGTTAAAAATTTCGCCATCCTCATAGGTTTTCAGGCTTATATTCGATTTAAGCCATTGCGTAAAAACAGGCACACTTTCCACAGGACAGCCCACTTCTCGTAAATATAGAATGTGTAGGGGAGTGGATGGCAGGACGACCTCTTCTGACACATACTCGTGGGCAATAATCTCAAGAAGATTCCCGTCTCCATCGCGGAAATACAGGTTCATTCGTCCTTTTTCTTGATCAATGTCATGCCCATCCTCCCATCGAACAAGCAAAAGACCAGATTCTTTGATCTTTTTCGCTGATTCATGAAATAGGGAATAAGGCACTTGAAAAGCAATATGGGCGGGGGAAATCGGCTCATACACTTCTTCAAAGGTTAAACGAAAATCGGGTGTGACTTGAAACGTAATCTGTTTGTCTGATTGAGATGAAATCGGAAAGCCGAGACGGTCTGCGTAAACCTGGTGTACCCCTTGGATGGACACAGTTTTTAAGGTTAATTTAGAAAAATGCGTGATCACCTGGCATCACCTTTTCCTATAAAAAGATAACATAATATAAATTATGTATACTCATTTGGTTCACACTGTTTCTAGACAATCTTCTCAAATATCTTGAGAGAGGCGAACCATATCTACCACTTGAATCCCGTTTTCGTAAATCTCTTCCTCATAATGCCGCAAGAAAAAGTCTCGATCGATCCAATTCATCCGAAAGCCACACTTTTGATAAAGGGCGAGCTGACCCACGCTAGAATTCCCTGTTCCGACCTCGATCGTCTTATAACCGAGAGATTTGGCTACTTCAATGGAATGAAGAACGAGCTTTTTGCCAATGCCCTTGCCTTGATAGGACTCATCGACGGCAACATTCACGAGTTCAATCGTATCCGGTCTGGTTGGAATCAAGACGTAGACCCCTACGATGCTATCCTCCAGAACAGTGACATAGCAGTGACCTCTTTGTAAATAATCTTTCACCAATTTGACAGAGGGGTCAGCCAATAAGAGTAAATCCATTGGTGGTTGTTCCTGTGCGGCAAGCTTGCGAATTTCCATCTGTGTTTCTCCTCCGATTCAAGTTGTTACCGGCTTTGGCAATGGAGCTGTTTCATAGTTGACAACCTGGTTATTTTCGTACGTAAAGGAATGCTGACAAGGGTCAGCTTCTTCCAACATGTATGGTAAAAACATGGGAAGGTTTTCTGGGACGCCAGCATTGTTGGGGTCCAAGATCCACGCTAGCTCTTTCCAGTCAAGTATGCCTTCATCCACTACCTGTGGGGTTTGAGAGCGCTCGTAGTCTTCTGGAAGATGAGCGAGAAATGCATACATACCACCCGTTTCCATTCCATCGACGAGCCAAGAGACAATTCCTTTGTAGCAAGCTTTTTCTAGCAAAATGCCCGTCTCTTCCCGAACCTCGCGAAGAACACTGTCCATTGGAGTCTCACCGTGCTCTAGTTTACCGCCTACGCCATTCCATAGCCCCATCAACGGTGATTTGTTGCGATTCAGCATGAGGATTCCATTTCTATGTTTGAGAAAGCATATGGTATAGCGATACATGTTATCACTTTCCTTTTTGTTACAGTCGACTTCTTTAACGACCATTGTATCAAATGAGTGGATTCATCAGTAATTTTTATTTGGTTTTCCTAAAGAAGTTTCGTACTATTTCGATATAATAACAAAGATGAGTGGAAGGAAGAATAGGGGGCTCGTTCAAGATGGGAAACAATGAAAAGGTGGAAGGACTAACAATGGAGGAGTGGAAAAAGAAATATCCGCTTCTTCCTAACATGATGGAGACGGATGAAGTTTTCTGGACGAACCCTAGCTATGATGAGATCGCAAAAGCAACTCTCTCTGTTACACCAGAGGAAGTCCAGGATGCAGAAGAACGCTTGCGACGCTTTGGCTCGTTCATTCAAGTGGCTTTTCCCGAGACGAGAGAAGCTGGTGGACTGATCGAGTCCCCACTCGTACAGATAAAAGAGATGAAAAAGCACCTAGAGTCTCGCTTTGCGTCGGATATACAGGGGAATCTCTGGTTAAAATGCGACAGCCATTTGCCTATTGCCGGTTCCATCAAAGCGCGTGGCGGCATCTACGAGGTGCTGGCACATGCAGAAGAATTGGCCCAAAAGCATCAGATGCTGCAACCGGACAATGATTATGCCATTTTGGCTTCGGATGCGTTGCGGGAACTGTTTTCCCGTTATTCCATTGCGGTAGGCTCGACAGGAAATCTCGGTTTGAGCATCGGGATTATCAGTGCGAAGCTTGGTTTTCAAGTCACCGTACACATGTCAGCGGACGCCAAAGCATGGAAAAAGGAATTGCTGCGGGCAAAGGGAGTCCAGGTTGTGGAGTACGCATCGGATTACGGAAAAGCGGTGGAAGAGGGCAGGAAGCAGGCAGAAGCCGATCCGAACTGCTATTTCATCGATGATGAGAACTCCAAGCGATTATTCCTCGGCTATGCAGTAGCGGCAAAACGATTGAAAAGGCAACTAGAGGAACAACAAATAAAAGTAGATCGTGATCATCCGCTGTTCGTCTACCTTCCGTGTGGAGTTGGTGGTGGTCCTGGTGGTGTAGCGTACGGGTTAAAGCTCATTTATGGTGATCATGTTCATTGCTTTTTTGCGGAACCAACTCATTCTCCCTGCATGCTGCTAGGGTTAATGACAGGTCTGCATGACAAGGTCTCCGTTCAAGATTTCGGGATAGACAACAAGACAGAGGCGGATGGTCTGGCAGTTGGTCGCCCTTCCCGATTGGTAGGAAAAATGATGGAGGACCTACTGAGTGGCGTGTTTACAGTGGACGACGAGGAACTATACGCTTTGTTACGTGCCTTGCGCGATCACGAATCCATTCGATTGGAGCCGTCTGCATTGGCTGGCATGCCAGGACCTGTTAGATTGTTTCAGCAGGAGACAGGGCGTCACTATTTGGCGAAGCAAGGTCTAACAGAAAAAATGAAAAAGGCGACCCATATCGTATGGGCGACGGGTGGGAGTATGGTGCCGGAGAAAATCCAGGACGAGTACTATGCGCAAGGTCTGGATGAAAATGAAATCGAATAAGAAAACCATAATGTTTATGAAAGCCCGGATCATTCCTCCGGGCTTTTGTTCATTCATTTCAAAGTCTTTTGTGTCTTGAAAATAATAAACGTTGGTCTTCTTACCTCGGAAATCTGATGCGGCTGCAAGAGGAGTCCTTCTGGCGTGCAGGTTGGCTCGATGATCTTTTGCAGGGTAAGCCCCGCTTGGATTAACGTATTGACAGCAGTGGACATGGAGCGGTGGTAAAAAAGGGCCTTTCTGCCGTTCATCATTTGCATTTCACGTTCTCCATCTTCCAGGTAGTTGTCCAAGGGCCAGAAATGCTTCTGTCCTTCTTCGTCGCGTACCCAGCCCTCGACCTTTTTGCGAGCAGTAATATGCGGATGGAGTGTAGAGTAAACGAAATGTCCTCCGTTGCGCAAGGCGCGGCTTACTTTGTTGATCACTTGCTCATAGTCACGAACATAGTCCATGACGAGAGAGCTCGTAATGAGATCGTAGTCATGATCGGCAAGCTCAATGTCCTCCAGGGAGCTTTGTAGATATTGAATGTTCTCATGACTGTTATTCGTCCGGGCATACTCTAACATGTTGTGGGAGAGATCAACACCGATCACTTCTCGTGCTCCTTGCTCCACACAGTACTTGGCAAACTGTCCGCCACCACATCCGAGGTCGAGTACACGCAATCCTTTTAGGGAGGGGAGACAACCCCGAAAGGCAGGCTGTTCGATCAAATCATTCTCCGATTGACCGGACAGACGGAGCTTTTGATAGTCCTGATAAAAATCCAGTTGATCATACAGATTTTGTTTCATCCCTTTTCACCCGTTTTCATTTTTTCTCGGATTCCTATTATGGATAAAAGATGAATAAGATGTCAATTATTCGTTTAAAACGATTGAAAATGAGAGCAGGAGTTTGCTTTTTTTACGAGAATTAGTGAGAGACAACCCATTTTTTGCGATTCCGTCCGCTTTGTTGAGACGGTTTTTTTCTGTAAGAAGATTAGGTTTCGATATTTTTTGGCGAGACTGAAATCGAAGGAGGGATAAATGTGGACCAAATACTTCAACTGATCAAAGATTACTGGCCGATTGCGCTAGGTATCATAATCATTATCATGGCTGCCCAATGGGTGGTGCGAAGTATCATTCGAATTATTTCGCTGGCTGCTATTATTGGTGTTGTGCTCGTGTTGTTTTTCCAATTCAGTCCTGAAGAAGTGATCCAAATGGGACGTCAAGCAGCCGTAGCTACACAGGAAGTCGTCGATAAGACGATTACACCAGTCTTGGACAAAGAGCTTAAGGATGCCGATATTTCCTTCAAGGAAGATGGCACCTATGAAGTGAAGACAACGAGTATTCGTATCGTAGGCAAAAAAGGCGAATCCAAAGCGACTGTTTATTACAAGGATGAGGAATGGGAAGTAAATATCGGTCAATTGAGCAAGCTGTTCCAGGATCGACTCGGTAAAGCGGAGCAAGAAAGCAAAACGATGTAGAGATTGAAAAACGCATGGGCCAAAAGGCCTCATGCGTTTTTTGCTGGATAGGCGAGTACTTCCTTTACCCATGTATCTAGCAGATGCTGATAATCTTCGCTCGTTTTGATTCCGGGAGCTGAGGCAAATTGTTTTTCGAGTGGGAGCGTGAGCAGTTTTTTAGCGAATCTCCTATCGATATCATCTTCATCTTCTAATACTAAATACACGACATCTTCCAAGGAGCGAAAGCTAGTAACGCTATACTCGCTTTCATTCATCATCGTTTGAAAATGACCGTGCCGATATTGACAAAGGATGAAAGTGAAATCTAGGTTGTTTATGATTTCTAAAAATCTGTTCAAAAACGCTGGTTCCACCATGATACACGCTAGCCAATGGTGTGGATCATGAGAGTGGCTGATGTGGAATTCTGGGATAATTTGGATAAATTGCTGCTTTCGTTCAGGACTGGCTTTGTCATAGTAATCATAGTTGAATTTGCGAATGATTTTCTTCAGGTGTTTGAAAGGGATTGCTGTGCCAATAAAAAGTCCGTAATATCGGTTCATTCTGTGCTTCCTTTACGCTTTCGTCATATTCGGAGCTACACGTAGTCGAGTTGCTTGCTCGTAAGCGTAGGCCAGGCGAAGTAGAGTAGGTTCCTGGAATGCCAATCCGGTCAGCATGATGCCAAATGGCTTGCCCGCGGAAGTATAGCCAGCTGGAACCGTAATCGAAGGGTAACCAGCTTTGGCAGGGATAGCATAACCCGTACTGCCGGGGTACAAGAGGGCATCGAGTTCGTGCTCCTTCATAACAGCATCAAGACCTTGTTTCTGTGACATTTCCAAATCGAATAGGCGATTAGCCAGATACTCCGGCTCAGTCAGTGTACCACTTGTTTGCTCGGATTCTTCCAGCAGCTCTTGCCCGTAAAGCAGGGCTTGTTCCTCATGTGCCCGATTAAAAGCAATGACATCCTGTAAGGAGCGGATTGGGGAGGAGGCTGGTAAGGTTTTTAAGTACGCATTTACCCCAACCTTGAATTCATGCACGAGCACATGTATGTCCCATTCGGCATTTTCTGTCGGAATGGTGACCGCATCTATGACAGTTGCGCCAGCTTCTTTGAGTTTTTCAATAGCTGCTTCATACAAGGCGATTTCGTCGGCTTCACACTCAGCCAAAAAGCTGGAGCGTACAACGCCGATGCGTGCGCCCCGCAATCCATCTGCATCGAGGAAGGTGAGGTAATCGGTATACGCGAGACCCTCGCTTTTTCCAGTCACCGGATCATTTGCATCTATACCAGTAAGCGCACCAAGCAAAATAGCTGCATCTGTCACGGTTCTCGCTATCGGTCCGGCTGTGTCTTGGCTATGGGAAATCGGGATGATACCGGAACGGCTGATTAAGCCAACAGTAGGTTTGATTCCCACGAGTGAATTCTGCTCGGCTGGGTGGAGAATCGACCCGGAAGTCTCAGTACCGACTGCCACAACGGCAAAACCTGCGGCAATACCAGCAGCTGAACCTGAGCTAGACCCGCCGACATCGAGTACACCAGGCCCGTATGGGTTCAACACTTGTCCACCACGCGAGCTGTAGCCATCTGGCATGTTATTGGAGACAAAGTTAGCCCATTCCGTCAGATTGGTTTTCCCTAAAAGGACGGCGCCCGCCTCTCGGAGCCTAGTCACAACAAATGCGTCCGCAGAGGCAAACGAATCAGCCAAAGCTAGAGCTCCAGCTGTCGTGTGCATCTTGTCAGATGTCGCAATGTTATCCTTGATCAGCACAGGGATTCCGTGAAGCGGCCCGCGACTGCCAGACACCGCTCGTTCCCGATCCAGTGACTCTGCGATCGCCAGTGCATCTGGATTCAGTTCACAAATGGCATTGATTCGGATGCCTTGTTTGTTGTAGGTGGCAATCCGCTGTAAAAAGGCGAGAGTCAGTTCCCGCGAAGTCGTAGTTCCAGCTGTCATTGCAGCTTGCCATTCGAGAATGCTTGTTTGATGAATCAATGACATGATTTATCCCCTTTTTCGAATGATTTGATTTTTATTATAGTACCAAATTCAGGCAAAAGGGAGAAGGGATGGAAAAGGGAGGAAGAGAAGGGTGAGCCTTTTGCCTATAAAAAAACAAGCTGACTCTACGTAAGAATCAGCTTGTTCGGTCGTGTATGCTGTTTAAGCGTTTGATCCAGCAGCTGCTAGCTTTGCTTTTTCTTCTGCTTCTACATAACGGTTGCGAGGGTGCTCGCGGCATTCGTCGGAGCAAGAACGCTTGAATTTTGTCTCACATTCTGGGCAGCAGAAGTGCTGCTTGTTGCAGAATGGGTTGGCGCAGTTGAGATAGCGGTCTTCCACAGTACCGCAGTAGTGGCAGCGTCCAATCACGACGTCTTCTTCGGTATGGTTGATCGGAATAGAGATACGCTCGTCAAATACGTAGCATTTTCCATCCCACAGACGCCCTTGGACTTCTGGATCTTTTCCATACGTGACAATTCCGCCCTCAAGGTGGTAAACATTTTCAAAACCTTGTTGCAGCAAGACACCTGTCAGCTTTTCGCAACGAATACCGCCTGTGCAGTAGGTGAGGACTTTTTTATCCTTGAACTGGCTCATGTTTTCACGAATCCACTCAGGGAACTCTCGGGATGAATCCACTTCTGGGCGAATCGCACCACGGAAATGTCCCAAATCGTATTCGTAATAGTTGCGACCGTCAAGGATCACGACGTCTTCTTCCTGCATCATTTCGTGCCATTCTTTTGGGTTCAGATAGGTGCCGACTAGTTCATTCGGATTAACATCTTCCTCCAAACGCCAGGTTACGAGCTCCTGTTTCGGGCGCACAAACATTTTTTTGAATGCATGCTCTTCCGACTCATCTATTTTAAACCACATATCACTAAAACGTGGATCTTTTCGCACATATTCCATGTAGGCGTCGGTTTGTTCAATCGTGCCGGATACGGTTCCATTAATGCCCTCCGGAGCTACGATAATTCGCCCTTTCAGCCCGTTATCCTTGCAAAATTGCAAGTGCTCGGCTGCGTACTCCTCATAATTTTCAATAGGAGTATACTTGTAATACAACAAAATGCGATATGGTTTTTGTACTTGCAAGGTACAATTCCACCTTTCTTTTCAATTGTGATTTTAGATGCAACGGTGATTATATCACATTCCATTGTTAAAAGCGCTGAAAAAGAAAGGGATTTGTGAGGTTTTTATGAAAATCGGTGCTTCTTGCTGGAAGTGGACGCATCCTGTACACTATGAATGTTAATCAGCTGAAACGCTATAGAGGAGAGACCATTACATGAACATGACAAATGAGCGCCTGGTTACACAGGTGAAAATTAAAAAGCTCCACCAAGACGCCGTGATCCCAGCGTACGCGAGAGCAATGGACGCGGGCTTTGATCTGGTCGCGGTAGAGGATACATTGATTGCCCCTGGCCAATCTGCAAAAGTTCCAACTGGCTTGGCGTTCGCGCTTCCAGAAGGATTTGAATTGCAAGTGCGCCCTCGCTCCGGGATCAGTGCAAAAACAAAGCTGCGCTTGTCCAATGCACCAGGGACTGTTGATGCAGGCTATCGCGGTGAAGTATGTGTCCTGATCGATAACATTCGAATCGCATCCGGAAAAAGTGGCAAGGTATGTCTGGGCGCTAGCGAAAACGAAGTAACCGTTGAACAAGAAGTCGATGCACATAGCTACTTGATCAAAAAAGGCGACCGGATTGCACAGGGCGTCATTGCAATCGTTCCAGTCGCACAGTTCGAAGTAGTCGATGAGCTGGATGAAACAGAAAGAGGAGCGGGCGGCTTCGGCAGCAGCGGTATCAAGAGCTAGTTCTATCGAGTAAAAATACAAGACCCCTGATCATCAGCCGTGTAAATGGACGTAAGCTGATCCGTCAGGGGTCATTGTTTTGATCAAATCCTCATCCTTTGGCGGATAAAAACTGGTCGATTCTCGAAAGATCGTCAGCTGTCAGCGAACGTCCATTTGCTTTGACGAATACGCAAGGTCCATAGACCCAGTCTAAAAAACCATCTGATGTGATGGGGAAATTGTTCGCTTGTACCCCGCGGGCATCTTCATTCACAACGAGAGAGATACCCTCTAGATGATCATCTTCCACTACCTCATAATCACCATCCACCAGATCCTGTAGTTCATCCGTCCCAGCGATTTCTCGAACAACTGCATTTTCATGCGGAAGCTTTACGTATACCGTAGTCAAGCGCAATCACTCCTTCTGACACCCATCATAACGTATCACCAATGAATTGTGCGATAGGGGAGCGGATGCCTGTCGGCGTGTTGGTTATCCTATGGTTGAGAATTGAAGTAACGTCCGTATTGATACTTTCGCCTGAGGGGACTTGCTGATGATATTCGTGACCGGAAAACTGTATTGGCCAGAAACATTGCCAGCGCCACCCCTATATCCCGCTCTGACCGAGGACGTGAAGTGTGACGTTCTGATCATTGGTGGCGGTGAGGCAGGAGCACTCGTTTCCTATTATTTGAAGCAGCATGATGTGGATGTCATCCTCGTGGATAAACGGCGGGTGAGTGGGGGCAGCAGCAGCGCTAACACCGGTTTGTTGCAAATATGCAACGATAAAACGTTAACAGCCTGTATCCATTCGTTCGGTGAGCAAAAAGGAGTTCGTTTTTACGAACTGACGCGGCAGGCGGTTGATGAATTGGAAAACATCTCTGGGCAGCTAGATCAATCTCCAGATTACATAAGACGTGACAGCTTGTATTATGCCAGTGAACCAGCTGATGCAGAGAGCTTGCGGACAGAGTACCAGTTATTGAGGAAGTTTGGCTTTCCAGTCACCTATTTGGAGCGACCGGATATAGAGAAGCGATTCTCTTTTTCGCGGGCAGGGGCTATTTATTCCAAGGGAGATGCGGAGCTCAATCCGTACAAATTTGCCAACGGTGTGATCGCCCACTCTGTGAAAAAAGGGATGCGTGTTTACGAAAACACGGAAGTCGTGCATCAAAAAGTGCAGGACGGAGGGCTTTTGGTCTACACCAATAATGGGTACACAATCAAGTGCAGGCGTGCCGTGTTTGCCACTGGCTACGAAGCACAATCCATGAAGCGCAACGCCAACGCTGTGATTTCCAGCTCGTTTTCCATCGTGACCAATCAAGTCGATGCATTTCCAGGTTGGCCGCAAGCATGTTTAATCTGGGAAACAGCCCGTCCCTATTTGTATATCCGTACTTGTTCGGAAGGGAGAATCATTGTCGGAGGACTGGATGAGCCGTTGAACGACTTACAAAAGAAGGAGGCTTCCAGTCTGAAAAAGCGGGATCATTTGCTCGCAAAGATTCAAGAGTTATTTCCAGAGATTCCAATGCGAGCCGAATATTATTGGGGAGCGACTTTTGTCGATACCCATGACGGACTCCCGCTTTTTGGGGAGCAGGAACTATCCGCATTGCTTGTTCACACTAGGCTACGGTGGGAACGGAACCGTCTATTCGACTATCGGCGCGCAAATTATCAGTGATCTGATTACCAAAGGAAGTCATTCGGACGCCGATCTTTTTGCTTTTGACCGGATAAAATATGCCAGTGTCACAGTCTGATCGAAAAAGCTTTCCCATTCAACGGGAAGGCTTATTTTTTTGAAAATGTCAGAACGGGCGGGCCCAAATTTGTTGGATGGGCAAGTAACATTTGAACGTGGCCTACCTGCCTAGCATAGGGTAGATGGAAATATCGTTGACAGGAGTAAAAAGGCAGGTATAATCTTCAATAACAGAGTATTCCGAGTAAAATACTATAGATTAGAAGAGGAGTGAAGGTGAGCTGTATGAAAACCACGAAAGGCAAGGTCCAGTCGATCCTGCAACGCGTAGGAATGGTTGCTATGGCAGCTGCTTTGGCAGGCTGCTCGGCTGCTGCACCAGCAGAAACAGTTAATGGAGCGGTGGGCAGCAACTCTACGGTAGAGCTGCTCAATGTTTCCTACGATCCGACGCGAGAGTTTTACCAAGATATCAACAAGGAGTTTGCCTCAGAGTGGCAACAAAAGACTGGTCAAACCGTGACTATCAAGCAATCACATGGCGGTTCAGGCAAGCAATCCCGCTCCGTCATCGATGGTTTGGAAGCAGATGTAGTCACCCTTGCCCTCGCTTATGATATTGACGCGATTGCCGAACGCGGTCTGATTCCTGCCGATTGGCAAAAGAAACTCTCGGACAACAGCTCGCCTTACACCTCCACGATTGTGTTTCTCGTGCGCAAAGGCAATCCGAAGCAAATCAAAGATTGGGATGATTTGATCAAGCCTGGTATATCCGTGATCACACCGAATCCGAAAACGTCTGGGGGAGCTAGATGGAATTACTTGGCTGCCTGGGGTTATGCCTTGAAGACAAATGGTGGGGATGAAGCGAAGGCACAAGAATTCGTTGCACAATTGTTTAAAAATGTACCCGTCCTCGATTCTGGGGCACGTGGTTCGACCACTACGTTTGTCGAGCGTGGCATTGGGGATGTGCTAATTGCGTGGGAAAACGAAGCGTATCTCGCTGTCAATGAACTAGGGAAAGACAAGTTTGAGATTGTGAATCCGTCCCTGAGCATTTTGGCTGAACCACCTGTAACCATCGTTGACAAATACGCTGACAAGCACATGACAAAAGAAGTAGCAGAAGCATACCTCCAGTTCCTGTATACCAAAAAAGGCCAAGAGCTCGCAGCCAAGCATTACTACCGCCCTCGTTCGCAGGAAGTGCTCCAAGCACATACACCTGCATTCCCTGACATCCAATTGTTTACCATCGATGAGTTATTTGGTGGTTGGACGAAAGCACAAAAGACTCATTTTGCAGATCAAGGCGTCTTCGATCAACTTTATAAACCATAGACGTACACTTTCCTCAGAGGAGTTACCTTCATGAGAAAATCATTCCGCAACAGAGGGTTTTTGCCAGGCTTTGGCATGACCATGGGCTATACAATCATCTACTTGAGTCTTCTGGTGCTGATCCCTCTGTCTGTCTTGTTTTTAAAAGCTTCGGCGATGAGTTGGGAGCAATTCATAGGGACGATTATGGATACGAGGGTCCTTGCCTCTATTCGTGTGAGTATTATGACTTCTCTTTTCGCGGCTTGTCTCAATGCGGTGTTTGGTGTCTTGGTAGCATGGGTGTTGGTACGCTATCAGTTTGCGGGGAAGCGGATCATTGACGGCATAGTTGATCTGCCATTTGCTTTACCTACCGCGGTAGGCGGGATTGCCCTGACTTCTATTTACGCTGAAAATGGCTGGATCGGGCAGTACCTGGCGGAGTGGGGGATCAAGGTAGCGTACACTCCCATCGGTATATGGGTTGCACTGACATTCATCGGTCTTCCTTTTGTCGTCAGAACGGTCCAGCCTGTGTTGCAGGATTGGGATTTGCAAATGGAGGAAGCGGCGGCTACGTTGGGAGCTACTCGATGGAACACATTTTGGCGGGTGGTTTTGCCGCATCTGTTACCGGCGATCATTACGGGTTTTGCGCTCGCCTTTGCTAGAGCACTGGGTGAGTATGGCTCCGTTGTTTTCATCTCCGGGAACATGCCGTTGAAAACAGAAATTGTGCCCCTCTTGATTATGACCAAGCTGGAACAGTTTGATTATGCGGGCGCTACGGCAATTGCAACGGTCATGCTAGTGATTTCCTTTGTCATGCTGTTGGTCATCAACTACTTGCAATGGAAAATCAATAAATTCGATGCGGCCCGTTAGGAGGTATCACGTATGAAGCATTTGACGGAGCCGGCCTATATCCGATGGACACTGATTATCGTGGCCTTGCTCTTCCTCGGCTTGTTTTTGATCCTACCGCTAGTAGCTGTTTTTACAGAAGCGTTTCGGCAAGGGGCGGAGGTGTTCGTGGCGTCCATTACAGAGGAGGAAACATTATCCGCTGTCAAGCTCACCCTGCTTGTCGCTGCCATTAGTGTACCGCTGAATGTGACGTTCGGGATCGCTGCAGCATGGGCAATAGCCAAGTTTTCGTTCCCGGGAAAAAATGTGTTGCTTACGTTGATTGACTTGCCATTTGCTGTATCTCCAGTCATTGCGGGCCTTATCTTTGTCCTCTTGTTTGGGAGTCAAGGTGTGGCGGCGCCCTTGCTTGCGGCATGGGACTTACAAATCATTTTCGCAGTTCCCGGTATCGTGCTCGCGACCACCTTTGTTACCTTCCCGTTCGTCGCTCGTGAACTGATTCCGGTCATGGAAGCACAGGGAAGAGACGAGGAGGAAGCAGCAGTCTCGCTCGGAGCAAGCGGCTGGAAAACATTTTTACGCGTCACGCTGCCAAACGTAAAATGGGGACTCCTGTACGGGGTCATTTTGTGTAATGCCCGCGCCATGGGTGAATTCGGGGCAGTATCCGTCGTTTCCGGTCATATCCGTGGCATGACCAATACGCTCCCGTTGCATGTGGAGATTCTCTACAACGAATATCAATTCGCTGCTGCCTTTGCGGTAGCCACCTTGCTTGCTGCCTTAGCCTTGGTGACGCTTATTCTGAAAAGCTTGATCGAGTGGAAAACCGAGCGGCAAGCAAAGCTGGATGAGGAACAACACTACGACGTGACAGGAGAGAGAGCCGGATGAGTATCGAGGTAGTGAACATTACGAAGTCATATAAAAGCTTTACGGCGCTGAAAAATGTGAATCTGCATATCCCGGAAGGCGAACTCGTAGCACTTCTCGGGCCTTCCGGATCGGGAAAGACGACGCTTTTGCGTCTCATCGCTGGACTGGAACAACCGCAGGAGGGAAGCATCCTCTTTCACGGAGAGGATAATACGAATCGCGACGTGCGCGAGCGGCAGGTTGGATTTGTATTTCAGCATTACGCCTTGTTTCGGCATATGAACATTTTTGACAACATTGCGTTTGGGTTGTCCGTTCGCTCCCGCAAAACACGACCGAGCAAGGAGGAAATCAGTGAAAAGGTTCATTCGCTGTTAAAGCTCGTTCAGCTAGAAGGTCTCGCACATCGCTATCCCTCACAGCTATCCGGTGGTCAGCGCCAACGTGTCGCATTGGCGAGGGCATTGGCAGTGGAACCAAAATTTTTGCTGCTGGATGAACCGTTTGGCGCTTTGGATACGAAAGTGAGACAGGAGCTGCGTCGCTGGCTCCGTCATCTGCACGGGAAGCTCGGGCTGACGATTCTGTTCGTCACGCACGATCAGGAGGAAGCGATGGAATTGGCGGATCAGGTAGTTGTGATGAATGAAGGGCGAGTGGAGCAGGTAGGATCGCCCGAAGAAATTTATCACCATCCGGCGAATCCGTTTGTGTACAGCTTTCTGGGGCGGGTCAATTTGTTTCACGGACGAATCCAAAATGGCAAAATCAAGCTCGGCGAAGCAGAGTTCGAGACAGATTGGAAGGATAAAGCGGTGGAGGCTCCCGCTGTTGGATACATGCGACCACATGATGTAGAGATATCGTTGCGACCGCCAGAGGGGAAGTCTGCCAGATCTGTTCAGGCCGAAATTAACCATATTTCGCTCTTGGGTCCGATCGTTCGCCTGGACCTGAAACGTTTGGACACGGATGAAGTTTTTGAGGCAGAGATGAGCAGGCAGCGTTTTATGGAGTTGAACGTAGAAGAGGAGAGCATTGTGTATGTGACGTTGCACAATGTATCGATCTATGTGGATTCACAGCCTCTACAGACACATCGCCCTTCCCTCGTTCCGTTGCAGGCCAGTGTTTGATCCGATTGATTGCAAATAAACCGGTCTGCATTTGCCGCAGGCCGGTTTTTGCTGGAGGCACTCTCTACTCACCACGTTGCTTGGAGCGTGTCTGTTCTTTGCTAATTGTGTTCGATCTACGGGTTTGCGAAGGGTTTTCTTTCTTTCCCATCTCATTTTTGACACCGTTTTGCTTGGACATTTCTTTGCCTCCTTCCCATTGGATTGCCATGGTAGTTTTCCCTGTGAAAAGGATTTTCATGAATCAAGTGATTTTTGCTGTGTGCGAAATCGTTTACCTTTTGCAAAATGAGGTCATCTCTGGTAAGATAAGTGTTTGAACGATTCAAAAAAGGCAGGTATTGCGACGATGATAAGCACTCAGAACGTGACGCTGCGCTACGGTAAGCGCGCACTGTTTGAAGATGTATCCATTAAGTTTACCCCAGGTAACTGTTACGGCCTCATCGGTGCGAACGGTGCAGGGAAGTCTACCTTCGTGAAGATCCTCTCCGGAGAGATCGATCCGACGAGTGGTCACGTTTCGGTGACACCGGGCGAGCGTATCGCTGTATTAAAGCAGAACCACTTTGAATTCGACGAGTACGAAGTGTTGAAAACGGTAATTATGGGCCACAAGCGCCTGTTCGAGATCATGGAAGAGAAGACCGCTCTCTACATGAAAGAAGATTTCTCTGAGGAAGACGGCAATCGCGCGTCCCAATTGGAGGGAGAATTCGAAGAGCTGAACGGCTGGATGGCCGAAGCAGATGCAGCTAGCTTGCTGATCGGTCTTGGAATCCCGACTGACTTGCACGACAAGCAGATGAAAGACCTCTCTAGTACGGAGAAGGTACGTGTTCTGTTGGCGCAAGCCCTGTTTGGTAATCCACACATCCTGCTTCTCGATGAGCCTACGAACCACTTGGACATCGAGTCGATTCGTTGGTTGGAAAACTTCCTGGCGGATTATGAAAACACCGTCATCGTTGTATCCCATGACCGTCACTTCCTGAACAAGGTGTGTACGCACATTGCGGATATTGACTTTGGCAAAATCCAAATGTACGTGGGTAACTACGACTTCTGGTACGAATCCAGCCAATTGGCACTGAAAATGGTTCGTGACCAGAATAAGAAGAAAGAAGAAAAAATGAAGGAACTGCAAGAGTTTATTGCGCGTTTCTCTGCGAATGCTTCCAAGTCCAAGCAGGCGACTTCGCGTAAAAAGCTGTTGGAGAAAATTACGTTGGAAGACATTCGTCCTTCCAGCCGTAAGTATCCGTTCATCAACTTCAAGCCAGAGCGTGAAGCGGGTAAAAACCTCGTAGCCATCGAGGGCTTGAGCAAGACGATTGAAGGCGAAAAACTGTTTGAAAACCTTCACCTCACCATCAACAAAGGGGACAAAGTTGCTTTTGTCGGACCAAATGAGCTGGCGAAAACAACCTTCTTCCAAATTTTGATGGGCGAAGTTCAGCCTGATAGCGGTTCTTTCGAATGGGGCGTTACGACTTCCCAAGCGTACTTCCCAAAAGACAATTCGGAGTACTTTAGCTCCGATTTGAGCCTGGTTGACTGGCTGCGCCAATACTCCAAAGATCAAGACGAGACATTCATTCGTGGATTCCTCGGTCGCATGCTGTTCTCTGGAGATGAAGCGCTGAAAAAGTCAAACGTATTGTCCGGGGGAGAAAAAGTTCGTTGCATGCTGTCCAAGATGATGCTGGCGAGTGCCAACGTACTGATCATGGACGAACCGACGAACCACTTGGATTTGGAATCCATTACTGCATTGAATAACGGCTTGATTGAGTTCGACGGTACACTTCTGTTTGTATCTCATGACCACCAGTTCGTTCAAACCATTGCGAACCGGGTCATTGAGTTCACGCCGAAGGGTGTCATTGATAAAATGATGACATATGACGAGTACCTGGAGAGCGATGAAATCAAACGCCTGCGTGATGAGCATTACGCGTAAGCTGCCTACGCACATATAAAAAGCCCTTGGCTTCGCACAAATCGTGTAGAAGTCAGGGGCTTTTTCTCATGTTACGGGGTTTTCCACAAACTCGATTTTAGTAAGGAAGGCTTCCTTGCTCGAGAAAATGACGCGCTCTTTTCGGGGGGAAGTAAAGAACACCACGATATACTGGTCATCTATGTATTCTACCGTGCCTCGTTTCTTTGGTCTCTGTATCGTCTTCACGGGTTTATTCAACCATTCATTCATCTGTTGTTCCTCCTACCTGGCTTTCCTATTCATTATACCAAGATTAAAGGCGATGCCCAATGACATGTGCAGTTATGGCGATGCGCAGAAGCATTTGATCGTGCCCGTTTTCCGCATTCAATCCAGTCCACTCTCGGATGAGCTGGATGCGGTATTTGATTGTATTTTTATGGACATACAAACGACGCGCGGCTTCCGCGTAATTCCCATCCGCTTGCAAAAACACTTGCAAGGTTTGCAAGAGCTGTCCGTTTTTTTCTCGATCATAGCTTTGAATTTTGCCCAGACATTCTTCTGCAAACGTTTGGGCTTCTGTCGCTGGATCGTTTGCATACATGATTCGCTCAAGTCCTAAGTCGTGGTAGCTTTTGATGTGAAGAGAAGAGACGTTGGCTGGGGTTGTAGAATGGAGAGCAGTTCGCAAGCTGATCAGCGCTTCCCGATAACTACGAACGATGCCTTCTCGCTCAGGATGATATCGCCCAATTCCTGCAAAGACGGGTTGATCCAATTGCTTGGTGACCGTCTTTAAGCACTGTTCCTGCAGCCATTGCGAGAGCGGTTCAGTGGGGGCATGAATAGGCATAGGCACGAGCAAGAGGACACGATTTTCCTGATCCAAACCATACAGAATCGCCTCATTTGAGGAAAAAAAGCTGTGCAACGCGTTCAGAAGATGATGGTTTTCTTGCCAAAGTTCCATGCCGGTTTTGTCATGAGGGGAGGAGCTTACGATCATCGCGATATAGTGATCGGACAACTCCCAGCCAACTTCATCCGCCTTTCGCATGAGCATTTCATGTGAGACGATCTGGCCACTGACGAGTTGTTGCAAAAAATCATTGCGAAAACGCTGGAATGTTTCCTGGATGGCTCGTTGTCGCTGCATTTCAAGTGACAAGAGGGCAGCACTTTGCTCGATGGCGACTTTTTCCCACGCGTAAAGATCACGCTCCCGCTGTCCAATGATGATGGTTCCCTGCACGATTTGGTCGTGGAGAAGCCACCGGACATGGATGCCTTCTTTTTGTCTGCTAAGAGGCTCTTGCGTTAGTCGAATTGGGGCGCGTTGACCGTATAGCTTGTCCAATGAATCATCGCCTGGGAACGAACCAAGCAAGGAATCCCATTTCCATTTATGCTGGGGGACATGGATGGATACAGGAGCATCAAGGGTATCGGACAGTAAATCTGTCAAAGTAGAAATCGGAGCTCCTCCCGTTAAATAGTGATGAAACCGTTCATAAATGGCATGGGTTCTGTCCAGCTCGATGCGCTGTTTGTCATTGATGTATTGAACGACTGGCACGATGACATCCGACCAAGCTTTATTCATCGGAAAGGACAGGATGGGAAATGCCTTTTTCGTAGCGTGGGAGAGAACGGCTTCAGGAAGGTCCTCGATGTACCGACCTAATTTGATGGCAAGCCCGGGGGTGCCGATGGTGACTAGCTCATCGATGAGTGTTATCAGCCGTTTCGTACATGTTTTTTGCTGAGAGAGAAATGGAAAGCCTGTCGTCAGAACGAATTCACCAGCACGCAGCCACCTGTGGCCATCGGGAGAATCAAACGAGGTGACGCCCAGCAGTTCATTCTCTAAAGAGTCCGCGCCTGCAAGCACTGACGATTCATCAAAGCCACCAACTAGTATGAGCTCACGGACAGTAATCATTACGCTCACCATGCTTTCATCATCTTTTAGCTACTTGTACAAAACACCGTTCCATTTTCTAGTCATGTGAACAAAGGAAGTATTTGAATTTTTAGATAATAATAATGTACATGTCCAGGATGTGTACAGGCAATGGGACAAATCGAGCAAACTGGGGGGAGTCGTATGAAAGCGAGGGATTGGCTAGGAGTACTGCCGTTCATTGGGATGCTAGGAGGAATTCCGTTTGTGAATCGGGTAGAGCCTTACGTATTAGGCATGCCGTTTGTCCTATTTTGGATCGTTCTCTGGGTTGTCTTAACTTCCGTCATCATGGCATTCCTCAACAAAATCGACCCTGCTACGAAGGAGGACGGCCAATGAATATTGCCTTGATCATTATTTTTGCCTTTTTATTGCTGTCCTTCTACTCCGGTATTCGTGCGCAACGAGGGAAAGACATGAATATGGAACAATGGACCGTTGGCGGCAGAGGATTCGGTTCGATCTTTATTTTCTTGCTGGTAGCAGGCGAGATTTATACGACATTCACCTTTTTGGGAGGCAGTGGTTGGGCGTACTCTAAAGGGGCACCTTCTTATTACGTTCTCTCTTACATTTCCCTCGCCTATGTCATTTCCTACTGGCTCTTGCCGCCCATTTGGCGGTATGCCAAAGAGCACAAGCTCGTCTCCCAATCCGATTTTTTTGTAAGCAAATACAATAGCCCGATACTCGGCATTTTGGTCGCAGCGGTCGGAGTCATTGCGATTATTCCGTATCTCGTCCTCCAATTCAAAGGCTTGGGGATCATCGTGTCGGAAGCATCCTATGGCTCGATTTCACCTGCTGCTGCGATATGGATCGGAGTCATTGCTGTGACCATTTACGTCATGATCTCAGGAATTCACGGTTCGGCTTGGACGGCTGCGATCAAGGACATCATGATTTTCTTTGTCGTCGTTTTCCTCGGGCTTTACCTTCCGTTTCATTATTACGGGGGTATCCAACCGATGTTTGAAGCCGTGCAAGCTTCCAATCCTGGTTTCTTGACGTTCCCTGAGGAGGGATTAAGTATTTCCTGGTATATTTCAACGGTGCTGGTCACGGTGTTCGGATTTTACATGTGGCCGCATACGTTCGGTTCCGTGTTTTCAGCGAAAAATGCAAATGTGTTCCGCAAAAATACGATCATGCTGCCGCTCTATACCTTGATGTTGTTGTTTGTGTTCTTTGTCGGCTTTACGGCGATTCTGCAAGTGCCCGGATTAAAAGGGGCGGACGGTGATTTGTCCTTGCTCCGTCTGTCGTTGCAAACATTCGATCCGTGGGTAGTCGGGATCATTGGAGCAGCAGGCTTGTTAACTGCGCTCGTACCAGGCTCCATGCTATTGATGACAGGGGCGACGCTCTTGGCGAAAAATGTGTACAAAGTCATGGCTCCGCACACATCTGACGCACAAATCGCCCGCATTGCCAAATGGTTAGTGCCTGTCATCTCGTTGATCTCGCTGTATTTTGCAATGAGTGGGGGAGATACGCTCGTAACGCTGTTATTAATGGGCTACAGCTTGGTCACACAGTTATTCCCGGCATTGCTTTTTAGTCTTCCTGCCAAGCCGTGGGTAAATAAATACGGTGCGTTTGCCGGGATTTTATGTGGGGTGTCAACTGTTGCGTATGTGACGATTTTCCAAGTGACGATAGCGACTATGCTTCCGAATTGGCCAGCCGTTGTCAAAGACTTGAACATTGGTGTCGTGGCATTGCTAGTCAATCTCGTCGTGATGTTTACTGTGACGTTTTTGACGAAGAATCTTTTTGCACTCAATCGTCATGCGGCAAACACAGAAGGGACACCCACTCTTTAATACTCATTTCCTAAAGGGGGCAGTTATATGGCAGATATGGTTTTTCTCAATGGACAGGTGATCACGGTAGATCATGAGAATCGGGTGGCAGAAGCAGTGGCTGTCAGAGGGAATCGCATTCTTGCTGTCGGGTCTAGTGAAGATGTGAAACAGTTGATTCAATCACATACAAACGTCATTGATTTGCAAGGGAGGAGTCTATTGCCCGGCTTCATCGATGCCCATCTGCATATTACGATTTACGGTACGAACAAACTGGGAGTCGATTGCAAAGCGAGAGGGATCAGGTCGATTGATGATCTGCTCACCGCACTGAAAGAACAAGCGGCAAAAACACCAGCAGGAGAATGGGTGAGAGCATGTGGTTTCGATGAAAATCTCATGATCGAGCAACGCTATCCGACAATCGCCGAGCTGGATGAAGTGACGACAGCGCATCCTGTTTTTGTCATGAGGACGTGCGCTCATCACTCTGTCGTAAACAGCAGAGCGCTTGCCTTAGCGGGTTACGACAGAGAGACAGCCGATCCCCAAGGTGGACGTATTGATCGTGATGCAGATGGTGAGCTAACGGGATTCCTCATCGAAACGGCACATATGAACCTATTTGAAAAAGCGGCTTTTACAGAAGTAGAGTATATCGAAGGTTTGCGATTAGCTTCGAAAGACTTTGTTGCTGCGGGGATTACGAGCATCCACGATGCGGGAGGATACGGTCCAGAGAACTATCGGGCGATGCAAAAAGCGGTACAGAAAGGTGACGTGAAAGTTCGCATCTACGCAATGGTTTGTGCGCTGAATCAATCCGATGATTTTGTCCGAAAGATGGTCGATGCAGGGATGGTAACGGGTACGGGGAATGCTCGGTTCCGTATCGGACCCGCGAAAGTTTTTACAGATGGGGCAAGCATTGCGCCCACGATGGCCATGCGTGAACCGTTCACCAGCCGACCAGATGATTATGGAATTCTCTACTATGAACAGGACGAGTTGAATACCATTTTGGGAGAGGCACATGCAAAAGGTTTTCAAATTACCGCTCATGCCCAGGGAGATCGAGCGATTGACATGCTGCTGACATGCTTTGAAACGGCACTAGAAGCGCATCCGCGCGAGAACCACCGACATCGAATTGAACATGCTGGTGTATCTGCGCCTGATCTGCTGGCAAGAATGGCTCGGCTAGGCGTCGTACCCATCCCGAATCCTGCTTTTATCTACGATTACGGTGATTCGTATGTGACCAACATCGGAGAGCGTGTCGGACATATGTTTCCGGCGAGGGATCAGTTCGACGCGGGGATCGTTACGGCAGGAGCGTCGGATAGTCCCGTGACTGATTTCAACCCGCTGATTGGGATTCATACTGCCGTTAATCGAGTGAGTAAAACAGGTCAGGATGTGGGGACAAATCAAAGGGTTAGCATCATGGAGGCGCTTCGCATGTTTACTTGGAACGGAGCGTACGCCAGTTTTGAGGAGGGGATCAAAGGGAGTATTGAAGTTGGGAAGCTGGCTGATCTCGTGGTGCTGGACGGCGATATTTTGGCAACGCGGGCAGATCGTATCAAAGAGCTGCGCGTAGACAAAACGATGATCGATGGGGAGTTCGTCTATCAACGCCAAGATGAGGAGGTTTTACAAGCATGAACGTAAAGGCGAGAAAGCTAGCGATCAATGAAGAACGACTGCAAAAACGAATCGAGCAATTGGCGCAAATCGGGAAAATAGGTGAAACGGGTGTATGTCGACTCGCTTTGTCTGCTGAAGATCGGGCAGGCGTAGAGCTGGTGCGTAGCTGGATGGAAGAAGCAGGTCTTCAGACGCGGATCGATGACTTCGGCAATTTGATTGGTCGGATGACGGGGAAGGATGATCAAGCTCCGATCTTGATGATTGGCTCACATATCGATTCGCAGCCGTACGGCGGTCAGTACGATGGTGTGATCGGGGTATTGGGCGGGCTGGAGGTTGTCCAGACGTTGAATGAACAAGGGCTCATGCCTGCACAGCCTATTGAAGTCGTTGCGTTTTGTGACGAAGAAGGATGCCGATTTCAAAAAGGACTGTTTGGTTCCAAAGGCATTCTCGGCATGCTGGACCCGACGGACTTGGAGCGAACGGATAAAAACGGGATCACACGCAGGCAAGCACTGATTGATTTTGGATGCGACCCTGATCGTCTGGAAGCGTCTATTTATCCAAAAGACAGCATCGGTGCTTATCTGGAGCTGCATATTGAGCAGGGGCCGATTCTCGATGATGCGAAAGAAGCGATTGGAATCGTGTCTGCGATATCAGGGCCTTTGTGGTGGACGGTCGAGCTGACTGGCTTTGCCGGGCACGCTGGTTCTGTACCGATGCCGATGAGAAAGGATGCGCTTGTCGGAGCAGCAAAAGTAATTTTGGCTGTGAACGAGCTGGCAAAGCTTGATCCACAAGCGCCAACAGTCGGTACAGTCGGTCATTTGGAGGTTTTCCCGGATTCGCGCAACATCATTCCAGAGCGGGTGCGTTTTTCGATTGATTTGCGGGATATCGATTTGAAGCGTCGCGATGAGCGCGAACAAGCGTTGCGCGAGGCGATTGAGCTAGCCGCTGTAGAAGGTGGATTGCAATATACCATTACGGAAGATACGAATAGTGACCCGCGTTACTGTGCCGATTGGATTAAGGCAATCATGCACGAGGAGAGCAGCAGGCTTGGTGCCTCTGTGCGCGAGCTGATGAGTGGTCCTTTCCATGACGCTTTGGCACTCTCCTACGTATGTGATTACGGGATGATTTTTGTCCGCTGCAAGGACGGTATCAGTCATAATCCGCAAGAATATGCAGCCTATGAAGACGTAGCACTGGGAACAGAGCTGCTCTACAAAACCGTTTTGCGGATGAGCACCAACCAATAAGAGAGAGAGTCGCCCGTCTAAGTGGATAGGCGACTTTTTTCATACAGCCAATGACGAGACTTTACAAGCTGTTTTTGATATATTTTATTCTTAGAGATTCTTATCACGCTTGAGGAAGGAAGAATGGCATGAAAATGCGTGTTTCCGCTGTGCAGTATCATCTGCATACCATACATAGCTTTGAAGACTTCGCCAATCAAGTTGAGCACTACGTGAAAAACGCACAAGAGTACGACACAGAATTTCTCCTTTTCCCGGAGCTGTTTACGACTCAACTCATGTCGATTGGAGACGAGCAGGGCAATGCGCTGCCGATTACGGCATTGCCATCATTCACGGACCGATATGTCGAGCTGTTTCGTTCCCTCGCTGCCAAATACGAGATGTATCTGATTGGTGGAACGCACATCATCGAGGAAAACGGCAAGCTTTACAATACGGCTTTTCTGTTTTACCCGGATGGACGTGTAGGCCAGCAGAAAAAAATCCATATCACGCCATGGGAAGTAAAAGGCTGGAACATGGGGGCTGGCGACTCGTTGCAAATCTTTGAGACCGACAAAGGGAAAGTCGCGATGATTATTTGCTACGACATCGAGTTCCCTGAGTGGGTGCGCATCGCCAAAGCACGGGGCGCAGACGTCATTTTCTGCCCATCTTGCACGGATGATCGCCACGCTTTCCACCGCGTACGTTATACCAGTCATGCCCGGACGATTGAAAACCAGGTGTATGTCGTATTGACTGGAACCGTAGGCTCGCTGCCGACAGTTGATTTCATGCGAGCGAACTTTGGACAAGCGGCGATTTTGACGCCAAACGATGTTCCGTTCCCTCCGCGAGGCATTCTTGCTGAAGGGGAAATCAACCACGACATGATGGTAACCGCTGACCTGGATATCCAATTGCTATACGACGTGCGGGAAAAAGGCTCCGTCACAACGTGGCGCGACCGCCGTACCGATTTGTATACAGACTGGAAGTAAAGCATTCCATCGTGATCAGGACAGCAGGAGGATGAATATGTACAGAAAAGAGCTGTATGTATTTGAAGGGAACAAGCCACGCAAAGCCGTCATACGCAACTACAATCATGCAGACTTCTTCGAATTGATCCAAATCCAGGCGGAGAGCTTTCCCCCGCCGTTCCCGTCTGAGTTATGGTGGAACCAGGAGCAGCTGATGAACCATATTACGCTGTTCCCAGAAGGTGCTATTTGTGTAGAAGTAGACGGGATTTTGGCGGGTTCGATGACAGGGTTGCTCGTGAGGTTTGATCCGGCTCACCCCGAGCATAAGTGGGAGGATGTCACGGATAGCGGTTATATCCGTAATCACGATCCGCAAGGGGACACGCTGTACATCGTAGATATTTGCATTCGTCCGAGCTTCCGCAAGCTGGGATTGGGTCAACAGATGATGCAAGCGATGTATGAGCTGGTGGTACAAAAAGGACTGCGCAGATTGCTCGGCGGAGGTCGCATGCCAGGATATGGACGTTATGCAGACCAATGGACACCTGAGCAGTATTTGGAGCGTGTTCTGACAGGGGAAGTAAGAGACCCGGTGATTACATTTCTCATGCGCTGCGGTCGTACGCCTGTTCAGGTCGTGGCGAATTATTTGGAAGATGAGGAATCTCGCAACTACGCGACACTCATGGAATGGAAAAATCCATTTCAGCAGCATCTGTAGGGCGTTTATCCGACATAATCGATCGAGAGGGGATATGACTGATGGAATTCGTACGTATTCAACATATTGACAATCCGCTGTTTGCGAAGATGCACCGTTTGATGCAAGAGGTTTTCCCGCCTGAGGAAGTATTGGAGTACGATCTGTGGAAAGAACCGCTGGAAGATCCGGGTATTCGTGTATTTGTAGCTGTACACGAAGGAGAAGTTGTGGGCGCTACCGAATACCGTTATTACACAGACATGAACGTAGCCATGACAGACTTCACGATCATTGGTCAAGAAGGTCTCGGAGTGGGCCGATTCCTCGCCAGAGAGCGTCAAAAGGACCTGCTCGCTCTGGCTGCTGAAAACGGCAAGGAGCTGTACGGGATGTTTGCAGAAATCTACGACCCGTACCGTGTGGAAGAACACAGCTTTGGCGGGATCAAGCCAATGGACCCATTTGTACGCCGTGAAGTGCTCTCTCATCTCGGCTACAAACGTACGAGCTTTACCTATGTACATCCGTCCTGGCAAAATGACGGGGAAGCGGTATCTGGACTTGATCTGGGCTTCATGCCGACAAACGAAGAGCAAACAACCCTCGAAGCGGATCTGATCGTCACGTTCTTGAAGCGTTATTACGCCGTGCTTCCACAAAAGCCACAAGCATGGCTCGACATGGTGAAAGACTTGGAGAGCAAAGAGTCTGTAGAACTGCTGCCTATCTAATCGCAAGACAACAAGAACCAACTCTCCTGTGGAGCTATGGTCACGGCTCCATGGGAGTTTTTCGTAGTATCCCAGTCAGATTATTACGAAAAATGCAAGCCATAGGAAGAGGGATTCAAAATGAAAATCATCACGCTATGCGGGTCTACAAAATTCAAAAAAGAATTTGAGCAGGCGAATACGTATTTGACTCTCCAAGGAAACATCGTGATGAGCGTAGCTTTTTTTGAACAGAGCGAGGGCTTTGAGATATCACAGGAGCAAGCAGATCTACTCACTGACATTCACTTTCGAAAAATCGATTTGTCCGACGAGATTTTTGTCATCGATGTAGAGGGCTATATTGGAAGCAGTACAAGCAAGGAAATTGCGTATGCAAAAGAACAAAGAAAGCCGGTTCATTATTACTCCAAGAGTGGGATCAACGATAAAGTGATTGCCGCATTCTTTCACTAACGAGAAAATACAGAGGTGAAACAGGTGAATGCTCAAAATCTAGCATCGATCTTCCTTTACATAGCCGTCATCTTTCACTTGCTGGGCATGAGTGGCTGGACTTCTGCTAAGCTGGCACAACCAATCGAGCTCGCCATCCTCGCGCTGATGCTCCTGTCCATTTTCATTTTACGGAAAAAGAAACGAAAAAAGCGTCGGGCAAGAAGGCCAGCACCAGAAGTAGCAGTCATGCTTGAGAATGCCGAGGAAGGAGAGCCAGGCAAATGATCCATGACATCCACATGCAGGCGATTCTGGACGCTTCCCATGACGGCATCATCGCGGTCGATCGGGATTCCATTATTATCGGGGTCAATAAAAACGCGATGGAAATACTCGGTCTGCCAGGCAATATCGTGGGACAAAAAATTACCCGTTATATTCCCAATTCAGATATGTTGAGAATTTTGGCAACGGGAAAAAAAGAGAGAGGGGATATCGCGACGATCCTGAATCGGCAAATTATCATCAACCGTTTGCCGATTGTCGTAAAGGGTGAAATCGTGGGAGCGGTGTCCACTTTTAAAGAGATCACCGACATTCAAAAAATGGAGATGCGCATTCGCAAGCAGAGCATGGAGAGTGGCTTGGAAGCCAAATTCCGCCTGGAGGATATCGTGGGAGAATCATCTGCGATCCGCGAAGCGAAGGTATGGGCGGAAACATTTGCACGGACAGATGCGACGGTTCTCATTCAGGGGGAGACTGGAACTGGCAAGGAGTTGTTTGCCCAAGGAATTCATTTGAGCAGCCAGCGTGCAACTGGGCCCTTCATCCCAGTTAACTGTGCGGCGCTCCCTGGCAATTTATTGGAGAGCGAGTTGTTCGGATACGAGGAGGGCGCTTTTACTGGCGCGCGAAAAGGCGGAAAGCCAGGGCTGTTTGAATTGGCACACGGAGGCACGCTGTTCCTCGATGAAATCGGAGAGATGTCGATCCCGATCCAAGCGTTGCTCTTGCGTATCTTGCAGGAGAAAAAAGTCCGCAGAATCAGCGGGGAGCGCATCGTCCCTGTCGACGTGAGAATTATCGCGGCAACGAATCGGGATTTGGAACGACTGGTAGAGGAAAAGCAGTTTCGCTCAGACTTGTACTTCCGATTGAATGTGCTGACGTTAGAGCTGCCTGCTTTACGAGAGCGAATTGAAGATATTCCGCTATTGGTGGCATCGATCATTGGAGAGATCAAGGAACGGGAAAATAAAAGGCATCTGAAAGTAGAAGAGGCCGTTTTCCGCGTTCTCAAACAATACGACTGGCCAGGTAACGTACGAGAGCTGCGCAACGTGGTGGAAAGAATGGTCTTGCTTTGTAAGAATGACGCGCTTGGCAAGGAGGACACTGCTTTTTTTGCCAAGAAGCTGTATCAGCGGCAATCTTACCGAGATCAAGAAGAGAGAGAAGCAGAAGTCATCCGAAAGGTTTTGGCGGAGACGAAGGGAAACAAGGGAGAAGCGGCGAAAATTTTGGGAATGGATCGGTCTACGCTGTGGAGAAAAATGAAGCGCTACGAAAGATTGTAGAAATTGATGCAATTGCAACATCAGCGATGCATGTTTGCAACAGAGTGGCTCCGTTACTTGTTTAATTTACAGAAAATTAAAAACATATTCATTTGGCATGGTAGTTGCTTATTTATGGAGGACACAACGCTTACGACTTTTACGAAAAGGCGAGGGGAGAGCATGACACCACAACCGATTATTCGTGTAGAAAATGTCTCGTTTGCCTATCAGGTTAACCAAGATCAACAAATTCCTGTTCTGCAAAATGTCTCCCTAGAAGTGTTTCCAGGAGAGTATGTCGCCATCATCGGTCATAATGGGTCCGGTAAGTCAACGCTGTCTAAGCATCTCAATGGAATTTTGACTCCAAACGATGGCGATGTCATCGTTAACGGAATCAACACGCGTGAAAAACAGCGAATTCATGAAGTGAGGAGCCGTGTCGGGATGGTTTTTCAGCATCCGGACAATCAGATTGTCGCGACGATTGTAGAGGATGATGTGGCCTTCGGACTGGAGAACATAGGGACATCTGCAGAAGAGATGAAGACACGAGTGGATTTTGCCCTAGAGGCAGTAGGAATGAGTGCCTTTCGCCATCGACCGCCTCATCATTTGTCTGGCGGGCAAAAGCAGCGGATCGCCATTGCGGGGATATTGGCGATGAAGCCACAATGCCTCGTCATGGACGAAGCGACGAGTATGCTGGACAGCTACGGTAGACAGGATATACTAGCAGTCGTTCGCAAGCTGCATCGCGAAGGAATGACGATCGTCACCGTGACCCATCACATGTCAGAGGTAGCAGAAGCAGATCGCGTCATCGTAATGGAGGGCGGCAAGATCGTATTGGAGGGTACTCCACGTGAAGTATTTTCCCATCAGGAAAGACTTCGCGAGCTTCATCTGGATGTTCCAGACGCGAGCCGAATTGCTCATCTCGTTCACTCCGAATATCACGAATTTACACCTGATCTCATCCACAATGAGGAAGTTGTCGCGGAGGTTAATCGTTTATACGTCAGACAAGCGGAGGCGAGTGGTTCATGACGCAACCGATCGTAAACGTGGAAAATCTATCTCATGTCTACATGCACGGAACGCCTCTCGAACATCGGGCCCTCGACCAGGTAAGCATCCAGGTGGCAGAAGGCGAATGCTTGGCCATTATCGGTCATACTGGATCGGGAAAATCGACGTTAATCCAGCATTTTAACGGCCTGATTCGCCCGCAATCCGGTACGGTCATCATCAATGGAATGGACGTATCTTCACCCAAGATCGATATTCGTACGTTGCGTAGACAAGTAGGACTGGTTTTTCAAAACCCGGAGGATCAACTTTTCGAAAAACTGGTCGGTGATGACGTAGCCTACGGACCTTTTCGGATGGGGCTCCCTCTAGAGGAAGTGCGGCGACGTGTACAGTGGGCGATGGGCTTAGTTGGCCTCTCGTTCCAGGAGATGAAAGACCGTCCGACTTTTGCCTTAAGTGGCGGGCAGAAACGCAAGGTGGCATTAGCTGGCGTCCTTTCCTTGCAACCCAAGGTTCTCGTACTTGACGAGCCAACAGCAGGACTGGACCCGCGCTCTCGTCATGAGCTATTGGAGCGCATCCGCCGTCTCAATCGGGAAGAAAAGCTAACGGTTATTTTCGTCTCACACAATATGGAAGAGGTCGCCAAGCTTGCTGATCGTGTCTATGTCATGGCAAACGGCAAATCAGTCTGTGAAGGGACACCACGACAAATTTTTGGCAATCAGGAATTGCTGCGGCAGCATCATATCGGCACACCGGAATCGGTAGATATTTTATACAGACTTCGTGAGCAGGGCTACAGCATCGATGCTAGCGCTTTTTTACCCGAAGAGACAGCGATGGAAATTTTGAAACTGATGAACCGCTAAGGAGGGGTCCACATGTCAGCAGAATTTGAATTGACGCGAAATATTACCATCGGTCAATATTTACCCACTGCTTCGGTCGTTCATCGTCTCGATCCTCGTTTCAAGCTGGGTGCTTTCGTCATCCTCATCTTAGCAATTGCCATCTGCGATACATACGTGGGTAATCTGTTTGCTTTAGCCATTTGTATCTGGATGTTTCAAATCTCGAAAATCCCCCTGCATTACGGTATATCCGGGATCAAGCCCGCTATCCCCTTTATCATGATTTTGGCGATCATGCAGCTGCTATTTTACGGGGAGGTTGTCAATGGCGGAACCGTTTATTTGAAATACGGCTTCATCACGATCACGAGTGAGAGTATACGCCTCGTCATCGTGTCTGCCATACGTTTCGTAGAAGTAATCTTCTTATCGAGTGTCCTCACGCTCAGCACTTCGACGACGGAACTTACACACGGAATGGAGCGATTGCTGGGGCCATTAGAAAAAGTAAAGTTTCCGGTTCATGCTTTTGCTTTGATCATCACGATTGCTGTGCGCTTTGTACCTACCTTCGCGATGGAAATGGAAAAAATGATGAAAGCACAAGCATCCCGTGGTGCAGATTTCGGTACAGGAGAATGGTGGCGGATCATCCAGCGAACAAAAGACATGTTTCCCATCATCATCCCGCTGTTTAATGTGGCGCTCTCCAGAGCAGAAGATTTGATTTTGGCAATGGAAGCCAGATGCTACACACCAGGTGCTGCACGGACCAGATACACCCAATACAAGGCTGTAGGCAAAGATTACGTCGCGCTGATCGTGAGTATTGTCATTTCAGCCGTCATGCTCGCCATACCTTGGTAAGGGAGACTAGCGGGAATTCGCCCGAGTAGGGCATTCCACATAAAACTCGTAAAAGGAGGAGTATGCATGGAAAAAGGCTTGACCGTTCGCAAGATTGTCATTGCAGGCGTTTTGGGCGCGATAGCGATTTTGCTCGGGGTGACACGTCTCGGCTACATTCCGGTTCCGACAGCAGCGGGCAATGCCACTATTATGCACATCCCGGCTGTGATCGGGGGCATAATGGAGGGCTGGGGCGTTGGTATGATCATTGGCCTTATATTTGGAGTCTCTTCTTTCTTAAATGCCACCGTTCCGCTTTTTAAAGACCCTCTTGTAGCCATCCTGCCACGTTTGTTCATCGGTGTGACTGCTTACTTGACCTATGTTGGTTTGAAAAACGTCAATCAGTACTTGGCGATTGGTGCCGCTGGCTTTATTGGGGCGATGACAAACACGATCCTGGTACTGGGCATGGCCGTCATTCGAGGATACATGACCCTCGGCGTAGCGACCACAGTTGCAATCACGAACGGCTTGCCAGAAGCAATTGTTTCGGTCATTGTTACATTGGCTGTCGTTGCGGCTTGGAAGAAATTGGGCTCAGCAGGTAGGCAAAAATCAAAAATTTCAGGAGACTTATAATGACCGGAACGATTGTTGACGTACCCGGCGTTCTCGTCGGGCATGCACAAAACGAAGAAACATTAACGGGATGCAGTGTAATTATGCTAGAAAAGCCGTCTGTTTGCGGCGTGGATGTCCGGGGCTCCGCCCCGGGCACCCGCCCCGGGCACCCGCGAGACGGACCTCTTGGACCCTGTCAATCTGGTGAGTGTCGTCCATGCGATTTGCCTTTCGGGTGGCAGTGCATACGGTTTGGATGCTGCTACAGGTGTCATGCAGTATTTGGAGGAACATGGCATCGGACTGGATGTTGGCTATGGCGTCGTTCCTATCGTTCCAGCAGCAGTTTTGTTCGACCTGGCAGTAGGCGACTATCGGGTTCGTCCCGATCGTCCAATGGGCTATGAGGCAGCACAGGCAGCAAGCCGTGAGAAAGTAGCACAAGGAAACGTCGGTGCAGGTACAGGTGCGACAGTAGGCAAGCTAAATGGATTTGGGAATGCGATGAAGAGCGGGTTAGGCACAACTTCGGTGATTTTACCCAATGGACTCGTCATAGGTGCAATCGTCGCTGTAAATGCGGTCGGTCATGTCGTAGATCCGCAGTCAGGGACGATCATAGCCGGGCCGAGAGATGAACAGGGAACCATTCGGGATAGCATGGAGATACTGCGCCAGCAAGCTTTTGCTCCGATCCCTCCAGGTACGAACACGACGATTGCCGTAGTCGCCAGCAATGCTCACTTGTCCAAAGCAGAAGCAAACAAAGTAGCGCAAATGGCTCATGACGGGCTTGCCCGTACAATCCGTCCGATTCACACCATGTACGATGGCGACACGATCTTTGCTGTAGCAACAGGCGAAGTAGAGGCGAGTGTAGACTTGGTGGGCGCGTTGTCCGCAGATGTGCTGGCAGAAGCCGTCATCCAAGCGGTTAAGCACGCAGAGGAAGCAGGGGGACTGCCATCTTATCGCAGTTACTTCCAGGGGTAGGTGTAACATATTTGGATGCAGAGGAGAGGATTGGCGGATGAATCAGGTGATATCCTTTGTTGACGAGCAGGAAGTTGTACGCCTAACGCAGGAGCTAGTTAGAATTCCAAGTGTGTTTCGTCCCGATCAGACAGGAGCGAATGAAGAGCGGGTAGCGCTATTTGTCGCCGATTATCTTCGTAACATGGGTTTGCAGGTCTTCTATGAAGAGGTTGTTCCAGGCAGACCGAATGTCATCGCCTTTTACGATTCGGGCAAGCCTGGCAAAACGCTTTTATTCGAAGCCCATACAGATGTCGTAACAGAAGGGGATCGGGATGCTTGGAGCTACGACCCTTTTGGTGGAACAATATCTGGTGGGCGTATCTACGGGCGTGGCTCTTGTGACACAAAAGGTAATCTGGCCGCCGCGATATGTGCCGTCAAAGCTATCCAACGATCCAAACAGTCTTTTACAGGCAAAATCCTCCTGTGCATCCCTTGCGATGAGGAGAGCATGATGATCGGGATCAAAGATTTCATTCGTCGCGGTTGGGCCAATAACGTCGATGCGGCGATTATCTGCGAACCGGAAGAAAATCAGCTCTGCATCACGCAAAAAGGAGCCATGCGAGCAATTCTTCGTACGTTTGGCAAGATGGCGCATGGAGCTATGCCACTGACGGGCATCAATCCGAACACCAGGATGGCACGCGCCATCGTGGCGTTAGAAGAGCTGGAACGAAAGGAAATGGCTCGTCTGGGAGAGCATCCAATGTTGGGGTGGCCGAGTATCACTCCGACGATTTTGCAGGCACCGGTCAAAGGAGACGCCCAAATCAACGTCGTACCCGATCAATGCATGACAACACTTGATATTCGCACGGTTCCCGGGCAGGACCACCAAGAGCTGTATAAAGAGATCAGTGTCATATTAGAGGAACTAGGCAAAGAGGATGACAAGTTCAAGGCTACTCTGGAAGTAATCGAAGAGCGCCCTTGGACGTTGACTGGCATGCATGAAGAAGTTGTGACTTCCGTTGCGAACGCCTATCGGGAAATCACAAAAAAAGAGCCGGTATATAATGGCGTCCCGGGTGCGACAGATGGAACCTTCCTGCACAAGGCCGGCATTCCTATTTTGACGACAGGCGCAGGTGATCGCCACATCCCTCATCATGCAGATGAGTACGTAGCTATTGACCAATTGGTGGAATCCACCCAGCTGTTTGCCTTGTCTGCATTAACGTTTTTGACGCAGCCAGTACGAGCTTGATCACTTACAAAAGAACTCTGCTTACGCTAGCGGCAGAGTCTTTTTATTCTCGCAAAAGAAGTTTTCTTAGCAAAAACTTGCAGAATCCATCTAAATTTTTTTACAATAGGCTTGTTACATAAGAGAAAAGGAGGCGCGTGCCCATGAATATGCGCTGGAATTTGGACGTCTTGTATTCCTCATTTGATGCACCAGAATGGAAACAAGATTGGGAGAAGTTTGTACGTGAAACAGAAGAGATCAAAAGCTGGGCAGCGCAAAACTTTCAATCTTCAGAAGATGCAGTAGCGAAGATGGAGACATACATAACGATGATGACCTCCGTCTTGCAAACGCATTTCCGCTTGTACGCCTACGGAGAGCTGACTGCCAGCGTGGATGCCAAGAATGAAGTAGCACTGCTTGCAATTGAAAAAGTACAGAATCAGGCTGTGGAATTGGTTGAACCAGGCGTACAATTCCAAAAATGGCTAGGATCGTTGAGCAACCTGGACGAGTTGATTAACCAATCGGAGCTGTTAGAGACACATCGCTTTATGTTGACAGAAATGTCCGACAAGAGCAAATACATGCTGAGCGAAAAAGAAGAAATCGTCCTAGCAAAAATGAAAAATACAGGGTCAAATGCATGGACAAAGCTCCATGAAATGCTGACTTCCACTTTACTGGTAGACATTACAGTCGATGGGGAGCACAAACAGCTTCCATTGCCAGTGGTGCGGAACATGGCGAACGAAAAAGATCCGCAGCTTCGCAAAACGGCCTACGAGGCGGAACTTGCCGCTTACAAAAAAATCGATGGAGCTGCTGCTGCCAGCTTGAATGGAATTAAAGGCGAGGTTATTACCGTAGCGAAGCTAAGAGGCTATGAATCGCCGCTGGATAAGACGTTGCAAGACTCCCGTATGGACCGCGAGACGCTCGAAGCGATGCTTCAGGCGATGCGTGAGAGCCTGCCATCCTTCCATCAATACTTCCGTACAAAGGCGAAGTTACTCGGCCATGAGAGCGCTCAGTTGCCGTTTTATGATCTGTTTGCGCCAGTGGGCGAGGCAGACATGCGGTTCTCGTATGAGGAATCCCGCGACTTCATTGTGAAGCACTTTGGTAGCTTTAGCGAAAAGCTCGCCAACTATGCAGCACGAGCTTATGACAATCAGTGGATTGATGCTGAGATTCGTGAAGGCAAGCGTGGAGGGGCATTCTGCTACAACCTGCACATCGTAGGGGAGAGCAGAATTATGTCCAACTACACAGGCAGCTACAGCGATGTGAGCACAATGGCACATGAATTGGGTCATGGCTATCACGGAGAATGTCTCGTAAACGAAGCATTCTTGAATAGCGAATACCCAATGCCAATCGCCGAAACAGCGTCCATTTTGTGCGAAACCATCATTGCCAATGCAGCACTTGAACAAGCGACCTCCGAGGAAGCATTTGCGATTTTGGAAAATGATATCAGCGGAGCAAGTCAGGTGATCGTCGATATTTATAGCCGTTACTTGTTCGAGACTGCTGTATTTGAGCGCAGAACAGAAGGTGCCTTGTCTGTTTCCACTCTGAACGAACTGATGCTACAAGCGCAAAAGGACGCTTACGGAGATGGTTTGGATCCGGCAGCTCTACACCCGTACATGTGGGTATGCAAACCGCACTATTATAGCGCGGATTACAATTTCTACAACTTCCCGTATGCTTTTGGGCTTCTGTTCGCGAAAGGCCTGTACGCAGAGTATCTCAAGCGCGGGGAAGCTTTTGTTGAGCAGTACGACAAGCTCTTATCAGTAACGGGCAAAATGAGCGTTGCAGATGTAGCAGCTATCATGGATGTTGATGTACGCTCCGTCGATTTCTGGCGGAATTCACTCTCTTTGGTTGCAAAAGATATCGACAAATTCGTAGAGCTCGCGTCTGCACGCCTAAACTAAATAGGAAGAACGTCCGCTATGTCATTAGCGGACGTTTTTTATTCATGTTGCAAAGCGTTTTTGTGCGCATAGGGAACAGAGCGGAAGGAGAAAGTAAGAAAAAACAGATGAGGTGATTACGTGGTAAACGGATTGCAGTTACTCGACCTATTGCGGGAAACGGAGAACAAGATGCTGCATTTACATAGAGCCATCGACAGAGTAAGCAGCGAGCCGGATTTCAAGGAGTCTGTCAGTGTTCTTACCGTAGTCGTTCGTGATTATCAACTTCAGCTCGACAAAATGAAACAAGCATTGGGCAAAATCGAAATCGGAGGGCAGCAGCAACAACATCAGCAGGCCCATAATACCGAAATACATTAAGCACAGAAAGACAAACAGCCCTCGAACTGCTGCAAGGCAGATAGGGCTGTTTGTTTGCTTTTATGTGTAGAAAGCTTACTGGAAGTTAGCGTATCGCTTCACTCCATAAAACGGGTAGAGCTTATGCATGTATTCGACTTTGCCATAGCGAACATCTTCGCCATTCGCATGCACGATTGCTCCATTACCCAAATAGATCGCTACGTGGGACACGCGTCCTTTTCCAAGCGAATCGTAGAACAAGAGGTCACCAGGCTGTGCTTGATCTAGTGATACTTCTTGACCGCCACGGAATTGATCTTCAGAAGTGCGCGGAAGTGTAACCCCAAGCTGTTCAAAAACGTATGAAGTAAAGCCACTACAATCAAAGCCATTCGGAGTAGTTCCGCCTAAGACGTATGGTGTATTGAGCAATGGCTCAAAAATTTCCTTCATTCGACCCAGATCTTCTGCATTTACCTCGGCAGGCAGCGAAACGGTAGAAGTGAGGTTTGGACTAAGGAACTCTGTAGCAACGTATGCTTCACGATCTTCGAATTCGATTTTCGTCCATTCATTACCCGTTTCTACGACTTCTACAATGGAACCGAAACTTAGCTTGCCTAACACTTTTGCGTCAGTCGAAGGCTTTTTACGCACATTCAGCACGTCACCAGTGACACGGGCTTTTTCACCAGCAGTTAGTTCTTTAGACTCAGTGGTAGCGTTATCATTCTGATTGACAGCTACATCGGAAGGAGTGTCAGTCGCAATGGAGCCAGAAGTGTTTTCACCGTGAATAGATAGAGTTTGTCCAATTGACAATCTATCGTCATTCAGTTGGTTCCATTGAATGAGTTGATCCACCGTTACTTGATGTTCACGAGCGATCTTGCTCAGCGTATCACCTGCTGATACCACATATGCCGATGAGGAAGCATGGGCAGCAGTAGGCAGCAGAGTGAAGAGGGCGAGGAAGGTGAGTAGCCTCGAAGTCTTTTTCATGTCATCGTCTCCACCAATCTACTAAAATCTGCATATCTAGCTAAAATTCTATCGGATTTTCGTTGGTAAATCTATGAAAAAATTAATCTTTCATTATTTTTTTAAAAACTATTGCATCTGGAGATAGAATCGTGCTATATTACAGAAGTCGCCGCAAGATGGTGATGGTGACAAAAACCATATGGAGCTGTGGTGAAGTTGGAGTTCACGCCGGTCTGTCACACCGGAGGTCGCGGGTTCGAGTCCCGTCAGCTCCGCCATTCTATTTTTAGAATGTGCGAATTACATAGTTTCTCGTAATGTGCCGGTATAGCTCAATTGGTAGAGCACCTGACTTGTAATCAGGGGGTTGTGGGTTCAAGTCCTATTGCCGGCACCATTTTTATGCGGTCGTGGCGGAATTGGCAGACGCGCTAGATTCAGGTTCTAGTGGTGGCAACACCGTGGAGGTTCAAGTCCTCTCGACCGCACCATATGGTAAACAACAGGTTCGTAAATTGGCTGATGAAGCTAATTACGAGCCTTTTTATTTTTTCTGGAATGTTGAATCCTCCTCCATTTTCCATTACAATCACATTGTGATAATGAATCTCATTTTCATTATCGTATTTGATGATTCATAAACAAACAGAAAGACAGTGGAGGGGTAGTTGTGGGAGAACAGTTGGAGCTGTTTGATGTAACCATTATTGGCGGTGGCCCTGCGGGGATGTACGCTGCCTTTTATAGCGGGATGCGAGATCTGAAGACGAAACTCATTGAAGCGAAAGAAGAGCTCGGTGGACGAATGTTGATCTATCCAGAAAAAATGATCTGGGATGTAGGCGGTGTACCACCACAGTTATGTGAAAAGCTAGTTGCCAATCTGGTGGAGCAAGCGAAGACATTTGATCCCACCATCGTGCTAGGCGAGGCGATTATTGGACTAGAGCCACAAGAAGATGGCACGTACATACTCGTTGCAAAATCGGGGAGACGGCATTGGACGCGCACGATCATACTGGCTCTGGGCCGAGGTATTTTGAAAATGGCAAAACTGGAGATTGAAGGGGCCGAGCGCTACGAGGTGACAAATCTTCATTATACGGTGCAGGAACTGGAGCCATTCCGTGGGAAACACGTCCTCATCTCAGGTGGCGGCGACTCCGCGGTCGATTGGGCAAATGAACTGGTGCAAATCGCAGCGTCTGTAACTGTCGTGCATCGCCGTGATGTATTTGGTGGACATGAGCGGAATGTAAAGCGCATGAAAGAGTCATCTGCGATCGTTCGCACCCCATATACGGTCACGCAATTGCAAAGCTCAGACAAAGAAACGATCGATAAAGTGACGATACGTCATCTAGAGACGGACGAAACGGAGCAAATCGATGTCGACGCCATCATCGTCAATCACGGATTGAAGGCCGATTTCACTGGGATTAAAGAGTGGGGCTTGGACATGGATGAGTGGAACGTGTTTGTCAGTCCACGTCTGGCAACGAATCTGCCAGGGATTTTTGCGGCGGGAGATTTTGCGAGCTTTGACAGCAAGATTACGCTGATCGCGGGAGCATTCACCGATGCGGCTGTGGCCGTAAACAGTGCAAAATTACACATAGACCCAGTAGCAGATCGGATGGCGTATGTTTCTTCCCATAACCAGCGCTTTAAAGAAAAGAACAAAGCCCTCGGGGTTATCGATGAGGATGACGAGTAGAACCTGATGTAGGACAAAAAGCCCAACATTTGCAGGTTGATTGTCGCTTTTCCCATACGTTACATTGTTAGAGGCAAGGTGAAATAAACAATGACAGACTATATAAATTGGGAACTTCGCGTCAGTCAATCGATCAACAAATGTGGGAGAGGAAGTAGAAATGAAGAAAGTTCGGCATTGGCCGATCAGTATAGCGACAGTGGCCCTTGTGTTCTCGCTGGGCATGAACTACGCGCCTGAGCGTGCAATGGCGTTACAAGTGGATCCGTTATCTCCTGCTATCGAGTTGCAGGAAAAGTTACAGGAAAAGTATGTGGAGAAGATGGACCTCAAGGAAGAGGAGGTTCTCGGTTTTTATTACTCATCGATGAAAGACAGCACAGATACTCGTAAACATAACATCAAGCAAGCATTGGCCAAGATTCATAATGAAAAAATCAAACCGCAACAGGTGTTTTCTTTCAATGAAACAGTGGGAAATTCGAATTTGCCAGAGGATGGTTGGCAGAAGGCCGGCGTTATTCAGAATGGTCAGCTCGTCGATGACTATGGAGGCGGGATTTGTCAGGTTTCCAGCACGCTTTACAATGTAGCTGCTGAAGCGGGGATGATCATGGTGGAACGGCATAACCACAGCAAATCAGTGGGATACGTGCCAGTGGGTCAAGATGCCACAGTAGCGTATGGCTATATGGATTTTAAATTTACCAACTTGTATGATTTCCCTGTGAAAATCAAAGCAAAATCATACGATGACGAACATGTTGTGATTGCGATCATACGTGCGTAGCTTAGAAGGAATAAAGGGGGCATCCTATGGATGAACCCTGTTTTTTTCGGTATTTCGTCAGGAAAAAAATGGATGGAAATTTAGTTTTGAGTCATGCATTCCTGACCATACTGTTTTTAGAGGGAGGTGCCGTGATGTTCGTTCAGATAACAGGTGATTCACACAATCAAGAGGTTCTCGTCATGGGAGAACGGTTAGATCGCCAGCAGGATGGTTGCTATCTTTTGCCTGGGAGACTTGTCCATGCATTGAAGCCACAGGATTTGCCGGTAGGAATCCCATTTAAACTCTCAGGTGCGCTGCCCTCTGGCTACGGGTTTTATCGGGAGGACTCTGTTATTTTTCGGCGGACGAATGATACTCCCTCTCTGTGGATTGATGTTACTTCTACATATAAGGTTGCGGAATGGGATGGTTTGTTCTCGGTAGAAGCGACGGTTGAAGCCAGAAAGCATGTCGTGGAACAACAACAGCAGTTTGCCTTTGTCCTCTCCGAAGTGACAGAGCAGCAAGTGATTTTCCATTACGAATTTTCCTGGTGCTCTGAGCACGAGATGGATCTGGAAAGTGCGTTGGAATCCATTTGTGATACCGTGATTGAAGTAGAAGCACGAGGGAATGCCCGTCTTTGGCCTGGCTATCGAAACTACATGGAAGAGGACGAACAAGACAAGCTGTAATACGCCGTGCAGCCATGATATAGTGAAAAAAGAGACAGCCACCAAAGGAGAGGACAAAATGGAGTCAGTCAAAAATATTTACTGTATCGGTCGCAACTATCGATTGCATGCTGCGGAGTTGGGGAACGATGTACCAACCAAGCCAATGATCTTTGATAAGCCAACACATGCGCTTGCAATGGCAAATGGCGAGGCCATTGAGCTTCCGGCATCTCGTGGAGAGCTTCATTATGAGGCGGAGCTTGTGATTCACATCGCGAGACCATATGAGGCTGGAGTTACACTTGACGAGATGATTGACAAAATAGCACTCGGCATCGACTTTACTTTGCGGGATGTTCAGAGCGAGCTGAAGAAAGCAGGGCATCCATGGTTGTTGGCAAAAGGGTTCAAAAATTCAGCCATTTTGACGTCTTTTCATCCTTTCCCTGGTATTCATGAGCTGCACCAAACGGATTTCTCCTTGCTGAAAAATGGAGAGCAAGTGCAACGCGGTAATCTTCGTGATGTGATTTTTGATTTGGAAACCATGATTGCCTATATATCCGAACATCTAGGACTGGATCAAGGGGATATCATTTACACAGGTACGCCAGCGGGGGTAGGACCTGTTACAGATGGGGATGTCCTCACTCTCAAGTGGGGAGATGAGACTTGGGGGCAGTTTACGGCGAAAATGAAATAGGTATGAATTGAGAACCATCTTCTGACAGAAACAAGCAGAAGATGGTTTTTGTTTGGGGTTCGGGCCAGCAAAATAGCCGTTTTTTGCGACGAAAATCACCTTTGATACCGTTTTGTAACTTTTATGGTTCCATGGAACTAAGAGGTAGCAACCGCCTACTTTGCACCCTGTTTTCTGACTAGTCCCATGCTACCAATTCCATCATTGGAAAATTTTACGGTCTTATCCTCCTGTTTCCTCCTGCGCTATTCTGTCCATGTACCCAAGACGGGTGCCACAACATGACAAGGAGGAAAAGAAAGTGACGAAACGAGATTGGGTAATGAAGTCAACAGTAGCAGTCATGCTGAGTACGTCCCTGTTAATGGGTGGTCAAGTTGGAGTAGTGGCCGCTAAGACACAAGATTCAAAACAGTCAGAGGTTGCAAATATTGCTACTTCTTTGATCGGGAAGGATTACGAGTACAAAGCAAAGGGACCGAAGCAATTCGGATCAGCGGAGCTGGCTACGTATGCGTACAAACAAGTAGGGATTTCCATCGGGAGCACAATCTCTAGCCTGTACAAGACTGGGAGTAAAGTATCCGAAAAAAGCGTGGCGCCAGGAGATTTGGTGTTCTTCGCCTCTAGCGGAAGCGGCAGCCCAACTTTTATGGGAATATACATAGGCAGTGATCAATTCGTCTATTCTTCGAAAGGGGAAGACGAGGTAGTTGTAAAAAAATACTCGGCGTACAGTGACAAATTTGTAGGGGCTCGTCGTGTTATTGATTCCTCAGAGAATACGCCTAGCAAGCCAGAACAGCCAGTAAGCAAAACAGCCGATCAGGTCATTAAAAATGGCGAAAAGTATTTGGGCACGAAGTACAAATACGGTTCAAGCAGTAGCACAACCAGTACGTTCGACTGCTCTTCCTTTACCCAACGTGTATTCAAGGAAGCGGGTATTACTCTGCCACGCGATTCCCGTCAGCAATCGACTGTTGGGAAATCTGTTTCCAAAAGCAACCTGCAAAAAGGTGATCTGATCTTCATGAAGGCATCGGTAAACAGTACTTCTGATCGGATTACACACGTGGCTATTTACGCAGGGAATGGAAAAATCCTGCACACTTACGGTAGTCCTGGTGTGACTTACTCCAAGTACGATGGAACGAACTGGGAGAAGCGCACAGTGAAAATCAAGCGTGTTATCTAATCATACAACTTCAAAGTGTTTACTCCGCTCTCGTGTTTTCGTACGGGAGCTTTTTTTATGTGCTTTTGTATAATAAGACGTTGCTTCACTTTTTTTGTTTCGCGTCAATTATTGCCAACTGAGTAGAGAAAGTTATTCCCTTAGAAGAAGGGCCAGCCGCCTTGGCTGAACTCGCGACGCGTCGAGTGAAAGGGAAAGGCCACTATGGTCCCTTTTCTTATTGTGAAAACGAGTCTCCCTAGAATGAGTGCGAAAAATACATATTGTAATATTCTGAATTATACATATAATAAAAACTGAGAGGTGATTCAGGTGTCAGAAAATAGTCTACCTACCCCTGTTTTGACCAAAAAAGGACAGGAAACCCGCAAAAAAATACTGGATGCCGCGGAGCATGTGTTTGGCGAGCTGGGTTATTATGATGCATCTATCGTCTTGATCACACAGCATGCACAGGTGTCTCAAGGAACGTTTTACAATTATTTCGAGTCGAAGAAAGCCATTTATGATGAATTGATCAGGCAGTTGAGCAGAGAGCTTCGTTCGACGATCAAAGAAGCAATCATGGGAGCAACCACACAAGAAGAGAATTTGCGCCTAGGATTTCTGGCCTTTTTTCGTTGGATCAAACATCATCGCAACATGTACAGCATTATTCAACAGGCTGCGCTCGTCGATCAGGAGCTATATCGCTGGTATTACGCCAAACTGGCAGCGGGGTACGTACGAAGTCTGAAGAACGCCATGAACGAAGGTGCGTTTCGAGAGATGGATCATGAGACGCTGGCTTATTGTCTTATGTCGATCGGACAATTCATCGGGATGCGTTGGGTTTACTGGGAAAATGAAGACGTACCGGAAGAGGTGCTAGAAACAGCCATGTCGATGATTATGAAAGGGATTGCTGCCAAGCCGTAACCGATTCATTTTATAGGCAAAGGAGTAGAGTTCATGCACGGAATTGCTTATTGGATTGAAAAGCGAGCCCGAATCACTCCGACGCGGATCGCAGTGATTGCCAACGATCAATCACTTACGTATCAGCAAATGAATGAGCAGATGCAATGTCTTGCCAACTATTTACGACATGAGCTACAGGTCAAAAAGGGGGACAGGATCGGCATTTTGTCCCAAAACAGTTTGGAGTATGTGCTTCTGCTGTTTGCCATCGCCAAACTCGGTGCGATTGCTGTCCCCTTTAATATTCGCTTGACCCCTGCAGAATTAGACTATCAGTTTGAGGATAGTGGTATCCGCGTGTTATGTGCCCAGCCGGAGTTCGCTGCCACCATTGGGCTGATCAAGGGGAAGGCCAGTGTTGCGCACATGATATGGCTGGAACCGGGAGAACTCCCTTGGAGCCAGGATGGCCCGAGTGAGTCATCCCAGCACAGTAGGACCGAGGCAGATGATGGCAGTGGAGATGATCCATACATCATTTGCTATACATCAGGAACGACAGGAAAGCCTAAGGGAGCAGTACTCACCCAAGAAAATATGTTTTGGAACTCCGTACACAATGTAGCCGCGCTTGATCTCACCTCAGAAGACTGCTCGATTGTCTTATTGCCACTCTTTCATATCGGGGGAATCGGACTGTTTGCCTTCCCTACATGGCTTGCTGGCGGACGCGTCGTAGTCGCCGGGAAGTTCGACCCTGATAAATCGATTCAACTAATCGAATCACACCAAGTCACCATCGTGATGGGTGTGCCCGCCATCCATGAAGCCATTCGTCAAAGTCCCTTATTTGCTACCACATCATTCGATTCTGTCCGTTGGTTTTACAACGGCGGCGCTCCATGCCCCATGGAACTCATCCAGCATTTTCAGGAGCGAGGCCTCCCTTTTGGACAAGGATACGGCCTGACAGAAACATCCCCCACCGTGTTTATGATTGCGAAGGAAGATGCAAAAAGAAAAGCCGGCTCAATCGGTAAGCCCGTCATGTTTTGTGAAGTCCGCCTGATCTCGGATGACGGAAAAGACGTGGGTCATGGCGAAATTGGAGAACTGCTCGTCAAAGGTCCGAATGTGATGAAGGAATACTGGAACAAACCAGTAGAAACAGCCAAGACCATCCGGGATGGGTGGCTGTACACAGGGGATTTGGCACGTTTTGATGAAGAAGGGTTCGCCTATATCGTAGGAAGGCGCAAAGACATGATTATCTCAGGCGGGGAGAACATTTATCCGCTGGAGCTGGAACAGGTCATCGGTGAGCTGGATGACGTTCAGGAAGCCGCAGTCGTCGGTGTACCCGATGAAAAATGGGGAGAGGTCGCAAAGGCGTTTATCGTGCCCAAATCAGGTGCAGTCATCACGGAAGCATACATTAAAGCGCACTGTGAGCAAAGACTGGCGAAGTATAAAATCCCGAAGTCATTCGTGTTTCTGAACGAACTGCCACGCAATGCAACAGGGAAAATCGTCAAGCAAGCATTGACCAGATTGAAGAGCGATTCCATTACGCAATGAGGTGATTCGTATGGCGAGATTTGCAATAGGGGAGCAAGCATCTTTTAGCAGAACGATTACGGAAACAGATATCGTTCTATTTGCGGGAATGAGTGGGGATTATAATCCGGTGCACATCGACCAACAGTACGCAAAAGACACGCGATTCGGTCAGCGTATCTCACATGGACTGTTGACGGCGAGCATGTTGTCCAGATTGCTCGGGATGCAGCTGCCTGGCATCGGTTCCATTTACAAGGACCAGACCATTCAGTTTACGGCTCCGGTATTGATCGGAGACACAATCACCGCGACCGCCACTGTGCTAGAGTATCAGGAAGAGAGAGGCATGATCCGATTGCTTACGGAATGCACGAATCAGCATGGAAAAGTAGTTCTGACTGGAACAGCGACGATGCTCGTACCGAAGGAAGGAGCGAAAGTATGAATCATCTTGAAGTAAATACGATCCACGAGCAGACTATCGGAGTGGAAGCGACGTCCGTATTTTTTCCAGAGGGAGTAGAAACAGCTGAGCGATTGGCTGAAAAGACCGGAATCCCCACGCGAGTCATTATCGAAAAATTCGGTCTATACCAAAAGCATGTCGCAGATGACACGCTTCATGCATCAGACCTCGCTGTGCTCGCTGCCCAACAGCTGACCGGCTCGGTGATCGATCCATCTGAGATTGACGTGATTATTTACTTCGGCAGTCCGCACAAAGATTACTATGTATGGTCCAGCGCACCGAAGATTACATACGAGCTAAAAGCAACAAACGCATACGGTTTCGAGATGATGAACGTCAGCTCGTGCTTTCCAATTGCTTTGAAGGTCGCCAAAGATATGCTGACGGCAGATGCATCCATTGAAAACATTTTGCTGGTTGCTGGCTGTAAAGAATCACAAATCGTCGATTACGAAAATCCTCGCTCACGCTTCATGTTTAATTTTGCAGATGGGGGGACAGCGGCACTTGTAAAGCGTGGTGCTACAAAGAGTAGAATTCTCCACAGCTGTGTCATTACCGATGGTTCTTTTCACGATGATATTAGGATACCCGCAGGCGGCTCAAGGCACCAACCTAGTCATGAAACGGTGGAAAACAGACTCCACTACATCGATGTGCCGAATCCAAGCGATATGAAAGAACGACTGGATCCCGTCTCCATACCAAACTTTGTCCATGTGGTAGAGCAGGCATTGGCAAAAAGCAATCGTTCCTTGCAGGATTTGAAGCTGCTGCTTCCTTTGCACACAAAGCGTTCGATGTTCTTAGAGCTGTTGGAACGTTTGCAACTTAGCGAGGAGCAGGCAGTCTATCTCGATCATTACGGGCATTTGTCTGCACTCGATCCGTGTATTGGACTACATGTCGCACAACAAGAGGGACGTCTTGCCCCTGGGGATATTGTCGTAGCTGTCAGTGCTGGAACTGGATATACGTGGGCTGCAACCGTGCTGGAATGGTTAGCCGAATCGCAATGAACATTATGACTTTCGAGGAGGAACCGGCGTGAAAAAAAGAGGTTGGAAAATGTTGCTCCCACTAGCGATGTCTGTCGTACTTGTTGTTGGTTGCAGCCAAAATGAAAGCGCTTCATCTGGCGGTGGTCATACGATCAAGGTAGGCGTACTCGCTTCGCTTACGGGGCCATTGGAGAGCTATGGCAAGCAGACGGTAAGAGGTTTTGAGCTCGGACTCGATTATGCAACAGAGGGCAAGCGAGAGATCGCTGGCAAAAAGATCGAGTTTGTCGTTGAGGATACAGAGACGAAGCCAGATGTCGCCGTCCAAAAAGCGACGAAGCTCCTGGAGACCGACAAGGTAGATTTTCTCGTAGGCTCTTCGAGTTCAGGCGATACGCTAGCTGTCCTTCCGCTGGCAGAAGAGTACAAAAAAATCATGGTCGTAGAACCGGCTGTAGCAGATAGTATCACCGGGAAAAACTGGAACAAATACATTTTCCGCACAGGTCGAAATTCTTCGCAGGACGCAGTAGCAGGCGCTGCGGCGATTGCTTCCAAAGGAACGAAGATCGCGACGATGGCCCAAGACAGCGCCTACGGTCGAGAAGGGATTGAAGCCTTTAAGACCGCGGCTGAAAAATTAGGGGCTGTCATTATCGAAGAACAATACGTGGACACGAACACGACTGATTTTACAGCCAACATCCAAAAAATCATTAGCGCCAAACCCGAATATGTGTTCATCACGTGGGCAGGCTCGAACTCCCCGTGGAAACAGCTTCAAGATATGCAGGTTCAGCAAAAAGGCATCAAGATGTCTACGGGAGCACCTGATATCGCTGCCTTGAAAACGATGGAGGCCATGATCGGAATGGAAGGCTTCTCGGTGTATTACCATTCGCTCCCGAAAACGAAAATGAACGATTGGCTCATCGATGAGCACAAGAAGCGTTTTAACGGCGAGATTCCTGACTTATTTACGGCAGGAGGGATGACGGCAGCCGTATCGATTGTGGAAGCGCTGAAAAAGACGAACGCCGATACAGATTCAGAGAAGTTGATTACGGCGATGGAAGGCATGACCTTTGATACACCGAAGGGCCAGATGCAGTTCCGGGTCGAGGACCATCAGGCACTGCAAACGTTGTACGCGATCAAGCTAGAGAAAAAAGATGGAGTCGATCATCCGGTCCCTGTACTCGTTCGGGAGATGACGATGGAAGAGACAGCACCACCTGTCAGGAACCAGAAGTAGAGGAGGTGTGTGATGAGTTACTTGTTGGAAACGGTTGACGTAAGCGTAGCATTCGGGGAGCAAACCGTCATAAACAAGGTATCGCTACGCATACCGAAGCAGCGATTTACTTCGATCATCGGACCGAATGGAGCCGGAAAGACGACATTGTTTAACTTGTTAAGCGGGCAGCTTACTCCATCGCAAGGAACGATCAAGTACAAGGGGCAAGATATTACACACTTGCCCCCAGCAGCACGAACGAGATTGGGTATTGGTCGATCATTTCAATTGACAAACTTATTTCCCAAGCTAACGGTGCGGGAAAACATTCGATTAGCCGTGCAAGCCGCACAGGGAGTTCGGTTTCGTTTGTGGATTTCTCAGGCAGATCAGATGCGACAGGCTGAGGAAGTTGAGCGATTGCTGCATCTGGTATTGCTGGAGAAAAAGGCGGATGTGCTGGCAAGCCTGCTGGCGCATGGGGAGAAACGAAAGCTGGAGCTAGCTATGCTACTTGGACTGCGTCCGGATGTTCTCTTACTAGACGAACCGACTGCGGGGATTTCACTGGAGGAAGTCCCAGCTGTATTGAAGGTGATTGAATCGATTAAGGAAAGCAATTCGTGCACGATCATCCTGATCGAACACAAGATGGACATGGTCAAATCACTCTCCGATCACATGGTCGTACTATTTCATGGAGAGCTATTGGCTGAGGGGACACCGACTGACATGATGCGAAATGAACAGGTGCAGTCTGCCTACTTGGGAGGGTTGTATAAGCATGATGCTGCAACTTGATCACATCGAAACGTACCTCGACCAGTTTCACATCTTGCAGGGAGTCTCGCTATCCGTGCAAGCAGGCAGTATTACTGTCCTGTTTGGACGAAACGGCGCGGGCAAAACAACGACGCTTCGTTCCATCATGGGGCTTGCCCCGATCCGTCATGGCCAAATTCGCTATTTAGGAGAAGAAATCGGGCAACTGCCGACCTATTCCATCGCGCGTAAGGGGATTGGCTATGTGCCCGAAAATCAAGGGATTTTTCATGATTTTACGGTAGAAGAGACGTTCCGGCTCGCCATGCAAAAAAATGACGACGAACAAAAAGAAAAGCTCGCCTGGATGCTGGATCTATTCCCTGACCTAGGTCATTACTGGAAAAAGAAAAGCGGGCACTTAAGCGGAGGTCAAAAGCAAATGCTGGCGATTGCACGAGCTTATGTGAACAGCAACGGACTCTTGTTAATTGACGAGCCGAGCAAGGGACTGGCACCCATCATGGTTGAAAAGCTCATGTTTCACATCGAATCGATGAAGCAGAAAACGACTGTGCTGTTAGTCGAGCAAAACTTTATGATGGCGAGCATGATCGGCGAGCAGTACTACTTGATGGATGAAGGAAAAATTGTCCGCGGTGGCGCGATGCAGGAGTTGAAGGATGATGCAGATACGCGACAAAAATATTTGGGCATTGCCTGAGCGTATAACAGGGAGGGGGAGGATGAAATGGATGTCGCGATTAATTTGCTGGTAAATGGACTGGCGACAGGCATACTCATTTTCTTGCTCGCTTCCGGGCTCACGTTGATCTTTGGCTTAATGAGTGTGTTGAACTTTGCCCACGGTGGATTGTTTGCCTGGGGAGCTTTTGCTGGTGTATGGCTTTTCGGATTGACGGATAGCTTTCTTCTGGCCATTGTAGGTGCTGTCGTCATCGGGATGCTGCTCGGTTTCGTGTTAGAGCGCGTGCTGATCCGTCCGGTGTACGGTGATCACATTCAGCAACTGCTCGTGACATTGGGTGGGATGCTTGTGATAAGTGAATTGCTCAAGGTGTTTTGGAGCCCCAATCCTATTCGGGCAGTATTACCAGATTATTTGCAAGGGAGTATCGAGCTTGGCGACATCATACTGATCACTTATCGCTTGTTTGTCATTGCAGTCGGAATAGTTATGTACGTTGGGTTGCACCTGTTGTTGACGCGAACGAGACTAGGCTTGATCGTCCGAGCGGGCGTCATCGATAAGGAAATGGTGCAGGCACTCGGCATCAATATTAAACAAGTGTTTACTTTCGTCTTTCTGCTGGGGGCAGGCATGGCCGCACTCGGAGGAAGTCTGCTGGCACCGTATTCAGGGGTTATTTTTGCGGAAATGGGTATGCAGTATGCGATTCTGGCATTCATCGTCGTCATTGTCGGTGGGATGGGAAGCGTTCAAGGCTCTATGATTGCGGCGCTTTTAGTAGGAGTGCTTGGCTCGTTTATGGCTTACTTCGTTCCAGAGCTTTCACTGGCAGTGAACATGCTGCTGATGCTGGCAGTGCTGCTTATCAAACCATCCGGCCTGTTTGGAGCGAAGGGGTGATCATGCATTGACTACATCCGGATTGTTGAACCATCGATTTATTCTTTTTGTGTTTTTGTCTTTGGCGGTTTTGCCGTTTCTTTCAGACTCGCGAAGCATGTACATCATGTTTACCCAAATCTTTATTTTTGCGATTTTTGCGATGAGCTTTGATTTGTTGCTCGGCTATACGGGGATCGTCTCATTCGGACACTGTATGTTTTTCGGAATAGGTGCGTACTCCGTGTCTTTATTCCTGAAAAACTTTGATGCGACGATCAGTTATTTCTTGCTTGGCGTACTCGTTGCCATCGTGCTCTCCGGTATTCTCAGCTACGTGATCGGGATGCTGTCGTTGCGATTGAAAAGTCATTTTTATGCGATGCTGACGTTGGCGATTTCCCAGCTGCTATTCGTATTGGCAGAAAAATGGCGCTCACTGACGATGGGAGGGGATGGCTTCACCTTTCCGGTGCCTGAGCTGTTTCGTGATCGTTTGTCATTTTACTATGTATGCCTGATCCTAATGGTCATGCTGTTCGTCATCTTGCGGGCGTTTACGCACTCTCCACTTGGCAAGGTCTTGAAAGCCATCGGTCAAAATGAACAACGTGCGGAAGCGTTAGGCTATCAAATTCTTCATTATAAGGTAATCGTCAGCATTGTCGCTGGAGTGGTTGCTGCGATTAGTGGAGGCTTGTACGCGGTCATGCTACGCTTCGTGAACACCCAAGTGTTTTCGATTGAAACGACGCTAGATGCGCTCTTGATGAGCATGATCGGTGGGCTGGGAACGCTATTTGGCTCCATTTTGGGGTCGGGAATCGTAGAGCTGGCGCATCACGGGCTGACTGAGTTGGCGAAGCTTCACCCGATATTCGAGAGATGGGTCATCTTCCTAGGCTTGCTCTATATTTTGGTTGTGCTCTGTTTCCCTAGCGGAATTGTCGGCAGCTTTCAAGAGTGGAGGGAAAAAAGAAAACAGCGTTCCCTGCAGGCTGCAACGATTACGGAGCAAGTAGAGTGATAGGAATGAAAGAAAGGAGGTCAACCCATAAAAAAGGTTGGCCTTTTTTTGTCCCATTTTTATCGAAAGAGAAAGGGGAGAATTATAGTGATGTCGAATTATTATTCATCAATCTAAGAAAAGGTGGAGATGTGCTATGGAACTGAACATTCCAGTGAACTATAACTTCGCTGCCCAGGTGGACGAATGGGCGAGAAAACATCCAGAGAGACGAGCTGTTTGGGAGCTGGATGAACAAGATCAGGAACATATCCTTACGTACGAAGATTTGCGCCAATATTCAAATAAAATTGCAAATGGTCTAGGGTCCATTGGAATCGAGCATGGGGATCGGGTACTCGTCTTGGTTTCCCGAGGAACCTTGGCCTATGGCCTCTATTTGGCACTGCTGAAGCTGGGGGCAGTGATTTTGCCAGGGTCAGAGATGCTGCGTTACAAAGATATCGAGTACCGGATCAATCATGCAAAAGTCAAAGCTGTGATCAGCTTCGCGGGAGCAATGAGTGAGGTTGATCTGACGAGAGGCAACTGTTCCACCCTGCAACACTACATCACGACGGGCGAAGAGAAAGAAGGTTGGATTTCGCTTGAGGGGCTACTCCAGGGGCAGGACACAGAATTTGAGGTCGTAAACACGAAGTCGGATGAGCTGGCCTTCCTGTCTTATACATCAGGCACGACTGGGGGACCCAAAGGGGTTATGCACGTTCACGGTTGGCCGTTTGCGCATTTGGCTGTGGCGGCGACACAGTGGCTGGACGTTCGCGAAGGTGACGTGGTTTGGGCAACGGCGGGGCCTGGTTGGGCCAAGTGGATCTGGAGCCCGTTTGTCTCTACGTTAGGGCTGGGAGCGACCGCGTTTGTCTATAAAGGAAAGTTTTCTGCTGATAATTATTTGACAATTCTGCAAAAATATCCAGTTTCAGTCTTGTGTGCGACGCCAACCGAGTACAGAATCATGGCAAAAGTAACGGATTTGGAACAATACAAGCTGTCCGCCTTGCGCTCCGCATGTTCGGCCGGTGAACCGCTCAATCGGGAAGTGATCGAAACATTCCGCCGCGTATTCCAATTGACCGTGCGAGATGGATACGGACAGACAGAGAACACTTTGCTGGTGGGTACCTTTGTCGGCATGGAGCCAAGGCCAGGTTCGATGGGTAAGCCATCGCCAGTTGTGAGAATCGCCATTATTGACGAAGAAGGAGAGGAGTTGCCAGTAGGCAAAGTGGGCGATATTGCCATCGATCGCCATATGGTGGCACTGTTCAAAGGCTATCTGGATGATCCACAGCGAACTGCCAGAGCGTTTCGCGGTGACTGGTACGTGACGGGCGACCAAGGTCGCATGGATGAAGATGGCTACATCTGGTTCGAAGGACGTTCGGACGACATTATCATCTCAGGCGGATATACGATTGGTCCCTTTGAGGTCGAAGATGCCTTGGTGAAGCATGCGGCAGTAGCGGAGTGTGCGGCGGTTGCCAGTCCAGATCCAGAGCGTGGTCATGTGGTAAAAGCCTTTGTCATCCTGAAAAAAGGGAATGAGCCATCCGAAGAGTTGATCGTGGAATTGCAAAACCATGTCAAGCAATTAACCGCTCCGTATAAATACCCGCGTAAAATCGAGTTTGTACAGGAACTGCCGAAAACGACCTCCGGTAAAATCAGACGGATCGAGCTACGGCAGCACGAGGCACAGCAAAATCAGCATTCGTAATGGTTTGTCTTACGAAATTGTAAGATTGCTGTAAGTGGATTCGATGGGACGAAATGCGCGCATCCCCTACAATGTGAGTAGAAGCAAGGTAAGGGGGAATGCAGCATGAACCACCTTCCAATCCCATTAGGAAGAAACACCGACTTGTATGAAGCGGCGAGCATGCCCAAGAGCATCAAGAAACTCGGTGTTCGTTGGAAAAAACGACTGCGTATCAGTTTTCTCGTGATCATGATGGCAGCTATCCTGGCGCCGATCGTGCTTGCGTGGACAGGGAATATATGGATAGATGAGAAAAAGCTGGCTGCTGTACAGCAATCCAACAGCTATGTAAAGCTGGACGAAATGCCTGACCATGTGTGGAAGGCGTTCGTTGCGATCGAGGATCATCGGTTTATGCAGCATCCAGGAGTAGATCCTGTTGGATTGAGCCGAGCGATCTGGGTCGATATCAAGGAAGGTGCCTACGTGCAGGGGGGAAGTACGATTACCATGCAGTTGGCGCGAAACCTGTTTCTGACGAACGACAAAACGATGACCAGAAAAGTGAAGGAAATCGCGATCGCTTTGCAATTGGAACAGCGATACAGCAAAAAAGAACTGCTCGAAATCTACCTCAACGTCATTTATTTCGGGCACGGAAAGTACGGGATTGGCGAGGCTGTTCCCTTTTACTTCGGAAAAAAAGCAACAGAAACAGGGAATCGAGCGGTAACACTGGGAGAAGCGGCCATGCTGGCTTCTTTACCGAAAGGACCAGAGCGTTACTCACCGGTAAAGAACTGGGACCGAGCTAAACAAAGGCAAGCGGTTGTATTGAACCGGATGAACGAATTGGAAGTGATTGATCAAAGCGAAAGTACATTGGCAAAGAACGAGCAGATTTACGTTGTTCCTACTGCCAAACGTGCAGCGAAATAAACGAATGTAATGAAATCCCCTGTCTAGATGGCAGGGGGTATTTTTTTTGGAATCGATCAGGCATACAGAATGGTAAGGAACTTCCTATGCACTCACCCATCCCAACCCTTGGGCATAAAATACAGGGAGGAACTACAGGAAGGAGTCTAAAAACGTCATGAGTTCGTATCCTTTTCAGACACAAGCACAACCAGCGTCGAGTACCCCCTCTATGAATTCCTTCATTGACCCTTATTTGTACCAGACGTTGCAGAGTGTTATAAAGCGTGAAGTTGCCATTCAAACAACCCAGGGAAATGTCCGTGGAATCGTTGTCGATGTGCTACCTGACCATGTGGTACTACAGACGGGAGGTTCTACGTTTTTTGTACGCCTACAACAGATCGTCTGGGTCATGCCGTTTTAAACTGGTATGAAACAACCCTTCGCCCACATAAAACAGTACAGGTAGGTGCAAAACGGGGGAGGGAAGCAGGTTGTTTACTCGTATCAACAGGTTGGCAATTGAGCTGCCAGAACCGGCTTATGGAGATGCCAACGCCGCTGCGGCCGTCCAGGAGCTATTGGGCGGTCGTTTTGGTGAGATGTCAACGCTAAACAATTATTTGTTCCAATCCTTCAACTTTCGTGGAAAGAGCAAACTAAAGCCTTTTTATGATTTGGTCACCAGCATTACAGCGGAAGAAGTCGGGCATGTGGAGCTGGTCTCCAACGCAATCAATTTGTGCATGAAAGGGATTACGCGGCCGGGGGACCCTGATACGACTCCACTGAATAACGGTTTGAATAAGCGCAATACGTACCATTTTATTGCGACCGCGCAAACCGCGATGCCAGGAGACTCCATGGGAAAATCATGGGCAGGTGATTACGTATTCTCTAGCGGGAATCTGGTGCTTGATCTTTTGCACAACTTTTTTCTGGAGTGCGGAGCGCGTACTCACAAGATGAGGGTGTACGAAATGACGGATCATCCCACAGCTCGGGCCATGATCGGTTACTTGCTCGTCAGAGGGGGCGTCCATATCGTAGCGTACGCAAAAGCCTTGGAGATCGCTACGGGTGTGGATATGACGAAAATGCTGCCTGTTCCCAATCTGGATAACACCCAATTCGATGCCACTCACCCGTATATCGCGATGGGATTGAATCGCAAGTTGTTTACGTTCAGCTATCAGGACTATCAGGATATCGCCATGATTTGGCGCGGCCCGTTGCCTGATGGTGGAACAGCAGAGGTCATTCAAGGCGTCCCGGATGGCGGCCCTGTTCCGGATTTAGATGAACTGCCAGAAGAATTTGCGCCAGGTGTATCGCGGGAAGACTTTATGAAAATCGCGGAACGCTTGCAAAGGTCAGCGGGGATGTAGATGGAATGGAAAAAGCACGAAAAAAGTGACCAGTCCGCAGTGGTATGCAGATTGGTCACTTGTTCTTGTTGAGGCATACTTACGTCGTTCGGTTCACAGCCTTACCCAGAGCATCTTCTAGGACATGGGCATACTGCATGGTCGTTTCGATTTTGGAGTGCCCCAGTTGTGCTTGTAGCTGATGGGGGTCAGGGTTCAAGCGGAGAAACTGTGTAGCAAAGCTGTGACGAAGCTTATGGACAGACAAATCGGGGATGCCGAAGGCTTTGGCGTACTTTTTGACCAGCTTTTGGACAGACCGCACTTCAATGCGATGCCCATTCGGATTGGAAGGGGAAACAGCGAGAAAAACAGCGTCCTCTTGCGGTTCGGGATTGTATTTTTCACGCAGCTGCAAGTATTTGGCTAAGTACTCCTTGCCCCAGTCACTGAAAAAAGGAGCGTCCTCTTTCTTTCCTTTGCGGATCAATTTCAACTGGTTTTTTTCCATAATAATGTCGGATAGATCGAGACTGACGATCTCTGACACACGGAAGCCACCGGAGAGAATCATCGCGATCAAGGCAGTATCTCGGTCGCGGTTTTGCATGTGATACTGCTTCTTTTTTTCCGTATCACAATGGGCCAGATATCCGTTATAGACAAAATCGACGAACTGATAGATTTCGTCGTCAATCAGGATTTTTGCCCGAATGGCATGGGCGCGTGCGAGGGGAGTCAGCTCTGTGATCTCCAGCTCGATTTTGGCGAGTACATTCCGCGTCAAATACGATTCCCCATTCTCATCCTCAGCGAGGGCAGACAAGTAATGAAAAAGCGATTTCAGGCTCGATATTTTTCTGCTGATGGTGCGGTCACTGTATTCTTTCTTTGCGCTTTTGGTAGGGTTCGAGAGCAAAGCGGATCGCTCATATAAATGCGACTCCTGTAAGTACAATATGTAGCTTTCTACCGTTTCCTTCTTCAGGTCATTCAAATCGCTTAACGGAATGTCCTTCATATCCGTCGCGGTACTCAAACCTTCTGTCATCATCCAGCGAAAGAAAAAAGAGAAATCGCGAAGGTATCCAAGCAAGGTGGAGGGTGAATTCTTTTTTGCTTTTTTATGCTCAATAAACTTTTCGACATACCATGGGTAGGAGCCCACTGTTTGCAAAAGCTGCAAGGCATCGCGCTGTTTGGTAACGGACATGCTTTCACCACCAAAATCATTTTGTAAATCGTATACGAACATATATTCTATCAAAAACCAAACGTTCTGGGAATTGCAAATTGAACAAGAAACCGTCATGATGGGGAGTATGGATGGATGTTGGACAAGAACGGAGAGGATTCGTAGTGGCAACATGGGACTTATCTCAGACAAAGCATCATGTGTTGATCTGTAATGGCGGAAGCTGTATGCGCAAGGGTGGCGAAGAGGTTACGGTAGCGATACGCGAAGCGATTACCAACGCAGGTTTGGATGACTATGTACATACAACCCGCACGCGTTGCAACGGACGCTGTGAGGACGCATGCGTGATGATCGTGTACCCCGAAGGAATCTGGTATGAAAACGTGACGCCAGAAGATGCACAGCTGTTGGTGGAAGAGCATTTTCAAAATGGCAGACCAGTAGAGGCTTTGATGACGCATCGCTTCGAAACGAACGGTTTTGTGCGTACGATTGACACCAAGCCTGGTATCTTAAAATCACAAAAAGCAAAAAAATGAGGAAAAGGCCACGATCTGCTCACATGAAGCAAGAGAGTGGTTTTTTCATTTTCAGGAGTCTACGAATTACGACAAAAGGAGAAAGTAGGAGAGATGACAATATCAAAAGGAAAATGATTGAAAGCGTTAACAATATGTCTTTGTGATGTGGACGTTTTAAGTAAATGGTGGTAAAATGTTTGTAGATTAAGTTGATTTTATGCGAATTTTATCACAATGATGTGTCCATACAGTGTGAACAATTGTTTTTTGTGGAACTTACTAATCGATGGCTGTAATAATGGAGGGATTCTCGTTGGCGAGCAAAACACTTGAACATTTTTTACATGAAAATCTGACAGATTTGAAGAGCAAGGGACTGTACAACGTCATTGACCCTTTGCAAAGTGCGAACGGTCCTGTCATTACGATTGCAGGAAAAGAACTGATCAACCTCTCCTCCAACAACTATCTGGGCTTGGCTACTGATCAACGCCTAGTGGACGCTGCGATTGCAGCAGCGAGCAAATACGGTGTAGGGGCAGGGGCTGTACGTACCATTAATGGTACCTTGGACTTGCACGTGAAGCTGGAAGAAAAGCTCGCTGCCTTCAAGCACACGGAAGCCGCGATTGCTTACCAATCTGGTTTTAACTGCAATATGGCTGCGATCTCTGCTGTCATGGACAAGGACGATGCGATTCTTTCTGACGAGTTGAACCACGCTTCCATTATTGATGGATGCCGCCTGTCTCGTGCACAAATTATCCGTGTGAACCACTCCGATATTGATGACTTGCGTGCGAAAGCGAAAGAAGCGAAAGAATCCGGCAAATATAAAAAACTGATGGTCATTACTGACGGCGTATTTTCGATGGATGGCGATGTTGCCAAGCTGCCGGAAATCGTAGAGGTTGCCGAACAATATGACTTGATTACGTATGTAGACGATGCCCACGGCTCTGGAGTTCTCGGTAAAGGGGCAGGAACGGTTAAGCATTTTGGCCTGTCTGATAAAATCGACTTCCAAATCGGTACACTTTCCAAAGCAATTGGGGTAGTCGGCGGTTATGTAGCGGGACGCCAAGAGCTGATCGACTGGCTCAAAGTACGCAGCAGACCGTTCCTGTTCTCGACTTCGCTGACTCCAGCGGATGTGGCTGCATCCATTGCGGCTATCGATATTTTGATGAACAGCACCGAACTGCATGACAAGCTGTGGGATAACGGACATTACCTCAAAAAAGGCTTGAAAGAACTCGGCTTCAATATCGGGGAGAGCGAAACGCCTATCACTCCATGCATTATCGGAGACGAACAGCAAACCCAGGAGTTCAGCAAGCGACTGTATGAAGAGGGCGTGTACGCGAAAGCGATTGTGTTCCCGACTGTACCAAAAGGAACCGGTCGTGTACGGAATATGCCAACAGCGGCACATAGCAAAGAAATGTTGGATCGTGCCCTTAGCATCTACGAAAAAGTCGGGAAAGAAATGGGGATCCTGAAATGAAAAAAATTCTGGTAACCGGGGCGTTAGGACAAATTGGTTCCGAGCTCATCATGAAATTACGCGATATTTACGGAGCGGATCAAGTCATCGCCACAGATATCCGGAAAAACGAAGACGATCCTGTTGTGCAATCGGGTCCATTCGAAGTTCTTGATGTCACCGACGGGAACCGGATGTTTGAGCTGGCGAAGAAACATGGTGTGGATACGATCATGCATTTGGCTGCCCTGTTGTCTGCAACAGCTGAAGCAAAGCCTCTCTTGGCATGGAACCTGAACATGGGTGGGCTGGTAAACGCGCTGGAAGCAGCACGTGAGTTGAACTGCCAATTCTTTACGCCAAGCTCGATTGGTGCATTTGGTCCGACTACACCGAAGGACAACACACCACAGGACACGATCCAACGCCCTACGACCATGTATGGCGTAAACAAAGTATCCGGTGAGTTGCTCTGCGATTACTATTATCAAAAATTCGGGGTAGATACGCGCGGCGTACGCTTCCCAGGTCTGATCTCGTATGTAGCGCCTCCTGGTGGTGGTACGACCGACTACGCAGTAGACATTTATTACAAGGCGATCCAACACGGAGCGTATACGTCCTACATTGGCAAAGGCACATACATGGATATGATGTATATGCCGGATGCGCTGAATGCGATTGTTTCCCTGATGGAAGCAGATGCATCCAAGCTCATTCACCGCAATGCGTTCAACGTGACTGCGATGAGCATTGAGCCAGAGGATGTAGCAGCAGCGATCCGTAAACACATTCCTGAGTTTACACTCTCTTATGAAGTCGACCCTGTGCGTCAGGCGATCGCGGACAGTTGGCCGAACTCCATTGATGCTACGGCTGCCTTGCAAGAGTGGGGCTTCAAAGCGGAGTATGACTTGGACAAAATGACTGAGGACATGCTCGCAAAACTGCGGGGAAAGTTGCTCCAACAAGTCGGATAAACAAAGAGTGAAAAAGAAAACTGCCATTTCTACTTGTACGTGATACGAGAGAGGTGGCAGTTTTTTGTTTATCTAATCATATGCACTGTGCAAGGCTTTTGAATGTCTTTCCCGCTGTATGGGCACATTAACAAAACATGCTTGAAGGAAAGAGGAACGGAGGGGAGAACCATGGATTTACCAAAAAACTTGCAGGACAACCATTCGAAGCACGACGAAGAAGGACAAGTCATCCCAAATATTCAAGAGACGAAAGGCAGTGGTAATGAGGAGCGACCAATAGAAAGCTGGGGATGGTCAAATAATACCGAGACCGTTCGAGATCGCTGACACCATGTAAAAACAAAACCTTCCAGAATCCGGAAGGTTTTTCTCGTTCCCGGTTGCTATGCTTCGCACAAATGGAAAACCGTCCAAACAAGGACGGTTATTGTGGCTTAAAGGAGCATTTGTTGTTGAGGCTGGTAGGCGTTAATCATCGTATTCATCGTATGATCGGCAAGCTGCGGAGCTTGGTAGTAGCCTCTTGCATTCAAGTATTGCCAAGTTTCATACGCCATTTGCTGGCATGCATTCGCGCCATTTACATGATATTGTCGGATACCTGGGTCCACACACTCTGCCGCCCACAGCATTCCGATAGCGGAACCCGCTTTATGCCAGTTCAACATCAAGGTAGCGATTGTCATATCAGACAAGCGGGTTGGGTGAGGGTTGGGCGCAGCCATCTGTGGATTATTTAGACCAACGGCAGTCGGTTGGGCTACACGCAATTGAATAGGGGCTGGCGCTATGTTGAATCCTTTTCCCTGCAATAGGCTAATTCCTTGCTGGTATGCGGTCATGATCATTTGCTGATGTCGGTTAATGATACTCGTTAATTGAGGGTCTTGCGCCATCTCGGCAAGTAATCCGTGCATTTCAATCGCGGCGTGTTTGGAGCGGAGTGCTTCTTGTGTTTCCAAAAATTCATGAGCAGCAAAACGTTGCATAATGGCCTCCTGATCTATCGTTTGGTTTTGGACTGTCAACCTCTGTTATTGTTTGTTCAGAAGTAATGGATATTCAGGAAAAAGATACTAGAATCTAACTGACGTATTCAGCTGAATAGGAATTGGAGCCTGCGTGCACGGAAAGTAATGTATTGGCATAGCCCACCAAACGATTAATTGTCTCATCCACTACTGCATAGACTAGCGAGTGCAGAGTAGGGTCATACAGCTTGGGATCATCGAAAATCACGGTGGTATTGATGAACACCTCTCGATTTCCCATCAAATCGTAATGGATGATAACTTTGCCACAAGCCCCTTCTGTCTGCGGATCGCGATAGCCTGGCAAAAAAAGATACCATTCCTCGGCAGTTGCTGATCGGAAATTTTTCGTAAAAGTGAGACCTTGGATTGCTTCCTCGGTTATTTTTTTAAATTCGGGGTTCATCAAAAAATCGGACACGAATCATTCCTCCAAATCTATTCAGGTAATGGCTTTGAAGCTGTTTTTATTATTTGTGTGTTTGAATTGTTTATGAAAATCAATGGGAAGTTGATTTTTTGGTTGTCATTTTAGAATGTTGCAATGTATAAGCGGGGTATGTTAAGATCGTTCTGACAATTAACGATTGGAGTTGAAGAGGATAATGTAATATTTTTTGCCACTTTTTGAAGAATAAAGCAGAGTTTGTTTTGTTCTTCATTGGCAAGAAAGTTACCTTATTCTTTTCACTCAAAAAATATACCCTTTTCATTCCCTGACGCGGGCTGGATTTGCCGTATTTTTTTGAGCTACAAGAAAGGTAACTTTCTTGTAGCTCTTTTTTATTTTGATAAAGGCGGTTACCGACATGTCATTGATCAAGGTAACGAACCTGACAGTTTCTGCGAGCGTGTTCATTTGCAATTGTGGAACGTAAAAGAGATCAACCATTTCTAGGAGGATGAAAGCGATGGAGATTGAGGTTGTAGATGATTGTGTGAACCGGTTCCTGTTAGGTGAAGCGGTTCACAAAAAAACAAATCCGTTGCCGGAGGTTTACCAATCTATCGATAGGTGCACGTAGCGATCCGCCTGCAAACGTATGCGCTTTTTCTGTATAGTTGGTTAATGACGTGTCAAAGTGCCAACTGACGGTTGCTTTTTTACGTTTTCTCCGGCGGTAAGGAGAAGACATGAGACTATCCTCGAAATATGAAACGATTCGGCGAATATTGTCCGACTTCAAGCAGCCCGAGTATCGGTATGCTCAGATTATGGACGCGATTTTCAAGCAAAACATCGGCGAATACGAACGGATGACTATACTGCCCAAATTTTTGCGCGACGAGTTGACCCGGATACTTGGTCCGAACGTCTGCAGCATCGTTCCGGTAAAGGAACTCACGTCGAACCAGGTCAGCAAGGTGCTGTTTACCATTGCGGGCGACGAACGCGTGGAGGCCGTACGACTTACTTATGAGCGGGGGTGGAAATCGTATTGTATTTCCACGCAGTGCGGCTGCGGATTCGGGTGTAGGTTTTGCGCTACCGGTACCATCGGCCTGAAACGAAATCTGACTGCCGACGAAATTACCGACCAATTGTTACACTTTCGCTTGAACGGCCACGCCTTGGACAGCGTCTCATTCATGGGCATGGGGGAGGCGCTTGCCAACCCGCATATTTTTGATGCAATGACGATTTTGACCGAACCGCATCTCTTTGGTTTAGGACATCGACGAATTACGATTTCCACCATCGGCCTGTTGCCGGGGATCGACAAGCTGACACGGGAGTTTCCGCAGGTCAATCTAACCTTCTCGCTGCATTCGCCGTTTGACGATCAGAGAAGCGAGCTGATGCCGATCAACGACCGATTCCCAGTCCATGACGTGCTGAAGGCATTGGATCGTCATATCCAGCATACCGGGAGAAAGGTGTATATTGCGTATATTCTTCTTCGAGGAGTCAACGACTCGACGGCGCATGCGGAAGCAGTTGCTGAGTTGTTAAGGGGAAGGGGACCTGGGGAACATCTCTACCACGTTAACCTGATTCCATTCAATTCGACCGATGTTACGCCAGACAGCTATCGGCAATCTGATCCTAATCGGATAAAAACGTTTGTTCGGATCTTGAAGTCAAAGGGTATCAGCATCACGGTCCGAACTCAATTCGGATCGGACATTAACGCAGCATGCGGTCAGTTATACCGCTCTAAATAATCGATGTCGGAAACTAAATTTATTAAGCCGGACGAAGCCGTCGAGGCTCCCAAACATCCTGGAGGCGCGGGCTCTTCCGGGACTTAGTGAGAATTGCCTAGCTTAAACAAAAAGAAGCGCCTCTGCCACGGCTGTAGCCGGAAGAGGGCGCTTCTTTTCATGATTCTTACAGTTTTTCACGTGCATGTTTAAGGGTTATCGAATTGGCAATGGCTGTCCACATATCAGTTGATTCAGAACCAATGTACCAGTACGCCAATCCACCAATTTGCCATTGCAGACTAGCCTGAGCTTTCAGCCCAATCGAACGGCTTTCTTCCAGCCAAATCGTGTGCGTGACGCCTTGCTTTTGATACGTCGAACGGTATTGTCCAACTTTATCGTCCCACACAGTTTTTGCTCTGTATTGAGAGAGCAACTGGTAAGACTCGGGGATGCTGATATCTGTCGATTTCAAAGACCCATTCGATTGGTACCAGTCGCGTGTGTAAAGAGGCATTCCGACGATCAGCTTTTGGGTCGGAACCTCGTCAAGCAGGTCGGTAATGACTTTCGTAAACCAAGGCAAGGATGCCACGGAGCCTGCTTTTGACCCGCCTACCCAATTCTCTTCATAGGCCATTACTACCAAATAATCTGCATGCTTTGCTAATTTAGCAAAATCAAAAGGATCGCTCCAGTCTGAATCACCATCTGGCGGAATATCTACAGATAGGACTGCACCTTTTGCGTGAAGAGCAGTGGCGAGCTCCTGGATAAACAAGGTGAAGTTGTTGCGATCCGCAGGGGAGAACCCTTCAAAATCGATGTTAATCCCATCTAGTTGGTACTTATCAATGAATGAAGAAAGCTTTTGCACGGCTGCTTTTCGTTTAGTGGGATTGGACAGCATGGTGTGGGTAGCTTCGGGATCGAATTTATTCCCGAATAGCGGCCAAACTTGCTTGCCATTCGCATGAGCCCACTGGACGAGTGAAGCATCCGTGATGTCACTGATCGTTCCATCTTTTTGCAGGAAGTACCAACGCGGTGACAGCGTGTTGACTCCGCTTTTCTTGACTTGTGCAATGAACTCCTCTGTCGTGGATTCATATTGCCATCCGAGAGAGACAAGCGGTTTTGCTGTAACGTTTTGCTTCTTCAGATTCTCCTGAATTCGATATAAAATAACAGCCGTTTCTTCTCTCGAAAGTGCTTGAGTCGGGCGGAAGTAGCCATTGTAGCCTACCAGCCATTTTTTCTGCATGGCGTGGCTGACTGAGGCGCGTGCCCAGCTCGAAATCGCATTGGCATCCTTCACGGGCAACTGGTAAGAAGACGAAATGCTCTGTTCTAGTGCACGTACAAGAAACGCAGCGGCCTCTTCGCGAGAGATCGTCCGCTTCGGAGCAAAAGCAGTAGGACTAATGCCATTCGCGATGTTAAGCCCAGAAGCAGCTTGTACATACCCGTATGCCCAAGAGTTTTTCGGGACATCCGAATAGGCTGCGACGTTGCTGACCACCGGTTTAATACCGAGCGTTCGTGTGAGCATCGCGACAAACTCAGCACGCGTCACCTGGCGAGTTGGGTGAAAATACCCGTTTTCATCCCCTGCGATGACACCTGCCGCATGTAGCGAACGTATTTGCTCTTTCGCATAGCTGTTTGCGATATCTTTTAAATTATTCGTCGATGCTGTGGATGCAGGGACTCCTATGGCAAAAGAGAGACCGTACACCAAAAAAGCTAAGGAGACTAACCAGATATGTAGGTTTTGTTTTTTCATCATACATCCAGTATAAGGAGAGAGAACCATTCTTTCATTGGTCAGATTTTGGTAGAAACCTTGCCGGGGTGCCCGAACTCTTTTGTTGGGAATGCGATATGATATGATGAAGGAATAAGAATAGAGAGAATGAAGCGAGGCGGAGAGAAATGGAAGACGTACTGATTGTAGGCGGTGGGCCTTGTGGACTGGCAGCGGCAATTGCCTGCAAGCGAGCTGGACTTGATCCTATCATTATTGAAAAAGGGTCGCTTGTCCATTCGATTTATCGCTACCCGACCTATATGATTTTTCATAGTACACCTGATTTACTGGAGATTGGGGGCGTCCCTTTTGCAACGGCGAACGACAAGCCGACCAGACAGGAGGCGCTCAATTACTATCGACTGGTAGCCGCGCGAGAAAAATTGCGTGTGAACGTATATGAGACGGTGACGGAAGCGAAGAAGACGCCAGCTGGCTTTCATATCACGACAACGGACCGTTTCGCCAACACACATACGTACGAAGCGAAAAACCTGGTGATCGCCACAGGTTACTTTGACAATCCAAATCGGCTGGATGTACCAGGCGAGGAGCTGCCGAAGGTTTCGTCCTTCTACAAGGAAGCACATCCGTATTCAGGGCTGAAAGTAGCGGTAGTAGGGGGTAACAACTCTGCCGTAGATGCGGCGATGGAGCTGGAGCGGGCAGGAGCAGAAGTAACGGTGATTTGCCGCCGAACGGAGCTCTCCGGCAAGGTCAAGGCATGGACAAGGCCTGTTTTTGAGAGTCTGATCAAAAAAGGACGCATCCACATGCTGTTCGGTGCAACAGTCGAGAGAATTGAGGAGCGTTCTATCAAGGTGAAAACAGGGGAGGAAGTCATTACCCTTGCCAATGATCATGTGTTTTCATTGATTGGATACCGTCCGGATCGTACTTTCCTTCATTCGTTAGGGGTTATGATTGACGAGGAAACGGGAATTCCGGCGCATCATCCAGAGACGATGGCGACGAACATCCCAGGTCTCTATATAGCGGGAGTCATTGCGGCGGGCCAACACGCAAACGCCATTTTTATCGAAAATGGAAGGTTTCACGGTGAAGGTATCGCCCGCCACATTGCCTCTCAAAGGGAGCAGTAGCTGATAGTGATTAGAACTGCCACTCCAATTGTCTGCCTCCGATGAGGTGGTAGTGCAGATGGAAGACGGTTTGTTGTCCGTGTTTGCCAATGTTGGTGACGATACGGAAGCCATCCTCGTTCACGCCCATTGTTTCTGCTACTTTTTGCAGCGACAGATGAAGGTGACCGATCAGCTCCTTGTCCTCAGGCTCGATAGCCAGAACGGATTGTATATGCTTTTTCGGAATCATCAGGACATGTACAGGGGCAACAGGATTAATGTCGTGAAAAGCCAGTACATGCTCGTCCTCATACACTTTTTTAGACGGAATGTCTCCGTTTACAATCTTGCAAAATAGGCAGTCCATAGGGCAATACATCCTTTCTAAAATGATAGATCGTAAAGCCTACTTCGTCATGCGAGTAGGCTTTCCCTGTTTTTTACCCTGGAAAAGTCCGCTCTAAAAACTGAAGAACCTCACGCCAAGAGTGCTCGGATGCGTAGGCGTTGTTTTTGGGCGTACCACCATTGAGCTGTATGCGAGTAGTTGGTATGTAAGGAAAGCGGATTCCGTGTCCTGTATCCGCATAACGCAAATGCACCACTGAATGAGCAAACTGATGATCCTTCAGCCGTTGCACCATATGCTCGCATTGCTCTGCTGCTGGCCACCAGTGATCGTCATCCGAGGAGAGGAAGAGGATCGGGCCATTGATTTTTTCCACCGGGATTTCGGCATCTTCTAACCAATCACAGGCAGCCCAGGCTTCGGCATGGATATGATCGATACGTAGACCTGCGTCGAGTCGCTCCTGCGAGACTTTTGTCTGATCCTCTGTCCATGGCACGAAAGGAAGTGGCTCTCCTTGAAACGACCAAGAGGATTGTGGGGAGAATGTGTCTGATCCAGCGAATGCCTTATCCGTCCCGATATTGACAGTAGAGCTGGGACTCGAAGCAATAACAGCATGTACGTCTTGATCAATCGATGCTGTGACTAATGCCAATTCTGCTCCTTTGGAACGTCCGAATAACGTAATTTTATCAGGATGTACGGAGGGCTGCTGCTGTAGCCAATGAATGGCGTGTTGAACATATTCGATCGGGATCTGGCGAATATCGTCTGGAAGATCATTGCATTGGAAGTAAGCGAGTGCTAGCGCTGGATAGCCGTGAGAGGCGAACAAAGCAGCAAATTGGGAGCATGAACCAACTCCGCCTTCGCTACCACCTAGTACGACAATGGCGGGTTTTTGCTCTGTGTGGGGTTTTGAAAAATACAGACCGACTAGCCCATGGTCTGTCACTTTCTGTATCGATACGTCGCGGGAGACAAAAATACGTTTCACGACTGCTTTCGCTACGGGTTTATCGCATACTTCTGCCGTTAATTCTATCTCGGTGGAGCGTGGGGTGAACTGAAAATCGTCCAGAGAATAAGCATGATAGAAACGCATGGTCTGGACATTCATAGACCAGAACAGCCCCATCGGATCAATTCCCTCATAAGTACCAAACAAGGGGGCTTGAGAAACTAAATCGACTGAGCCATTTTCGTCCGCTTGAAAGATGGCATGTGATGATGCAGTCAAATCTCCTCCAGGCAACCCATTTTTCAGAGTGGCATGAAGGGTGATTAATTGATTCGGGACAAACCCGCTAAGTGTAATGTGGACGGGAACATCTAGTAAGGCTGTAGCAGGCGTAACTTCAATTTGTGGAAGCATCATTTTAGTCAACACTCCTTCCAGATTAAGGGGACACTTGACAAAGTTATTATAGTAGAATGAATAAAAGTTCGATGAGACGAAATGTGACGGTATGGTTAACTTGACTTCTTGTATGGGGTGTAACTATAATCATTACAACGAAAGGGTGACAACGTATGAAAATCAGCAGCCGTTTCTCCATTGCGGTCCACATCTTATCACTGCTTTCCATTGATTCTAATTCGCATTGTACTTCCGAATGGATCGCGGGTAGTGTGAATACGAATCCGGTCGTGATCCGACGTGTGCTGGGGCTGTTGAAGAAGGCTGGGCTCGTGAACGTACGTGCCGGAGCTGGCGGCGCTTCTCTCGCCAAGGAACTGGATCAAATCACGCTTCTAGAGATTTACCGTGCAGTTGATGTCGTGGAAGAAGGGCAACTTTTTCACATCCATGAGCAACCGAATCCTGATTGTCCAGTGGGAGCGAATATACAGTTTGTGCTAGAGTTGATTTTGACCCGTGCGCAGCATGCCATGGAGGAGATTTTGGGCGGAGTGAAAATGTCCGAGCTCGTAGATAACCTACGTCAAAAAATAACAGAAAAAGCGCAGTAAGAAAAAAATGCCCTTGCGTATGCGAGGGCATTTTTGCGAGGAAGGAGTGCCAGCAACGTGTCGATTCCCGCCACCTGACGGGTGGGGAAGCTTGCACAACTTATCCAGACTGACGGACTATATTCTTCTCCTTCCAGCTATCTTTCTTCGATTGCGGCTTCATGAGAAAAAATCCTAACACGATTGCGATAGCGAAGAATATGGCAAAGAATCGGAAACCGTTGTTCGTTGCATAGATCAAGGCACTCTTTGATTGAGCGATTTCTCCCGCTCCCGTTTCGGAAAATAGCGGCAAGACGGATGAAGACTTGACGCTTAGCTGTACAACTACCAATGAAAGAGCTTGACTTATTGCCCGACACATTTCATAGACGGTCCAGAACATACCTGAAGCGGAGCCAGCGCGCTCTTGCGGAGCAGCAGATAGGACTGCTTTTGCGAGCGAAGGCCAGGACAGACCAGTGGCGGCGGATATGATAAGAAGCGGAATAATCACAGCCATGTTCGATAACTGAGAACCAAGTTGTCCAAGTAGCAGAAGGGCTAAGCCTATTAGGAATGATCCTAACAGAATCATACGCACGGGGCCAAAACGGTCGGCAAATTTACCGCCAAAGGGGGCCGTGAAGAGTTGGGGAATCGATAATGGGATCAATAACAATCCCGCTTCCAAAGGGCTTAAACGATGTGCCCCTTGCAGATATAGCATCAGGAGAATGGTGACGGCGAAGTAACCAATGCAATAACTCATCGTGATTCCAAGACCAATCGAATAGTTTCGATAGGTGAAAAGGCTTAGAGGAAAAAGTGGATTTCGAACACGTAGTTCGATGAGTACGAATGCTATCCATAAAAGTAGAGCGGTTGCAAAGAGGCTAATTGTTGGTACCGATGTCCAACCCCAAGACTGCCCCTCAGACAGTGCGACAAGCAGAGCGACTAAACCAGGTCCAAAGGTCAAAATCCCCGGCCAGTCAGTCTTGCCCTTTTCGATTGGGGGCGTGTTTTTGAGAACCAGGAGGCCAGAGATCAAACCAATGACTCCAGTGGGGACAGCTACAAAAAAGATGGATCGCCATCCGAAATCACCGATAAGGACGCCTCCGATCACCGGACCGATGAGTGATCCAGTCACCCATGATATGTTGTTAATCCCGAGAGCGATTCCGAGCTGATTGGGTGGGAATGTCCGTATGAGGATTGGTGTTGCTGATGCCATTGCCATTGCCGCACCAGTTCCCTGAAGAAGTCGTGCACCGATCAGTGTTGCGCCTGAGTTCGCAAGTCCGCAAAGCGCAGTGGAAATCGTGAACAAGGTGAGCCCCCATAAAAAAATGTGCTTGGTTCCGAGCATATCCGACCAACGCCCAGCTGGAAGCAAAAATAATGTGCTCATGATGTAGAACGCGGTAATCGTCCACATACCAATGTTGATCGGAATACGCAAATCTTCCATGATAGCAGGAAGACCGATAACCACAATCGTTGCGTCTAAGTTAGTAATGAACGAAGCAAGCGTGACCACAGATAAAACAGCCCATTTATTCGATTGTATGGGTCTCAATTTGTACACTCCTTTGCTTATTCATCCATGATCCATTTGCCGGATTTTTCACGAATCCGAGTCAAATGGGGCGGGCGTTTCTTTTTCATGATGAAGCAGCCAGCGTTTACGTGAAAGTCCTCCTCCGTACCCACCCAAATCACCATTGGAGTTGATGACACGGTGACAGGGGATGACGATCGCTAACTGATTCGCACCATTTGCTTGAGCGACAGCACGAAAGGCGCTTGGTTTCCCAATAGCTGCTGCAACCTCGGAATAGGATGAAGTTTGACCGGGGGGAATCGTTTGTAAATGCTCCCAGACCATTTTTTGAACAGGCGATCCGCACATAAACAAAGGCGTTGCAAATTTTGTTAACTCTCCGTCAAAATACTCCATTAACTCACGTTCAATCGAACGAATTGGCGCTGTAGAACCAGGGATAATCGCTGACTTCGTTCTTTGTCTTAGACGTTCAACTTCTCGATCCAAGCCGCGGCGATCTACGAATTCAAGTAGATATAGCGCTGTTTCATCCGCGATAGCTATCATGGGACCCAGTCGCGTATCCAGCCACGATGCCTTTAAGACATGATGATCTCCAAGAAGAGTAGGTGCTGCCCCCATAATTCGTGAAAATGCGTCTCGAAACCCACTGCTGGACTCGTATCCGGTGGATAGTTGGGCATCAATGATTGCTTTTCCTTCTCTGATTTCTTTCAGTGCAATCCCCATACGTCGCGCCCTAGCATATTCGACGAACGTCATGCCAAAACGTTTTTTGAATTGGCGTCGCGCTGTTGCAGCGTCCACGGATAATCTTTGAAAATCTTTTTCCGTCCAGCGCTGCTCGGGGTTTTCTTCTACAGCGCTAACTAGCAGACGGACAAGCTCTGAAACATGATTGGGATGTGAAAGTGGACGGCAGCGCTGGCAGGGCCGGAATGAGGCTAGAAGTGCTTGTTTCGCATGATCAAAAAACTCACAATTAATAAACTTAGGTTTTCTAGCTGGACATGTCGGGCGACAGAATACGCCAGTTGTCTTGACTCCAACAAAAAAGACACCTTCATATTCTGAGTTTTTATCCAGTAACGCCTGATAATACTCGGACTTCATCTCGGCCGTTATCATTCTTTTCCCCCTCGATTATTATGTTTTCATTTTATCGCTCACCCAAAATGACTGCAGCCGAAAATCGTACATTGATTTTTTTAGGCGAAGACAAGACTCGGCGGGAAAAGTACCGTGAAAGGCGCGGTTTTAGGAAAAACGGATAGTTCGTGGAAATACCATCTCTGACGCTCATGGACAGGATTTAAGCTGGAATTAGCCTGAAAATATAGATATAATAAACGTATTCAGAAATATGCGATAAACCGACAACGGCGTCGGTTGCGTATGGAAATGATGAGCAGTTGGCACGTCCGTTCAATGGTGATCGGGAGGTGGAGTATTGCGTCAGCATTATCGAGTCATCATCATAGACGACGACCCCATAACGCGTATGGACCTGGTCGAGATGTTGCAAGAGCAGGGATATAACGTCGTAGCTGAAGGAAAAAACGGCAAAGAGGCCGTTCGATTGACGCAAAAGTGGAATCCGCATCTCATTATTATGGATGTCAAAATGCCAATTATGGACGGTTTGACAGCGACTGGGATTATCCGAGAGCATTCGGACGCGGCCATCCTTCTCTTGACTGCTTACAGTCAAAAGGACATGGTCATGCAAGCCAAAGCAAAAGGGATATGTGCCTATCTGGTCAAACCCGTCATGGAGGAAGAACTGCTACCGGCAGTGGAGTTCGTGCTTACGGGCAAACAATGAACGCAAAAAAGTGAATCGTAGGAAGAGCAACGGCGCTTGGACCAAGGCGAGCATTTCGTCTTATGTTTCGAAGCGCTTTTTTACGTTCCATGAGATAGAGTTTACGGAAAGTTGAAAAGAAAGTGAGTGAAGCTAGAGATGAAATTGGCTTGCGTTGTACGTAAACAGCATTACCAGTTTACATCGGTTCGTGATGTATTGGCTAAAGCGAGTGAAGAAAAGTCTGGCGATCACATGAGTAAACTAGCAGCCAATTCCGCACTGGAGCGGATGGCGGCCAAAGTCGTATTAAGTGAAATGCAACTTCGTGATATATATGAAAATCCAGTCATTCCTTACGAAAAAGACGAAGTGACACGGATCATTTATGATGATATCAATCTCTCCATTTACAATGAGATTAAAAATTGGACAGTAGGGGAGCTACGGGAGTACATCTTGTCGTTTTCCACAGGAATGCCTGAGCTCACAAGAATTAGTCGTGGACTCACAAGTGAGATGATTTCCGCTACAGCCAAGCTGATGTCCAGCATTGACCTCGTCACGGCTTCACAAAAAATGAAGCATCAAGCGTACTGCAACACACTGATTGGCGAGCCGGGAAGACTGGCGTTCCGTTGCCAGCCGAACCACCCAATCGATGATCCCGATGGCATTTTGGCTTCGATGAAGGAAGGTTTGTCATATGGATCAGGCGACGCTGTCATAGGAATTAACCCCAATAATGACTCCGTTGAAAGCGTTACCAAGCTCTTGAAAATGACACATGATTTCATGCAAAAGTGGGAAATTCCTACGCAAAACTGCGTTCTGGCTCACATCACGACACAGATGCAGGCTCTTCGCGGCGGAGCGCCCATTTCTCTGATGTTCCAAAGTCTGGCAGGTTCACAACGAGCGAATGATGCGTTTGGCGTGAACAAGGAGATTTTGGATGAGGCAATGGATTTGATGCTTCGAAAAGGCACAGCGTCGGGACCAAATGTCATGTATTTTGAGACAGGGCAAGGCTCCGAAGTGTCGCTGGACTCCCATGAAGGCGTCGATATGCAGACGCTAGAAGCCCGTACGTACGGTTTTTGCCGTCACTGGAAGCCGTTTATGGTCAATAACGTCTCTGGCTTTATCGGACCAGAAACACTTTATGATGGCAGACAGATGATTCGTGCTGATCTGGAGGACTTGTTTATGGGCAAGCTGCATGGTTTGCCGATGGGAATCGCTCCGACTTATACGAATCACATGTATGCGGATCAGAATGACCAGGAGATTGCAGGGATGCTGACAACCTTGGCAGGGGCGAATTTTTATATGGGCGTACCAGGTGGGGACGACGTCATGCTCAGTTACCAAGACACGAGCTACCACGATGACGCCAGCTACCGCGAGCTCTTGGGACTGCGACCTCTCCGGGAATTCGAGAAATGGTTGGAGAAAATGGGCATTATGGAAAATGGTCGTTTGACAGAGCGTGCAGGCGATTTAACCATTTTTGACTAGCGAGCGGGGAGGTAAGCCAGATGAAACAGATCAATATGGACGACTTGGTTCAGCGTGTAATCGATGAGCTGTCCAAAATAGGGCAGGGCGTAATTGATTTTCCTGAGCAAAAGCAATGCGGGGTAAAGAACCCCAACAATCCAGAAGCATTGGAGCAAGCGATGAAGCGAACGCCAGCTCGTATCGGAATCGGTAGAGCGGGTACCCGAATGAAGACGGGTAGCTATCTGCAATTTCGCATAGATCAGGCAGCGGCTCGCGATGCGGTCATGAAAACAATCAGTCCGGAACTGATCGAGAGCTTGCAGCTTCCTGTTCTCCATTCAAGAGCGACGAGCATGGAGGAGTATTTAATGAACCTCGACTCGGGCCGGATGTTATCGGATGAATCCGCTCGTTGGCTAGAGCAGAATGGGGATAAAGGAAAAGACGTTCAAATCGTCATCTCGGACGGACTCAGCACCTCGGCGTGTGAGGCGACGATTCCAGACTTGCTGCCTGCGTTAATCCAAGGTCTTTCCATGAGAAACATCAGTGTAGGAAAGCCAGTATTCATTAACAAAGGTCGCGTCTGGATTCAAGATCAGGTCGCGTCCATCGTAAATTGCAAGGTCGTCATCTCCTTGATCGGGGAAAGACCGGGACTTGCAACGGCAGAAAGTCTCAGTGCTTACATGATTTACAAACCGGATGCCAATACGGTAGAATCAGATCGTACGGTTATTTCTAATATTCATAAGGGTGGCACGCTACCGATTGAGGCAGGTGCGTACCTTGCAGAGCTTTTGGAGGAAATTTTGAAGTACCAGGCGAGCGGTGTAAAATTATCACAGCTTCGGGCGAATAACGGGTAGATTCCCACTGGCGCTTCCTCCTGTCTTGCACTAGAATACATAGAAGATAACCAATTTCTATGAGGAGTTGCTACGCATGACGGAGCCAAACCAAAACGAAAAAGAAACCACTGAGCAAAAGCCTGGGAAGATCAGCCTGCAAGAGGCGATGAAGCGCAAAATGGCGGAGAAAAAACAAGCGCAAGCACAAGCCAATAATCCGTTGAATCAAAAGGCGCAAAATCAGAGCATGAAAAGCCAGCTCACCAAAAAACCAAACAATCAACGCAGACGTATGGGCGTATAGTTTCGAATGAAGCAAGGCAAAAAGGGAATGTGCAGCAAGTTTAGGCTGCAGATTCCCTTTTTTGTATGATCATTGATCCGGAATGCTCTTCAAATTTTTAAAAAGTATCGATGAACCAACAAAGCTGGTGAGAAGAAAAAGCACAGGGCTCGTAGACCTTGACAACGCCTACCCAGTCGGAACTTCAAAAAGGGGACCATGCTTGTCGAACACTTCTTCCTCGAGAATCTTCCGCCCGTAGGGTGGCTTTGGCTCGACGGTCCCCTTTTTGAAGTGGAGACGAACAGTCAATCCCCCTGCTGGCGTGTCAGAGTCGAAGAGAACTGTGCTTTTTCTTTTCCTCCACTATGTTGACTCAAAAGAAAAGTGGGGGCGATCATGAAGGTAGAACGGCTACTCGCTATTGTTATCATGCTGTTGAATAAGCGCCGTGTGAGCGCTCGTGAACTATCCGACCACTTCGAAGTATCCTTGCGTACGGTCTATCGGGATTTGGAAACCATTAACGCAGCCGGAATTCCGATTGTAGCGTACCCTGGGGCAAGCGGCGGTTACGAGATCATGGAGAATTTTACGATCGATCGGCAATACTTATCCTTGGACGAGCTGGTTGCGGTTATCGCTGCGCTAAAAGGCGTTCATTCCTCCACAGATGATAAGCAAATCGGACAGCTTCTGGAAAAAATAAAAGCGTTGCTCATCACGGCACCATCCTCTCTGCAAGGAAGTGCACATCCCGTTGTTTACGACTTCAATCCGTGGGGCAGTACACCAGCAATCGCCGAAAAAGTAAACAGGCTGCGGGAAGCCATCGAGAAGAGACTTCGTGTGCGGATCACCTATACGAAAATGCAAGGCGATGCGACAGAGCGCACCATTGAGCCTGTAAAACTGATTATCAAAGGGTATGTGTGGTACGTGTATGGCTATTGTTTACAGCGCCAGGAGGATCGTCTGTTTCGCTTGTCACGGATTGCAGACATGTCTGTGCTTACAGAGGAGTTTTCGCCACGCCCGTATCAACAAGCAGATAAGCTGGAATGGCTCGAAGAATGGGATACGTCAGAGCGAATTTCACTTGTCCTCCAATTTTCTTCGAGCGTACATGTAAGGGTACGGGATATGTTTGCGCCAGAAGCGATAGAGACCATGCAGGATGGCTCGATGCTAGTACGAACGATGATGACAGACGATGAGTGGTTAAACGGCATGCTGCTTAGCTTTGGCGATGCCTTGTTTGTACATGAGCCTGTGCATGTGAGGGAACGAATGAGGGATACAGTAAAAAGAATGACAAAACTTTATGAATGAGTGTTGAAACGTTGACAGATAGTTGTCAAGGTAAGGTCATTATACTAAGTCATGTAAGCAATCTCTTACAGGAGCGTGGTTAATGATGAACCCAACGATTGTCAAACTGGATGAAATGCGTGTAGCAGGCTTGCAAATTCGAACAACCAATGAGGCGGAATGCGGACCGAATGCGAAAATTGGGGATCTATGGCAACGCTATTATCAAGAAGAGCATCCCTTCAAAACTCCCCATCAAAAAGAGCCGGGTGTTGTTCTGGGTGTGTATTCCGATTACGACAGTGACGAGACAGGCGAGTACGCCTTGTTAGTAGGAACCGTTGTAGAAAAGAACGGTGAGCTTCCTGCTGAGCTCACGGTCAAGACTCTACCGGCTTCTACCTATGCCGTATTTACGACGCGTGTAGGCCCGATGGTAGAGGTTGTGATGGAAGCGTGGGCGAAGGTGTGGGAGTGGTCCCATCAACCGGGGAACAAGCGGACATTTACCGGAGATTTCGAACGATATGACGGAGTGCGCTGCGCTGATCCCAACAACGCGCAAGTAGATTTGTACATCGCGATCTCAGAAGAATAATGGTGCAGCAAATCATACAAACAGTTGTAGTCGATCAGGCTACGACTGTTTTGCTTTTTTCCATGATTTCTTCACAAGTTTCGATTACTCTAGAGAGAGTGGTAGAGGGGAGTCATACAGACGGATGGATTGGATAACGAATGTAGAAGCCCTGGCAGAGTGGATTCGCTCTTTAGGGATGCTGGGGATTATCGGTAGTATCGTATTGAACATCGTGATTAGTGTGGCAGGTGTATTGCCGTCCATTTTTTTATCGGGTGCGAATGCGGTCGTGTTTGGCTTGTACGAAGGGTTCTTGATTTCCTTAACGGGAGAGGTGGTTGGTGCTTGCATTGCCTTCTTTCTTTACCGCTACACGATCAAAAAAGCAGATCGGCGCGAAAAACTGAAATCGTTCAAATGGGTACATGCCATCAATGGAACGACGAGTTTTCGCAAATGTCTTGCCATCGTTTTGCTCCGGTTGAATCCGTTGATGCCTTCCGGTGTGATCAATTTAGGTGCGGCTTTGACGAATATCACCTTCGTGCAATTTTTAGTAGCTACCTTAATTGGAAAAGTGCCGTCGATGGTTTTTGAAACATTCGTCGGTCATGATCTGATTACTTTTAGTGAAAATAAGTTTCGCTTGCTCTTTGCCTTGTTGGCAGGTGCTCTCGTCTTTTTGCTTTTCTGGAAAAAAGGAAAGGATCAAATTCAAGAGGAGTAGGGGGGATTCATATGTCTACCATTTTGCTAGTCGATGATGAGCCGCAAATCTTAGAAATATTGTCCTCCTATCTGCAAAAGGAAGGCTATCATGTTCTGACCGCCCAAACAGGCAAGGAAGCAGTGGAAATGGCCACGACGATTTCATTGACCTGTATCATTTTGGACCTGATGCTACCTGATCTGAGCGGGGAAGAGGTCTGCGTCCAAATTCGCAAAGAGTCTCGTGTCCCTATTTTGATGCTCACGGCGAAAAGTGGGGAGGCGGATCGAATTCGCGGGCTTACGATTGGCGCTGATGACTATTTAATCAAGCCCTTTAGTCCGAGAGAACTCGTAGCGCGTGTTCGAGCCGTCATGCGTCGTGCAGGCGATTATTCAACACTCTCCGATTTCATCGAGGTGGGAGACTTGACCATATCGATGAATGAGAAGCGAGTCACGAAAAATGGAGTCGCTTTGGAGGTTACGCCAAATGAATACCGCTTGCTCACAACGCTTGTCCGTTATCCAGGGAGAACGTGGGGCAGGGAGGAGCTCGTGCGTGAGGTCATGGGTTTTGATTTCGAAGGATACGACCGAACCATTGATACGCATATCAAAAATCTTCGCCAAAAAATAGAGGTAGACCCGAAGCAACCGGAATATATCAAAACGGTGTATGGATTGGGATATCGCTTTGACGATCCCATGAAGAAGTGAGGCCACGATGAAGCATATTTGGGTAAAGCTCGCCTTTGTGATCATGACAGTCGGCGCATGCGCTGTTCTTTTCTCCTCGTTGTTGTCCGTAAAGGAAATGGATGTTCATTTTTCCATGTATGCCAATGAAGTGAGAAATCAGCATAACCAAGAAATATCGCGTGTCGCACTCCAGGCGTATCATGACAGTCAAGGCTGGGGAGCGGAAGCCTATCATAAGCTTGAAGCGGTTTCTGAGGTCTTGGGATTGCATATCACTCTCCTCGATCAACAGCAACAAGTGCAAAACGAATGGGGTAAGCCGCGAGTCCATACGAGCAATTACAGTGTAGACAAGATTCCCCTTGTCAGTAAGGGGGTCATGATCGGGCAACTGGTAATTAGCCACGATGATCGGAGTGCGTATATGACCTTGGAAAGTCATTTCCAATGGGCGCATAAAAACACGACGTTGTGGACGATGGCTGTGCTGCTCATCTTGGTCATTATCATCAGCATACCGCTCGCTCGGACCATGGTGCGTCCCGTCGTCCAAGTGAGTACCGCAGCTCAACGAGTCGCGCGTGGCAATCTGTCGATACGCGTCCCGGAGCCTCGTGGCAAGGATGAAGTTACGTCATTGGTTGCTGCTTTTAACAACCTGGTCCAAAGTCTTGAACATCAGGAGGAGCTGCGCAAGCGACTGACCTCTGATATTGCCCATGAATTACGAACACCACTGAACACCCTGCTGGCGCAAGTAGAGGGGATGATCGACGGCATATGGGAAGCCACTCCCAAAAATCTCGAAAGCACAAGGTCAGAGGTACTGCGTTTGAGCCGTCTCGTCCGCGATTTAGATCAGGTGATTCAGGTGGAGTCGGGTTCCTTGCAAATGCGCAGTGAAGAGGTAGAACTACGTGAGGTTGTCAAAGAAGTTACTGAGTCAATGAGTGCTACGTTTGCCCGTGCACAAATGAATTTTCACTTCAAAGGAGATCACGCTGTCTGGATCAAAGGGGACAGGCAGAGACTGGCGCAAATCGTGGCCAATTTGTTGACGAATGCCTGCAAGCATACGCCAGCAGGTGGAGAAGTCGTAGTCACAGTAGACAAATCGAGTACGATGGTCCGGTTGCAAGTGAAGGACAGTGGCACAGGCATCGATCAAAAGGACCTCCCGTACGTCTTTGAGCGTTTTTATCGGGGAGATCGCTCGCGAGCAAGGGAACGCGGTGGAGCAGGATTGGGGTTGACGATTGTGAAAGGGATCGTAGAGGCACACAAGGGAATCATCTCGTTGGATAGCAGAGTGGGTGAGGGAACGACCATCACGATTTTGTTTCCACCACGAGCTCATGAAGGCGAAAAGTAAGCCTAAACCGTATCGTTCTCGCTGCACATCGTTTATGCGGTCGGCTTATCCGCGATTTTGATGACATCTGCTTGGGCATTCAATCTCGTCAAATTTGTGGGAGCCGCTTACTTGGTCTATTTAGGGGTTCGGGCCATGTTTGAAAAACCGGTTGACCCAGAGCTGCCAAAAGTAACACCGTTGCCACCGCTTCAATTCGTATGAACTGATCTGTGGTCGGATGAACTTCTAACCCAATATCATCCCCAACATTGATGCTCATTAGAGTTACTCGAAAGTACTTTCCTGTCCATAAAGCTGTTCTATACGTATTGGCAGCAAGTTTCGCTAATCCAGGTTTTATCAAAGCAACATCATGTTGCCCGTCAGATGATAAGTATTATCCTTCAGTACTCCCGTATCCCATATGGCTATGGTTTTCCAGAACGATATTATTTAGCCCGAATATTATCATTGTACATCCGTATATATGAACCTCATGAAGCAATAGAAGATACGGTTCTTTTCCCTGAGCTACGTAATATTGTAACAGCCAGTGAATTTAAAAAGCTGGGGAATCTATTCGAGGAGATCGAAGAAAAACGATTCGGAGAGAAGGGTTTTCAACGGATCGTACAACAAATATCTCGAATTGAACTGACTTTGGGCATTTATGACTTATCTCAATTTACGCCGTATCCATATGAACTTTATGAGGCGGGGCATCAGAATTAATTTCCATTCATAAAATCAACCTCCTGTAAAATGAGCAGGAGGTTGATTTTCATGGACATCTTGGGAAGCAGTTCCCCTTTTCTGTGGAAAACCAAACTATATCCCAATAAACATGCTCCCCGTTCTTTGTAACATCGATTTTTAGGAAAATACAGAGATCAAGGCACCACCGGCTACTGAAAACAATACAATTACCCACTGGGGAAGTTTTCAAAACATAAGTAAACCGAACGCAGCGATAGCAAAACAAAAATCGTAAGGCGTATGAATCGCCTTCATCCAAACGGGATTAAACAGCGTAGCAAGCAAAATGCCAACAACAGCAGCGTTTATCCCTTTTAAGATCGATTGAAAATTTGGGCGGCGGCGAATTACATCCCCAAACGGTAAAACACCTGTAATCAACAGAAAAGACGGAAGAAACATCGCGATTAAGGCGACCAATGCTCCGGTCCATCCGTTCATTACAGTTCCCAAGTAAGCAGAGAAGGTAAACAGAGGCCCTGGTACGGCTTGAGCTGCACCGTAACCTGCAAGAAATTGAGAATCCGTCAGCCAATCTGAAGGAACCACTGTACGAAATAGAGGCAACCCAATCAACAATCCAAAAAACAAAATCCAGGCGACAACTGCTGTACTACGGCTGATCGATATGCCCATATGAGGAGTTTCCGGGATTTCGGACTTTGCCAGAAAATAGCGGCCAAATAGCCCCGCAGCAGCAATGAGTATCAATTGACCGTAAGTGGTTGGCCATAATAAGGTAATGATAGCGGTCAATATTGCTATGGTTCCACGAGTACAAGTGCTGGCGAATTAAGCAACCTTTAATAGCAAGACTACCGATTCTTGCTGATGTGATTGGAGACTAGTAAACCGCATTCCAACTGAATACGTACCAATTTCTGAATGGGAATAACTGTATAGTTTAGTTCTCGTTCCAGCTCATCCGTATACTGTCGCAATTGGCGAAGCCCTTCTTGCAGCACTGCTTTCAGTTTTGTAATGGCCTCTTGGTCGTTTGAGCCTTCCTTTGCTAGCCGCTCTAGCTCAAATTCGCAAGTACGGACCGCTAGTCCTAAGCTCAATCCTCGATAAAACTTCGATACCACGAAACTGCTGAAAACTTGGGAACCCTTTGCCGGCTTTTCAAATTCAGGATCGCTCATTGCCCATTTTCTCTGTGCTTCGTTCCTTTCTTTGCGTGCCGGGGAAGAGGGGTCCATCAACTTGAAAAACGGGTTATCCTTCGAAATATAGGACCGTATGCCACCCACAAGTCCCTCCAGCATTTCAAAAAAAGCCTCACTTTGATCTGCTTCGGTCAGAAGTGCCTCTCTGCGGGAGATATCTGAGTCACTCTGATCCTCTATTCGTGGATCGAAAAAATATGGCAGCTCTGTGATTAATGTTACACAATCTGCTTTCGAAGAGGCGTATGTGTGGCTGTCTGCCCCCACATCAAGTGTCGGGGGTTTTCCTGTATGTTTCTCCATATAATCATAGTATTCGTCTTGCCCGTTTAAACTGAAGATGGCCGGAGCAAACTCTGTCGCAAATGGCGTCTCTGGTTCTCCTAGATCTAAAGGCACGTCTTCCTTCCTTGCTGAATTGTGAAATCCCTCGTATAATTCTGGCAAATCGTGCGAAATATACCAATAAGCACCGCATAACCCCCCATTGTGTAGAGAATACATAAACTCAGGTCTAGTCTCGTCTATGATTTTCATGAGCACTTGCGTTTCAGGCAATGGTTTGTCAAAGCGATATTCTTTATATTCAAACGGAAAAGTCCATTCCACCTGCTCGTAGCCGACAGGTCTATAGTAATTTCTAATGTAGTTAAAAATATTGTATGGTCCTTTAAACCAATTTTCATTTAGTCGCGTACCATCAGGATCAGCACATTTGATGATGTACCACGTGAAGCCCAGCTCGTCGCGCAGAGACTTGTCCTCTGCCAATGCGCGGGAGAGATATTCCATCGTCATCGCGCCAATTGGCTCGTTAGGATGCGGGCAGGCAAAGCATAACGCATTTTTGGGCCCGTCTCCGATTTTGATACATTGAATGGGGTGTCCATCGCGGGACTTTCCCGCCTCAAATACGGTTACAGCATCAGGAAACTCTTCGGCCAGCTTTCTGGTGCTTTCATCCATTTCATCTACTGTTAGAAAAACCTTGTAGTCTGGCACCTTATCAATCACATGTTGAAAATTCATCGATCTTCCCCCTCGTCTGATGCAATGATTTAATCTTGTCTCGGTTGCAATCTTCCAAGTCATTCTAAAAAAAGATGCTATTCCTGTAACGTATCGATTAGGTTCTTGACGTAGACGTAAAGACTCCGTTTATTTTTGTACCCAGCTATCTTGGAAATTGGGAATATAAGACGTCCATTTCACGCCTTTTACTTGCGAGCTTACTACCACAAAGAGCTTGTCACTATAGATGGGGACAACATATGCTTGCTCAAGGAGATGTTTTTGGGCATCTACATATACCTGTTTTCTGGCTTCCGTTCCAGCGGTTGCACGTCCTTTTGTTAATAAGGCATCCAGCTTGCCGTCTTTTAGACCACTTATGTTAAAGCCAGCACCAATTTGGCTAGAGTGGAAACTTTGGTATAAAGCATCAGGGTCATCGTAACTATAAGTAACCATCGTCACATCAAAATTTCCTTTCATTTGTCCATCACTAAACGCTGACTCCTCTAAATTTTGAATGGTAGCTTTGATACCCACCTCGCCCAGCATAGCTTGCAACAACTGAGCCTGCATCTCAAACCTAGCCGAACTCAAAAAGGAAAGGGTAAATACTTTTCCATCCTTTTCTCTCAGGCCTTCTCCGTTTACCTTCCATCCAGCAGCGTCAAGGAGCTTCTTTGCTTCTTCCACATTGTATTGGTACCCGTATTTTTCCAATGACTTATCATTCCCCAATGTTGAAGGGGATAACAACGATTGGGCAACTTCTCCTTCACCCATCAAAACCGCCTGGACCATCGCTTGTTTATTAACCAGCATATTGAATGCTTTTCGGACTTGGATATCCTGGAACTCCGGTTTTGTCAAGTTCATATATAAACTAAGAGGTATCCCAGCCCGCAAGAGTTCCAGAACCTGATATTTTGGATTATTTCGATACTTCTTGATATCTTTTGCGGGTACATCGAATGCAACATCGATGGTACCGTTTTCCAAAGCGGCCAACATAACACTTTTATCTGGAATTGTTTTGATCACCAGTTTATCAGCTCTTGGCGGTCCTTGATTTTTATCGAGCGGCATGGCCCACTTAAAGGCTTCATTGCGAACCAATGTAACCCCCTCGCCAGCCTTCCAGCTCTCAAACTTCCATGGACCCATTCCCACAGGATTTCGTCCATATTCCTCACCATATTTTTCAATGGCCTTCATGGATAGCGGTTGAGTTACACCAGTGCCTAAATCTTCAAGAATCGACACATTGGGTTCATGTAATTCAAGGATGAGGGTTTTATCATCAGGGGCACTGACGCTCTTCATCGGCATCATAACTATTCCCGCCAGTTTTGCTTTTGTTTTCGGATTCTTAATGCGTTCAAAGGTATCTTTAAAACTCTTGGCAGTCAGAGGTGTTCCATCGTGAAACGTAACATCAGAACGAATGGTAAAGGTGTACGTTTTTCCATCCTCTGAAATCTTGAATTCACTTGCGAGATTAGGTTTGAATTCTTTTGTAACAGGATCCTTGTAGACCAGCGATCCACCCATATTCCAAGTAACACCCATATCGTTGCCAACTGACTTGTGAACATCTAAGGTATCTGCTTCACTTGCGTAAGCCACAGTGATGGTTCCGCCTGTCTTTGGTTTGTCAGCCTCTGGCTGTTGATTTGGTTCAGGTGTGGTTGATTGTGTGCTGCATGCAACCACCAACGACGTACATATCATAATTAGTAATCCTAAAATAATGCCATGAAATCTCTGTTTCCTCTTCTTTACCATGTGACAGCTCCCTTGTTCTGTATTGTTTAAAAAATCTACATGACGACATAATTTTGAAAGATATCTGACCTCCATTACGTTTAAAGTGCCGATTTGGCAAGCGCTTTAAAAAATATTTTGCAAGTGAATCCAACACATCAGCCCCCCTAGGTTCCGATTATAAAACCTCCAGCAAGAGGAGATTCAATCGTTAGTTTTCGACGATATGTTTCTTCAAAAGAATAGGGAGCTTGTTTAAGAAGCCTGCGCATGATGAAATTCCAGCTCAGTCTCATTTCATTATCGTATTGTTCGAGTGATCGGAGCGTTGTAGATGGGACCTTTATTCGATAAAGACTTCCTGACTACTGTAGATCTGTTCCATACGCTCTGCCGCGTTTGCATCGGGGAGATCGCTCGCGAGCAAGGGAACGACCATCACGATTTTGTTTCCACCACAAGCTCATGAAGGCGAAAAGTAAGCCTAAACCGTATCGTTCTCGCTGCACATCGTTTATGATTAGGAAGAGAATTTGAATATTCGATACAAAGAGGGAGAGCACATGTTTGATTGGACTACCATGGGAGCATTTTTGGCTGTTGTGATCGGCCTCTTTTTAATTCCGGGACCCGCTGTCCTGCTAACTGCGACGCGTACCGTTCAGGGAGGACGTAAAGCAGGGATTATGGCAGGGCTGGGCATTGCCACCGGCGACTTCATTCACACGATTTTTGCTGCGGTTGGTTTATCCGCAATATTGATGACATCTGCATGGGCATTCAATCTCGTAAAATTTGCGGGAGCGGCATACTTGGTCTATTTAGGAGTTCGGGCCATGCTTGAAAGACCGGTTGACCCAGAGCTGCCAAAAGTAACACCGTTGCCGCCGCTGCAATCGTATGGGCAAGCCATCCTCGCAGAAGTCCTGAATCCGAAGACGGCGTTGTTCTTTCTGGCGTTTCTACCGCAATTTGTACATCCTGAGCGTGGAGCAGCCATTCTTCAATTCCTTGTCCTGGGACTGATTTTCGCCATCTTGGGGTTCTTTTACACCGCGTTGATTGCGATCAGTATCAGACCGTTGGGGCATCTGGTGAAACGAATTTCCTGGCTGGGTCGCTGGAGTGGCAAGATCGTAGGTTCTGTTTACATCTTATTAGGATTAAAAGTAGCGCTGCAAGAGAGATAAGGTATGAGTCGGGGAGTCAGTCTTCCCGGCTTTTTTTATTGCTTGATTACTGGTGTAAGGTACTTTTTAGTGCCTATGATACTTGAAAGTACGTACTTCCTATCAAGTGAGGCATGAGACATAATAGCATTCAGATCCAACATATTCGCCAATCATGATAAGTAAGGGCCCTGCTTTGTGAATGGCAAGAAAAATTAAGGGAGGATACAACTCAGATGAGCACGATTACATCCAACGTAAAGCAGCAAACAGCTGATGCGAAAAACTCCACTCTTGCTTTACTTGCTCTCGCAATCAGCGCATTTGGTATCGGGACTACTGAATTTGTTATCGTCGGTTTGTTGTCTACAGTCGCACAGGATTTGAAAGTAACCATCACCTTAGCTGGACTTCTTATTTCTGGATATGCATTAGGGGTAGCTATTGGAGCACCGATTATTACAGCACTCACAAGTCGAATTCCACGCAAAGCGCTGCTCATGCTTTTGATGATTGTCTTTGCTGTCGGAAACAGTGCGGCAGCCTTGTCGAGTAGCTTTGCGATATTAATTATTGCCCGTTTCTTTACCGCGTTTTCTCATGGGGTATTTTTCTCCATCGGTTCGACGATTGCAGCCGATCTGGTGCCAGAAAACAAGCGTGCCAGCGCGATTGCAACGATGTTTACGGGTCTGACTGTTGCAACCGTTACAGGCGTACCTTTGGGAACGTTTATTGGACAAATGTTTGGATGGAGAGCGACTTTTTGGGGAGTTGCCATTCTTGGCGTGATTGCCCTTATCTCGACAGCGATTCTGGTACCAAGCAATTTGAAGAAAGCCAAGCCTGCTTCTATTAAAGACCAAGTGAAAATAATCACAAACTTGCCACTGTTGCTTGTCTTTGCGATTACGGCACTTGGCTACGGCGGTACCTTTGTAACCTTTACGTTCTTAGGTCCGATTCTGGAAGAAATCACAGGTTATCAGGCGAGTGCCGTCAGTCTGATACTTCTCGTGTATGGGATTGCGGTAGCGATTGGAAATACGGTCGGGGGAAAAGCAGCTGACAAGAATCCGATAAAAGCGCTGCGCTGGATGTTCATCATTCAGGCGATCATTCTGATCATCTTAACATTTACCGCTCCTCTTAAATGGGTGGGAACGCTCACGATAATGTTGATGGGCCTCCTGGCTTTTATGAACGTACCGGGCTTACAGGTATATGTCGTGCAGTTGGCTGAAAAATACGTGCCTAGTGCTGTTGATGTTGCTTCTGCCATTAACATTGCTGCTTTCAATCTCGGCATTGCGATTGGAGCCTTCGTGGGAGGAATCATCGTCGATACCATTGGCTTGATTCATACGCCATGGGTCGGCGGAGTGATGGTGTTAGGTGCCGCATTACTCACAATGATCAGCAGCAAGCTGGAAAAAGCTCGTCGTTAATCGTACAAAGACGGCGGATGCGATGAAAGCATGCGTTTCCGCCGTTGATTTCCAAATACATCACGTGAGGAGAGAGCATCGATGAGCAAATTCGACGGTCATTATGGTTTTCAGCGAATGTTCCAAGAAGGGAAGATGACCTTGGGATTTCACATTCCGCTGGAAGCATACGAATGGGAAGCACCGACAATGGAGCGCCAGGTTGAACTCGTCCAAGCGGCAGAAGACTATGGCTTTACCGGAATCTGGCTGCGGGATGTCATTTTGCAGGACCCCGCTTTTGGTGACCCTGCAACCGGGCAAATTTATGACATGATGATTTATTTAACCTATTTGGCTGCGCAAACCAAAAAAATCGCTTTTGGTACCTCGAGCATCGTGCTTCCACTGCGGCATCCGGTGCGCGTGGCAAAAGAGACAGCGACCATTGAAAATTTGTTTCCCCAGCGCTTGATGATGGGTATTTCTTCTGGGGACCGACGGGCTGATTTTCATGGATTGAATGTGCCGCATGAACAGCGTGCGGAGCTGTTTCGCGATGGCTACGACTACTTGCAGAAGGTCATGGCAGAGGATTTCCCAAAAATCAACTCCCCATACGGCATGATTGATGGAGCGAATCTGGTGCCAAAATCAACCGCGCCCATTCCTACCTTTATCACGGGGTATAGTCAACAAACGATGGACTGGTTTGCGCAAAACGGAGATGGTTGGATTTATTACCCGCGTGATCCATTCAATCAAGCAAATGCCATCCAAGAATGGAGAGAGCTGGTCCAGATATATCATCCAGGTGTATTCAAGCCGTTTATTCAGCCTCTTCACTTGGATCTTGCGGAAAATCCGGATGAGTCGGTCACGCCGATTCGATTAGGGTACCGAGTCGGTAGAAAAATGCTTTTAGAACTGCTGGCCATGTATCAAGAGGTCGGCGTGAATCATTTGTTCTTCGCCCTGTTCCCTAGCAAGCGTCCCATTGACGAGGTTATCGATGAGTTAGGGCAAGAAGTATTGCCTTATTTCCCGGCACATATCGATTCAGCGGAGCGAGTTTGACTACAGCTTCATATGAGGAGGGGAGGAAATGGAAAAATACAATATCCCTGTAGAGGCAACATTGGAGGTCATTGGAGGGAAATGGAAAGTGGTGATCCTCTGCTTGTTGGCAAAAGGGACGAAGCGGACAAGCGAACTGAAACGATCAATGCCTGTCATCACGCAAAAAATGTTAACGCAGCAACTGCGCGAATTGGAAGCGGACAACATCATCACCCGCAATGTGTATCAGCAGGTTCCCCCACGCGTCGAGTATGACTTGACTGAGTATGGCAAGACTCTGTCGAAGGTTCTGGATGTCATGTGTGAATGGGGAGAGAGTCACATCGAAAACCAATTGCGAAAAATAGTCGAATGAAAAGGGGAAGTTCGATGAGAGGAATTGGCATCAAGCAATACGGCGGTATTCAGAAGTTAACAGAAATTGAATGGCCTATAAAACCAATCGGGCCGGACGATTTACTCATTTCGATCAAAGCGAGCGGGGTAAATCCCGTGGATTGGAAGGTGCGGGAAGGACTGCTGCAAGCAGATTTTCCTTTTGAACTGCCACTTATTTTAGGGTGGGATGCGGCGGGCACGGTAACAGCTGTCGGTACGACTGTACAGGATTTTCAAATCGGGGATGATGTCTTCTTTCGTCCAGAACTGGAAAGAGAAGGGACATACGCAGATGAAATTGTCGTTCCCGCGAATATCGTAGCCCCGATGCCACGTGGTTTATCGTATGCTGAAGCGGCCTCGCTTCCGCTGGTCGGACTAACGGTTTGGCAGGCATTGGTGGAGGTAGGGAAGGTGCAAGCGGGAGATAAAGTCCTGGTGTTGGGGGGAAGCGGCGGGATTGGTTCCATGGCGATCCAGCTAGCAAAAGCACTAGGTGCCTATGTGGCGACGACAACCAGCTCCAAAAACAGCGATTATGTCCGTGAGCTGGGAGCAGATGAAGTCATCGTGTATGATCAGGGATCACTTCATACCCCTACACAATTTACATTCATGCTGGACACGCTGGGTGGAGAAGCATACGGTGATGCTTTAACATTTATGAAGCGGCAAGGAAGAGTGGCAACCATTATCAGCGAGCGTGATGCCAAGAAACCTTCGTTCGCTGAAGCGGCTGAGAAAGAACGAGAGCTGGATGTTACTTTTGTGTTTACGCGTCCAGATGGGGTAAACATGAATCGTATCCGTGAGCTAGTGGAAGCCAAACACGTAAAGCCTTTTTTGACTAAGATATATCCATTGACCATTGAAGGGGTTCGAGATGCGCATCTCTATAGTCAAACGGGTAGAGTGCGTGGGAAGATTGTGCTCGTCCATTCATGAGAGGGAGACAGGGCGTGAGTAAGTTGCGCGAATGTAACAGCGGCGGGCTAGGACTTGCGTTTTCAACCGAGCCCGTTGCTGTTTTCATAAAAAAGCCAGCGTGACGGTGTAGATCACCTTCGCTGGTAATCGCCGGCTTACCTCTTTCGAATCACAGCCCCCTGCAGAACAAAGGTAATCCCTAAAATTCCTACGATGGCAAGCAGGCGGATAAAACCGTTGGAGACAAAAAGATTGACACAGATCAGCCCAATTATGATCAGAATAAGCAAAATCACCGTTTTCCCCGACAAATACGTATGCCCCTTTCCTCAGACAAAATGAGTGGTCTCGTCAAATCGGAATAGGCGGGTAGTTCCATGGCGTATGTAATTTGACTTTGTGGTTGTCAGAATCTTCTGTTCATCATCTGAATACCTACTATTGTAACGAATACAATCGTGGAAGAAAAGGCGGGATCACGTGAAAAAACTCCCTTCTGTCATCGCCAGTTGCTCACCTGTACGCTTGAGAGGGAGTTTTTGCTTGTGATCGTGGTACACTTGTTACTTCGTCGCTAGCTGACGCTCCGTTGTCTGCTGCTTCAACGGCTGTCCGGCCAATTGGGATCGTTTGGATCGAATCAGGATGGCAGTAATCAACAGCGCAATGCCATTGATGATAAAGACGAAGCGAATCGGGATGAGTCCCCCGAGAAATCCGCCAATGATTGGCCCCATCATCGTCGCAAGCTGCGTCGAGGATTGGTTCAGGCTAAACGCTCTGCCACGAAATTCTGGTTCCGTAACTTTTACAATCATGGCGTTGATCGATGGATAAACAGCGGCAAAAAACAGTCCGTACGCGAATCGCAAAATGCCAAATCCGTACAGATTGGTGAAGAAAAATTGCAGTAAATTTCCGATGGCCCCACCCATTAAGCCGATAAACATGATTTTGGAATAGCCGACCTTTGTCCCGAGCTTTCCCCACTGTGGAGCAGCAATGACTGTCGCGATTCCTACTGCCGCAAAAATGATGCCGGAGCTGAGGGATGCGTCTTGCTGCGAAGCGCCCAATTGCATGACATACACCGTTAATAAAGGTTCAAGAAGCATAACGGAAATCGTGACCATCAAGCTCATACCTAGTATGGACATCAACGGGCGGTTTGCCATCGCAGCGCGCAAATCTTCGCGTACACTCGAGCGACTGCCGGAGCGGTTCAAGTTCGTTTCCTTCACGAAGAAAGTAGCGATCAGCGCTGCTACGAGCACGACAAATCCTGAAAAAATGAAAGCTTCCGCGTTTCCCCACACATGACTGACGACACCGCCAACCAACGGACCGATGATTCCTCCTGTTGCACCCGAAGTCGCCATAATCCCCAGTGCGTACCCGACGTTTTTTTCTGGTGTATTCGTCGCTACCAACGCAATGGCGGCAGGTACGTAGCCGGCAAGCAAGCCCTGGAAGATCCGTAACACAAGAAACAAATAGGGGTCCGTAATAAAGTACGTCAAGAAGTACAACAAAGCGAGGCTAAATCCAGAGCGAATCAACATAGGCTTTCGTCCATATTTGTCCGCAAGAGAGCCCCAAAATGGCGAGATGAGGGCACTTGCTAAAAACGTAATGCCAAACGAAATGCCGGACCAGGCTTCCAGATGCTCATTGACCCCCAGTGAAGTATGGAGGAAGATGGGCAGGAAAGGGATGGAGATGGAGTAGGCGGTGCTACAGAAAAATACCCCAATCCATAACACAATCAAATTACGTTTCCATGAAAATTCCATCTTTCTGTCACAACCTTTGCAGTTAAAAAGCAGGAATATTGTTACTGATCATTCTAGCACTGCATTTTCAGGCTTACCAATTCGGAAATATGATCGGACTATTGCAAAAATGAAATAAGAGGAAATCTTGACGTTTTTGCAGGATTGAGCATTCCGGTCGATAGCGCTATCATAAAGAAACAGACTGAATTTTCTAACAACTAAGAAGAGCTGTCCAATTACGTAAGGAAAGGTGGTTGTGAACATGGCCAAAGATTGGAAGGATGAGGGACAAGTAGCCCCTGCTGTATCCAGGCGAAAGTTCCTGCAAAGAACAGCGATGCTTGGTCTCGCTGCAGCTGTACCGGGATCGTTTTTGGCAGCAGGCTCTGCTACGGGACAGGAAGCGAGCGAAGGAAAGAAGCCAAAGCTTGCGGGTGGTACGATTGTCGATGTTCCTGGCGTCAAAGTCGGACAAGTCCAAAATGAGGAAGCCTTGACGGGCTGTACAGTGATCGTGCTGGAAAAAGGCTCAGCGTGCGGGGTAGATGTACGAGGCTCTGCACCTGGGACACGAGAAACGGATTTGTTGAATCCGATCAATTCTGTCCAGGAGGTCAATGCTGTCGTTTTAACTGGGGGCAGTGCCTATGGCTTGGATGCGGCAAGCGGTGTCATGCGGTATATGGAAGAACAGGGGCAAGGCTACAATGTTGGGGTGGGCGTCGTTCCCATCATTCCAGCTGCGGTTATTTTTGATTTATCGATCGGCAGTGCCAAAATCCGTCCGGATCAACAAATGGGCTACGAGGCTGCTCGTCTTGCCAGCAAACAGCCAGTCCAGCAAGGAAATGTTGGGGCAGGGACGGGTGCGACAGTTGGAAAAATGGCTGGGATGAAGCGAGCGATGAAGGGTGGGCTTGGAACAGCTTCTCGCCGTTTGCCAAATGGTCTCGTGGTAGGTGCAATCGTAGCGGTGAACGCCGTCGGAGAAGTGCGGTTACCCTCCACAGGAGAAATTTTGGCAGGAGCGAGGGGAGAGGATGGCAATATCCGCGATAGCTTGTCCTGGATGATCGATGTTGCAACACCCCCGGTTCCGGCAGGGACGAACACTACCATCGCAGTGGTCGCGAGCAACGCGAATTTGAATAAAGTACAAGCGAATAAAGTCGCGCAAATGGCGCATAATGGACTCGCAAAAACGATTCATCCGGTTCACACGATGAGTGATGGAGATACGATTTTTGCCATCGCCACAGGGGGCGTGGATGCTTCGGTCAATCTCGTCGGGACGCTAAGTGTAGAAGTGCTGGCGGAAGCCGTCGTCAATGCGATCCTTTCTGCCAAAGGAGCGGGTGGGGTACCTGCTTATCAAGATTTACGCTGAGTGATTTCCGGTTCGAGCCTCTTATTCCTTGATGGATAAAGGGTTTCGAACCGTTTTTTATGCGAATGTGCTCCGCGAAGAAAAAAATTCCAATAAAGCATCGATATAAAAAGCAAATCCATATATAATGAAAATGATTTTCAAAATCAAATACATGATTGATGTTGTTCTTGAGAGAGAGGAGTTGCTGCTTCAATGCTTCGCAGATTTTTTTCTTACTATCGGCCTTATCGTGGATTATTCATCCTCGACTTCACGTGTGCAGTATTCGTTGCCTTGTTGGAGTTGGGATTTCCGCTTGCAGTGAACATGGTTGTCGATCAATTACTTCCAAGCAAGGATTGGAACATGATCGTGTGGGCGTGCATTGGACTTTTGGCTTTGTATGGTCTTAACGCCGGGATGAACTATGTCGTCACGTATTGGGGACATAAGCTTGGAATTAATATCGAGACGGATATGCGGAAGAAGCTGTACGACCATATTCAAAAGCTCTCTTTCCGCTTTTTCGATAATACCAAGACGGGGCATCTGCTATCTCGCCTAACGAATGACTTGATGGAGATCGGGGAGGTCGCTCACCACGGTCCGGAAGATTTGTTTATCGCCGTGATGACGCTGATCGGTGCTTTTCTTTTGATGTTCAATATTAATGAAGAAATGGCGTTGCTTACGTTTTGTGTGATTCCGCTCTTGATATTCTTCGTTGTTTACTTCAACCGTAAAATGACGGGAGCGTTCCATCGTCTGTACGGTGACATGGCTGATTTCAACGCACGTGTGGAGGACAACGTAGGCGGAATGCGTGTCGTACAAGCTTTTGCCAATGAGCAATTTGAAAACAAAAGATTCGCAGAGAACAATCAGCGTTTCCGCATCACCAAGCTGTTGTCCTACAAAATCATGGCCCAAAATATTTCTGTCAGTTACGTGCTCATGCGGTTAGTCAATTTGTTTGTCCTGATTTGCGGCAGCTGGTTTGTTATTCAAGGTGAATTGACCTACGGTGAATTTGTCGCTTTCTTGCTGTTAACGAATGTGTTTTTCCGTCCGTTGGAGAAAATTAATGCGATTATCGAGAGTTATCCAAAAGGGATTGCAGGCTTTAAGCGCTACATCGAAATCATGGACACAGCACCGGATATTGCGGATGCTCCAGATGCGATCCAGGTAGAATCATTGAAGGGCGATATCTCCTACAAGAATGTTTCGTTTAGCTACGACCAAGATTCATCTGTTTTGCAAAACATTGATTTGAACATCCGGGCGGGCGAGACAATTGCGTTTGTAGGCCCTTCTGGAGCAGGAAAAACCACATTGTGCAGTCTCTTGCCGAGATTTTATGAGATCGGTGGGGGCAGCATCACCATTGATGGAATGGATATTCGCCAAATCACGTTAGCATCATTGCGCAGCCAAATCGGGATCGTTCAGCAAGATGTGTTCCTCTTTTCAGGGACGATTCGCGAAAATATCATGTATGGAAAACTAAACGCCTCAGAGGAAGAGATCTGGGAGGCAGCGCGTCTGGCTAAACTAGAAGAGTTTATCCGTTCTCAGCCTGTTGGTCTGGAGACGATCATTGGTGAACGCGGAGTCAAATTGTCCGGTGGTCAAAAACAAAGGCTGGCGATTGCGCGCATGTTCTTGAAAAACCCGCCGATCCTGATTTTGGATGAAGCTACTTCTGCACTCGATACCGAAACGGAGGCGGCGATCCAGCAGTCCTTGCAGGAATTGTCCAAAGGCCGTACGACATTGGTGATCGCCCACAGATTGGCTACCATTAAAAATGCAGATCGAATCATCGTTGTAACGGAACAAGGTATTACCGAGCAAGGAAGTCATGATCAGCTCTTGGCTCGTGAAGGCCTCTATAGCAGACTGTATCAAGCACAGTTCGGCACGTACCTCGACCAGTCAAACAGCGTCTTTTCTTGATAATGAATAGAGAGGGAGATCGTGATGCAAGAGTGGGATGACGATTTTATAGCACAACGGTTTGATCTTACTTCTAAACCGAGACCCAATGCCTTATTTTCGATGAAAGCAAGAGATTTGGTAGACCCGACACATATGAATGAGCTCGTACAAATCTATGCTCCGCTAATCAAGGCACATGAGCTGACTGCTGCTGGTACTTACATCAGCAGTTGGCTCACGAGCCCTTCTCTCGGTCTTCAGTATATGATCTCTGTCTGGAATCGTGCACTTACCATGACGCTGGATAATATGACGATTGAATTATTTTACGAGGATGATTATCCGCAATTTGCCTTTGTGATCCCGGCGTATGAGATCGTAGAAGCGCCTTCCAGCGAAGCAGAGCGCGCAATCTGGCTGAAGGAATGCTATCGTGCGTATTTCCACGACTTCCTGCACCCGTTGCTCACGACTCTTGCAAAGGTAACGGGAAACCCCGAAGCGATGCTCTGGGGCCAGTTCCCGACCAAGTTCAATTACCATACGGATGCTTTTGTGGCGTTGGTAGAACAAGATAGCATCAAGCAGCAAGTGAAGGCTGATTACGATGTCCTCTGTAATCAGCTGGAAGGCGAGAGCTTTGGATTGCAAAAAAATCCATTTCGCGTGCGTGTGCGCTGGATTGAAGATATGCGTGATCCCCAAGCGAAAGTGCGCATCAAGAATCAATGCTGTTTGTACTATAAGACGGGGGAGCAAAAGTATTGCTATACCTGTCCGCGGATAAAAGAAGAAGAGCGTGCTCTGATGAGAATTCGTGCGTAGCTGACCCTCCTTTGTGGAGGGTTTTTTCTATACACCGTAGACGTATGGACATGTGCTAGCCTCTTCCTATAAAGTAGAGTCAGGGGTAAAGTTGGAAAAATCAGAATGATTTCCAGGAAGGCGTGGTTCGTATACAGACAATGAACCAAAAGGAACTGGATCGCTACGTTCGAGATTTTCATCAAGCGGTTGTCAATCAACAGCTTAGCCTGTATTATCAACCACTCTACGATCTAAGAACAGGCAAAATAATCGGAGCAGAAGCTCTGGTAAGATGGAACCATCATCAAAGAGGGCTACTGCCCCCGGATTGGGTATTTTTGTTAGCAGAAAAGAGCGGGTTGATTCTTTTGGTAGAGGAATGGGTGATCAGAACGGCTTGCAAGCAGAACAAAGCTTGGCAGGACGCTGGACTACCATCTCTTGTGACATGCGTGAATCTGTCATCCTATGCCTTGGAATCGGAGCAGTTAGGTAGCACCATTCAAACGATCTTAGACGAAACAAACTTGCAGCCTCACTATTTGGAGCTGGAATTTACCGAGGACTCTACCAGGGATGGGGAGCGTACCATCGAGATTTTAGCAGAATTAAAAAGGATCGGGGTAAAAATCAGCTTGGATGATTTTGGGAAGGGCTATAGTAGCATTCAACATCTATCCCGTTTTCCCATGAACAAGCTAAAAATCGATCAATCCTGTGTAAAGGAATGCATGAGCGATGTCACGCAGGCGACTGTTATCAAAACCGTCATGGCGATGGCACGAAGTCTGGGTGTGCAAGTAACGGCAGAAGGTGTAGAGACGCAAGAGCAACTAGATTTTCTTTGGCAGCTTGGTTGTGATTCTGCTCAAGGATTTTGGTTTAGTGAGCCTATGCCTGCCGAAGACTTGGCTCGTGTGTTGAAGCGTGAGGAAAGGTTTAGGAATAGTGCATTTCTACTACTCAATGGTGGACAACACCGAGCTTTTGATACATACGAAGTGGATCAGCGTGAGCGAGGAGACGTTCTTCGCAAGCAACAAGGAATGACATTTGCTTTTCGGAAACAGGGAGATGTGTTCATTCATACGCTGTGCGAAGGAGAGATGCTTTTTCGCATGGGAATGACACCGGAACAAGTGATTGGACAAGATTTGCTGAATATGATCCCGGTTGAAGAGATTCCACGCAAAATGGAATCGTATGAGCGAGCGTGGAGCGGCGAGCAAAACGTGTTTTACGAAGGCAGTGTCAACGGGATTCGCTATCTGGCTGCTTTTCGTCCGATCTTTTCCGATGGTCGTGTGAAGGAAGTAATTGCTTCGTGTGTCGACATTACCGAGTTGAAAAAAGCACAAGAAGCAGAACGTGTGAGCGAATCGCCATATCGATTGATTGCAGAAAACTTGTCTGACATTATCGTGATCATCAATAGTCAAGGGATCATTACGTATATTTCACCATCCGTTCAATCCGTTCTGGAGATCGCTCCTGATGAAGTAGTGAATCGACACCTGCTAGCTGTACTGCCACTGGAAACGGGCAGGCTTGCTATGCAAACGATTCGTCAGATCACGGTGGAGAAGCAGCCTCGCCTCATTACATTTACTTGCCCGGACAGAAATGGCAAAAAGATCACGCTGGAGGCAAAAGGCACCCCGGTGATTCAGGAAGAACATGAGACGAACCAAGTCATATTTCTCATTCGAAATCACACGAAGCACGTGCAAACAGAAGAGTTTTTACAAAAGATAGACAAGCTATCCGTCATTGGGCAAATGGCTGCCGGGGTTGCACACGAAATACGAAACCCGGTCACTTCCATCAAAGGCTTCGTACAATTGCTCCGTCGAGATCAATGGAAGCGGGAATATTTTGATATTATGCAGGCTGAATTTCACCAATTAGAGAGTGTGCTACGAGAATACGTCTTTTTATCAAGAGAGTGCACAGAACCGTACGAACCTAAAAATCTAGCGAATTTGCTGCGGCAGGTTACACGATTGGTGCAAATAAAGCTAGAGCGACATCATCTGGTGCTGGATGTCAAGGAAGTGGAAGGGGCCTCGATTTGGTGCGATCAGAATCAAATTCAGCAGCTTTTCATGAATCTTCTGTCAAACTCCGTTGAGTCGATGCAAGATGGCGGGACGATTCACATCGTGGCTAGGCATAAAGAAAGCGAGCAAGTGATGATTAGAATCATTGATCAAGGCTGCGGTATGGCGGAAGAACGGCTAAAACGATTAGGGGAGCCTTTTTATAGCACTAAGGAAAAAGGGACCGGGCTAGGACTTATGATTTGTTATAAAATCATGCAAGCACACGACGGGTATATCCATTTTTCGAGTACCCCGAATAAAGGGACGACAGTGGAGGTTTCCTTTCCACTAAGAAAATCAAACCCAAGGCTCGATCCTTAACGTGATCATGCCTTGGGTTTTTCGCACTTATTCTTTCTTTGATTGGTTATCGGAAAATTGTTCTTGAACAGCTTCCAAAAAACGCAGCCATGCCTCGGGTAGCTTGGGCTCTTCTGTAGGGCGGCGCGTAGTGGAATTGCAGTCGTTTTGTTGCACTCGCTCCATTCTCCACCTATCCTTTCGTGTCTAGCCAATCATGGCGCAGGGTGAACAAGTCCCGCAGCTCCTCCGTTGACAGCTCCGTGATCCAGCTTTCGCCCGTCCCGACAATTTGTTGGCTCAACGATAGCTTTCTCTCCATCATTTCATCAATGCGTTCCTCAATCGTCCCGAGCGAGATGAATTTGTAGACGTGAACATTGCGCTGCTGTCCTATTCGATGAGCACGGTCAGTGGCCTGATTTTCTACCGCAGGATTCCACCAGCGATCTACGTGAATGACGTGGTTGGCTTCCGTCAAGTTCAAGCCGGTTCCGCCCGCACGCAAGGAAAGAATGAAGATGGCTCCGCGTTCATGGTCTGGGAGTGTCGCGTCTTGAAATCGAGTGATCATCTCATCGCGTTTTTCTTTCTTCGTGGCCCCATTTAGGAAGTAGACAGGTCCATAGCCTTCTCGTGTCAGTACCCGTTGGAGCAAATTTCCCATTTCGATGTATTGGGTAAAAATTAGGCAACGCTCTTTCTTTTGGCGAATATCCTCCACCAATTCCAGTAGCCTTTCCAATTTGTGTGAGCGACTGGCTTCATCTGTTGTTGAGATTTCCTTCAAAATGAGAGCGGGATGGTCACACAATTGTTTGAGACGTGTCAGTGTCGTCAGAATCAGACCGCGCCGCTCCATAGGAGAGGCTTTTTCCATTCGATCAAACATATCTTGAATCGCTGTCTCATAAAGTGCGCCTTGCTCGGTAGTCAGCGGTACATATTCCTTGCTCTCATTCTTGTCCGGCAAATCGAGCTGAATGTTCGGATCGGTTTTCACACGACGGAGCAGGAAAGGCTGAATGAGTCGTTGCACTTGATTGATGAGCTGCTGGTCTTGGTCGCGTTCGATGGGGTGAACAAAGCGCTGGGTAAATTCCCCGAGACTTCCCAAGTAGCCGGGATTCAAGAAATCAAAAATGGACCAGAGCTCACTCAGACGATTTTCGATTGGTGTGCCTGTGAGAGCAATCCGGTGCCATGCTTTCAAATCGCGTACAGCGGACGCTTGCTTTGTATAGGCGTTTTTAATATTTTGCGCCTCGTCGAGACATATCGTATCCCATGTAACCATTCCTAGCTCCTGCTCATCCAAATGGGACAGAGCATAGGAGGTAATCACCAGATCCGCTCCTTTGATCGCTGGCAAAAACGCCTCCTTCTTTTGGCGATCATTGCCATAGTGAATCATTACTTGAAGAGAGGGGGCGAAGCGCTTCAGCTCTTTTTGCCAGTTGCCTATGACCGAGGTCGGGCAGATTAAGAGAGAAGGAGTACTGGCTGGGCCATGTTGTTTGACATGAAGCAAATACGTAATAAATTGAACCGTTTTTCCCAATCCCATGTCATCGGCCAGACAAGCTCCCAATCCAAAACGGCGTAAAAAGAACAACCACGAACTGCCCTCCAGCTGATAATTTCGCAACGTCCCGTGAAAAGTAGATGGCTGCTCCATGATCGGGACGCGCTTTGTTTCTTGCAATTGATTCAACAGCTCTCGTAAATGCTGGTTTAGCTGAACTTCAACCGTAAGGGAAGTGTCGAAATCGAACTCATCATCGGGTAGCTCCTCAACCTCCACAGTAGGGGCGAGGTGCATTCTCATGACATCACGCAGGGTCATGCCGTTTTTCGCTTGGTTTTTCTTGAGTGCTTCCTGTAGCTGCAAGAATAGATCGGGAGTTAATTGTACCCAATGCCCACGAATTTTCAGCAGGCGCTGCTTTTGTTTAATGAGTTCCTCAAATTCCTCTTCGCTGAGCTCCACAGGTCCCAAGGCGAGCTTCCATTCAAAATCCATAAGCTGGGAGACACCCAGGAAGGACTGTCTGCTAGCCCCGACAGAGGATGTAATCTTGGCTTTTAGCTTCGGTTTTACCCGGCGTACTTGTTCCCACCAAGCTGGCAGAAAGACGTGAATACCGGCTTGCACCAGCTGCAAACTGCTTGACGTCAAAAAGATCCATGCTTGCTCGTTCGTCAGTTGGGTGAGAAAACGGCTTTGATTCTTCTGGGTGTCTTTTTGCCACGGGAGAATCTCTTTACATTTGGCTAGGTCCGTGCGAAAACGATTCCAGTGTTCACGCCAGTCCGCAGGGATGCGAGCGGTGGCTACTCCCTCAGCCGTCAACTGATGTGGCTCAATGAGAAATAACTGATCTGGCTCTTCACGATTCTGCAAATACACTTGGAGTTGCCAGTCATTGGGGTGCTCCTCGGCTTCGACGATTTGCAAGCATGTGCGAAACGGTGTCGTATCTGGCAGCCAGCCTATCGATTGCAACCATTCCTGTTCCAGAAGATGTGGAGAAAGCTCGGCGCCCATGGCGTACAGAGCTGGGTATTGCGTTAATAGCTGCTCCCACTTTCGTCCAATCTCACCAGTGCCTTGCACAGATTCCTCCACGACGAGCGAAAGCCACCTGTGTCCGTACTCCGGGAAATCGTCGGGAGTTTGCATGACTTTCCAGCCTATTTGTCCTTTTTTCCAGGAAGAAAAATCAGGGGCAATGGACCCTTGGGCGAGCGTCTCACGGATCATTCCCGCTACATGCGTAAATTGTTCAAATGGTGTGCTGGATGAATAGGTCCGATGCAAAAGCCACTGGGGAGAGACGAAAAAGGAGAGGGCCTTGGCAGGGCTGAGCAATACGCCCTGCTCGTTTTTGTCCAGGAAGGTTCCGTAATAGGATGACTCATCCCACGCAAACAGTGTTCCTGCCAATTCTTCTGGATCGACCACTGCTCCTTGCGTGTCTTTGCCAGTAATCAAGAATTGTCCGTCTGCCAAAAGCTCTCCGTCTAGAACAAATGTAGTGACGGTATTCATAAGTTGAAATTTCCTCTCCTTAGCTCTTCTTGAAAAGCACGTAACCGATTATGTTTGGCAGATAATTGTTCCACGTATCGTTCCCAGCGCGCATCTTGGTTTGCTCTGTTGTAAATCGTCCTTACCTTTTTCATGAGCTTGATCGCTTCTTTGTAGGCCGTTCGGTTACGTTCGGCAATAAGTCTGTTCACCTCACGCAAGTAAAAAGGGAAGAGAAGAGTCGGATCGGCTTCCTCGATTTCTTTCACCTGCACGACCGAGATATCTGCCATTGGCACTTGAAACGACATTTGCAAATCAATCCATTGCTGAAACTGTCGTTCTTCATATAAATAGGCGGCATATTCGTGATAACTGCTCGGTAAGAACTGCTTCAGCTTGGCGCCGCACTCGGCTGATCGTCCCACTTGCTGCATCGCTTCCTGCCAAATGGCGATAACGAGTCGGTATTGCTGTGTCTCGGCTTGCCCGATTAAGGACGTCAACGAAGCAGTCCAATCGAGAAATCGCTGCCATTCCCCATTGCGAGCGAATGATTTCATATAGGACAAATAGAAGGAGAGGTTCAAACGGCTCATTTTTTTCCAGATTTGTAGAGCAGCTTCGTCCTCCTTTTCCATCACATGAAAGTGGGCACGGAGCAGCAGCCCTTTTTCCTTTTCGGCGGCAGAACTGTCTTCATTGTTGATAAGCTGATCCAGCACATGGATCTCCTCTTGCATCCACTCTGGCTTCTTCAATAGCATCCACCATAACATCTGATAAGCGAATATCCAGTAGAGGGAAGTGGCTTCGTTTTCTTTCAATTGTTTTGTCAGTTGAAGAGTATCTACGATGGCATCCTGATGGTGAGTCAAGAGAGCTGGGATATCTGCGAAGTACAATGTCCCTTCTAATTGATCCAATAGCCGCTCGGCTGTCTGAACCAAATCCAGAAACCAGTAGGATTGACGGTACGTTTTGACGTATTGCGTAAGCTTCATGAGATGAAACAGATTGGCATGAATGACAAAGAGTTGTGCCCGATCCTTCGGCCACGAGGCAGCAACACTCAGCACATTTTGATAGCTCGATAATAACTCAGAGGAAGCTCGATACGATTCCATGGCCGCAAACAGGTTGCGTGTCCAGCTCTCAAAAAATGCCCACCAATCTTTGACGGAGCTGTTCGCAGTAAGCGGAGAGGAAACAGACGCTGTATCCTGCTGAGCAGGAGCGGTATGGCTGTATTTGTATGCAGGAATCAGCAGATGAGGAGAAAAAGTAGCTCGTCTTGGTTGTTGGGAGCGGGTCAAAAATGTACGAGGATTCTCGAACACACTGTACATCTGAAAAAAAGTAGCAGCAATATGCTTGCAAATACGTGAATAAGGGCAGGTACAGGTACTGTTTTGAACCGTTTCCATATCGAGGCGCGCATGATACACCTCGGAGCCTTGAACATCACTGGTCAAATATTGGCCTTGTTCTACGCGTGTATTGAAGACGACGCCATCTGAAAAGTACGTATAGCCCCGTTCAATGATGTGTCCTTCGACGGCAATTAGGATTTGCTCGCCTAGCTGTATCGCTTGTTCCCGAGTCAACTCTCTTTGCAACATGTAGTCAGATCCTCCGAACGAAGTGTCATCCCTCCATTATAACCCAAAATGCGGAGAATGGAAAAAGATGCGTGTGTTCGAGAGGATCAATAAAATGGTTTGGACGATAAGCAGAAACAATACTTAATTTTTGCGGGGACTGGGTGTATACTGTACACGTCGAGTGAAAAGCAACTAAACGCAATGTGTTTTATTGTCTTTAGTTGTGTTTGTACAACAAGAGAGAGAAGGGGCACACATGCTATCGATTTCGATTTTGCTCGTACTATCATCTGGCCTTGCGCACGCAGTTTGGAACCTGTTCACGAAAAAAAGTGAGAGCAAAATGGCGTTTCTTTGGTTGATTACATTGCCAACAACCGTGATCCTCTTGCCTGTTCTCATTTGGGAATTGATGCGCGTACAACTGACATGGTCTTTGGTTCTTTTTCTGTTTATGTCCTTTTTCTTTCAAGGATGCTATACCTTATTGATTTCAAAGGCGTATACATACGGGGATATCTCACAGGTATACCCCATCATGAGGGGGACGGGGACGCTTCTCATTCCGTTTTTTAGCGCGATTTTCTTTCAAGAGTATTTATCTGTACCGGGATGGCTGGGTGTCATTTGCATCGTAATCGGAGTCTTCGCCATTAGTGGAATGATTGGCACAGATCGTCAGGCTCAACCAGTGAATCCGCTCGCCCTACGATACGCATTTGCTGTAGGACTATGCATTACAGGGTACACGTTAACCGACAAGCAAATCGTACAACAATTATCTCCATTCGCTTTATTGGAAATAACGAACTTTGCCTGTTTGATTGTCGCAGGGGGTTTCGTTTGGAAAAAGGGACTCATCCGCCGTGAGTGGCAAAAAAACTGGCGAACGATTGTACTCGGTGCCGTCTTGTCACCAGGTTCGTATTTGTTGTTTTTATTTGCTATGACATTGGCACCACTGGCAGCTATTGCGCCCATTCGTGAGGTCAGTACGGTTTTTGGTACGCTGCTCGGGGTCTTCTTGCTAAAGGAGCGACAACGCGCATGGCGTCTGTCCATGTCTTTGATGATCACGATTGGCATTATTTCCATTGCTGTTTGGGGCTAACGGATGAGAAAGAGTCGGCTGGGAGAAATTCTAGCTGGCTATTTTTTTTGCTACCAGGGAAAGATGAAGTGGTAAGAAAAAAACGGCTAAGGATGATCAAAATGGATGCAAAAGCAGTTGCTCCGATCACTCATAAGCGGACGAAAAAAAGAAGGATCGTACTGAGAGCTCTCGGAATCATTATTGGAGCTTTGTTGGTGGCAGTCGGACTGGAAATATTTCTGGTTCCAAACAACATCATTGACGGTGGTGTAACCGGTGTATCCATTATGGCCTCAAAGCTGACAGGAGGCCCACTCGGATTATTTTTATTCCTGCTGAACCTGCCCTTTTTACTTATCGGCTACAAGCAAATTGGCAAGACATTTGCCATTTCTACGCTGTTCGGTGTTGTCGTGATGTCGTTGGGTACGAGCTACCTCCATCATGTTCCTAGCTTGACGGACGATTTGCTTCTCTCTGCCGTTTTTGGGGGGATCATCATCGGAATCGGTGTGGGACTTGTCATTCGCACGGGAGGCTCCTTGGATGGAACGGAAATTGTTGCGATCCTGATGACGAGGAAAAGTCCGTTCTCGGTCGGCGAAATGGTCATGTTTTTTAACATTTTTATTTTAGGCAGTGCCGGCTTCATTTTTGGGTGGGACCGGGCCATGTACTCGTTAATTGCTTACTACATTGCTTACAAAATGATCGATATCACCATGGTCGGGCTCGAACAATCGAGATCAGTATGGATCATCAGTGATTACCCAACCGAAATTGGCGATGCGCTAACGGCGAGACTAGGGCGGGGAATCACCTATTTGAATGGAGAAGGTGGCTACTCCGGAGATATCAAAAAAGTCATCTTCTGTGTCATCACCCGTTTGGAAGAAGCGAAGCTGAAATCCATCGTGGAGGAAATTGATTCCTCTGCATTTTTGGCAATCGGTCACATTCATGATGTTTCTGGTGGACGGTTTAAGAAAAAGAATATTCACTAAAACCTTAACTAAAACCTTAACTACAAATTACCCCTGAGCCAGTAGGTAGAAACGACCTGATTGCTAAGGGGTAAAAATGTATTGACGGAAATAACTGAATTCATTTAATATTGTGGCATGCCAAAATACAAAATAACGTTCCGTATTTTGGGACAATAAGATGGTGATGAAAATGGACAAAACAGAAAAAACGGCAAACCGAAGTGTATTAAAAACGCTAGAGTTTCTAGAATATTTTATCCAATACAGTGAATTAAGCCTGGCTGAGCTTGTCGAGTTGTCAGATATGCCGAAGAGTACGGTGTTTCGAATTCTTCAGACGCTCGAAATGCGCGGCTTTATCTCCAAAACGACCACTCATAATCCGCCTAAATACCAATTGGGATTGAAGCTGCTGGAGTTTGGGAACATTGTTGCCCAACGGCTGGAGATCAGGAAAATCGCGCTACCGTATATGCAGCAGCTGCGGGATACGGTGGATGAGGCAGTCAACTTAATTATTCGTGATCAAGACGAAGGGGTTTACATCGAAAAAGTCGATACCCGCCAGTATGTTCGTGTATATACGCAGGTAGGTAGAAAATCACCGTTGTACGCAGGGGCATGCCCGCGCATTTTACTCTCATTTCTGCCGGATCATGAGATCGAAGAATTGTTGAACCGGGTGGACATGAAGAAAATCTCACCAGACACAAATATAGACAAAGATCTGCTATGGCAATGGATCCACGATGCACGTGAAAACGGCTATACAGTCAGCTACGGTGAATTGGAGCCGGATTCCGCAGCCATTGCTGTACCTATTCGAGATTTTACGGGACAAGTCATAGCTGGCTTGAGCTTGGCTGGAGCTACATCACGCTTTCAGCCAGATCGATTGGGGTATTTGGTACAGGAGACAAAAGCAGTAGCGAATCAAATCATGAGCAAGCTGGGATATTCAGATGCAAAGGCGGGACTTTGATGCTGGAAATCAAAAATCTTCAGACGAGATTCCGAACCGATAATGGAGAAATTACCGTTTTGGATGGAGTTAGTTTTCAAATCAACAAAGGTGAGACGATTGGAGTAGTTGGGGAGTCGGGTTGTGGGAAAAGTGTCACCTCTCTATCCATCATGGGGCTTCTGCCGAGGACCGCGCGAATCACCGGAGGAGAGATCCTGTACAACGGTGAAAATCTGGTTGCCTTTTCCAAGGATCAGATGAGGAAGGTGCGAGGCAAAGAGATCGCGATGATTTTTCAAGAACCAATGACCTCGCTCAATCCGGTTTATACAATCGGGGCGCAGATCATGGAGCTCGTCTTAAATCATACAAGTATGAACAAAAAACAAGCCAAAGAGCATGCGATCCAAATGCTGAAGCTGGTCGGGATTCCGAGAGCGGAAGAAATCGTTGATGAGTATCCGCATCAGCTATCTGGCGGGATGAGGCAGCGTGTGATGATCGCGATGGCGATGTCCTGTAGTCCATCTCTATTGGTTGCAGATGAGCCTACAACCGCACTAGACGTGACCATTCAGGCGCAGATTCTTGACCTGATGAGAGAGCTACAGCAGAAGAGCGAGATGACCATCATGCTGATCACGCACGATCTTGGTGTGGTAGCAGAGATGTGTGATCGGGTGGTCGTCATGTATGCAGGGCAAGTCGTCGAGGAAGCCGAGGTAGAAAAGCTATTTGCTACTCCAAAGCATCCGTACACGGTTGGTTTGTTGGGCTCGATCCCGGATATGGACACAGAGCAGGAGTACTTGTTTACGATTGGCGGGACCGTTCCGAGTCCAGGTCAGATGCCCGCAGGATGCCGTTTTGCTGAACGATGCCAGAAGGCTTTTGACAAATGCTACGAACAAGCTCCACCGTTATTCGATCTGAATGATGGTACAAAAAGCAGATGCTGGCTGTATGAGTAAGCGGAGGGGACGTGAATCTTTTGGAACAATCAGAATGTAAGCCCTTACTTGAAGTGAGAGGGTTAAAAAAATACTTTCCGATTCGCAGTGGATTATTGAAGAAGGTAACGAATCACGTCAAAGCGGTTGACGATCTCTCTTTTACCGTTGCCACGGGGGAGACGCTCGGAATTGTAGGTGAATCTGGTTGCGGGAAGTCAACCACAGGAAGAGCCATTCTGCGATTGCTCGAGCCTACGGGTGGCGAAGTGATTTTTCAAGGAGAGAATTTAGCGGCACTTTCCCCAAATGAGATGAGGATGAAGCGAAAGGATTTGCAAATCATTTTCCAAGACCCGTTCGCATCCCTCAATCCGCGAATGACAGTCGGGGAGATCATTGAAGAGCCGATGATCATATTCGAACTGTATGAAACGTCAAAAGAACGCAAGGTAAAAGTAGCGGAATTGATGCAGGTTGTCGGTCTGAAAGCGGAAAATTCGGAACGATTTCCTCATGAATTTAGTGGTGGTCAGCGACAGCGGATCGGCATTGCACGTGCGCTAGCGCTTAATCCCAAGCTGATTGTGGCAGATGAGCCAGTATCTGCGCTCGATGTATCGATTCAATCCCAGGTATTGAACCTGATGAGAGATTTGCAAAAGCAATACGGACTCACTTACATATTCATCTCTCACAACTTGAGCGTCGTGAAGCATTTTTGCGACAGGATCGGCGTGATGTATTTGGGACGGATGGTTGAGCTGGCACCCAAAAATGCGCTATATGAAGAGCCGCTGCATCCTTATACCCGCTCATTACTGTCCGCCGTTCCGATTGCCAAGCCGAAAATGAAGCGTGAGCGCATCATCTTGACTGGAGATGTACCGAGTCCTGCGAATCCGCCGAGTGGCTGCACGTTTCATACGCGTTGTCCGGATTGTATGGAAATTTGCAAAACGGACAAGCCCGAATTTCAATCGATGGGCGATGGTCGATATGTTGCCTGTCATTTGTATAACCAATAGGAACAAATGACGGCTATCATATTTTTTCAACATGAATTCCAGAACGAAAAGAAAAGGGGGACTTGTTTTGAAAAAGAAGGTAGGTATCACCGTTTGCTCCGCATTACTCGTGCTAGCTGCTGCTTTGGGCGGATGTTCGAGTAAGCCGGCTGACACTAGCACACAGGCAAATCCGCAACCTAAAACAGAAGCGCAAGCTCCGGCAAAAAATGAACTCACACTTGGTGTGAATGGAGATCCGCACTCTTGGGATCCGATTGATACGTTTTTGCTTGATTGGAGTACTGTAGCAACATCTGTATTTGAAGGCTTAGTCGAGCGTACCACTGACTTGAAAATCCAGCCAGGACTCGCTGAATCGTGGGAGTTCAAGGATGACAAGACACTTCAATTTAAACTTCGTAAAGGAGTTACCTTCCACAACGGCGAGCCATTCAACGCGGAAGCAGTGAAATTTACATTTGATCGCCTGCTTGGTGAAGAAGGGAAAAAAGGACCACAGCAAGCGAACTATGCTTCGATTGACCGTGTAGAAGTGGTAGACGAGTTTACAGTCAACATGATTCTCAAGGAAAAAGATCCTGTACTCATTACAAAGCTGGCAGGTTATGGCGCCGTGATCGTTCCGCCTAAGTATTACAAGGAAAAAGGGGACGAGTACTTTAACACGCATCCAGTAGGTACGGGTCCTTTCAAAATGGATAGCTATGAAAAAGATAGCAAGGTCGTACTGGTGAAAAATGAAACCTATTGGAAGCAAGGTCAACCGAGGCTGGAAAAAGTAACGTTCCGTTTTATTCCAGAAGCGACTACACGTCTCGCTGAAATGCAAACAGGTGCCATCGATATTATGAAAAAAGTCGAGATTAGCCAAACAGAATCCATCAAGGGCATGTCTGATCTTGAACTGATGCAAGTCGGGTCGCCAACTGTTTATTCGATTCGTTTCAATACATCGATGAAGCCAGTCGACAATGTAAAAGTCCGTGAAGCGATTGCTTACGCGATTGATGCAGACTTGATTATCGAAACGCTGCTCGGCGGATATGGTAAGCGCGTCAATTCATTCCAAAGCGATATGTCTTTCGGCTATGATCCTAACCTGCCATTACGCAATTATGATCCAGAAAAAGCAAAACAACTGCTCGCAGAAGCAGGTGTGAAGGAAGGAACTGAGCTTGATCTCTTCCTCCCTGGTACAGATGCTACGTTTAAAGAGGTAGCACAAGCGATCGAAATGCAATTAGGCCAAGTCGGTCTCAAGGTGAAGCTGAATCTGGTGGACAGCTCCACATTTACTTCTGACCTCATTCCGAAGGGAAAAGCAGGACATATGTACCGGAATGGCTGGGGGGGATGGACGCTCGACTTTGATAATACGGCCTATCTGATGTATCACAAAGGCGAGTTCTGGAACCCTGATTTCCATGACGAAAAAGTAGAGGAGCTCTTGAAAGCAGAACGCTCCACGTTTGACCAAGAAAAGCGTCTGGCAGCATTTAAAGAGCTGAATCAACGTCTGTATGAGCTAGTCCCAGATGTACCGCTCTATCAAACGATCAACCTGTGGGCTGCGAACAAACGAGTAAAAGGCTTCCAACCTCCGGCAGATGAACGTATCGATTTGCGCGAAGTATCGGTTGAATAAGGAATGTTTTGAACAGGGGAGTAGAAGATGTCTCTTCTATTCCCTTCACTTTTGATAAAGGAGGAGCGGGATGGCAGCCTTTTTAATTAGACGTCTACTACATAGTGTTTTTGTCGTTCTTGCTATTACTCTTGTCATTTTTGTCCTGGTGCGAATGACTGGTGACCCAGTATCGATCATGTTTCAAGCAGGTGAGCCTACCAAAGAGGCGATTACTGAGCTTAGGAAAAATCTCGGTCTGGACGAGCCCGTTTATGTACAGTTCGGGCTTTATTTAAAAGATATGTTTACCGGTAACTTTGGCACCTCTTTCCGAACGGGTGAGAGCGTAATCGACATGATGAAGGAGAAGATGGGAGCAACTTTGCTGCTTGCCTTCGGGGGAATGTTTGTCGCCCTATTGATTGCGATTCCAGTAGGTATCATTTCCGCTGTTTACAGAGGCAGCGTAGCTGACTTTTTCGGACGCATTTTTTCATTGCTAGGAATCTCTTTTCCTAACTTTTGGTTAGGGATTATGTTAATCATCATATTTGCCGTTAAGTTGGGCTGGTTTCCTGCTTCTGGTTATGAAGGTCTGGAGTATTTGGTTCTGCCTTCCGTTGCACTCGGACTCATCTTGTCAGGAATTTTGGCTCGATTAGTTCGCTCTTCCATGCTGGAGGTAATGAATCAGCAATATATCAATACGGCTCGTTCCAAAGGGATCAAGGAATGGCTTGTAATCATCAAGCATGGCTTACGAAACGCATTAATCCCAACGGTAACCTTTATTGGATTGCAATTTGGAACGTTGTTGGGCGGTACCGTGATTATTGAGCAAGTTTTTTCATGGCCAGGTATCGGGCGTATGCTGATTGATGCGATATCGCAACGTGACTTTCCAGTGATTCAAGGCTCTGTGATTATCTTGTCTTTTTTGATGATCTTCGTGAACCTGTTGGTTGATATCAGTTATGGCTTTATAGATCCACGTATTAGGCAGGAAGGAGGAAAAAGCGAATGACGACAGCGACAGTTACAAACAATCAGACCAATCCACCAATCAAAAAACGTGGAAAATGGAGCAAGATGGGCAGAAGATTCGTTCGAAATCGGTGGGCAATGACGGGGATGTTCTTGCTTATGCTTGCCGTCGTATCCGCACTTTTTGCACCGGTAATAGCGCCGTCTACTCCTGATAAAGCTGATTTGCGTGCACGGTTGGTTGCTCCCTCGTGGATGGACGATACGGGGAAATCCGAGTATTTGCTAGGTACGGATCAGGTAGGGCGTGACTTACTGAGCCGAATCATTTACGGAGCGCGAATATCGTTATTGGTTGGTGTCGTATCCGTACTGATTTCCTTGGTTATCGGGGTGATTCTGGGCCTCATCGCAGGCTTTTACGGGCGCTGGGTAGATGATCTGTTAATGCGCTTGGCAGATGTACAGCTGGCATTCCCTTTCATTTTGTTTGCGATTATCGTCATGACGGTCTTTGGGGCAGGTCTATGGAAGCTCATACTTGTTCTGGGGATCAGTAACTGGGTAGGCTTTGCACGACTGGTTCGAGGACAGGTCATGAGTGTAAAAGAAATGGAATACGTCCAGGCTGCCAAAGCAATTGGGGCTACGAATTTGAGGATCATCAGAAAACATGTCCTGCCAAACGTTTCTTCTTCGATCATCGTATTGGCAACGTTAAATGTAGCCACCAACATTTTGTTGGAAGCATCGTTGACGTTTATTGGATTGGGTGTAGACCCTTCGATTCCTACATGGGGCGGCATGCTGGCAGACGGTCGCAACTATCTGGAGACGGCATGGTGGGTTGCTACTTTCCCTGGCATCGCCATTATGATTACGGTGTTTGGAATTAACCTGCTGGGCGATTGGCTGCGTGATGAGCTAGATCCAAATCTGCGCGTGTAAGGGGGCTAACCTATGAGAGGGCTAGGTGATATTTTTACAACGAAAGGGTTAGTTACGGACCGAAACAATGACGGTGTAGCTGATTCATTGTCTGTTTCCTTCTGTTTTCAAACGGGAATCGTCGTAGAAGGATTCATTGATTTTTGTGCCCGATTAGGCCTTGAAACAAGTGAGCTAGATCTGCCTTCCATTCGTATGGAAGATTCACCGATGGTTGCTAGCAGCACGAAAAGCGGTGAGTGGCTTTGCACAGTATGTATCGAGCCATCCTGCGATGTGGATGATGCGTCATGTACGCTCGATCGAGGGAACGATCGAATTGCTTTCGTTGGTGGAAGCGAGGAGAGTCTTAGTCGATTACTGCGCTGGATGGCGGCATATTGGACAGATGCAGCACCTGCAACAACTTCACTCGGCGACATTGAAAGGATTCGTTGTTCTTTACATGAAGTTCATCTATATGTTTGTGCGGATGCTTCACCTGTTTGTCAGATTGCGATACCCCAGTATGCGCTGATGAGCTCGCATGAGGGAAGTCCTATCGTAGAAAGACCAACTCCACTTGAAAGTCTGGCAGAGCTTTGGACAACGGCAGGGTTCTATCAAGCGGGGCGTACGGATTTAACGAGTCGGACAGATGTATTTTTTACAGGGATCCATACTGCAGAGGCGGTTATGTCTGCCGCCCGCTTTGCAGCTCGGATTGGTCTAGCCTCGACCGGGATACATTTCCCGCTCACAGGAGAAGCAAATCGGATTGCGGAGCTCACTTTTTGCTTACGCATGAATGGTGAAGCACCTCTAGCAAGTGGAGTGGTTGAAGTAATCCCAGACCCTAGAGAAAAGACAACAAGAGTCATTCAGCTTTCAGGGGGAGGACAAGCGATTGTTGCGGCGCTTGATTATTTAGGGACTGCTACTTCGCACCGACTCGGGGGGACTTTTGGTGCATGGGAAGAATCAGACGAGCCAAAAGAGAAGGATTTCCCCCTATTTATAGAGAAAACATGGAAAGACCAGGGCGAACGAAATGAGATAGAACAGTTGTTTCATGAGCAGTTGATCGCGATTGCTAGTCGAATGGAGACGGACGGGTGCTTATCTTCTCCGCTGGCGGTCACGGCGTTTTTATCAGAACCAAAAGAGATTCGACGTGCGTTGGAGCGATGCTGGAAGAGCGCAATCACGGAGCTGCTTCCAGATAACGATAGTACGGTACAGATTCACTCTGCTTTTAAACCAGGCTTGTGCTGGATAAAAGAAACGATTTTGCCGTCCCTTGTACGTACAGGGGAACGAGTAGAACGAATTTTGATCTCTTTCCAACGAGAGGAAAGAGAAGGTGGGATGGAGCTTTCTCATCGATGGCTTCAAGAATTATACCCGGTTGATCAGTTGTTGGAAAAAGAATTGGGCTTGTCCTTGTCGCAAGTATCAATCGTGATGGATGAGAACCTACCGACTACATACCAAGTCGAAGTATGGGGAGTCGGGCTGGAGCACTTAGGTACATGGAATTTGGATGTACCTGTATCCACTGTGCCGTATGCCGACGAGCAAAGTCGAGCTTATCCAACTACGTCAGGACTCTTCTTTTCCCATGGAACAACTAAAGAACAATTCTTGATTCCTACGGATCGAGAGAGGTTTTGGCAATTCTATACGCAGCAATTTTTACCTGAGTTGACGGAAGAATTGTTATGTAAACAAATTGAACCGTATCAAGGAAACACTCCGCTCTTTCATTCGATAGAGGTAACCGTCACTATGAGTGAACAGGAAGAACGGCTAGACATAGACGAAGAAACCATATCGTCGTTAGAAGCGTTGCATGAAGATATTTATTTTTATACGCTGGACTACTATGCGTATTTGGGTGAAAGAAAAACGGGAGTGGCGTGGAATTCTCCTGGGGCGGTGCGACCATTTGTAAAGGTCAAACCAGCAAGCTCTCCAGTGGCAACCATTCGCGTAAAAGAATATATAGAAGAACAAGCTTTCTCTATCAAAACAACTCATTTATACTTCGAGGCAGAGCAATCTGCTCCTGTAAAAGCACGCATCCTGAGAACGTACGAAAAGAGTACCAGCATCGAAGAACGGAAGCTTCCTTATCTACACCGAAACCATTATCCAGATATGGGCGAATGGGCAGAGCTGGCTACACATCCGTCTGTACATATATGGGAAGTAGAGAAATCGTTTGAAGGACGGCCGATTTATGCAGTGGAGGTAACAGCACCCCAGATTTCCAAATACGTATCAACTCACAAGCTCTCTCTGTATAAACCAACCATTTTGCTCGAAACCGGACATCATCCAAACGAGGTTTCCAGTATGCCTGCTGCACGTGAGCTGGTGGAAGAGCTCATAACCAAAAAAATGGATTGGCATACTCGTTTCAATCTGGTCGTGATTCCATTTGCCAATCCGGATGGGGTCGCACTTCATCAAGAGCTCGTCAAAGATAATCCATTTTGGAAGCATCATGCTGCCCGTTATAATTCCGTTGGATTAGAATACACCAATCACCGTTTTCAGCCGAGCGTTTTTGGCGAATCGCGGGTAGTTCCCCAACTGTTTTATCGCTGGTTGCCGGATGTGATCATCGATGATCACGGAATCCCTTCGCATGAATGGACACAACCATTCGCAGGGTACAATAGCCCACCGAGATTCCCTGTATCTTATTGGATGCCGATCTCACTCTTTTACGGGATTGGCCGCGAGATGGAGCGATCTGACTATCCTTATCATGCTGTCGCTCTTGATACGATTCAAAAGGCAGCCGAGGAAGGGCTGAGACATCATCCGCGTCTGTGGAACAAAAATAAACGCTTTATCGAGCGCTACATTCGGTATGGACATAACTGGGAGCCCGCCATTTTCCCATTGCCTACTGATCAAGATTTCTTGTTTTATCGGTGGCCTACAAAGCCGAACAGAACCTCTCCTTCCTTACTCTCTCGTTTTCCTGAATGGGTGACGCTTGATTTAATAACGGAAGCGGCTGATGAGACGGTTGCGGGAGGAGCATTGCGAGATTGCATAGAAACACATAAGATTTTCAATCGTGCTGTCATGGAGTGTGTGGCATCCAGCCCACGGCGTGTTTCGCGACAGTATGGACAAGACCATATTCGACTCTCACGAATGAGACCTATGCGGATCGGAGGAAACAATCATGAAGACCATTTTAGTAACAGGGTTTGATCCTTTTGGTGGAGAAACGGTTAACCCTGCTTGGGAATCGGTAAAAGAGCTGGGAAAAATCGAGTCTGATTTGTATAAAGTAGAGCTGCGCCAAATTCCTACGGTTTTTGAAAAATCTATCGAACATCTGTACGCAGCGATAGAAGAAACGAATCCGGACATCGTATTATGTATCGGTCAAGCAGGTGGACGAGGAGATATTGCCGTTGAGCGTGTAGCAATTAACGTCAATGATGCTCGAATCCCGGATAATGAAGGAAATCAGCCGATTGATACACCGATCAGGGAAAACGGTCCTACTGGCTACTGGTCTACATTGCCAATCAAAGCGATTGTACATGAGTTAAAACAACAAGGAATTCCGACTTCCATATCCCAGACGGCGGGTACATATGTATGCAACCATCTTTTTTATGGATTGATGCATTACCTTGCTGAGAAAAAAGCTTCCGTACGCGGAGGGTTCATCCATATCCCTTATTTGCCTGAACAAGCAGCAAGGCAAGCAGGGCAGCCAAGCATGGCGTTAGAAACAATTGTAAAAGGCTTGCGATTGGCAATCGAGACGACCCTATCTAATGAGCGGGATATTGTCATGGAAGGCGGACAAATTAGCTGAGCAGGAGGAGAAACCCTCCTCCCTTCCATTCATGTGGCAGTACCGATATTCGAAAATGGAGGGAAAAACGTTGCCTAGATATGAATTCTCTCCTCTTGGGGACTCGGGTGTCATGGTCAAACTAGGAGAGGTTATCGATCAACAGACCCATGAGAAGGTCATCCTATTCTCTCAATACCTACAGGAGCATCCTTTCCCCGGGATGATCGGATCTGTACCTGGCTTTACGACTGTTACCGTCTATTACGATCCGATTACTCTTTTCGATCCACTTGATGATATTTTGCCATACGATCGTGCCGTTGCTATTCTTGAGCAAATGTCGCAGCAAATCTCCAACACTCACTCTACAGAGTACAGACTGGTAGAAATCCCGGTTTGTTATGGAGGGAGCTTTGGTCCAGATCTGGAGGTAGTCGCCAAACAAAATGGTCTTAGTGTAGAGGAAGTAATTTCGATCCATTCGGCAACAGAATATCTGGTGTACATGATCGGATTTGCTCCCGGCTTTCCGTATCTCGGTGGAATGGATGAGCGACTGGCCACGCCGCGACGTTCCTCGCCACGACTATCTATTCCAATGGGGAGTGTAGGGATCGGAGGATTGCAAACAGGTATTTATTCGATAGAGAGTCCAGGTGGGTGGCAAATTATCGGAAGAACACCACTGAGATTATTTCAGGCAGGTGAAAGTTCTCCAAGTCTCTTGTGCGCTGGTGATAAAGTTCGCTTTCGTCCTATCTTCGAGCGGGAATACGATAACGGGGAGAAGGTGTACTAAGTGAGTATAGAGGTGATTACGCCAGGACTTTGCACGACCGTTCAAGATACAGGTAGATTTGGCTTTCAGCAGGTTGGGGTCAGCGTCAGTGGGGCGATGGACGAGCAAGCTGTACAGATGGCGAACATGTTAGTTGGCAATCAACAAACGGATGCTGTTCTGGAGCTGACGATGAGAGGCCCAAGCTTATTGTTTCATAAGGACATGCTAATCGCCATTTGTGGTGGTGACTTCAAAGTCACGATCAATGATAGGTCCGTCTTGCCCAATCGAGCAGTCTGGATCAGGAGTGGAAGCATCTTGAAGTTTGGCCTGGCCAAGGAAGGCTGTCGCGCCTATCTCGCAGTCGCAGGCGGATGGGATGTGCCACTTGTGATGGGTAGTCGTAGTACGAATCTCCGTGGAAGGTTCGGAGGCTTTGCGGGTAGAATGCTTGCGGCAGGAGATAAGCTAGTTCAAACCTCTCCAGGTTCATTCAGCCAATTTCTCGCTAACCAATTGGAAAAAAAGGCAGGAGCAGCGCCCTTCTACCAAGCGAATTGGTTTATTCCTTCTAGTACGCTTGTAAAAAATGGAGAAGCGGTTGTACGGGTGATACAAGGCGAGCAATTCGCAGATTTTTCGGAAGAGAGCCGTCAAAGCTTTTTCGAACAAACCTTTCAAGTGTCTACTCAATCAGACAGGATGGGGTATCGTTTAACAGGACCGGCGCTCGAACTTACGCAATCGATGGAACTGATCTCGGCTGCGGTCACCGTTGGAACGATACAGGTTCCGCCAAACGGTCAACCTATTATCCTGATGGCAGACAGACAAACCATTGGCGGTTATCCGAAGATAGGTTATGTGCCAACGATAGATTTGCCGATCGTCGCCCAGTTGCGGCCAGGCGAAAAGATTCACTTTCAAGAGATTTCTCTGCGTGATGCTCAAAAGGCGCTTATCGAGAGGGATTCATTGATGAAGGCGATCAAGCTTGGTATAGAAGTAACCGTGGGATGGAGGTAAAAAGATGAAAACAGCAGATCTAAACTGTGATATGGGAGAGAGCTTTGGCGCCTATCAGTTGGGCAACGATCAAGAGATTTTGCCCTATATCACCTCGGCAAATGTGGCTTGTGGTTTCCATGCTGGAGACCCAGGGACAATGAGAAAAACGGTGCAAATGGCTTTGGAGGCTGGTGTGGCAATCGGTGCCCATCCCGGATTCGCTGATCTGGTCGGCTTCGGTCGCCGTAACATGGAGATTTCCCCTGATGAGGCGTACGAGCTAGTCCTCTACCAAATCGGCGCCCTGCAAGCGTTTGTGCGGGCAGAAGGGGGCGTCATGCATCATGTGAAGCCACACGGGGCCTTATACAATATGGCAGCCACAAGACCCGCTTTGGCTGAGTCTATCGCGTTGGCCATCTACAAAGTAAATCCGGAACTGATGTTGTATGGCTTGGCGGGAAGCGAGTTGACGCGTGCAGGGGAAAAAATCGGTCTTGCTACGGCGCATGAAGTGTTTGCAGACCGCACGTATCAGCAGGATGGCACGCTGACACCGCGTAGTCAGCCGAATGCGATGATTACAGACCAACAGCAATCCCTCCAGCAAGTCATACGTATGGTAAGCAAGGGACTCGTCCTGACCCAACAAGGCGTGGATATCCCGATTCAGGCCGATACGATTTGTATTCATGGCGACGGTGCCCATGCGTTGGAATTCGCGCAAAGCATCCGAGAAGCTTTGGTAGGAGCTGGAATGACAATCGCAGCACGATTTGCTCGATAGACATCTATCGGGCTTTTTCTGTTTCCGCTCCGGGAGTCTGGTATCGTGCGGTACTTCGCTTTTTCCCCCAAAGGAGGAAGAGCAAGAACAACAGAGGGATATAGCCATAAATGAAAACGATGCTCACTTTCCCATAAAAATCGAGTGCCATGAGCAAAGGAGTCGTACCTTCGAGCAGAAAGGAACCCATTGCCAGAGACGCTAGGAGAAGCAGAAGGGCGCGGATTTGACTGATGCCAAATATTTGTTTCAGTCCGCGGGTAACCCCCCATAGATTAAGACAGATGTTTGGCAAAATCACGAAGAGCCAAAGAGATATCACAATGAACTCCAATCGCTGCAAAATCGGAATTTCGACGATTTTGAGCATGGTCAAGGTCGGCCAAATAATCTTATCCAGTTCACCTTGACTAAACATGAGGAATGTTACGAGAGCGACGGCTACATACAAGAGCGTGCTGAAAAGGACGCCAGCGTGGGCCCATTTTTGCGAGTGAGCTGCTCGTTTGATAAATGGGTAGTAAAAGAGCAGTAATTCAAAGCCCATATAATTGATAACAGCGTCTTTGGCAGACGCGAATAAGGAGGGGAGGTTATGCGAAAACATCGGAAACAAATTATTCGGGTGAGCGTACTCGAAAGGGAAAAGAAACAAAGGAAGCATCAAAATCGCCGGAATCACCACACCGAAAAAGCAGACGCCCGTAACCGTACGAAAACCACCAGCGACAATGTACAGAATGAGGAGCAAGATAATCAGCGTCGTACTCCACGTATGCATAAGCGGGAAAATAAACTGCTTCACAATACTGACGTAAGAACGCAAGATGAGAAAAGCAGCCATCCAGATGTAGATCAATACGACAAAGCTCATCAACTTGCCTAGCCATTTTCCAAAGCAGAACTCGTGAAGGGAGAACAGATCTTGGCTGCCCACATTCAACATGGAATAGAGCATCCAAATAATAAGATGGATGCTTGCCCCAGCAAGTAGTTGGGAGATCCAGGCATCGTATCCGGCATGGGCTACGATTGTCCGTTGAAACCCTAGTATCCCGACCCCCACGATATTGGCATGCACAAGAAAGAATACAAAAAAAGGTGAAACCATAGCGCTTTCCCGAATGGAAGTACTCACCTGATCCCTCCTGATTATTCATTACTCACCCGTTTGCTCCAGCTTGATCGAGGCCGTCACTGCGATTTTTATCTGAGGATAAATCTTTTTGAAGTGAGAGTAGTTCCATGACGTGCTTCGACTGCGAACCAAATCACCAAATCCGACCGGATCAACTTCAAGCTTCTGTAAATGCTTCACAAAGCTCGTCGCCTCCTTTTGCAGGTACGAGGAAAGTTCTTTTTCCGTTTGTTGTAGGACTTGTGGATTGGATAATTGCAGCCACTTCGAATAATCTCTGATTTGCCCATTTACCGTGAGCTTTACCATGATGCTGGGAACAGGCTCTGCGGTATTGACATCGAATGCGGCATGGGAATGAAGATTTTTCAACAGTCCGGATTCTTTTCGATTGTTTATCGTCACTTCAAATGGAATTTGACCACTCTTGGCTTTTTCCACCATGATTTTTAGCAAAAAGCTTTCTTTCGAATTGATGCGATGCACGAATTTGTCATCTCGAAAAAGCGCGAGACCATCGAGCTTCACTCTGTCATTATGCATCACGAAATAAGGAAGGTAAGGATCGCGACCCTCGCCATACAAATTAAACAAGAAAATATGCAGGTTGGTCTTGGGCACGTTCAACGTTTTGATATTTTGAGCGACGCTATCGGAGATGAAGAAGGGAATTTGCATATGACGGATGCCCTTCAAAATCGTCAATGCCTTTGGTTCCGCCACAGCGAGTTGAAGGCGAAAACCGATAGAGGGATCGCGGCAAAGCGTATGCACCAGGGATTCCATTCCGTTTTCAGCATATTTCCTCCCGACAATGACGGAGCGCAACTGCCCAAGCTCCACTTGTGAAGGGATGATGGCGTTAAAATCAGGGAGGATCGTATATAAATTCGTACTTTTTGTTTCCAACAGTTCTATCGACGTCTTTTCCTTTCCGTACACGTGGGTGATAGCCGCGCCTTTCATCTTTTGATCTTCGATATCGAGCCCCAGTGAATGAATCAGCTGTACTTCGCTGACGATCCGAGTCGAAGAGCAGCCAGCCATGATCCATATAAATAACACCAGTATCCATTTCCTCATTGCAACCATGGTTTCCTCGATGGCTCCTTCATCTATTCATCAATGTCTCTTTTCTGAGTGGCCTTGTCAGGATCGTATCTCCATTGCGAGATGACGCGCATAACAGCAGATCTTCTGGCCGTTCTGCTGTAGGAAGAGCGAATGAAGCTGTCCGCGAAGCTGCGCCTGCGAAAAGGGTAAAGCGGAGCCAGGTAAGGTGTTCCTAACGATTTAAGCTGAAGAAGATGAGTCAGCATGAACATGAGACCGATGGCAATCCCAAGCCCGCCCCATATTCCAGATAAAATAATGAGCGGAAAGCGCAGAAATCGAATCGTATTTGACATTTTGTAAATGGGGGTAGTGAAAGAGGCAAGCGCAGACAGAGCAACGATGATCAGCAATATATTACTGGTCAAGGCAGCTTCTACAGATGCTTGACCAATGACGATTCCACCTACGATTCCAAGAGTCTGTCCGACCTTTGTCGGGAGCCGGGCACCTGCTTCTCGCAAGAACTCGATCGTCAGCTCCAAGAAAAGCACCTCTAAAACAGGGGGAAACGGGACGTATTTCCTCGATAAAATAATCGGAGCCAGCATGTCTTGCGGAATCATTTCCAAATGGAAAGTGAGAACGGCCGTATAGGCAGGTGTCATCAAAATAGAAAAAAGCACACCAAAAATGCGAATCAACCGAAACAAGGACGATAAGATCCACGGTAAATAATAATCCTCAGGAGAAATGAAGAAATCAAAGATAGTGGTTGGACCGGTAATGACATACGGAGATGCATCAGAAATAATCACGATTTGCCCGAGAGTTAAGGCATAGATGACCCGGTCAATCCTTTCTGTAGACAGAAATAATGGGAAAGGCGTATTCGAATTGTCACTCATGATTTGATCGAGCTGTGATGAATCAAAAATAATATCGAAGTCGATCGTCTGTAGTCTTTGCTCAACGGTTTCAATGTGCTGAGGATTCGTAATACCAGACAAGTAGACAACGGCTATGCGCGTATGAGAGAGCGTACCTAAGGTTAACTCTCGAATGATTAATTTGGGTGTGCTGATTTGTTGACGGATGAGATGCAGGTTGATATCGATGTTTTCAACAAAGCCTACCTTTGGTCCAACGACACTAAACTCGTTTTCCGTGTCATTGTCCGTTCGCAGTCCTTCAGTCGGATTGGATAGATTGATGAGGGCGAAGAACTGTAGATTGTCTTTCGATTGGATGGCAGCATAGCCTGTCATGATTTTGGAGACGACTGTCTGTATGTCGTCCGTATAAATAATTGCCTCCACATGGATAAAGCAGGAAAAGTGGCGCAGGTCCGTGATCGATTCATTTGCATCCATACGCTCTTGAAGGGGGCGCAAGAGATTTTTTTGCAGCAGCTCTGTTTTTATTAAGGTTTGATAGTACGAAATAACAAAAGGACTTTCCTCGTTCAGCAGGGGGTAATGCTTAAAATCATTCGACTCTTGTGCGATGGAAAGAAACTCATTCCATTTCGTGATCATGTCGGTTTCGCTCCATAAGCTGTTCATCATTTGAGTTTTACTATGTCCGGTTTGTAGTGGAATTATCATCTAGAAAATAGAATGATTTCCTATAGGGAAGGGAACAATCAAACAAAGAACGAGGCGTGAAGAGAAATGGAAATTGAGGGGTTCATATGCTGGAAGTTAATTGTGATACATCATCGCTGAAGGCTGAATTGCTGCAAGAGCTGAGGGGAATATCCGTTACGTTGGATGAGAGCATACATGCGTTAAAAGATGAAAACGAATGTGTGCTCGGGACGTTTGATCAAATACGGACGAAGTTTAGCCGACTCGAAACAGTAGCAGCCTCCTTTTATTTACAATGCTATCTCTCACCCTATACGGAAAAATATCTGGATTTATCCAAGGCTGTGCAGCACTTGGCCAAAAGGCGCCAAGGAGCATTGATTGTCGTTGAGCGTGAGGACCCGCTTGATTTGCTGCTGCAAGCAGGCATACCGATTGGGGCCACGATGAGCCATTCCTTGCTGGAATCGATCTTTTATCCTGGTAGCCCTTTGCATGATGGGGCCGTTCTGATTCGGGAAAATCAGATCATTTCCGCGTCCAATGTGCTGCCATTATCACAAGTTGTCGTTGGGGAAAAAAAGTTGGGAACCAGACATCGTGCTGCTTTGGGGTTGAGTGAAAAGAGCGATGCACTGATCGTTGTTGTTTCCGAGGAAACGGGGAAAGCGTCCTTTGCTATGCAGGGACACTTATATCCGATCATTTCCCCTTCATGAAAGCGCTCCACGAAAACTGTTGTATCCGAGAAAAGAACGAGGCTGGATTTGTCATGGTGATGGCACAAATCCAGCCTCTCGCTATGTCATTCTCAGGTTAGATTCAAGCCCAATTTCCGTTGCGGAATAGTGGTTCACGCTTGCCGTCAGCTGTTTCACCATCAATGTTCATTTCGGCGGAGCCGATCATGAAATCAACGTGAGTGAGGCTGATATTGATACCGCGGCTAGCCAGTTCCTCATTGCTCATCTCAGCGCCACCTTCGATATTCACACTATAAGCGTTCCCGATCGCCAAATGGTTGGACGCATTCTCATCAAAGAGCGTGTTATAGAAAATGATATCTGATTGCGAAATAGGGGACAAATGAGGAACCAAGGCCACTTCCCCCAAATAATGCGAGCCTTCATCTGTTTCAATTAATTGCTTCAGGGATTCTTCTCCCTTTTCAGCAGTTGCCGAGACAATTCTTCCTTTTTCAAAAGTCAGCGTAAAATTCTCGATCAAATTCCCATGATAGCTCAAAGGCTTGGTGCTGCGAACGGTACCGTTGACGCCTTCTTTTAATGGCGCGGTGAATACTTCTTCTGTCGGCATATTGGCCATGAAGGAGGCACCGTCCTTATTTACGCTACCGCCGCCAATCCAAATGTGGTTGGCAGGCAGCTCAATTGTCAAATTGGTACCGGGAGCTTCGTAATGAAGATAGCGGTATTGTTTGGCGTTGAGCTGATCTACCTTGCTGTTCAGTGTCGCATGATGGTCATGCCAAGCTTGGACAGGGTCATCCATATCTGCGCGAGTCGCGCGGAAGATGGCATCCCACAGGGCAGGCTCCTGTTCCTCTTGTGGCAAATGCGGGAAGACCATGGCAGCCCATGCAGGTGATGGAACTGCAAGCACGCACCAGCTCACCTTATCGGACATGGTATAGCTGCGGAATTTATGGAGAGCTTGACCAGCTGTTTTGTTGGCAGTAGAGATGCGGTCTAGATTTACACCCTTCAGCAAATCGGGATTCGCTGCAGAAATGTAGAGAAACGCCGCGCCATTTTCCGCCATTTCCTCTAATCCCTGTACCTTCCACTGCGGGTATTCACGAAACGCTTCATCAGGAGCCAAATCATATTTCATCCGTGTGAGTTCATCGTCGGTCCAATCAATATGCACGTGCTTGGCACCCGCTTCGTACGCTTTTTTGGCTACCTTTCTCACAAAAGGAGCAGTCGATAGCGGAGCTGTTACTACTAACGTTTGCATAGGCTGTACGTTTACGCCGACTTTTACAGCGAGATCAGCATAACGGTCAAACAAGGTTTCAAAAGACATGGTTCATTTCCTCCTTTTAAGAACAAAAGGCTTACTTGCACTCTATCTATTTTACCTTCCCCTCCGAAATCACCTGCTTATGATTTGAAAGAATTTCCTAGGAAAGCGCAGAAAAAGACAGATTACTGCCTAATTCGAGCAAGTTATCCACTTGTTTATTTTGGTTAATTGTAGGAAAATTCAAATGAAAAGGCAATTTTATTACATAAAAAATATTTTATTGGCAGAACTAAAGGAGGCAGTCAGAGTGAAGACAAGACAGACACGTGATCAAGTCGCTGTCGAGTATACGTGGAACCTGAACGATCTGTTTGAGAGCCAGGAAGCGTGGGAGCAAGAATTAGTAGAAATTGTACAGCATCTGCCTGTCGTCACTGCATTCAAAGGTCAGCTGCATACGAGTGGAGAGACGTTGTTGGCATGTTTGGAGGCAAACGAGGCGATCCATGTTCGGGCAAATATCGCAGCGACGTATGCCAGACTGCGGTCGTCTGAAGACGGGACGAATCCACAAAACCAAGCGAACTCTGCACGGGTAGGGGATGTCGTGTCCCAGCTGAATGCTGCGCTTTCTTTTATACCTTCCGAGATTTTGGCACTGCCTGAAGGAAAAATCGAGAGCTTCTTGGCGGAAGAACCAGGACTCAAAGTATTCCGCAAAAGCCTGAATGATTTGCTGGAAACAAAGCCGTACCGCTTGTCGGCCGAGACCGAAGAAGCGTTTGCGGCGATGGGCGAGGTTTTCTCTGCACCATACAACATTTACGCGCGTGGAAAACTGTCGGATATGTCATTTGGACCCGTCCATGATAGCGAAGGAAATGAGCGTCCAGTATCCTTCGCGTTGTTTGAGACCGATTATGAGATGTCTTCCGATACGACGCTGCGCCGTGCTTCGTACGAATCCTTTTCGAAGACACTCGCTTCTTACCAAAACTCCTTCGCTGCGGTATACGCGACTGAGGTGAAAAGACAGACAGTCATGTCTCGCCTGCGTGGCTATGAAACCGTAACGGACATGCTGCTTAAACCACAGCAAGTTACGCTGGATATGTACCACAACATTCTGGATATTATCGGCAATGAGCTCGCTCCGCACATGCGTCGCTATGCGAAGTTGAAAGCAAAAGAGCTCGGTCTTGAGAAGTTGGCCTTTTGTGATTTGAAGGCGCCGCTTGATCCAGAATTCAGCCCACCGATTACGATTGAAGAAGCTGGGCAAAAGATACTGGCTTCCTTGCAAGTAATGGGTCCTGAATATACAGCCATTATGGAAAAAGCACTGAATGAACGCTGGATCGACTACGTAGACAACGTGGGCAAATCGACAGGTGCGTTCTGCTCAACGACATATAGCAAGCACTCTTACATTCTCATTACGTGGTCGGGAAATATGCGCAGTGCTTTCACGCTGGCACATGAGCTGGGTCATTGCGGACACTTTATGCTGGCGACAAGAGAGCAAAGCTTTACGAACTCTCGTCCATCGCTGTACTTTATCGAAGCGCCTTCCACACTCAATGAGCTCTTGCTCGCGCAGCACATCGTGGAGCAATCCGACGATCCTCGTTTGAAGCGTTGGGTCATTTTACAATTGATGAATACGTACTATCACAACTTTGTCACGCATCTGTTAGAAGCGAGAATGCAACGAAAAGTGTACGAAGCAGCGCAAAAAGACGTACCTTTGACTGCCAAACAGCTCTCCGAATGGAAAGGGCAAGTGCTCGCAGACTTCTGGGGTGATGCAGTTGATCTGGACGCGGCAGCGAGTCTTACATGGATGCGCCAACCGCACTATTACATGGGGCTGTATCCTTACACATACGCAGCTGGTTTGACCGCTTCTACAGCAATGGCAGCGAGCATCAAGGAAGAGGGACAGCCTGCTGTTGATCGCTGGATCGAGGTGCTCAAAGCCGGGGGAACACTAACACCGCTGGAACTGATGAAAAAAGCTGGCGTGGACATGTCAGATCCGCAGCCAATCCGCGAGGCTGTCGCATACGTCGGCAGTCTGGTTGACGAGCTGGAAAGACTGTTTTAACCTGATAAAAGCAGAAAAGGCTTGTGATCGCAAGGAATCACAAGCCTTTTGATTTGATCAAGCAAGAAGGAGTAGTCATCATGACCGAATTTACGCAGCGCGCACTAAACATTATTGCCGGGATTCCAGCGGGCCATGTCATGACGTACGGGCAAATTGCTGCGTTGGCCGGGAGTCCAAGGGCTGCCAGACAAATCGTTCGCATCCTTCATTCCATGTCCAAAAAGCACCAGCTTCCTTGGCATCGGGTCATCAACGCCCAAGGAAAGATCGGATTGCAAGATTTGGATTCGTTCACGCTGCAAAAAATGGCCTTGGAAAGCGAAGGGATAGTCGTGTCAGCAGCAGGAGAAATAGAGTTGGAGCGTTATCAGTTTCACCCACATGTAGTGGATGAGCCGCTATTCTAGTATCCTACTTCTACCGAAGCAATGACGATATAGGCAAGGTCGTTCTTGTCCTCTTTTTCAGCGATCACGACTCCACTGCTCGTCAGCATGCCACCCTCTACGATTTCGAAGGAGACTTCCCCGTAAGGCAGTGCTTTACGAACCGTTTCCAAGTCGAGCTTGTCCTTGTCAGCAGGAACGGCCAGCCTCACATTTACTTTCATGTTATGGATATCGTTTCCTGGCAGGACAGAACGCAGTCCAGGCATCGAATTATGATGGATGGCATTCTGAACAGCGCGGACTGCGGATTTGGTGACGTTTTGTCCATGCATGTCGATGCCCATTCCTATTTCAATAAACATTACTTTTTCCATTGGCTTGTTCACTCCTGTTTCATTCTACTTTTCTACCATCCTTATCTTACCACGAAAAGGAATGGTTTTTTCTCTCATCTGTATTGTGTTTATCGTCAAGACATGTCATCATAACATGTTGGTATCTATGATTGACGATTCTTTTCATTATTGGAGGCAGGTCACAATTGGAACGTTATCCTTTTGCCTACGATCCGTCCCAGCCGTTCATCTCTCAGGTGAGTGATTGGGTAGCGGACGTTTTTTATGAAGTATTGCCTGAGGCTGGATTCGAGGTGCGTGATGAGCAAATCTACATGGCCTTTCAGCTTGAACGGGCTTTTATAGAAAAGCAAACGATTTTTGCAGAGGCGGGAGTGGGCACGGGAAAAACATTGGCTTACTTGCTGTACGCCATCTGCTATGCACGATATACCAGAAAGCCCGCCATCATTGCCTGTGCGAATGAGTCGTTGATTGAGCAGCTCGTAAAACCCGAAGGCGATATTGCCAAACTGGCTCGTCATCTCAACCTGACGATTGACGCGAGACTCGGTAAATCTCCGGACCAATATCTCTGTTTGCGCAAGCTGGATGAGGCGAGATTCCAGCCTGAGACAGGCGAAGCTTTCCAGCATATTTATCAAGAGCTGCCTTCATTTGTTCACACACATGAGGCCTTGCAGTCGTTTTATCCGTACGGGGATCGCAGCACATATCCTGACCTGGATGATCAAGAATGGGCGCAGATGAATTGGGATACTTTTCAAGATTGCTTTGTGTGCGACAGACAGCACCGCTGTGGGCAGACCCTTTCGAGAAATCATTACCGTCAGTCAGCCGATTTGATCATTTGCTCCCATGACTTTTATATGGAGCATGTGTGGACCTATGAGATCCGCAAGCGCGGAGGCCAGCTGCCGTTGCTGCCACCGCATAGCTCGGTCATTTTTGACGAGGGTCATCTGCTGGAGCCTGCTGCCCAAAAAGCATTGACGTACAAGCTGAATCACTCCGTGTTCGAAGAAACGATTACGCGTGTCTTGAAGGGTGAGATCAGAGAAGATCTCGCCATTGCCATTGAGGAAGCCATTGCTCAGAGCGAAGAAATGTTCTCCCGATTGAACGAAGAGAGCAAGGCTGTGATGGGCTCTAACCGCAAAGAGATTCACTTCCATCCTGAACTCATTGCAACCATCCACCGTTTTACGAGTCTCGTCAGTTGGATTGAAGAAGAGCTGGCGTTAGAGGGTGGTCTGTATACGTTGGACGAGTTCCAGCTGCGAATTGTCGAAGAGCATTTGGAAATGATGCAGCTGGCACTGGGACTTTTCCAAGACCCGGCTCACGTCATTTCCTGGATGAGTGAAGAGATTACAGGACCTACCTTGGTCGTCATGCCAAAGAAGGTGCAGGAAGTACTGGAAGAGCGCGTATTCTCACAAAAGATGCCGATTGTCTTTTCGTCAGCGACTCTATCTGTTGATGGATCGTTCAAGTATGTGGCGGACAGCTTGGGTATTGAGCAATACCTGTCGTTCTCGGTGGCTTCTCCGTACGAGTACGACAAGCAAATGGAGGTATACGTACCGACTCTTTCTGCGACCGACTCATTTGCGGAAAAAATGAGACAGGCTACCCAATTGCTGCAAAAAACAGCGGGTAGTGCGCTGCTGTTGTTTTCCTCCATGGAGGAATTACAGCAATTCAAGACCGCCATCAAAAACGAGCCTGCCTGTACGGATCTGCGATTCTTGTTTGAAGGAGATGCGGAAATCAGCCATCTGATCTCTCAATTCCAAAACGACGAGAAAAGCAGCCTCTGTGCGGTGAGCCTGTGGGAAGGGCTAGATGTTCCGGGGCCTTCGCTGTCCAATGTGATCATTTGGTCACTGCCATTCCCGCCGAATGATCCGGTGTTTACAGCAAAACGAAAAAGTGCAGCGAATCCTTTCGACGAGGTAGATATGCCTTACATGCTACTGAGACTGCGTCAAGGCATCGGGCGTTTGATCCGTTCGAGAGAGGATAGCGGTCTGGTATCGATCTTGAGTCCGCAATTGAGCGAAAATGACCAACTGAGACAGCAAGTTCAGGATGTTTTTCCGGCTGGCGTAGAGTGGAAAACGTCTTTGGACGGCGTATTGGTGTAAGGAAAAAGCAGGAGCCATTGTGGCTTCCTGCTTTTTTCTATGGTTATTCTGGCATGTTGCCGACGGTAGGATCGACGACGAAATCTGGCTTGAAGCCTTCATATTTTACTTCGGATACCATTCCTTGCGCAGCATGGCCCAAATCGTGGCAGTGGAACATCCAATCACCTGGATTGTCAGCTTCGAAGGCGACTACATAAGATTCACCCGGCAAAATGTTCAGCGTATCTTTGACCAGAGGGGAGCCTGAGATAGGCTGTCCGTTTTTGCTCAATACTTGGAAGAAATGTCCGTGCAAATGCATCGGGTGGATATCTTTTGGTGATTTGTTCACCATTGTGACTTTGACTAGGTTACCTTTTTTGACATTGAGCGGAGGGACATCCGGGAACGTTTTTCCATTGATGGTAAAGGCCATTTTTCCATCTGCCGTTTCCGTGTTCAGATCCATTTGATACGTAATGTCATACTTCTGCTCCAGCGTAAAGCTGCTTTTTGCCGCTTCTCCGTATTTCGTGATGTCTATCGTTGGCATATCGCCAGCTTCGGATTTGGCTGTTTTTGTTTCTGAGCCTTCGTAGACGATAGGCACGACGAGGGACTTGGCGCCTGGATTTGTGCTGCGCTCCTCTAATAACCATTTGCCAGGATTGTTTGCGACAAATTCGAGATCATATCGTTCTCCTGGCCCGATATTGAGGAGCTGGCCTCCTACAAGGGGCGGATTATTAATAGGCTGCCCGTCTGTTGCCACGATTTTAAATTCATGACCTTGCAGGTTCAGCTTGTGGTTCAAGTATCCAGCATTGATCAGGCGGATTCTGACTTTCTCTCCTTGCTTAACAGATAGCGGCTGGATTGCCGGGCCTGTTTTTCCGTTCACGGAAAAAATCGTATACATCAACGGCATCATCTCAGCGTCACTCATGGGCATCTCCATACCGGCCATGTTGTGACCACCAGAGGACGAGCTATCGGAAGAAGGGGCACTCATGCCATGGCTCATGCCACTTCCGTGCATTTCCGCCATGCTATCGTCCTGCATCCACTCATCCAGAACGAGGGTAAAGTCCTTATCAGCTGGCTCTGGTGTAGCCGGTTCTACCACAAGTGAACCATACAAGCCTTTGTCTACCTGCTTGGCGCTGTTTTGATGCGAGTGGTACCAGTATGTCCCGGCAACGTCCACCTTGAATTTGTAGGTGAAGCTTTCGTTTGGTCTTACGGCATTTTGGGTCACACCAGGGATTCCGTCCATGTTATTCGGGACGGGTAAGCCATGCCAGTGAATGGTGACCGGCTCGGGTAATTCGTTTTTCAATGTCACGCTGATGGTTTCTCCTTGTTTGACACGAAGCTGTGGACCTGGAACGGTTCCATTGTACGTCCATGCGTTTTTCATGGTCTTGTCATCGAGGTGGAGCATGTTTTCTTTTGCTGTGAGGGTAAATGTATTGCCTGTAAGCACCTCCATCGACGAGTCGCTGGAAGCAGACATCTGCTGCGGTTGCGTTTCTGCTGTTGTTTGGGGTGAAGAATTCATGTTGTGTCCATTATGATCCATTGTGGTATTGTCAGTGGAGCAGGCGGCTAACAGCAAAACGCCACCTAGAACCAAGGGATAAGCCCATGGGCGTATTTTCCGTTTGTTCATGTGCACTTTTTCCTCCTTTGAGCTGTTGGGGAAAGCGTACCAAACGATTGTGTAGAAAACATGAAGACGGGATGTATGACACTTCTGTTACGCATTTTGCAAAAATGGGAAAGTAAGCGTGAACAAATGCTATAATGGAGTATCGTACATAGAAGGAATCAGTAGAATCGGACAGGGATGGTGTTCACGTTTGGGTAATGTAGATTTTGCGAGCTTGCCTTGGAATGTTTTTTGGGTTGGAGTCGCTTACTTTTTGGTCACAGGAGTCTTTTTCTGTCTTGGATTTATGCGATTGCTTTCGGAACGGGTGAAAAGTGGCATCGTATGCATGGTGATTGCAGTTGTCAGCGGTGGTTTTTTCTTGAATTATTTGTTTACTCATCACATTTAAAATTGGATAATCAAGCGAAAATCCTCGTCGGAGCTGGTAATCGATGGGGATTTTATTTTTGTCTTGTGTTTCCCGTTTCGATTGGCGAAAATGGAAGTGATAGGGGAATAATCGGGTTGATGTCGCTTTCCTTCGGGGGATACCGATTCCAAAGCAACCATTCCTCACAAATTGGAAGAGACGATACATACAAGCTTTTGGATTTGGCAGTACATCAAGCAGAAACTTATTGGCTCAAAGGTTTATCAACAAATGACAATCAGGAATGTCAATACAACTCGCAAAAAATTACGAACTGATGCAGGCTGTTGATCAGTAAATCTTTTGTGACAAGTAAACACGTTGCATTTTGCATCTGACAGTGGTGGTCTGCGATGATCTACAATCGTGAAGCTGATGGGGGAAAGTATACCAGCAGCTTCTTTTTTGTTCCGCGTTTCTACCGGGAAAAAACATGGTCAGAATGTAAACAGTTTGTAACGAGTTATCCCCCGAAACCGTCATATAATACGGTTACAAACAACTATTCAGCAAGCGTCTAACGTAAGACAAGGACCGGGTAATTTCCTTGTGAAACCATCCACAATAAGGAAGGTGTGATGCATATATAAGGGAGTAAGTGAACAGAAAACAACGAGATAGTGAGTAGTTCATCACATCCTGAATACGGGCAACGATGATGGGAAGAATTCATTTTCCATAAAGATAATGAACGAGACCAAACCCCGTTTTCTCACGATTCCAGAAACAGGGGTTTTTGCATTCATAGAGCACGCAATTCCCGATGTGTAATGACTGCCCCCAACAACAAATGAAGAAAACAGAACGGAAGTAAAAGGGGAGAATGCAGATGTTTTGCATGGCGAGCACGAAGAATCACCATAAAAATACGAAAAGGACGATGGGTACGAAAAGAATTAATAATCAGAACGAATTAATCACTCGCCAACATGCAACGATAGGAGGCCACCAGCATGCCTGAACCGATCAAAGCTGTAAGCAGCCGATACATGGCTGGGATCGACGGGCTTCGTGCGCTGGCGGTACTCGCAGTCATTATTTATCACTTGAATTACGACTGGGCACCCGGGGGATTGTTGGGTGTCGGTATTTTCTTCGTTTTATCGGGATATTTAATTACAGACTTATTAATTGCAGAATGGAATCGAAATGGCAGACTCGACATGAAAGACTTTTGGTTGCGCCGTGCTAGAAGACTGCTCCCAGCGCTTTTCCTCATGCTGTTTGTGGTGATGGCAGGAGTAGCTATCTTTTCGCCAGAGCAGTTGGACACCATCCGCGGAGATGTTGGAGCAGCTGTTCTTTACGTGAGTAACTGGTGGCTGGTCTTTCATGACGTATCTTATTTTGAAAAATTCGGTCCGCCTTCACCATTAGGCCATCTGTGGTCATTGGCAGTAGAAGAACAGTTTTATGTCATTTGGCCGCTGGTACTCGCTCTGGGACTCCGCTTTCTGAAGCGCAGGGGGCCAATTATGATCATTACTTTGGTTCTGGCTGCACTATCCGCCATCTCCATGGCCGTCATGTATGAGCCAGGTCTTGATCCGAGTCGTGTTTATTACGGAACGGACACACGGGTATTCGGGTTGCTGATCGGTGCCGCACTCGCCATGATGTGGCCGAGTCGCTTGCTTACGACGAACATTTCCCAAAAAGCGCGATTGACGCTTGATCTGAGCGGTCTCTTGAGCTTAGGAATTCTTTTGTACAGCATTTGGAACACGAATCAGTATGATGATTATTTGTACGAGGGCGGGCTCGTCCTCCTGTCTGTTGTCAGTGCTGTGCTGGTCGCAGTACTCGCACATCCGGCCAGCAGCTTGGCGAAATGGATGGGCTGCAAGCCATTGCGTTGGATCGGCGTTCGATCTTACGGGATTTATTTGTGGCACTACCCTGTTATCGTTTGGACGAATCCGTTTTTAGCGGACAGGGAGTGGATGGCGGTACCTGGAGCGGTTTTACAGCTCCTCGCAAGCATTTTGCTGGCATCGTTGTCATTTAAATATCTAGAAGAGCCTATTCGTTACGGTGCATTAGGCAGAATCTGGCATCGTTCCAATAAGGCTGGGCAGAAAACAAAACGGTTAAACCGTGTATTGGCTACTGGTTGCGCGATCGCTCTATGTGTCACGTATTATGGGATCGCTTCGCTCACGTCAGATGCGACCGCTGGAAATGTGACGCAGCCAACGCAGACGGTCACCGAGACGAAGGTCCCCGACAAGCCACATGGTCCTGAGGTGCCAATCGTAGAAAAGAAACCGGAAACGGCTCAAAAACCAGCTACTCCACCAACAAAGCCGAAAAACGAGCAGAAACCAAATAACAACGCACAAAAGCAGAAGCCTGTGGAGAAGCAGAAAGATTCGAATGCTTCCAAACAGCCTGATCAAAAACAGGAACCGATCAAAGCGATAGGCTCCGGAAAAGGAATCACGGTTATTGGTGACTCAGTCATGCTTGATGTGGCTCCATATCTGGAGAAACTAATGCCAGGGATCGTTGTGGATGCCAAAATCGGAAGGCAAATGTCGCAAGCTCCTGACGTGATTGCGCAGCTTAAAGCAAAAGGACAATTGGGAAATCGTGTTGTGATTGAATTAGGCTCGAACGGCGCATTTAGTAAAGGGCAACTCGATAAGCTACTGCAATCGCTGGATGGCGTAGAGCAAATCATTCTCGTCAATTCCCGCGTACCTAAACCGTGGGAAAGTGTTGTGAATAAGATGCTGGCGGAAACTGCTACAGCCCATCCGCATGTCGTTCTTGTGGATTGGTATACGGCAAGTGAAGGGCAAAGCTCTTACTTTTACAAAGACGGTGTTCACCCGAATAAGGAAGGCTCGCAAAAATACGCGGCACTCGTGGCGAGTGCAATCGCGCCGACGGAGCCAGAGAAGAAGCCGGAAGTGAAAGAGGAAGAGAAAGCGGCAGAGACGGCAGTAGAAGAGGCAGGGCAGATGGAAGGGGCACTGGAGGCAACTGAGGAAACCCCTATGGAAGAAATGGTACAATAATACCAGAACAATTGCTGACTGAAACAAAGCAAGGGAAGACCAGTGAACCAAGTCGTTCGCTGGTCTTTTTTATGTGACAGTGTGTACAACCAAACATAATTTCCATCAAACGATAGCATATCAGCTCATGGACTTTTTGCGCACTCTCCTGTACGATAGCTAACGGAAGAATAATGCATCGGGTGAAAGAAGGAACAATCATGATTCGGTCGTACTTGCTATTGCTTTTTTGTGTGACGCTGTGGGGCAGTAATTTTGTGTTCGGAAGCATGTTGGTCAAAGAGTTTCCGCCGCTGTTTTTGGCAGATGTACGCTTGCTTTTCACGTCTATGTTTTTGATCATTTACGCGTGGCTGACCAAAAAATTCGTAAAAATCACTGCTCGTGAGCTAGGACTTCTTGTCTTGCTTGGCTTGATCGGAACGCTGGCGAATCAAACGGCGTATTTCAATGGGCTCTTGACGACAGATGCGACAACGGCATCGCTGATTCTTTCCTTGGCGCCGATCGTCACTGCAGTGCTGGCTTCATTGTTTTTGAAGGAACAGTTTACCTTGCGTATGAAGCTTGGGTCTGGCTTGGCTCTATTGGGAACATTCTTCGTAGTCGGAATTGGGGCAGGACTCTCCATTTCCAAAGGAGTCTTACTCATTGTGATTGCCATGGTCACATTCTCGTCTTCCATGATCATCATTCGCAAACTGACGCAAACCATGCAGCCGTTTATTGCCACCGTGTACTCGACGACAGTTGGCACTTTGTTTTTGACTCCAGCGGCGCTGTTGACGATCGAGCCAGGGGCGCAGATCAGCCACGAAGTGTGGGCATGGGCGATGCTCATTTTGACCGCGATTCTGATGCAAGGAATATGTGGAATCGTCTGGAATCAACAATTAAAAGTGGTAGGGACGGGTAAAGCAGCTATTTTTCTTAACTTGCAGCCCTTTGTAGCGATGCTGGTCGGGTTTTTACTGCTTGGTTCCCAGGTGACGTCGATTCAAGTGGGAGGCTCCTTGTTGATTGTCGTGGGTGTGATTGTTGCGAGTGTTCAAAAGAAACAATCTGTTCAGCCATCGAAGACGGTATAGAGCATACTGCTTGTAAAAGATGAAAAGGAAAGCGTAGGCTTCGATTCGGGAGTGAGAATTGCCCGAATCAATGCTTACGCTTTTTTTATCCAATATGGCCTACATTTTGAAAGCTTTACGCAATTGTGCCGACATCTCATCCAGCGATTCTTGAGCTTGCTTGATAAACGTATGGAATCCAGTGAAGGAATGGATCATGCCTTGTTCATTTCGATAGATGACATCGACACCGCTTTCACGTAGCTTGTCTGCATACGCTTTTCCGCCATCTCGCAAAGGGTCGTATTCGGCTGTAATCACCATGGCAGGAGGCAGACCAGTGAAATCGGCTCCGTTGATCGGATCAAGATATGGATTTTGTCTATCGGCAGTCGGAGGTATATAGTGACCGAGGAACCAATTCAACAATTTCACATCTAGCAAATAGCCACTCGCATTTTCCTGCATGGATGGATAGAGATCGGTGTCCACAATTCCTACGGCTGGATTTATTAATAATTGAAAAACGATAGACGGGACCTGTCGTTCTTTCGCCATGAGACTCACTACTGCTGCAAAATTAGCTCCTGCACTATCTCCGCCTACGGCAATCCGCGATGGGTCAATGCCAAACTGATCGGCATGCTCTGAAATATAGAGGAGAGAATCATAGGCATCTTCCAATCCTTCAGGAAAAGGATGCTCAGGAGCGAGCCGATAATCGATAGAAATGACCACACATTTTGCGTTATTTGCGATGTTGCGACATACCGAGTCTACCGTTTCGAGATTACCGATCACGAATCCGCCTCCATGATAGTACACAAGTGCAGGGAAGGGTGCATGACCTTCTGGTGTGTAGATGCGAATCGGAATAGAACGGCCTTTTAAGGGAAGCGAAAGATTCTCTACCTTTTTTACCTGTTCAGGTTCTACGCCTGAGTCTCGATTTTGATCAGTCGCCATTCGCATAATCTGTGGTGTCAATTGGCTGAAATCAACATCATTGCGTGAGCGGTTGAAGACATCTAATATTTGTTGAATCTGTGGATGAACCGGCATGTGTATGACCCCCAATTCGTATGATATTTGGATGGTTTACAGAAACAGCGCAAGAAAAAAGCGTAAGCAATGATCCACAAAAGAAGTTTTCTGGAAATCACAAGCTTACGCTTTTCTCATGGAGAAACAATTAAGTGGTTTGTGGGGAGGGGAGTATACGATAAATCTTCCGTGGGCGCCCTCGATTCGTTGGCGTTTCTTCCCCAATGAGCTCGATGATGTTGTGTTCTGCTAAATCACTTAGTATTCTTCGCGCATTGCGAGGGGTCATGCCCATCCATTCTGCGATCATCGAGGCGCTGATATATTTTTGCCCCAACGCTTTTTGGACGGAAATGATTTTGTTAAACGTCGTAATACTGACACCGGCTTTTTTCAGGTTTTCGCTGATTTCCTTGTCCTGTGTCCAATATTCGTAGGTGATGCTGTTCGTTTGACGCAGTGGTCCTTCAATCGAACCGTCATGGTCGACAAGAATGGCGGCATCTCTATGGTTTTTGGCATGGCCGAGAGCGAGCTGTGCATTGCGCTCAGCAGACAATGCTGTGACTCCAAAGCCGATTCCCATATTGGCATGCGAATTGGTGAGCAGCTTGATTTTTTCCAAAAGGATCGTGGGGTGAAATTCTGGATTTTCTTCGAATGAACCCCGGGTGGAAAAAATGATGAACTTGGAATTGCCAACGGCGACGAAGCTGCCTGATATCGACTCCGTGTAATCCAGCACTAGCTCCTGTAGCTTCAGGTCGAGGCGGCGTAGTTCGTAGGCGTTTGCAGGCTCATTTTCGAGCTTTTCCATGTCGGTTACCTCAATCAATTGAACAGCAATTTGGGAGCGCTTGAAATGGAGCGTTTCGCCCTCCTGCAAAATTTGCTTGAAAATCTCTCGAAATATGAAGCGCGTGAAGCCCATTCGGTATACCCTGATTCCTTGTCGTTTTAATTCCTCGGTGACGAAAAGCGTTCCCGTGACACAAGCGTCTACCTTGCGTTCCTGAATAAGGCGGGTGTGATAGGCTACCAATTCAGATCTCTGTCTGAATTCTTTATATGGCATTAGGTATGGATTCTCACAGTGCAGGCCCAATTCCTCTAAAGTCTCACGAAAATGTGCTTCCGAAATGGTATCGAAGCTCACGCGATCTAAAGAAAAGCCATCACGGTATACCAATTCGAGCAATACTTTGGTCAGGACACTTGAATTGACTTGTGGATAAAAGGCTTTTTTCTTGCCAATATGCGCTTTTGCCATCGAATAGGGGGCGACTCCAGAGAAGAACCAGATGTCTGTTTCCATATCATTTTCGGCTACATAGGTAGGTACTTGTTCCACTCCTTGATAAATAAAGGAGGTGAGCAGGATGTGATCGGAAAACTCACGTCCCACAGCTACCATTGCATCTACTGAATCTTTTGGACCGACTATGCCAACTTTTATCATCAAAATGTCCTCCAAAAAAGTTAAACTACGGGATAAACAGTTCGTTAGGAAGGAGAGCCATCCTTTTTTCGGCATTTTAGTATGCCAGTCTTTCTTATATATATAGAATATAACCCATCGGATGGGCAAGCGAGCTGTAGCGACCACGAAGCTGTAAATAGGGATGTTTTAGGGAAAAATTCCGTATTAATGGTTGTATATTTGACAACTTTCGGCAAATTCCTTTATGAATCGATGCAAAAAATAAAAAAATCAGAATTGACATTAAATAATTACGGCACTATATTGTTGAATTAAGGAATGTTTTAGGTCAATTTCCGTTAAAGAGGTTGTTCAAAAGGAGGGCGCATTGAATTTTCTTAATCTTTTTGCAAGTCTGGACTAGGGGGTCGTATAGATGTCGCGTTATTTACTTAAAAGAATTCTGATGATGGTACTCACCTTGTGGATTATTGTAACGTTGACTTTTAGCCTGATGCACATGATCCCTGGTGATCCATTCGCGTCAGAGTCAGATCAGTTGCCCGAGCAAATTTTGTTGAATCTGCGTGCGAAATACAATCTGGATGAACCGCTTCCGATGCAGTATTTACTTTATCTAAAAAGTTTGGTCATGCTCGATTTAGGACCTTCTATTAAGTCGGAGACACGCGGTGTCAATGATATGATCAAAGATGGCTTCGGAGCATCTGCACTGATCGGTTTGCAGGCGATAGCGGTTGCGCTTTTTTTCGGACTTTTATTCGGAACAATTGCGGCATTAAACCGAAATACCTGGATTGATTATACGGCAATGGTCATGGCCGTATTAGGAATTGCTGTACCCAGCTTCATCATGGCGCCATTGCTCATTAATTACTTGGCAATCAAATTGCCGTTATTCCCAGTAGCGACGCTTACCAGCTGGAAACACTCGGTTCTGCCTTCACTCGCACTTGCTTTTGGACCATTAGCGATCATTACACGCTATATGCGTACCAGCATGATCGACGTGATGAACCAGAACTATATACGGACCGCTGAGGCGAAAGGAATTCCGACTTTTCTGATAGTGATCAAGCATGGAATTCGCAACGCTATTTTGCCGATCGTCACGTTTATGGGACCGCTTATCGCGGGGTTGTTAACTGGAACGTTCGTCGTCGAAAAGATTTTTGCGGTACCAGGGATCGGCAAGTACTTCGTCGATGGCATTTTCAATCGAGATTATCCCGTTATTCTGGGAACGACAGTATTCTACAGTGCCATCTTGGTGCTCATTATCTTCTTGATTGATCTGGCCTATATGTTCATCGATCCACGAATCAAACTATCGAGTAGGGGGAGGTAGCCAATGGCGGTAGATCAATCGGTAAATGAGTTGTTTCGACCTAGAGCTCAAAAAGCAGATGGACAGATCGCCCAGATGCGACCGAGCCTGACTCATTTTCAACAAGTTACGAGAAAGCTCGTCAGAAACAAGCTGGCAATGGTGGGTTTTACCCTGATTGTTTTGCTGATTGCCATGGCGATCATTGGACCACATCTCGTTCCGTACAGCTATTCCGATCAGAGTCTCTTGAATGCGAATCAGGAAATTTCGAGCGAGCATTGGTTCGGAACAGATGAGCTGGGTCGTGACATGTTTTCACGAACATGGTACGGAGCGCGGATTTCACTGATTATCGGAATATCGGCAGCGTTAATTGATTTGGTCATCGGAGTGACTGTCGGTGGTATTGCCGGATACATGGCCGGTCGAGGCAAAAAGGGAGACCGAATCGATACCATCATCATGCGATTGATCGAGGTCTTGTACGGACTGCCGTACCTGCTCGTGGTGATCATGCTGATGGTTGTCATGGAGCCTGGAATTGTTACCATCATCATCGCGTTATCCGCAACCGGTTGGGTAGGGATGGCTCGTCTCGTTCGGGGACAAATCCTGCAATTGAAAAACCAGGAGTTCATCATGGCTGCGCAAGTGCTGGGTGCCAAATTCCCTCGCATTCTGTTACGCCACCTGATTCCGAACACGATCGGAGTCATCATCGTGAACTTGACGTTTACCATTCCGTCGGCGATATTTGCAGAATCTTTCCTCAGCTTTTTGGGGTTGGGTGTGCAAGCACCAATCGCTAGCTGGGGCACGATGACTAACGACGCACTCGGCGTCATTTTGACAGGGGATTGGTGGAGACTTTTCTTCCCGGCCCTGATGATTTCTTTGACGATGTTTGCCTTCAATGTCTTCGGTGATGGCTTGCAGGACGCATTGGACCCAAGAATTCGCGAGTAACCTCGCCACGAAGATAGGAGGATCAGACATGGCGGATCATTTGCTACAAGTAGAAAACCTCCGCGTACATTTCAAAACGTACGGTGGAGAGGTACAGGCTGTACGGGGAGTTACCTTTCATGTTGATCGTGGCGAGACGCTTGCGGTAGTAGGAGAGAGCGGCTGTGGGAAGAGTGTAACCGCCCAAGCGATCATGGGCTTGATCCCGAACCCGCCGGGAAGAATCGTGGATGGTCAGATTCGTTTTGACGGAAAAGTCATCACGGGGATGAACAAGAAGGAATTGCTTTCGGTTCGTGGAGCTGAGATCGGGATGGTCTTCCAAGACCCGATGACAGCACTGAACCCGACGATGAAGGTCGGCGCTCAGATTGTAGAGGGATTTGTTCGTACCCATCAGGTCAGCAAAGAAGAGGCGCGTAAAAAAGCGATGGAGATGCTTCGACTGGTCGGTATCCCCGATCCGGAAAAACGTGTCGATCAATACCCGCATGAGTTTTCCGGGGGAATGCGGCAACGTGTCGTCATCGCGATTGCACTCGCCAATAATCCAAAGCTCGTCATTGCAGATGAACCGACGACAGCATTGGATGTAACGATTCAAGCACAAATCTTGGACTTGCTCCGAGAATTACAGGAAAAGCAGCAGCTCTCCATCGTGATGATTACACATGACTTGGGTGTCGTAGCCGAAATCGCGCACCGGGCCGTGGTTATGTATGCAGGAATTGTGGTGGAAACAGGCAAGGTAGAGGATATTTTCGCAAATCCGAAGCATCCGTACACATGGGGCTTGATGCGCTCTCTGCCGCGGATCGATGGCGTGGAAAAGGAACGACTGGTACCGATTGAGGGAACCCCGCCAGATTTATTCCACCCGCCAAAAGGTTGTCCGTTCGCTCCGCGTTGTCAGTTTGCGATGGAAATATGCGAGCAGCAAATGCCGGACGCTTCCACATTCACCGAGGGTCACCAAGCTGCATGTTGGCTACATGATCCACGGGCACCGAAGCTGGAAGAATTGGTGGCAGCAGGGAGGCAGACGTAGATGAGCCAAGCGTTGGTTGAAGTCAAAAATCTAAAAAAGCATTTTGCGATCGGCAATGGGATTACGCTAAAGGCAGTCGACGGCGTGACCTTCACCATTAATCGCGGCGAGACGCTCGGACTAGTAGGCGAGAGCGGTTGCGGTAAGTCGACGTTGGGCAGAACGATGATTCGCCTCTATGAAAATACAGATGGAGAAGTTTTGTTCAAAGGCAAAAATGCACACGGTCTAAAAGGGAAAGATGCAGAGCAGTTCCACCGTGACGTCCAAATGATTTTTCAAGACCCGCAAGCAAGTCTGAATCCGCGCATGACTGTCATGGACATTATTGCGGAGGGCTTGGATATTCACGGCTTGTCCCGTGGTGCAAGAGCGGATCGGGTCAAAGAATTGCTGGAGCTGGTTGGTTTGTCTAAGGAACATGCGAACCGATTCCCTCATGAATTCAGCGGAGGCCAAAGACAGCGGATCGGGATTGCCCGAGCACTTGCGGTTGAACCGGAATTTATCATCGCGGATGAACCGATTTCGGCGCTTGATGTGTCGATTCAAGCGCAGGTCGTGAATCTATTAGAAGACTTGCAACAGGACAGGGGGCTGACTTACTTGTTTATCGCCCACGATCTGTCCATGGTGAAGCACATTTCCACTCGAATCGGAGTAATGTACCTCGGCAAAATGGTAGAAATGGCAAACAGCTTCGAGCTGTATGCAAAGCCACTTCATCCATATACACAAGCATTGTTGTCCTCGATTCCGATTCCTGATCCGACGATCAAGCGGGAGCGCATCATTTTGCAGGGCGATTTGCCGAGTCCTGCCAACGCGCCAAGCGGTTGTGTTTTCCGAACAAGATGCCCGAAGGCCATGGAGCAATGCGCGGCACAGATTCCGCAATGGCAGGAAGCCGCACCGAACCATTGGGTTGCTTGTCATCTCTATCAGTAGTTCGATTTTCTATCTTAATATATAGGGGGAAACAACGTGAAGAAATTAGCTGCCTTTGCCCTGTCGCTCTCGCTCGTCATTCCGGCTCTAGCTGGTTGCGGCGGTAGCGGCGAGTCAGCATCGACTGGAGGTACCACTACTCCAGGCGCTGCTGCCAAACAAGAAGTTGTGTTCAATGCCAAGTCTGAGCCACCAGACTTGAACCCGCTCACCTCGACGGATACCACGTCCTTCTGGATCATGGATCACTTGGGCGAAGGCTTGTACACCAAGGATAAGGACGGCAATCCGATCCTGGGACAAGCCAAGGAAGTGAAGCTGTCGGATGACAAGCTGAAGTATACATTCATTTTGCGTGATGATGTGAAATGGACCAACGGCGAGCCAGTGACAGCCGAGGATTATGCCTTTACGTACATGAAACACCTTGATCCGGCAACTGCTTCCACTACGGCTTACCTCCTCTATTACATTAAAGGAGCAGAGGCATACAACAAGGGCACAGGAAAAGCAGAAGATGTAGGGATCAAGGCTGTGGATGCAAAAACGCTCGAAATCGAGCTGGTTGCACCTACTTCATACTTTGACAAAATGCTGGCTACCCGTTACTGGCACCCGATCAACAAGAAGCAGGCGGAAGCCAATCCAAAATGGGCAGCAAATGCGGATACCTACATCTCCAACGGTGCTTACAAGCTTGTTTCGTGGAAGCATGACTCCGAGCTCGTGGTAGAAAAGAACGAGCATTATTGGAACAAGGCTGACGTAAAAATGGATAAGATCACCTGGAAAATGGTGAATGACGCCACGACTGCTTATCAGATGTACAAGAGTGGTGAGCTCGACTTCAACAAAGAGATGCCGTCTGACATCCTCGCGCAAGAAAAAGCGAGCCCAGATTTCAAATCCGTTCCTTACTATGGTACGTACATGTACATGTTTAACGTAACGAAAGAACCGTTTACGAATAAAAAGGTCCGCAAAGCTTTCGCCATGTCGCTTGATCGTAAAGCCCTGTCCGAAATGGTGAGCCAAGGTGGAGAGACACCAGCTTACTCTATGGTTCCGCGTGGTGCGATGCAACCAAACGGAAAAGACTTCCGCGAAGAAGGCGGAGATTACTTCAAAGAAGATTACGAAGCAGCGAAGAAGTTGCTGGCTGAAGGTATGCAAGAAGAAGGCTGGTCCACACTGCCAGACGTTACGCTGATGTACAACACCGATGAAAGCCACAAGAAAATAGCGCAAGCGATCCAAGAAATGCTCAAGAAAAACTTGGGCGTAGAAGTGAAAATGACAAACCAAGAGTGGAAAGTGTACCTGGATACAACGAAACAAAAGAACTACCAAATGGGCCGTATGGGCTGGGTAGGTCAAATCAACGACCCTGCATTTAACCTGGACTACTATTTGGGTGAAAGTCCGAACAACCGTACTGGTTGGGTAAACAAAGAGTATGATCAGTTGAATATGGCGGCAAAAGTTGAGCAAGATCCGAACAAGCGTATGGAACTGCTTCATCAGGCAGAAGCCATTTTGATGGATGACATGCCGTTCATACCAGTCTACCACTACCAGCAAAACTATTTGGTGAAACCGAATGTAGAAGGTCTCACTTTCCCAGTCAACGCGTTCCCGAGCGCTCGCTGGGCAACCAAAAAATAGAAAAAAAGAGGAGCTTCTCCTCTTTTTTCTCTTTACATACTCCAATATACATCTAGCAAAAGAGGAAAGGATGATTTCTCTTGATTTTGGACTATCTGCAAGTGAAATCCGCGTATCAATTGAAGGTGGTACCGCAGCGTAGAGAGATTACCTTTTTAACGAAACAGACAGGTATCGCGCAGTTGTGGCGCTGGAATGAAGATTCCAACCGCTCGGAGCAAGTGACCTTTTTGCCTGATCGTGTGGTAGCTGTTGACCATTCCCCGTGCGGAACGAAAACGATTGTGGGGATGGACAACAAGGGAGACGAGCGGCAACAGTTCTTTTTGCTAACGGAAAATGGTGCAGTCGTGAAGCCGCTGACAGACGCTCCCGATTATTTTCACTATTTAGGAGGCTGGTCTCCGTGTGGGCAAAAGATCGCGTGGTCCAGCAATCGTCGCAATCCGCGCAGCTTCGATATTTTTGTACAGGATGTCGAGAGTGGTGCGCATGAGGAAGTCTTCCGCTCTGATGGGCGCACAGATCCAATCGGCTGGCTGCCAGACGGGACAGGACTCATTTTCAGCGTACAGGAGACCAACATTGACAATTGTCTGTATGTGTTGAATCTGCAAACGAAGGAAGCACAAAAGCTCGCCATTTGCAGCAAACATGCGCGCTATCATTCCTTGGTACTGTCAAAAGACGGCCAAACGGGATATCTCGTAACCGACCGCGATGAAAACACAAAAGCGTTGTGCCGCTTTTCACTGCATACAGGAGAGCTGAACAAACTGGTGCACGATGCGAAATGGGACATTGAGGAGGTAAAATTATCTCCAGATGAGAAGCGACTTGCCTTCACGATCAATGAAGGAGGCTACTCCGTTCTTGCTCTCTATTCTTTGACAGAGCAACGCTGGGAGCGGGTGGAGGAAGCACCACATGGAGTGATCTCTTCCTTGGCGTGGGTGAGTGATGATCAGCTCGCCTATACACTGAAAAGTCCTACACTTCCAGGCGACATCTGGACGTATACCATTTCGGAGCAAACCAGCAGACGTGTGACGAACATTGGTCAATCCGATGCGCTGGAAGATAAACTCATCGAGCCCAAATTGTGCAGCTTTCCCTCTTTTGATGGCTTGGAAGTACCGTATTTCCTCTATGCCAAAGATACAGCTAATGATGCAGAGATAAAACCAGTCGTCGTCTACGTCCATGGCGGGCCAGAGAGCCAAATTCGACCGGAGTATCATCCCGTTTTTCAGTTTTTGGCGAACGAAGGCTTTACGGTGGTAGCACCGAATGTTCGCGGCAGCATGGGTTACGGTCGGGAATATGTCCAGCTCGATGATCGCCGCAAGCGGATGGATTCTGTAGCCGATTTGGCTTGGCTGGTCAAAGATTTAGGCAATCGCCCAAGCGTTGACCCGAAGGCGATCGGCATCATGGGTCGCAGTTACGGAGGCTTCATGACACTGGCGGCACTCACGCATTACCCTGACCTGTGGGCCGCAGGTGTTGATATTGTGGGGATTTCCCACTTCAAAACCTTTCTGGAGAACACCGGGGCATGGAGACGGAGATTGCGTGAGGTGGAGTACGGGTTCCTCGGCGAAGACGATGACTTTTTTGAAGAAATTGCTCCTTTGAATCATTCCCATAAGATCTCGGCTCCGCTTCTCGTATTCCACGGGCGCAATGATACGCGTGTTCCTGTCAGCGAAGCAGAGCAGCTCGTAGCAGACATGAGAGGCAGGGGACAAGAAGTCGATTTGCACATTTTTGAGGATGAAGGCCACTTTACCGAAAAGCTGGACAATCACATCACGTTGAATCAAAAAATTTCCCAGTTCTTTTTGGAGCAACTGGCATCCACCAATAAAATCGAGGAGTGATTAGGATGACGCAAGTAAAAAGAGGCATAACGGCTGAAGATTTGTATCAAATGCGGTACGCGAGCGATCCACAGCTATCACCAGACGGAAAAACGCTTGCCTATGTGGAAAATCTCATCGATGAGTCCCCCGCTTACCAAAATCACTTGGTTTTACGCAAATTGGATGCAGATGATCCACAGCCCCTGACGTCTGGCTCCCGCGATACCTTCCCACGCTGGTCGCCGGATGGTTCAAAGATTAGCTTTGTTTCGAATCGATCTGGAAAACCACAGATTTGGCTGATCGATGCAAAGGGAGGAGAAGCAAGGCAGCTCACGCGTTGCAAAAACGGCGTCAGCAATCCGACTTGGTCACCTGACGGCAAATACATTGTCTTCTCGTCGATCCTGGATGAGGGTGAAACATTCGCAGACCTCGAGGGTACCGAGGAAAAAGAAAAGGCCAAAGCCATTCATGTCGGAAGAATGAAGTACAAATCCGATGATCTCGGGTTCATTTACGAGAAAAACAAGCAGCTGGCCATTGTTCAAGTAGAAACAGGCGAGGTTACTCCACTCAGCGATGGCCCGTACAATCATACGTTTGGCTCCTGGTCGCCGGACGGAAAATGGCTCGCCATTACGGCGAACCGAGCAGAAGACCCTGATTTTCAGCATAGTGTTGACGTTTTTCTCATCCCTTCTGAAGGGGGAGAATGGAAAAAGCTGACCAACAGCAAAGGGATTTTTGCCTATCCAACCTGGTCACATGACGGGAACAAGCTAGCGTATATCGGAAGTGAATTGGACACGCATTTGTACGCAGCACAGAAGCGCATCTGGGTATATGATTTGGAAAAGGGCGACTATACTTGCATCACAGCGGATTGGGACGTTCAGGTTGGCGATTCCACCATCGGAGACATGCGCTCGCCAGGTCACCCGAATCCAGGGGCTGTATGGACAGCGGACGGAGGAGGCATGTATTTCATCGCCAGCGAACGAGGAAATTCTGGCATTTATCACGTAACGCTGGACGGACAAGTCACGAGTGTTGTAACGGGCAACCGGAATATTTACGGCTTTTCGCTGCATGAAAACGAACAAGCGGTGGTTGCTGCCATCAGTGATCCGTTTACGCCCGGAGACTTGTATCAAGTAAGTCTGAAAGACGGCGAAGAAAAACGTTTGACAGCACTGAACGAAGAACTATTTGCGGGCATTGAGTTCCCTGTTCCTGAAGAAATGGAGTTTGTCGCGATGGATGGCTGGAAGCTGCACGGTTGGATGCTTAAGCCTGTCGGTTTTGAAGAAGGAAAAAAATATCCGATGGTTCTGCAAATTCATGGCGGGCCTCACTCTATGTACGGAAATACGTTTTTCCATGAGTTCCAGCTGCTCGCTGCAAAAGGCTACGCCGTACTCTATACAAATCCGAGAGGGAGCTTTGGCTACGGAGAGCGTTTTGTTCAGGCGTGCTGCGGAGACTATGGAGGGAACGATTATCGCGATTTGATGACGGCCGTGCAATATGCATGCGATCATTTCGATTTTGTCGATGAGGACCGCTTGGGTGTCGCAGGTGGCAGCTATGGTGGCTTCATGACGAACTGGATCGTCGGTAAAACCAATCGATTCAAAGCGGGTGTAACAGATCGGAGTATTTGCAACTGGGTAAGCTTTTACGGTGTCAGTGATATCGGTTATTACTTCACTGCCGAAGAGATTCAGGCAAATCCATTCACGAATCCGGAAAAAATGTGGCAGCATTCACCGATTCGCTTGGTAGAGAACATCGAGACGCCACTGCTGATCATGCATGGGGAACATGACTACCGTTGCCCAATCGAACAGGCCGAGCAGCTTTATGTAACGTTGAAGCATCAAGGCAAGGCCCCGGTGTCATTTGTCCGTTTCCCGGGTGCCAGTCATGAACTATCCCGCAGTGGTGATCCTCTGCAACGTGTGTTGAGACTGCAATATACGACGGATTGGTTTGATACCTATTTGATCGCACACCAAAAAGTGAAAGTAGAATAAGCAGATAACTGCCAATTGGAGGTGCCCTTTCGTGAACAAAGAACAAGTCATAGGTAGCGTGCAAGAAAATTTGCCACAGGCAATCGAGAAGCTGAAGCATTATTTGCGTTTTCCTACCGTATCCGCACAGCATAAGGCCATCCCAGAGACGGTTGAATACGTGGTCAAGATGATTCATGAGGTTGGCGGAGAGACAAAGGTACTCGACAATCTTGGCGGCAATCCAGTCGTGTATGCGTCTTTTGCAGCAGGCAGTGAAGGAGACGCCAGTAAAACGATCCTGTTTTACGATCACTACGATGTTCAACCACCTGAGCCGTTTCATGAGTGGAACACGGAGCCGTTTGACCCTACGATCATTGATGGAAAGCTGTATGCCCGTGGGGCTGCTGACAATAAAGGTGACCTCGTTGCGCGTCTGACGGCGATTCATATTTTGCAGCAGCAAGCGGGCGGTTTGCCTTGCAACATCAAGTTCCTGATCGAAGGAGAAGAAGAGATCGGCAGCCCGAATCTGGAGCCATATCTTCGAGAGTACAAGGATCTTTTCCAGGCGGATGCCTGCATTTGGGAATTCGGTGGAAAGGACGAAAATGAGCGAATCAGCATGGTTGCAGGGATCAAAGGAATGGCGTACCTTGAGCTGACATGCGTTGGGGCAGAGATCGACATGCATTCCTCTGTCGGTGCGTATGTAGACAATGCAGCATGGCGCTTGGTCCAGGCATTGGCGACGATGAAAAATCAACAAAACGAGATTTTGGTCGAAGGCTTCTTTGACGGGATCGAGGAACCGACAGCGGATGAAAAGAAAGTCGTTTCCGAATTGCCGTTCAGTGAAGAAGCGACAGCAGCGCTATACGGTTTGAAACGCCCACTGATTACCGCAGCAAACAACGTGGACCCACGAGAAGCCATGGTTTTCCACCCAACTATGACCATTTGTGGTCTGGATAGCGGCTATACAGGAGAGGGTGCGAAAACGGTACTGCCGAAAAGCGCGAAGGCCAAGTTGGATTGCCGCCTTGTCCCAGGACAAGATCCACAGCACATCATGAATTGCATCGAGAACCATTTGGAGAAGCATGGTTTTACGGATATTACCATCAGCATGATTAACGGACAAAAAGCGTACCGTTCCGATTTCCACCATCCATTTGTTGCTCACGTGCTGGACTCGGCTCGCGTCATTTACGAACATGAACCAGTGCTTTCTCCAAACGCGGCAGGAACGGGGCCGATGTATATTTTCGGTGAACAGCTGAAGCTTCCGGTTGTTAGTACAGGAGTAGGCTGGGTTGGCTGCAAAGTACATGCACCGAACGAATCCATCCGTTTGAAAGACTTCGAGGAAGGAATTGCCCATATGGTTGTCATGCTCTCTGGATTTGCCAAAGCGCTGTCAGAGTAGCGACATACGAGTGAAGAATCAGGCAATTCTATAGCGAAAAGGGGACCTTTCAAGTGAAAAGGTCTCCTTTCCTATTTGGAACCCTCTCGCAGCACTTCCAGAGTGGACTTTGCTTTTGCAAACCATGTACAATCGTAAATGATAATGTACATACATTTACAGGAGGCGAAATGCGTGAACAGCGATACACATCCATTCGAAATCGCAACCTTTGCAGGCGGGTGCTTCTGGTGCATGGTCAGTCCGTTTGACAAGATGCCAGGCATTGAAAAAGTCGTCTCCGGCTATACAGGCGGTCATGTCGAAAACCCAACCTATGAACAGGTATGCTCTGATACGACGGGACACTATGAAGCGGTCCAAATCACATATGATCCGTCGCTCATCACATACGAGGAATTGCTGCAAATGTTTTGGAGACAAATCGACCCGACTGACGCTGGTGGTCAATTCGGTGATCGAGGTCAATCGTATGCGCCAGCGATCTTCTATCATAATGAAGAGCAAGAAAGGCTTGCGTTGAAATCCAAGCAAGAGCTGGATGCGAGCGGTCGTTTCCAAAAGCCCATTGCAACGCTGATTTTGCCAGCCAAGCCGTTCTATCCGGCGGAGGAATATCATCAGGACTACTATAAAAAAAATTCGGTTCGCTACCAATACTATCGGGCGGCATCAGGCAGAGCGAAATTCACCAAGGAAGCCTGGCGAGACAGTGCGAAGCAAGAAGAATTGAAAAAAACCTTGACCCCGCTCCAGTACGAGGTGACGCAAAATAACGGGACAGAACGTCCATTTACGAACGAATTCTGGGATCATAAGGAAGAGGGCATCTACGTAGATATCGTCTCCAACGAGCCTTTGTTCAGTTCTTTGGACAAGTTCGATTCCGGCTGCGGGTGGCCATCCTTTACCCAGCCATTGCAAGAGGAAAACGTAACCGAGCATGTGGATTTGACACATAATATGATTCGTACAGAGGTTCGCAGCAAAGATGCAGATTCTCATCTCGGCCACGTTTTCGAGGACGGTCCTGGAGAAAATGGATTGCGCTACTGCATCAATTCAGCCGCCTTGCGCTTCATTCCGAAGGATCGTTTGGAGGAAGAAGGCTTCGGGGAGTTTCAGCGATTATTTGAAAAAGAATAGTGCGTGGACCGCTACTCTCTGGGAAACATGGGAGAAGGCGGTCTTTTTGCTAAACATACAACTAGGCAAACATAAGAGCATGCAGGGAGGGTCCAATGTACACGCAGATATCCTTTCACAGACTAATTGGACTGTTACTCGCAGCAATCATAGCTATAGCAGGCTGTTCCTTCGGTCAGGAGCCGCCTCACAGCAACCAAATCGTACCGACACCCCAAAACGTTGTTGAGGGTGGGACGTTAATCATTGCACGTATGTCGGATGCCGCAAATCTCGATCCCCATTTTATTTTGACGATTAATGAGGCGAGTGTCGTCCAAGGAAAAGTGTATGAAGGGCTCGTCAAACGAGATCGGAACATGAACATTCAGCCACAGCTGGCAACGTCATGGAAACAAATCGACGATCTTACTTGGGAGTTTACTCTCCGTCAAGGTGTTGTTTTTCACGATGGGACTCCCTTTCATGCACAGGCGGTCAAGAAAACATTTGATCGTGTATTAGATCCAGCGGTGGCTTCTCCTCGGGCAGCCATGTTCGAAAAAGTAAAGCAGGTAAGGGTCATCGATCCGTACAGAGTGCAATTCATCCTTCATAAGCCATTTGCGCCTTTGCTTTCTATTTTGGCCAGTCATGAGGGGAGCATCATCAGCCCTACTGCGATCGATAAATACGGACGGGAGTTATCGCATCACCCGGTTGGTACTGGCCCTTATCAGTTCCAATCATGGGAGCCTGGCAGTCAAATTACGTTGAGCAAAAACCAGTCCTATTGGGGCGAGGCTGCTACGCTTGATCAAGTCTTCTTCAAGGTTGTTCCGGATGATGCGGCTCGCATTGCGATGGTCGAGAATGGAGAAGCACATATTGCAGAGTCCATCCCTGTCATGGAGCTGGATCGGATTCAAGCGTCCAACCAGATGCGGGTGTACCGCAGTGATGCGCTCGGGACGGAGTTTATGGGGTTTAATGTTTCACGTCCACCACTGAATGATATCCGTGTGAGGAAAGCCATCAGTATGGCGATCGAGACGGGAGCGATCATTAAAGGGGTGTATAACAATGTGGGAACCAAGGCGAACTCACCGATTGGACCGCATGTGTTTGGCTACAGTCCGACTGTGAAAAGCTACCCGTACGACATCAACCAAGCGCGTCGTTTGCTCGCAGAGGCGGGCTATCCAGATGGTTTTCCTATTCAAATGATTACCTACAACAGACGGGACCGAATCTTGGTTGCCCAAGTGATACGGTCGCAAGTAAAAGGGATCGGTATCGACGCGGAGCTAAAAGTCGTCAGCTACGATGAGTTTGTCCGAACCATTGAGAAAACGAAGGATCATGAGATTTTTGTCAGTGGCTGGGCAAATGCAACCGGGGATGCCGACTACAATCAGTACAATTTATTTCATACATCGGGTGGCGGGGCTGGCAACAGTTTTCAATACAGCAATCCCGAGCTGGATCGTCTCATCGAGGCTGGTCGTATCGAAACAGATCCTGCCAAAAGACTCGCCATCTACGCAAAAGCACAAGAAGTGGAGCTGCAAGATGCTTTGGTCGTGCCGATTCGCAATCTGGAGAATTTAGCTGTGATTAGCAACCATATTCAGGGCTTCTCCATCAGTCCAGCGGGTTACCTGAATATCGATCAGGTCGTGATTTCTCGATAAAACATGTAACGAAACGCCGGTCAATTATGTCATAATAAGTACGTACTTTTATTACCTACATAATTGGATCAGCTCCAAAACGAAAGGAACGTTACAATGAGAAGTTTTCGACACCGACTTTTGCATCCGCTCGTACTCGTAACGGCAATGACATTTGTGTTGTCTGGATGTAACAGTACAGCTGCTCCACAAGAACCACAGACACCACCATCCGTGGAGACGCCAACTCCTCCAAAGAAAGAAGAAGTGAAGCCAAAAGAAGAGACCACGCCTTCACCGGCTGAAACACCAAAGCAAGAACAACCGGAGCAACCCCAGAAAGCGAAGCCTACGGAAACGAAGCCGGCAGAAAAGCCACCAGCGGGTCAGCCACCTGAGCTGTCGTTCCCGGACATCGAGGTCGTAGGTGAGCCTGAGAGTGTTGCTGTACTGGTGAACAAACAACGCAAGCTTCCAGAGAACTATCAGCCAAATGATTTAGTGTTTCCGAACGTTCCTTACCTGCTCCCGGAAAAGAGCGAGAAACGAAAAATGCGCAAAGAAGCAGCTGGTGCGCTTGAACAGTTATTTGCGGCAGCCCAGGCTGACGGCGTCCAGTTGGCTGGCGTATCTGCCTATCGCTCCCACGCCTACCAGAAAACGCTGTTTAATCGCTATGTAAAAAAAGACGGCGTAGAGAAGGCACGGACCTACAGTGCCGTTCCAGGGACGAGTGAGCATGAGACGGGACTCGCGATTGACGTCTCCGGTAAGGATGGCAAATGCGCAGCAACGAGCTGCTTTGGTGGAACAAAAGAAGCGAAGTGGCTGGATGAAAACGTCGAGAAGTTTGGATTTATCATTCGCTACCCAGAGGGAAAAGACGCGATTACTGGCTATATTTATGAGCCGTGGCATTTGCGCTATGTAGGTGCCGAGATTGCGCAAGAAATTGGAGAAAAAGGGATTACGCTCGAAGAATATTCAGGTGCCGTGCCTGTTTCCACACCAACGAATTAAGGAAGAAACGCCGATCTCTCACCGAAGAGAATCGGCGTTTTTGCTATGTAGTTATGCTATAATGGTCACGGGTGAAGATAATGGCCGAAAAATCAATCAGAGAACGTATTATTGAAACATCCATGCGCTTGTTTGAAGCAAATGGCTACCACAAAGTGACTGTGGATCAAATTGTGAAAGAAAGCGGCACGTCGAAGGGAGGATTTTATCACAACTTCAAATCAAAAGATGAACTCCTCTATATCATTCATGATCAATTTATTACGTATGTGTTGGAGAAAGCAGAGGAAGCTTACGAGAAGTGGGATACCCCGACTGAGCGACTCCAAGCAATCGTAAAATCCTTCGTTATGATGATTGATCTGTACCGCTCGCAGGTTACGATCTTTTATCAGGAGAGTCTGTTTTTAGCACCAGAGTACTACACGGATATTGAAACAAAACGGGATCGCTATAAAAAAATCATGTTCACCGTCATTTCGGACGGAATCGAATCGGGTGAGTTCCGCCCGGAGCTGCCTGTGCCGATTGTGTCCATGGCTATCTTTGGCATGGTGAACTGGATTTACAAGTGGTATCAAAAGTCAGGGACGTACTCGATCGAGCAAATCGCGGATATTTATGCAGATATGGTTCTTCATTCCGTTTTGAAATCAGAATCGATGGAAAACCCGGCATTTCAACGTTTTTTCCTGCAATCAGAAGGAAATTCCTTCAATCCATTGTAGGGGCGCTAACAAGGATCATGCGGCTACACTCAAGCTTTTCGATAGGAGACAGGGGCATAGTCGCTTGATGGTCCCTTATCATATTCTTCGATCAGACCAACTGGTTGGTCTGTACTAGTATTCTGACATTTGTTATACTATCAAAAAGACCAACTGGTCGGTCTTGCACAATCACAACAGACCAACTAGTCGGTTCGTGAGAGTGTGCCAGTCAGATGCGGGAATAGGGGAGGAATAGTCGTGCTTACCATTTACGAATTACGAGAACTTGTGAAGCTATTGGAGCAGACGGACATAGAATCTTTTGAGGTAAATGATGAAGATTCTTCATTGCGAATCAAACGAAGAAATGGGAATCAAGTCACAGCCATACACCAGACTCCCGTACAAACAAAAAGCGCGCCAATCGTGACGGCGGCACCCGTTGTCCCTTTGCCTAAAAAAGAAATGATTGAGCGTCCGGTCGAAAAGGTCCCTGTGGAAGCGCCTCAGAAATCGGCGGAAGTGACGGAAAACTTGTACAAAATCACTTCACCCATGGTGGGAACCTTCTATGCAGCACCTGCCGTTGACGCAGCACCATACGTATCCATAAATGATCGGGTAGAGCCAACTACCATTGTCTGTATTGTCGAAGCCATGAAGCTGTTTAACGAGATTGAAGCAGAAGTAAAAGGAGAGATTGTCCAAGTCTTGGTGGAAAACGGTCAGTTGGTCGAGCATGGACAGCCGTTATTCCTGGTGAAGCAAGCGTAATGGAGCAGCTTTTAAGGGGAGGACTGGAAGAGTGAGCAAACATACATGGTTCAAGGAATTCTCCGTTCCCACGTACGAGCAATGGCGGGAGGCGGCAGAAAAATCGCTAAAGGGTGCCTCTTTTGATGCCAAGTTACTGACGCATTCGTACGAGGGGATTGTTCGCCAGCCCATCTATCGGTACGAAGATGTCAAAACATTGCCGCATCTGGAAGCGCTACCAGGCGAGGCACCTTTTCATAGAGGGAATCAACAGCATGGCGAGCAAAAGGAACACAAATGGCATGTCTGTCAGGAAATCATCGCAACGAGTGCCGAGGCGTTCAATCAGGCAGCCGTAGACGATTTGGAGCGCGGGCAAACGATGCTACATCTGCTGGTGGATCAAGCGACATTGGATGGACTTGATCCGGACGAAGCATTGCCAGATTCGATTGGTCACAAAGGTGTATCTGTTTTTTGCAGAGAGGATGTAGAGCAGGCACTTCAAGGGGTGAAGCTTTCAGAGGTCCCTCTTTTCGTGAACACGGGAGCGATGGGCTTACCCATTCTTTCGCTCCTTTTGGCACATGTTGAAACGACAGGTCAGCAAGTCTCCGAACTTCGCGGTTGTATCGGGCAAGACCCTATAGCGGTTCTGCTCACAGAGGGCAAACTCCCTTGTTCTTTGCAGACAGCTTATCACGCCATGGCGAGCATGACGAAATGGGCAAAAGATCATGCGCCCGCGCTGAAAACGATGCTGGTTCAAAGCCATCCTTATCAGGACGGTGGCGGAAACGCAGTAACCGAACTTGCTTTTTCACTGGCCACAGGTGTCGACTATTTGCAAGCGATGCTTGAGCGGGGGCTGTCTATAGAGGAAGTTGCACCACGAATGCAGTTCTCATTTTCGATCGGTTCAGACGTCTTCATGGAAATCGCGAAGTTGCGTGCTGCAAGAATGGTCTGGTCAAACATCGTGGCAGCCTACGGTGGATCATTGGAAGCGCAAAAGATGACGATTCACGCCAGAACTTCGGCCTGGACGAAGACGATTTACGATCCGTATGTCAATATGCTGCGTTCCACGACAGAAGCGTTCTCAGCCGTCATTGGTGGAGCAGACAGTCTGCATGTATCCGCATTTGACGAATCCATACGCCCTGCCAATGCGTTTTCAAGAAGAATCGCCAGAAATACGCAAATCATTTTGCAAGAAGAAGCGCATTTGGCAAAAGTGATCGACCCTGCGGGAGGTTCTTGGTACGTAGAATGGCTCACAGATGCATTAGCGAAAAAAGCATGGGAGCTGTTCCAGCAGGTTGAAGCGCACGGTGGCATGCTGAGCGCATTAGAAGCAGGCTTCCCACAAGGCTTGATCGCCCAGATCGCGGATCAAAAAGCAGCGAGCATCGATACGCGTAAAAAGCGTTTGGTTGGAACCAACATGTATGCCAATACGGCTGAGCAGCCACTGCAGGCCGAGAGTCTTCCGAGCATTCACGAAGAGCGAGCAGCGGAAGCACGATCCCTCCGGTTGAAACAAAACGCGACTCTCGTCTCCACAGCGCTCGATGAGTTGGCGAATCGTACGGAGGAGTTCGTGGAACGTGCAGTAACAGCAGTGCTTCATGGAGCGACTGTGGGTGATATCGCCAAAGCCATGAAACGTGAAAATTCAGTGGAGACAATCATCCAACCACTCCGTATTCACCGGGCATCCGAACGCTTTGAATCCTTGAGAATACAGGCAGATGATTTCTTGAAAACGACAGGCAAGAGACCGACTGTGTTCTTGGCTATGATGGGTTCAGTGGCAAAGCATAAGGCACGGGCAGATTTCGCATCAGAGTTTTTTGCAGTTGGCGGTTTTGACGTATTGCGTCAGCAAGCATTCTCTACCACTGTAGAGGCGGCCGAAGCTGCATTGGCATCGGGTGCGTTGATCACGGTCATTTGTTCGGACGATGCGAGTTATCCAGAGCAGGTTCCACCTTTGGCGCAAGCAATCAAGCAACGTGTAGCTCAGATGACGGTTCTGTTGGCTGGCTTGCCTGACGCAGAGCAGCTGGCTACTTTTAAGGCGGCCGGTGTAGATGATTGCATCCACATGCGTTCCAATTGCTACGAGATGTTGCGAGAACTTCAGGAGCGGATAGGAGTGAGCTCATAATGAAGCGACCTGATTTTTCAAAAATGACTTATCAGTCCAAACGAGATGTGTCTGATTTGTTTCCCCAACTGGATGCAAACCCACCAGGAAACGAGCAAATGTGGCAGACGCTGGAGCAGATCCCTGTAAAACCTCTTTACACCATGGAAGATGTGGAGGACATGGATCACCTCGGCTACATGCCTGGTTTGCCACCGTATACGCGTGGACCATATCCGACGATGTACGTAACTCAGCCTTGGACGGTGCGGCAATATGCCGGATTTTCTACGGCGGAAGAGAGTAACGCATTTTACCGACGGAATTTGGCTGCGGGACAAAAAGGGCTGTCGATTGCCTTCGACCTCGCGACACATCGCGGCTATGACTCTGATCACCCCCGGGTAGTCGGTGATGTCGGGAAAGCAGGCGTAGCAGTTGACTCCATTCTTGATATGAAAATTTTGTTCGATGGCATTCCCCTCGATAAAATGTCCGTCTCCATGACGATGAACGGAGCCGTTTTACCTATTATGGCGTTCTATATCGTGGCAGCAGAAGAGCAAGGGGTATCGCAGGCCGAGCTAACCGGAACGATCCAAAATGACATTTTGAAGGAATACATGGTTCGGAATACTTACATTTATCCGCCAGAAGCGTCGATGAAGATTATTTCCGATATTTTTGCCTACACCTCCAAGCACATGCCCAAATTCAACAGCATCAGTATTTCAGGCTATCACCTGCAAGAAGCGGGTGCGACCGCGGATATTGAATTGGCCTACACGTTGGCAGATGGCTTGGAATACGTTCGTACTGGCCTTGCAGCAGGCATCGACATCGATGCGTTTGCGCCACGACTGTCCTTTTTCTGGGCGATTGGCATGAACTACTTCATGGAAGTGGCGAAAATGCGTGCAGGCCGCTTAATTTGGGCCAATCTGATCAAGCAATTCCATCCCAAAAACGAAAAGTCGATGGCACTGCGGACACACTCGCAAACATCTGGATGGAGTTTGACGGAGCAGGACCCGTATAACAACGTGGTGCGGACGTGCATCGAAGCCATGGCCGCGGCTCTGGGGCATACCCAATCTCTGCATACGAACGCTCTGGATGAAGCGATTGCGTTGCCGACCGATTTTTCAGCCAGAATCGCGCGAAATACACAGTTGTTTTTGCAGGACGAAACCGAGATAACCAAGGTCGTCGATCCGTGGGCAGGTTCTTATTACGTCGAGTCCTTGACTGCGCAGCTCGTGGAAAAAGCGTGGGCGCACATCGAAGAGATCGAAGCACTTGGTGGTATGGCAAAAGCAATAGAGACGGGATTGCCGAAAATGAAGATCGAGGAAGCGGCTGCACGCCGTCAGGCCCATATCGATTCGGCGAAGGAAGCCATTATTGGCGTGAACAAATACCGTCTGGACAAGGAAGATCCGCTGGAGATTCTCGAAGTGGACAACACAGCGGTTCGGGAAGCGCAAATCAGACGTTTGCAGGAGCTGCGCAGTAACCGAGATGAGGCGAGAGTGCAAGTAACTCTTCAAGCGATTACGGAATGTGCGAAATCAGGCGAAGGCAATCTGTTGGAACTGGCCATTGAAGCGGCGCGGGCAAGAGCTTCTTTGGGCGAAATATCGGATGCCTATGAAAAGGTCGTAGGTAGACACAAGGCGGTCATTCGCTCCATTAGCGGCGTCTACAGTTCCGAATACGCAGATGCCGATGAGGTAGCGACTGTGCGCAAGATGGCAGACGAATTCGAGCAGTGGGAAGGCAGACGTCCCCGTATTATGATCGCGAAAATGGGTCAAGACGGACATGATAGGGGCGCGAAAGTAATTGCTACTGCCTTTGCGGATTTAGGCTTTGACGTCGATATCGGTCCGTTGTTCCAAACACCTGAGGAAACAGCGAAGCAGGCGATAGAAAATGATGTGCACGTGATCGGCTTCAGCTCGCTTGCGGCAGGGCATAAAACCTTGCTGCCCCAACTGGTGGAAGAGCTCAAGAAGCTAGGACGAGAGGATATTGTTGTGGTCATAGGCGGTGTTATACCAGCGCAGGATTACGCCTTTTTGCGAGAGCATGGTGCCGCAGCTATCTTTGGGCCAGGAACAGTCATTCCTGTAGCAGCCCAGCACGTTCTGCAAGAGATCGTGTATCGCCTGGAGGCTGCTGGACAATGACCGGGGGCAAGGCTGACAAGAATTTCTTGAACGTTTCCTCCAAGGCACGTCTCCCGCGCTTATCAGTGGATCAATACGTCACAGGCGTACGAGATAGTAACCGAACGGTTTTGGCGCAGGCAATCACGCTGGTTGAGAGCAATGCTCCCGCTCATATGGATATGGCCCAAGAGGTGATTAAGCAGCTGCTTCCTCATACAGGTCAATCTATACGCATAGGTATATCCGGTGTGCCAGGTGCAGGTAAGAGCACGTTCATTGAAGCATTCGGCAGTATGCTTTGTGAAAAAGGTCATCGTGTCGCTGTTTTGGCTGTTGATCCGAGCAGTACGGTTACTCGCGGGAGCATTCTCGGCGACAAGACACGGATGGAGCTTTTGTCACGCAATCCACAGGCGTTCATCCGACCTTCTGCCACAGGGGGCACGCTAGGCGGTGTCAATCGGAAGACGCGGGAAACGATGCTGATCTGCGAGGCAGCAGGCTATGATGTGATTTTGGTCGAGACGGTAGGGGTTGGACAGAGTGAGACGACAGTCAGGTCCATGGTTGATTTCTTTTTACTGCTGATGTTGACAGGGGCGGGCGATGAACTGCAAGGAATCAAAAAAGGCATCATGGAAATCGCGGATGCGCTACTGATTAATAAAGCCGATGGGGAAAATCGCACGCGTGCCTTGATCGCCAAAGGTGAATACAATCGTGTTCTGCATTACTTGCAGCCGGCAACCACTGGCTGGGAAACGAAGGCATATATGTGTTCTTCCCTGACAGGGGAAGGCATTGAAGGTATTTGGGAGGTCATCGGTCAATTTCGTGAAACCACCATCCAATCAGGCGGCTTCGAGGCAAGACGCAAAGCGCAGCTACTCGATTGGATGCACAGTATGGCTCAGGACTACTTGCGCGCGACCTTTTTTGGCAACCAGCAAGTAGCCGAGCTGCTTCCCTCCATTGAAGGAGCCGTTGCGAGTGGCGAGATTTCACCGACGAGTGCCGTGCAACAATTAGTGGCGATCTACGAGAATGCGATCATGAAAAAGGAATAGAGAGATGGTGGCCCTTATGAGCAACAATATGTACGAGAAAATTGATGAATTGATGGAACGGAAATATAAAATCCAGCTTGGTGGCGGAGATGCTCGTATCGATGCCCAACATAACCGCGGTAAGTTGACCGCACGTGAGCGGATCGATCTACTGCTTGACCCAGACACCTTTATGGAGCTGAACCCGTTTGTTGAGCATCGTGCTACGCATTTTGGTCTCGACCAGATGGAGGCACCAGGCGAAGGTGTTGTGACGGGCTATGGTAAAATCAACGGTCGTCCTGTCTATTTGTTCGCGCAGGATTTCACGGTGTTTGGTGGAGCTCTGGGTGAGATGCACGCGATGAAAATTGCCAAGGTGATGGACTTGGCAGCGAAAAACGGCGCTCCCTTTATCGGTCTGAATGACTCTGGCGGCGCACGCATTCAAGAAGGGGTAAGCTCACTGGATGGCTATGGTACGATTTTTTACCGCAATGCCATTTACTCCGGTGTGATTCCACAAATCTCTGTCATTCTCGGTCCGTGTGCAGGAGGAGCGGTTTACTCTCCAGCGATTACGGATTTCGTGTTCATGGTTGAGAAGACGAGTCAAATGTTCATCACAGGACCAAAAGTCATCGAAACCGTTACAGGTGAAAAAATATCCGCGGAGGATCTAGGCGGAGCCAAAGTCCATTCTACGGTGAGCGGCAATGCCCATTTTACGGCAGAGACCGAACAGGAAGTGTTGGAAGGAGTACGCAGGTTGCTCAGCTTCCTACCACAAAACAATCGCGATCGCGCACCTGTGATAAAAGCAGAGGAGAATAATGGTTGGCAAGAGGAACTCTTGGAGCTAGTACCTGCTGAAAGTACCAAAGTATACGATGTGCGCAAGGTCATCGAAAAAATCGTGGATCACGGTGATTTCATGGAAGTACAGCCGAACTTTGCCCGCAATATCGTTATCGGTCTGGCGCGTATCGATGGACACAGTGTCGGCATTATCGCCAACCAGCCAAAGGTCATGGCAGGCGGACTGGACATTCATTCATCGGATAAGCTGGCACGGTTCATCCGTTTCTGCGACTGCTTCAACATTCCACTGTTGACCTTTGAAGATGTCTCTGGCTTTTTCCCGGGGATCAATCAGGAGCACGGCGGGATTATCCGTCATGGGGCGAAAATCTTGTATGCATACTCAGAAGCTACGGTTCCCAAAATCACCGTGATTCTGCGCAAAGCTTACGGAGGCGCTTATGTGGCGCTCAACTCCAAGTCCATTGGTGCAGATATCGTGTATGCTTGGCCGAATGCAGAAATTGCCGTCATGGGTCCCGAGGGGGCAGCTAACGTCATTTTTTCAAAGGAAATCGAACAAAGTGAGGACCCGGCTGCGACTCGCGCAGAGAAAATTGCCCTCTACCGAGAAAAGTTCGCCAACCCATATGTCGCGGCAAGTCTCGGGATGGTGGATGATGTCATCGATCCGCGCGAAACCCGCCAAAAGGTGGCGCAAGCCTTGGAAATGCTCAGAAATAAACAAGAAGATCGTCCGTACAAAAAGCACGGGAATATCCCACTTTAGAAAGGAGCTCTGATCGTGCTATGAAGCTGCATGAGCTGCGTGAATTCATCAAGCTGGTGAATCAGTCTTCCATTGAGGAGCTGGAATGGGAGAAGGGCAAGACCCGCATCGTGATCAAGAAAAGCGCACCAGTCGAAGTCGTGGCTGTCCATGAGCCTGTACAGGTGGGCGAAGTGGAGCATGGCTATCAGGAGGCAGCCGCCACTGCTGAGTCCGTCGATGTCGTTGCTGCGGTACCCAAGGAAGTGATACAGCAAGTCATGTCGCCGGGAGTAGGACTGTTCTATGCGGAAGTGACAATAGGGCAGACTGTTCAAGTAGGCGAAAAGGTTGGACGCTGCACGGCTGATGCTCTTCAGCTATCTGCCGAAATTACGACCCCAGTTAGCGGCATCATTACGGAAATTCTCGTCGTGGATGGTCAATTTGTCGATTACGGAAAAGCATTGCTCGTTGTCAAAACTCAGTAGGAAGGAGTGCGCCTATGTTTACGAAAGTATTGATTGCCAATCGCGGCGAAATCGCTGTCCGCATTATTCGCGCTTGTCAGGAACTAGGGATACGTACAGTCGCTGTCTTTTCTGAGGCGGATCGGGAAGCATTGCACGTAGAATTGGCGGATGAAGCGTATTGCATCGGACCCACGGCGTCCAAGGACAGCTATTTGAACATGGCACGGATTATGACGGTCGCTCTTTATACGAAGGCAGACGCTATCCATCCGGGCTATGGCTTCTTGGCGGAAAACGCTTCGTTTGCCCAGCTTTGCCAAGATTGCTCGATTACCTTTATCGGTCCCGATCCTGAAGCGATCACAAAAATGGGTGACAAATCCGTAGCAAAAGCAACGATGAGTCAAGCGAATGTACCATTAGTCCCGGGCACAGACGGCTTGATTGATGACATCGATGAGGCATTGCAGGTGGCGGAGAAAATAGGCTATCCTGTCATTGTAAAAGCAACGGCTGGTGGTGGCGGCAGAGGCATGCGTGTCGCTTTTGACGCCGATGACTTGTCCAAGGCGATTCGGCAAGCCCAGAAAGAAGCAGAGACGGCATTCGGTAACGCTGGCGTGTACTTGGAAAAATACGTGGAAGAGCCACGGCATGTGGAGATTCAAATCATGGGCGACAAGCACGGCAGTGCAGTGTACTTGGGAGAGCGGGATTGCTCCATTCAGCGACGTCATCAAAAGCTGGTAGAAGAAGCGCCATCTCCTGCGCTAGACCAAACACTGCGCGAGCAAATGGGGCAAGCTGCGGTGGCGGCAGCCAAAGCGGTTTCGTACCACGGAGCGGGCACTGTTGAATTTTTGCTCGACAAGCATGGCCAATTTTACTTCATGGAAATGAATACACGGATTCAGGTAGAGCATCCCGTGACAGAGATGATCACAGGAATCGACTTGATCAAAGAACAAATATCTGTCGCAGCAGGCAATCCGTTATCCTTTTCACAAGAAGACGTGAAAATCAATGGATGGGCGATCGAGTGCCGAATCAATGCGGAGAATCCTGCGAAAAACTTTATGCCATCACCAGGTAAGGTCATCAATTACTTGCCGCCTGGCGGTTACGGTGTACGCGTGGACAGTGCGGTTTATCCCGGCTACGAAATCTCTCCCTTCTATGATTCGATGGTCGCCAAGCTGATCGTTTGGGGTACAGATCGCAACGAAGCATTGGCTCGTATGAAGAGGGCGCTAGGTGAGTTTGTCATCGAGGGCGTGCATACGACGGTTCCCTTCCATGAGAAGCTGCTGGAGCACCCTGACTTTGTCGCAGGGAATTTTGCTACGAACTTCTTGGAGAAACATAAGCTGGAATTGTAAAGAAAGAAAAGAGGGAACAAGCTGCGGGGTTATCGTGGCTTGTTTTTCTTTATCATAAAACGAGGTAAACTGCGAAAAGGAGCCATGTAAATGAGCAGCTCTTCGCATTTATCCATATTGCTGGATGCTGCCATCCAATAAAAAGTACTCCTTATCACTTATGAAACGCGCGGACAACAATCCAAGCGGGAGATGCAGCCGATTGGCATTTATACAAAAAACGGTTTATGGTACAGCACGGCTTCTTGTTATCAACATCAAGATATTCGCGTGTTTCGTTGTGACCGTATTCATGCCGTCGAACATTCGGCATCGAAGCCGTTGGATCTGAAGGTGTGCAGGCTTGTGAGGCTGAACTTTGGCTTGCATCTATGCTGCATGTGCGGCAGGATGGAAGTGGTTGGTTAGAAGGAAGTGTAGCGAGAAGAGACATTTTATATTTTGCAAAGTTCTTGATTGGGTTGGGGAAAGAAGTAACTGTGCAGCATTCACCCGAAATCGTGGACGGCATAAAAACGTATTTGGCAGAATTGATAAACATGTACTCGCTTTGAGGAGGTAGCTATGGCATTACCCAAAAAAGGAACACGGGGAATCACGGTAGGAGAGCAGCGATATCGTTGGGTGATTAGTCCAGCAGCAAAGGGGCTGCTCGCGTTGACGATCCAGCACAACGAAGGTATGGGTCAATTGATTCGCGTGTATGTAAAATCAGATGTAAATGATTTTTGGACGGAGTTTCCACATGTGCAGCATTTGGATATGAGAGCGATAAAGCCAGCTGACGTCGCGGCTATCATTGAAGAGGCGATCAAGCTGGGATGGCAGCCCGACAAAAAAGGGGCGCCTTTGAGCTTTGACTTCATCGGTAGTACGCTCGTCAAAAAAGGGGATACATAGCAATAGCGAAATGGGAATTGTCTAGATTGAAAAAAGATTTGGATAGGGGTTGATCCACGGAGGAAGAATGGAACAAGATCAAGCATAGCTGTCCGCAATGTGGTGAGGGAATGACGGCGATGGGGCATGATTTCAAGGCTCCGAAGCAAACGGATGTGAAGCAGTGGAAAAAGGTTGAAATCCTCTATCAGCATGGGTTTACCTATCATTCCTGTGGCTGTGATGGCCCAGGCTACCGGCCAGCCCAATTACATGAAGTGAACGAATTTCTCGAAAAGAACAAACAGTTCAAAACAGAGGGAGAGAAATTGCTGAATAGACTCACAGGAAGAATGTAAAAACGAGCAGGAGGCGGGGGATAGTGGCAACATTCTTTTTGATCATGATTTACTTGTCGTTTATCAGCTTGGGCCTTCCTGATTCGTTACTGGGGGCAGCTTGGCCGGTCATGCAAGCAGAATATGGCGCGGCATTTGGTATGGCAGGTGTGATCAACATTGCGATTGCGTCTGGTACGATCGTCTCTAGCTTGATGAGTGGTGCATTATTAAAACGATTGGGAACTGGACGGATCACGCTGATCAGCTGCTTGATGACGGCGGCAGCCTTGCTCGGATTTTCTTTTGCCCCTTCGATTTTATGGTTAATGATTTTTGCATTGCCACTGGGACTAGGAGCTGGTTCTGTGGATGCAGCATTGAATCATTATGTTGCCACGCATTTTCAAGCCCATCATATGAGCTGGCTGCATTGCTTCTGGGGTGTGGGCGCTACGCTTGGCCCTATTATTATGTCTGGCTTTATGCGCGATCATGATTTATGGCGGAATGGCTACTTGACCATTTCGCTCATTCAATTCGCGTTAGTCGTACTTTTAGCGTTTACACTTCCTTTGTGGAAACGAATGGAGAACCTGCAGAGCCATGTTGTCAAAGAGTCACAGGGTGAGCCGTTTCGTAGGCAGAGCGAACAACCGTTACGGACAAAAGGCGTCAAGCTGACTTTGTTGACCTTTCTCTTCTATTGTGGGGCTGAAGCATCGGTGGGATTATGGGGGAGCAGTTTTTTGGTAAATGTGAAAGAGCTACCAGCGTCTGTAGCGGCGGTGTGGGTAGCCATGTATTACGGTGGAATTACGGTGGGGCGATTTATTTCGGGCTTTGTTACCTTCAAAGTGAGCAACCGCGTCCTGATTCGCAGTGGACTTCTCGTATCATTCGCTGGGGCAGCACTGTTGATGTTGCCATTACCGACCTTCTGTTCGCTCATCGGGTTTCTGTTACTCGGGCTAGGCTTCGCTCCGATTTATCCCTGTATGCTGCATGATACCCCTGAACGCTTTGGGAAAGAGCAAACACAAAAGCTGATGGGCTATCAGATGGCGGTTGCGTACACGGGTGCCACACTTTTGCCTCCGTTGCTAGGGTGGCTTGCTGCACAAACGACAGTTTCCATTTTACCGTTTTTTATCGCTTTCTATATTGCGTTCATGCTTTATGGTTCTGAGAGAGTCAATCGAATCATGAAGCGACGGGCCGCCCAGTTAGAATCGCTCTAACATAAGGCACTTGCTATTTTGACGATAGCATGTTTTGCAAAGCTTTTCCGTATAAAGACAGGGGTGCCTGGTCGCCGCTAATGTAAGAAAAGATGGTCATGCCATTCTCTAGAGCAAGAATCGTCCATGCCATTTCATCCGCAGATAGAGTAGAGTCACTTTCTTTTGGCATCAATGTTTGTATCGCCTTGGAAAGATGCTGTACCGACTCTAAGATCATGTTTGACCATCGCTTTCGAACTGACTCTTCGCGCATGGCATAAAGCAAAAATTCTAGGTTCAGCATGCTCCACGTGCGATTTTGTTGCTGAACGGACATAAAATAGGCGTCCATGGCTTCTATAAAATGCGATAATGATGGCTGGTGATCAATTACGTGATGGATATTGGACACATGTAATTGCATCTGACCTTCCAAAATAGCGAGAAAGAGATCTTCTTTGGACTGAAAATGAGCATAAACAGCTCCTTTGGTAAATCCAGCATGGTCTGCGATTTTATCAACGGAAGCCCCGTGGAAGCCTAACTGAGCAAAGGTTTCAATGGCTGCATCAATGAGCAATTGCCGTGTTTCCTTTTTACGCTCTGCTTGGGTTAACCTGCGTCTGTTCATTCGTCCACCTCCTTCTCTTGACAAGCATACCATATAGAATTAACATTCCATATAGTATTTAAATCCTTATTGGTATGTAAGATACAAATGGCAGTTTTGTAGGATTTAACCGTCTACTATGTCATGCTATTTTGGAGTACGATAGATATAGATCATCTAGTAAGAGGGGACAGTGTACGAATGCAGAGGGAAGAAAGCGTAGCAACGCGGAATCGGCCTATGTCCAATATTTTGGCGCAAACGGTTAAGACGGGGATTATCAAATCGAATCTGATTCCGATGTTTGCCGGATTAACATTAGCTTTATATACGTATCACTTCAGTCTAATAGATAAGTTGCCAGAAATCTTATTTGCTACAATCGGCTCTATTTTAATCATGGGTGCAGCAGGTGCTTTTAATAACGTGTATGATCGGGATATCGATTCTGTCATGGAGAGGACGAAGAACAGACCTACAGTGACAGGAGAAATATCAACGAAGAAAGTTTTATGGCTAGCATCCCTGATGACGATTTTTGGCTTGGTGGCGCTCGTCTTGGCATCACCTTTGGCTGCTATTATGGGATTTCTCGGACTGTTTTTTTATGTCGTGCCTTATACGATGTGGACCAAAAGAAGAACGGTTTACAATACGGAGGTAGGGAGTATTTCTGGTGCAATGCCGCCGCTCATCGGTTGGGCTGCTATTCACCCAGATATCACGCATCCTGCTATCCTTGGTCTGTTTATCATCATGGTCATTTGGCAAATGCCTCACTTTTATGCGATCGCGATTCGCAAGTATGATGAGTACAAGGCGGCTGGAGTTCCTATGTTGCCTGTGGTCAAAGGTGCAAGACGTACCTACATTCAAACAAATGTTTATTTGGTTATTTTAATTGCTAGCAGTTTTTTATTCTGGTCATTAAGCGTTGGTCTTACGTTGATGGCCCTGCTCCTGAATATTTTATGGCTGGTTCTGAGTGTATTTGGATACCGGAAAATGGATTCGCAGAAATGGTCAAAAACGATGTTTATTTATTCACTGATTCATATGACGGTGCTGTTCTCGACGGTGATTATTTACTCGCTGATGGGGATTATTTTCAAGTTGTAAATCAGTGATCATACAAGCTGCCTTCACTTTGAGGGCGGCTTCTTTTTTTGTCTGGGAACCTTGCAGTATAGCGGGTTCTTCTCATGTTCAACCAAAAATGGGCGCATGATCATGGAACAAATACCCAATGTCACTTCATAAATCTAGAGTAGCTCCCATGATGTGACGGAGGTGAAAATGAATGGATGATTTCAAAAAAGAGCTAAAAAAACTAAAGGCATCTGAAATAAAATCGGATAAAGTACAGCGTTGGGACAAAGAAAAAATGAATGAAGCTACGCTCGTTCGCGGACGGTGTGGCGGATGTGGAAGATGCGGTGGCTGCAGTAGATGCAGTTGTAGTCGTTGCAGTCGTTGCAGTTGCTCTTGCTCCTGTTCTTGCGTCTGTAGCTGTTCATGCAGTTGCTCTTGTTCTTGCAGTTGCTCTTGCAGTTGCTCTTGCTTCTTCCCATGCTTTGTCATATTTGATAACGATTAATGATCACACCCCGAATTATGCTCCTGCCAACAGTATTGTTTTGGCAGGAGCTTTGTTTTTTACGAACAGGAATGTGAGACAAATAGTCCTACATAAAATGGGAGTGACATGTCTCGTCACAAATAGATTGATTTCGCAAAGGGAGGGGGAGAAGAATGGAAAGGTTGAATCCTTCGATGCGTATAAAAGTGAAACGGGATACCGTTTATATACCCGATGCAGATGGAAGTGTATTTTTTCGGAATAACATCGGGACCTTCCGCATGAAGGGTGACATGATCGAACAATGGGTAGACCAATTAATGCCCATGTTTAATGGCGAGCATACACTGGAACAATTGACCGACGATTTGCCGGATGAATACCAACAGCAAATATACCAGGTAGCGGGCACTCTTTTGCAAAATGGATTTCTCCAAGACGTGAGTCAGGATAAACCACATGATTTATCCCGAGAAATGATGTCAACGTATGCAGCGCAGATTGAATTTTTGGACCAGTTTGGTGGTTCGGGAGGGTATCGGTTTCAAAAATATCGAGCAGAGAACGTTTTGGTAATCGGAGCGGGCCCATTTCTCCTTTCTGCCATCCAAGCATTGTTAGAATCGGGATGCGTTCAATTCCATTTTGCAATGACGGGTGAGACTCCGACTGATCGTGAGCGGCTAGAGACGATCATCGAGAATTCGCGCAGGAAAGACCCGCATGTAAAGCTGGAAGAGCTAGAACCAGCGTCGTGGGGGAAGGTAGAGTGGTCGGAGGCAATCGAGCCATTCACTGCTGTTTTGTACACATCGGCACATACAAACAAGGATGAAATAAGTGTCATTCATTCTGTGTGCAGAGAGCAAGAGAAGGTGTTTATTCCGGCGCTTTTCGTACTCCAAAAAGGAATGGTAGGGCCGCTGGTTCATCCGCAATCAGAGGCTTGCTTTGAATCGGCTTGGCGTCGGTTGCATCGACAGGCTTTGAGTGCGGACCCTGATCATCATGCATTTTCTATGACCGCAGCAGGCATGTTGGCGAATATCGCAGTTTTTGAATGGTTCAAATACGTTACAGGGTCCATAGAAACAGAGGTCCCCAACAAGGTTTATTTGCTAAATCTAGAGACATTAGAAGGAAGCTGGCAGTCATTCATGCGGCATCCGATGCTGAGTGAAGAGATGAGCATGGAGGTATTGGATGAACGTGATCTCCAATCGTGTCTATCAAAAGAGGCAGAACAAAAGGAAAGTCTACTGTCTCTGTTCCCATCATGGACCTCATCGGGTACGGGAATTTTTAACAGTTGGGATGAGGGTGAGCTAACGCAATTGCCGCTCACTCAGTGTATCGTTACGGCAGTCGATCCCGTCGCAGATGGACCCGCAGAGCTTTTACCATCGGTTGTATGTGCGGGTTATAACCATGACGAGGCGAGAAGAGAAGCAGGATTACTTGGGGCAGAGATGTATGTCGAAAGAATGGTGAACCATCTCGCTACCCAAAACATGGCTTTTCAAATGGGGATAGATGGAAACATCGGAATTGGAGCAGGAGAAACGGCAGCAGAAGGGTTAAGTCGGGCGTTACTGCATTATTTAACACTCACGTATGTGTCAGAAATGAAAGGACGACAACCAACAGCTAGACCTGTGCACGCTGGAACGATTGCGGATGAGCAGTCTCAGTATTATTTGCGGTCATTCGCTACATGGGGTGAAGAACCGAAGATTGCCAAAGGCCATGATGTATGCGGTTTTCCGGTTGTTTGGGTGGGAACGCGCTCCGGTTGGTTTGGGAGTGTTGGCTTACAGGAGCTAGACGCTTTGCAAAAAGCGTTGATGTATGCCTTGCATCGTATCCAGAATCCAGCAACACCATTGTCTAAGTATGTACTTACAGCGCAATCTGTAGCATTGACGGGTGAAACATTGGAATTGGCATTCATCCCTAGCAAAGAAGAATCTGAACATGAAGTCTGGCAGCACGCTGTCGAAGTTTTAGCGCTTCATCACAAAAAACCTCTGATCATAAATGCGGCGATAGAGCCTTTCTTGGAGGAAGACCTTGGCGGGGTATTCGCTTTGCTGCTCTCTCGGGAGGTGCTTCAATGAGTGCTGACATTCTTGTAATCGGAGATGGTGTATTAGCAGAGCTGATTTCAGAACGTCTCATGACGGATTACCGCGTGTGGCGGAGTGAGAAAATGGAATCAGCAACAAGGGTAGCAGACTTGGCACTTCTGTTACATGATACCTATCATCCTTCCTTGTATCTGCATGCAGAGAAACATTTCCAACAAGCGAATATTCCATGGCTGCGCGGTTTTGTTTCATTCGGAGAAGCGATTGTAGGCCCGTTGGTACGACCAGGTCAAACAGGGTGCTCCCAGTGCGCAGATATGCGTCGTTTGATGGCGGGACGCGATCGGCAAGAGATGTGGAAGGTACAAAAAATGCTGAGCGTAAAAGGCGAAATACATCGGGATCCGTGGTCATCCCGCTCTGGCTTGCTACAGGTGGCACACCACGTAATCGCGGAGGTGTTACGTTTCGTAGAGGGCAGGCAAGCCCACTTATCGGAGCATATCCAATTCATTGATTTACAAACATTGACAAGTACCCGCCATTTCTTTCTGCCAAATCCATTATGTTCGGTATGTAATCGGTTGCCTGAGGATTCAGAGGATCGGGCAAGAATACGCTTGAAGCCCAACATAAAGCGAAGTCCTGATAGTTACCGCACAAAATCCATTGCTGAGTTGCAACAAGCACTTACCTCCGAGTATTTGGATTCCCGAACCGGATTTTTGAACGGGAAAGTCCGTGATCTCGTGTCTGTTTTTGCAGATGTAAGTGTCAATTTGCCTTTATTTTCGCATAATGAGGGCACAGCAGGCAGATCCGTTTCGTACGCGGATAGCGAGTTAACGGCGATTCTGGAGGGAATGGAAAGATATTGCGGTGTAATGCCGCGTGGTAAGAGGACGACGGTTCGCGATTGCTATGCAAATCTTGCACCCCATGCCCTTGATCCGACGACGGCAGGAACCCATTCAGAAGAACAGTATGCCCTTCCAGATTTTCCGTTTCAGCCGTTTGATCCCAAGCGAGAAATGAACTGGGTATGGGGTTATTCCTTTAAGGAAGAGCGACCCATTCTCGTACCTGAACTCATGGCCTATTACAGTATGGGATTCGGGGAGGGAGTTGTATTTGAGACTTCAAATGGTTGTGCGTTGGGTGGCAGCTTGGAGGAAGCGATTTTTTACGGCATCCTGGAAGTGGTTGAGCGTGATGCATTCTTGTTGACCTGGTATGCTAGATTGCCATTGCCACGCCTCGATCCGGCTACAATTCATGATCGTGAATTGCTTTTGTTGATCGATCGAATGCAGACAGTTGCGAATTACGATTTGTACTTGTTCGATGCGACGATGGAAAATGGCATCCCGAGTGTATGGACGATTGCGAAAAACCGAAGCAAGGAAGGAATACACCTTGTTTGTGCAGCAGGAGCGCACCCAGATCCCATCCGCGCTGTAAAAAGCTCTATTTACGAGACAGCTGCCATGCTCCTGCCTTTGACAGACAAGTACGAAGCGAACCGAGGCAAATATTTGCGTATGCTCCAGGATTCGTCCTTGGTGAAAAAGATGGACGATCATGCGATGCTTTACAGCTTGCCAGAAGCAGCAGAGCGCTTATCCTTTCTTTTGGATGATGCACGTCCGATGGTCTCTTTCGCTGAACAATTTCCTAAAAGAGACCAGCATCGTGATCTAACAGACGATTTGCGTGCGTTGCTCGACGTGTTCCAAAAGTTAGATCTCGATGTCATTGTGGTAGATCAAACGACACCAGAGGTCGGGCGCCATGGCTTATCTTGCGTGCGCGTATTGATTCCTGGCATGCTTCCGATGACTTTTGGCCATCATCTCACGCGAGTAACGGGATTGAAAAGAGTATTGGAGGTCCCTGTGAAGCTGGGTTACGCGAAACAACCACTGCGTGTAGACGAGTTGAATCCTTTTCCGCATCCGTTTCCATAACATGCATCTGGGAGTGAGCCGGATGAGTCTCGAAAATTTCTTGTACCGCCTTCATTTTGATACAGAAAACTCTCGACCAAGTGACCTTGAAGTGGATTGGGGGGATGCGCCACTGACATACAAGCTGTACAGGGGACTACCTGTCATTCCACTGCCAGGAGATGTGCCTCTATCGCTCGTAGATCAAACGGTTTCACAAGAGATGTCTCTACCTCAATTGGGCGCTTGGCTATGGTATAGCTATGGACTCATCCAAATCAGCCAATCGTTTTTAACCACGACTACGGCAGATGCAGGATCTGAGTCGTTTTTGCCGCTTGTAACGAATCGAAGACCGGTTCCGTCTGGGGGAGGGCTCTATCCGAGTGAGCTGTACGTGTATTTGAAGCTTTCGACTATTCCTTCAGGTCTATACCACTACGATGTGGCTCATCACAGACTCGTGCAATTGCGCGAAGGGAATTTTGATCACGTCCTTAGCCGAGCGCTTGATGGCAGTTGTCCGGTACATGCATGTTTTGGAGTTGCTTTCGTATCCATCTATTTTTGGAAGAACTTTTTTAAGTACGATGAGTTTTCTTATCGATTGCAGGGGCTCGATGCTGGTGTACTGCTAGGACAATTGCAGGAAATGGCAAACCAACTCGGTGTGACGACTGCAGTACATTACCAGTTCCTAGATAGAGCGATGAATGCACTGCTAGGATTGTCTGCCGATCAAGAGAGTGTATACGCGGTAGTTCCCTTATCGCTCCAAACAGACGGGGAGAGGCATTCGCATTCACCGGCACAATGGACAGAGCGAGGAGAGAAGACGGCAATCGAGCTAATCAGAGAGCTGCCTGAGCAAAAGCATGTGCATGTGCATGTGATGCGCTCAAAAAGAATGAGACAATATCCTGCGCTCCTGCAAATGAATGAGGCTGCCATGCAGGAATCTACTCATGCGTTTACACGTTATTCGGATCAGTTGGAAAGCAAGTGGCCTCGTCGTTCCGATGAGCGAATCCTTCTCCCTCGTTCGCAGAAACCAAACTACGATCTGGCGCAATATTGCCGGGAGCGTTTTTCGCCGGAAGTGGATTTTATCAGGAGGAAAACAGACCAGAATCAGGTAGCGCGTATCATGGAAATGACGATGAGTGCTCTATCGTATGGAAATGATTTAGGAAATAATCTGGAGGTAGCGTGGAGTAGGATTTCTCTCTTCGTAAGCATTCATCAGGTAGAAGGGATACAAGATGGCGCATACGCGTACGAACCGCTGGAGCACGCTCTTTATCCGATTGTCTATGGAGATTTTCGAGCACGTCTTCAAGACGGAATGACACTGGACAACGTGAATTTGTATCAAGTGCCGCTCTGCTTTCATGTGGTGGGTAAACGCGATCATCTGATCAACCAGTTAGGTTACCGAGGGTATCGCATTCAGCAGATGGAGGCGGGAATCGTCGTGCATCACTTGCTTTTGGCAGCATTCACGTGTGGAATGGGCGGCCATCCGCTACTCGGATTTGACGTGGAGAATTGCGATGACCTTTACAACCTAGAGACTGAAGAGAAAACCTGCCTGATTCAAATTCCGGTCGGGCACTATCGCCCCCGCGCCAGATTTCAGGGCGGGCTTCATGGATAAAAACGTGGAAGACCCGAGTCGCGTTGACCCGGGTCTTGAATTATGCCCTAATGATGGCTTGGATACCTTGAATGAGACGGTCAATTTCCTCGTGGGTATTGTACGGTGCCAGCCCCGCTCGTATCCAACCGCCACTTTCATTGATTCCCAAACAATTGGCGAGTGTTGTCGCATAGAAGTCCCCGTCCGCAACGAATATGCTATGCTCTTCACACAATCGCTCACATATTTCTTGGGGAGAAAACCCTTCGATCCGAAAAGCGATCGTCGGTGTTTTCGGTACATCTTCACCCGCTTGATAGAGTGTGACGCCATTCATTGAGCCTAGTTCTTTTCGCAGCTTTTCTGCCAGCTGATTTTCATAGGCTTCAATCCATTCGTAGCCAGAGCGGATTTTTTCGGAGAAGCTATCACCGAAACCAAGCGAAGCAACAAATTCGATAGCGGGTCTGATTCCTGCGATTCCTTCATGATTTTGTGTTCCGGTCTCCAATTTATCTGGATAAAAAGAGGGGGCGGGAACCAATTTGTAAACATCGAGTGCTTCAAAAATTTCTTTGCGGATGACAGCGATTCCCACATGAGGGCCAAAAAATTTGTAGGCGGAACAGAGGAGGATATCGGCTCCAATCTCGTCCCGATGGATAGAGAAGTGAGGGACCGCATGCACGGCGTCGACAGCGACAATGACTCCTTTTGCACGTGCTTTTTGGGAGATGGCAGCGAGATCATGGATCGTTCCGACAGCATTAGAAGCAAGCCCGATTGCCACAAGTCTGGTCCTGGAAGTAAGTATGGTGTCGAGCTTATCTAATTGTAATGTAAGTGTCTCTTTATTCACCTTTAACCACCGAACGGTCATTCCACGATCAGCAGCAACAGTCAACCACGGGTCTACATTAGCACGGTGATCCATCTCGGAGACGATGATCTCATCCCCTTCATTCCAATGTCGACCTAATGCACGCGCAATGGCAAAGGTCAGGGTGGTCATATTCGCACCGAAGGCTACCTCCAGCGGCTTCACGTGGAAGAGGTCTGCTATAGCTTGCTTGGCATCTGCGAGGATAGCTTCTGTCTCCTTACTCGTTGGAAAAGAGCCGTGTAAATTGGCCCCACCGTTCGCCATATAGCGATAGATCGCGTCCATGGAGGATTTTACGACTTGCGAGCCGCCTGGGCCATCCAGATAAGCAACTGGTTTGCCTTTGTACGTTCGTTGTAGTGCGGGGAATTGCTCCCGAACTTTTTCAATGGGGAATTGTTCCGATGCAACTTCTAATCGCCAATCATTGGAGCGCATAAAACTTCCAGGAGGGTATTCAAAGACGCATTCTGACTGCAGCGTGAAACCTAGCTTACGGCAAATGGCATTGGAGCCGGGGTTGTCCACAGAGGGATAGGCATGAATAAACTTGTGTCTTCGTTCTTGGTTGATGCGTGTGATGAGTGAGGCTAAAGCCGCAGAGGCGATGCCTTTCCCTTGATAGGGGGGCAGGACGCTCCAGCCTACTTCGTATACGTTTTCTCCTTGCCAGATGCGGTCCCAATAGCCGATGCTTCCGACGGGGGTGTGATCTGGCAGCAGTACGATGCTGAACATCTTGCTCGTTAGCTGTCCGTCCTTATTGACGTATCGTTCGTGCCGAGCAAGTAGCTGCTCTTCTGTCTCCGGGCCTCCAAGATGTTCCATCATGGCTGGTGCATTCAAATAACGCAGCAAGGGAAGATCGTGATCGGCCCAGGGTTGAATGCGGACAAGCTCAGTATTTAGCGTTGTGGACATTTTCTCACTCCTTACCAACTGGATTTCCGTGGTGTCCATCATCATTCGTTATCTCTCATTATTCGGAAAAGATTCCAATTAATCAATCTTCAATTCGTTTGAGAAAACGGGGTGGAAAATTATGCTATAATGGTTGGTGCCCGAGTGATTCTTATTATCGGAGTATGTATAAAGTAGCTGAGGTGTAGGAATAGACCCTTTCTGAAAAAACATTTGGAGAGTAAATCCAACGTAAATATCGTCACGGACATTGAAGGGAAAGGGAAGGGGTACCTGTTCATGAATGAAAAAAGCATCCATACACAACGGCTCATATTGATTCCATTTACGCATAGAATAGCGACGAATATTTTGCAAGAAAATTACGAAGAATTATTGGATATGCGGCTTACATTAGGCAAAGGCTGGCCTGATGCAGATGCGATGGAAACGATACCCAAAATCATCAAAGCACTCGAACTCACAGGGGAACCGACAGGATTTGAATCGTGGATGATCATTACAAAAGAGGGCATGAAGATCATCGGGGATGTAGGGTTCAAGGGAGTCCCGAATGCGGCGGGAGAAGTGGACATCGGCTATGGAATTATTGAAGCCGAGCGAAAAAAAGGCTACGCGTACGAGTCGGCTGAAGGCCTAGCGAATTGGGCGTTGTTGCAGCCAGATGTGAAAACGATTACGGCGAAGTGCTTGCTAGATAACATAGATTCCGCAAAAATATTAGTCAAAATGGGCTTTGGAGAAATAAAGAGAGACGACACCATGATTTACTGGTCTAAGCAGAAGCAATAGCAAGCTAGAATAGAATCAGATATAAAACGAAAAAAAGGACGCACACATGGCAGTCCTTTTTTTATGGAGAACATCAGTTGCTAGTATTTTTTATGGGTATGTTGTAGATGTGTTTCGTTCCATCTTAATACGTCACTTCGTTTACACCTGATGGAAGGGACGGGCCTTTTGCTTTTACTTTTTTCTTTGTGGAAAACTCTCCTGACTTCGAGTCGATTCGCAACGTAATGGTCGAATGGAAGACCTGAATCGATACGCGTTTGATATCTTTATTGGAGGCTTTCCCTGTCACTTTGAGTTCGTAATACGATTTAGAGAGCTCGCTCGATTCAGACTGTAGCTCGATTTCATCTGGATTGAGGGCCAGCCCTGGAAGAAATTTCGTCTGCATCTTTACGATTTCCTTTTTGCGTTCCTTATCTTCAGGTCCAACGAGGATACGTATGGAAGAATTCAATTGAAAATAGTCTGGGGTAAGATCATCCGGCAGTTCATCTGTTCGGAAGTATTCATCTTGCTCAATCGTTCTTCCAGGTTTTAAGGTTCTCTCCTTGATGTCCGGGGTACAGGCAGGTTCGTCTTCAGGGTAGGGAAGCTCCCAAGAGTCTCCAGAGGCATACGCTTCTAGTCGTGTTGTCACACCATAACAATGACCAGTCGTGTATGTGATCGGTTTCCGCGAAATATTCGTGACAATCGTATTTACGTGGTACACTGGTGAGTCGTATTTTGGATTGTCGTTTTCGGTAACGGTCACTTGAAACCGAAGTCCTTCTTTCTTGAATGGCTTCTCAATGAATAGCATGCCGGTTTCTTTTGCTTCGGCCACGTTTACATGAACGGCGCTAGCAGTCATAACCAGTAAAAGACATACGAGTGATTGGACAATCTTGCGAAACACACAGTTCACCCCTAACGATTCGTTTTTATAAAATGGGCATGGAGGCACCTTTTCTATATTCCATATAGTAACTCTCTTTGTAATATTTTTCGATCAAAAAAAGTCGAAATGAAAAGTTTCGAAGGAAAGGTAACCCAAGAGTTCCTTCTTTCGTATTGAAATAAAGGAAAAGATTATTGCTTTTCATTGAACTATACAACGCGTGTCTCTATACTGGAGAGATAAGCATTGGCAAATAATTGTGAGGGATAGCATGCAGAACTGGATGACCCAAATTATTGAACAATATAGTTACTTCGGTATCTTACTCATGATGGCACTGGAAAACATATTTCCACCCATACCTTCTGAGGTGATCTTGACCTTCGGTGGATTTATGACGACGCAATCATCGTTAACGGTTTTTGGTGTAATCTTGTCAGCTACAATCGGTTCGGTGATCGGAGCAATCATGCTTTATGGAATCGGTTATTACCTAGACGTCCAAAAAATAGAGAAGATCGTAGAGAGATGGGGGCATATTCTGCGCATTAAAACGGCAGATATCCATAAAGCGAACGAATGGTTTGACCGATATGGGTACTGGACGATCTTTTTTTGCCGCATGATCCCATTAATCAGAAGTCTGATTTCCGTTCCTGCTGGTATGACCAAAATGAATTTCCCGCTGTTTTTGCTGTTTACAACACTCGGTACGTTTATTTGGAACATCGTCCTAGTGATGGCTGGTCATTTATTGGGGGAATCGTGGGAAGACATTCTGTACTATTTCGATCTATATTCCAATGTCGTTTATGTTGTACTCGCATTTGCGGGGATAGCCTTTCTCATTTTTTTCTTCCGCAAACGAAAAGCAGATGCCTAAAACCTTCAGACCATCTTTCCTTTAGGAAAGGTGGTTTTTTCATTTAGAACCAACAGGTAAACATATTATAAAAAGTTGTAATTTTCTTGCAAATACAAGATGTCGAAATTGCGGTAAGGTGTAGGGAGGGAAGTAGGTGACATGGGCACCGCCCTTATTCTTGAGGCTGGGGGAGATGCAACTTGATCGATTTGTTACTCGTAAACGGCGTAGTCATTACGATGGACAAAGACCGTCGAGTATTACAGGACGGGGCAGTCGCCATCGATAAAGGAAGAATTTTGGAGGTAGGCGACACTCCACTTCTAAAAGACAAGTATCCCGCGCAAAAGGTAGTCGACTGCGCGCATCATTGTATACTGCCAGGCTTCATTGACGCACATGGTCATGGCGGACATTCGTTGTTCAAAACGATTGCGACGGACAATATTAACGACTGGATGCCAATCATGACCAACACATACAAGCACTACGTGACAGACGATTTCTGGTACTACGAGGGAAAGCTGTCAGCACTGGAGCGGCTTAAAGCAGGGATTACGACAGGTGTTAGCGTCTTGGGCTCGATGCCGCGCTCAGATGATCCGATCTTTGCCTTGAATCACGCCAAAGCGTACAACGAGGTCGGTGTTCGGGAAATCGTAGCGACAGGTCCATGTAATCCACCTTGGCCGCATCCCTTCAGCCGCTGGGTCGATGGACAAAAAATAACGAAGGAAGTCACCTATGAGCAGGTGCTCGCTGGAGCAGAAGCCGTGATCGAAGCCCTGAATCACGCGAATAACGATAAAACCAGAGCTTACATAACTCCATTTGTCATCGTGACCTCTGTCAATCCGTCCTATCCGACACCTGCTGACCAATTGTTTGGCTTAACCGATTTCGACCGGTACCAAGCACGGAAAATCAGGGAGATTGCGAAAAAGTACGACACGCGCATCCATTCCGATGCTTTTGGAGGCATGATTCACCTAGCGATTCAAGACAAAGAGTACGCGCTGCTCGGTCCAGACGTACACTTGCAGCATTGTCGGGGAATTTCTTTTGACGAGGCGAAAATTTTGGCCGAAACAGGAACGAATGTGAGTGCTTCTCCTGGTTTTGGTCAAATCAATGCACGCACCCCTATTACGGAATTACTGGAGATGGGAGCGACTGTTGCGATCACGACAGATGGCACCTCGCCGATGACTCCTTTTGACATGTTCCAGGCCATGCGCAGAATGCAGCTGCTACAACAAGCGGCGCTGCGGGATTATTATTACCTCCCGCCGGGCAAGCTGCTGGAAATGGTAACGATTGATGCGGCACGCTGTGTCGGCTGGGATGACGAGCTGGGGTCGCTTGAGGCTGGTAAAAAAGCGGATGTCATTACCGTAAATATGCATCAGGCCCACTTAAATCCAGAGAACATGCACGTCCATCGTGTTGTCTATCAGGCAGTCGGTGGAGATGTGAACCATGTCATTGTCGATGGTGAGCTGATTATGGACGAGCGCCGTGTTTTGACTGTGGATGAAAAGCAAATTCTCAAAGAAGCGAATGAAGAGGCGAATCGGACAATCGAGCGGGCAGGACTAGAAATCTACATGCAGCCAAGCAAGTATTTCTGGGGGCATGCGCGAGCTTATTTGGATGAGAGAAGATTTGATCCGACGAAGTTGTAGGGGGAAAAGGAGTAGGTAAAGAAGACGACGTCTAATGCTGCACATAAAACTTGGATCTCGCATTGAATAGGAGAAGGTGCCCGCCGCCTTCCCTTTTTTATTGGATTATAGTTGACAAAAACGATAGGATTAATCATTATTTATTCATAATCCCCATCGACAAAGTTGGAATAAAAAGAGGTGCAGCCATGTATCTGACTATTGATAATGTTACGAAACATTTCGTGAATCAGCAGAAACAAAAAGTAAAGGTGCTGGATGATATCAATCTGGAAGTGGAAAAGGGCAGCTTCGTTTCTATTGTAGGCCCCTCTGGCTGTGGAAAATCGACGCTGCTCTACTTAATTGCCGGATTGGATCAACCGGACAGCGGTGACATATACGTTGCTGGCAACAAAGTGAATAAGCCCGGGCCCGATAGAGTCGTCGTTTTTCAAGAAGCGGGATTATTTCCATGGCTGACGGTTTTGGAAAATGTTACATACGGGCTCAAGTTGAAGAAAATGTCTGCAGCGAAAGCCAACGAAAAGGCGTTGGAAGTACTCAAAATGGTTCATTTAAGCAAGTATGTTCATTCCTATCCCCATCAGCTCTCAGGAGGGATGAAGCAACGTGTAGCCATAGCTCGGGCACTTGTCATGGAACCCGATATTTTGCTGATGGATGAACCGTTCTCGGCGCTGGATGAACAGACGCGGATGGTTCTTCATAAGGAGTTGCTTGAGATTTGGCGGACGACCAAGGTCACGATTTTTTTCGTCACCCATAATATCCGGGAGGCCGTTCAGCTTGCGGAGAGGATCGTCGTTTTTGCCACACGCCCCGGAAAAATCAAGGAAATCATTGCGGTTCCTGCCTTGCGCGATGGAGTCATGCCGGACAGTGTGACATTAAACACGGAGCAGAAGGTGCTGTCGATCCTGCAAGAAGAGATAGAAAAGGTGCTGAAGGAGGAAATGGGCAATGACTACAGCTTTAAGACGGGTCATCTTCATCGCTATGATAGCGGCGATATGGGAAGTCACATCTAGATTATCTGGGCTGCCATCTTTCATGTTTCCCAGCTTGACCCAGGTTTTCGAAACACTCGTAAATGGATTGATAAGCGGACAAATTACCGCTGCGATTGGAAAAAGCATGGGACGAATCCTGTTGGGCTTTCTCATTGCCATTATTGTCGGTCTGATATTGGGTTACTTCATTTGGAGGTACAAACTCGTAGAAGATACGCTTGGCTTTGTGGTGACGGCGCTTCAGTCTATCCCGAGCATTGTTTGGTTCCCGCTTGCGATTATTTGGTTTGGCTTAAATGACTTCTCCATTTTGTTCATTGTGACGATCGGGGCGACCTGGACGATGACAGTCAACGCGACCAGCGGTTTTAAAAATGTCCCGCCATTATATCAGCGAGTGGCCAAGACTTACGGTTCGTCTGGCTTTCACTTTGTACGAACAGTCATTCTTCCTGCATCTGTCCCGCAGATCATCTCCGGACTTCGAATCGCTTGGGCATTTTCCTGGCGGGCACTCATGGCTGGTGAATTGCTCGGGGGTGGCGGTGGTCTTGGGCAACTGCTCGAGATGGGACGTTCACTTGGACAAATGGATTTGGTGATATCAGTCATGATCATTATTGCGATCATCGGTACCATCGTCGATAATGTTGTCTTTTCACGCATCGAACGCAACGTTCAGATGAAGTGGGGAGTCCATTCATAAAGAAAAATGGCTAAGGAGTGTGTCGTCACATGCTTAAAAAAGTGTTCAGTACTGTTATCGCATCTCTATTATTGATGGGGATTGCAAGCGGCTGCTCTACTGGCGGAGCAGCATCCTCTGAGAAGGAAGTAAGGATCGGATATTTCCCAAATCTGACCCATAGCGCCACGATCATCGCGCTGGAGAAAGGCTATTTTAAGGAAGCCTTCGGTGCTGATATGCAGATTCAAACAAAAACGGTCGCCAATGGCGGATTGTTTATGGAAGCAATGGCAACGAAGGCGATTGACGTAGGGACAGTCGGGCCAGGGCCGCTATTGAACTTTTATGTCAAGCATCCTGGGTATCGTTTGATTTCAGGAGCGGTTAATGGTGGAGCAGTGCTCGTCATGAATGGTTCAACCAATATTACGGAACTAAAAGATTTAAAAGGTAAAAAAATCGCGATTCCGGTAATCGGAAGCACGCAGGATGTCATGCTCAGAAAAGCACTGAATGAGGTTGGTCTGAAACCGACGACGAATGGTGGAGATGTGGAACTGTATGCTGCGGCTCCAGCAGATACGGCAGCATTATTCGTGCAAAAATCCGTCGATGGTGCAGCAACTCAGGAGCCGTGGGGATATGTACTGGAAAATCAGGCCGAAGGAAAATTGCTTCTGGATTGGGATCAATTCGCTTGGGGGAAAGAATCAACCAATACGGTGGTAGCAGCCAGCGATGAATTTCTGAAAAGAGAAGGATTGGCAACCGCCTATCTGCAAGCACATAAAAAAGCAGTCAAATTCATTCAGGAAAATCCCGAAGAAAGCCAAGAACTGATCATCAAGCATTTGAAAAATCTGACTGGCAAAGAGCTGAGCAAAAAAGAAGTGCAGGCAGCCTTTTCCCGTTTGGAAGTAACAACGGAGGTCAATGATAAAGTTATTCAGGAAATGGCAGATATTAGTCAGGAAGCCGGCTATATTTCCAGTAATAAAATCGACGGCTTGATCGATTTGAAATATTTAGAAGCAGCGAAATAATATCGGGTGAGAAGGATGGAGATTCAGCAGGAGTAACGAGAGGTAGAAAGGAATTAGATGGGAAAGGAGGTCATGCCGCGATGAGACCACATGAACAAGGAAGTAATCAACCGAACGACACCTCATTGGAGACACAGATTCACACGGATTTCCAAAAAGAAATGACGTACGGCGATTATTTACAGCTTGATCAAATTTTGTCGAGTCAACAATGTCAATCCACGCATCATGATGAAATGCTGTTTATTATCATTCATCAGGTGAGTGAGCTATGGATGAAACAAATTTTGCACGAACTGTCAGCAGCATATGAATGCATCTGCAATCATGATCTGGAGCCTGCTTTCAAAATGTTCGCGCGAGTCTCGCGTATCCAGCAGCAATTGATTAAATCGTGGGATGTCCTTTCTACATTGACGCCAGCTGATTACCTCCAGTTCCGTGACAAGCTGGGTCATTCCTCCGGATTTCAATCCTATCAAAACCGATTCATCGAATTTACGCTAGGATATAAGAACCAGCATGTCCTAGCGGTGTATGCACATCAACCAGAGCTTCATTCCCAAATGAGTGCGGCCTTGCAGCAGCCCAGCATTTATGATGCGGCGATCAGGGAGATGGCTGCTCGTGGCTTGCCGATTGATCCGGAATGTTTGAATCGCGATTGGTCACAACCATATCAACCAAATCAGAGTGTAGAGCATGCCTGGCTGACCGTGTATCGAAATGTGAACCAGTATTGGGATCTGTACGAGTTAGCAGAAAAGCTGGTGGATATCGCCAGCCAGCAACAACAATGGCGTTTTAACCATATGACGACAGTCGAACGCATCATAGGCCAAAAGCCGGGAACAGGAGGGTCATCAGGCGTCATGTACTTACGCAGAGCACTCGATCACCGTTTTTTCCCGGAGCTTTGGAGCTTGCGGACACAGTTGTAAAAAAACTCTTCAAAAAAAGCGAGAAAAGCGTCTTGGGGACCCAGGGCGCTTTTTAGCATGTAGTACTCTTTTCACATCTTTTCACATATCTTTCCTAATATTGGGTACAAATACCCTTCTTTTCCTAACAAACATATGTTTTCATTTTTAGTGGTATACATATATTTCAAGAACAACCAGAAATGGAGTGGGCATTTGGATGGAAACAATGAAACCACCTATGGAAGTGTTATATGCAAAACAGCTGAATGCGCTGCGTTCCCATGATACAGGGACAAAACCTCCCAATTGGCTGATGTCGCCAAGAGCTGTGCGCGATTTTATTTTAGGAACGGATGAACCTCTCTCTTATGAGGGCGAAAGTATACCGATTACGAAGAAGTTCTATGGAGACGATGTGCTTATTGAGCGTGCGATTGTCACGTTGGCAGGCAATCGCGGCTTGATGCTCGTCGGTGAACCAGGAACGGCAAAGACGATGCTGTCTGAGCTGCTGTCTGCGGCCATCTCCGGTACGAGCACGAATACGATCCAAGGCACCGCTGGCACGACAGAGGATATGATCAAATACTCGTGGAACTACGCGATGCTGCTGGACAAAGGTCCTTCGCTGCAAGCGCTGGTTCCTTCGCCGCTATACACCGGTATGAGCAAAGGAATTATTACGCGATTCGAAGAAATTACCCGTTGTCCGTTTGAGGTTCAAGACGTGTTGATTAGTGTTTTGAGCGACAAGGTGATGAACATTCCCGAGCTGTCAGACGGCATCCTGTTTGCCAAGCCCGGTTTTAATATCATTGCAACAGCGAACTTGCGGGACAAAGGCGTCAATGAAATGAGTAGCGCGCTCAAACGCCGTTTTAACTTCGAGACGATCGCGCCGATTAATCATGTGAAAATGGAAGCACAAATTATCGAATCCCAAGCAAAAGTAATTCTGGAGCAAAGTGGCGTGAATATCGAAATCGATCGAGATGTGGTTGAGATATTGGCGACGACCTTCATGGAACTGCGTATGGGCGAGACCAAGGAAGGATTCAAAATCGATTCCCCTCAATCCGTGATGAGTACAGCCGAAGCCGTATCCGTCTATGTCCAAAGTGCAATGACGTCCCATTACTATGATGGCAGGCCCATTTCCATGGATCGACTGGTACAGAACATGCTGGGAGCGGTCGTCAAGGAAAACCAAAAGGACGCAAATATCCTGAAAACCTACTTTACCAAAGTGGTCAAAGAACGGGCAAAGGAAGAGGGTCTATGGGGAACTTATTACAGCGAGAAGAAATGGATCAAATAAACGGTCAAGACCGCTTCATAAAATCATTCGTCGAAGAAGAGGTCTACAACCTTAGCAAACAGGTCGTCTATTTCCCGGTTCGTCATCATAGTCCTGCCTGCTCGTTTCATTTGAAAAAAACGATCGAAGAGTATCAACCGGAAATCATTCTGATTGAAGGCCCGGACCATAGTAATCATATCATTCCGATCTTGACGGATGAACGGACGAAACCTCCTGTGAGCATTTATTACGCGTACGCCTCAGGGGAGCAAAAATACGTCTGTTACTTTCCGTTTCTTCTGTATTCGCCGGAATATGTAGCCTTGGTTGAAGCAAAACGCCGGCAGATACCTGCTGCTTTCATTGATCTAAGCTACGGAAGTCGCCTGGAAAGCTTGGAAGACGGCCATGATTTAAAAAAGAAGAATGAAAAGCTGTCCTATCACGATGAGCGCATGCTGGCAGGCTCGCAGTTTATTCAGCGATTGTGTCAGACGATGAAATGCCGGAACTTCGATGAGCTGTGGGAAAAGGTATTTGAGATTGATGGTATCCGCAAACAGACGCAGGATTTCGTCAAGGATGTCTTTGCCTACTGCTACCTGTCTCGAAAATGCTATGATGACGCTACTTTGGAAGCGGAAGGCGATTTAATTCGCGAGGCGCACATGCGTCAAAAAATTGCAGAGGCAAAGCAAAAGCATGCGAGAATTCTCGTGGTTACCGGGGGATTTCATACATACGGACTCATCGAGGAACGCAAGACTTCCTACAAGATACAAAAGGTGCAGGAAGAAAAAATATATCCGATGGTGTACACGTACCAGGAAGCGGATCAGTTGAATGGATACGCAAGCGGGATGCCGTACGTTCACTACTACGAGAGTGTGTGGAAGGCACTGGAGAAGAAGGAGCGTGCTCCCTTCTCGAAAAGCGCCTTGGTGTACCTCCCGCAACTGCTTAAAAGGCTGCGTGATAAAGGAGAAACGACATCGACTGCGGATGCGATTGAAGCGTACAGCCTCATGAATGGCATGGCAGTCATGCGGGAAAAGGCCGAGGGCGGCGCCTATGAGTTGATCGATTCCGTTCTCTCTGCTTTTACAAAAGGCGAGCGCTCGATTGCAACCTCACAGCCGATCGAGACATTGCGAGAGCTGTTGACAGGAGACGGAATTGGTGAGGTTGCTCCAAATTCACTGGATGTGCCTATCGTTCGCGATTGCAAAGACAGATGTAAATCACTAAAGCTCGCGATCACGACAACAGGGCGTAATCAGAAGGTGCTAGAGCTGTATGCCAAGAAGTCACATCGCGAAGCCAGCCAGTTTTTTCACTGCATGCAGTTCTTGGGTACAGAATTTTGCGCGAAAGAATCCGGACCAGACTGGATGAACAATCGAAATGTCAATCTTGTCCGAGAAACATGGCGCTACAGCTATTCCTCCTTCGTCGAAGCCCGTCTGATCGAGAGCTCAGTTTACGGTGGGACGGTGAAGGAGGCAGCTGCGCAAAAGCTAGCCGATATGGTAAAAGAAATGCCGCAGCACCAGAGCCATGAGCTGGCAAAATGGCTTATGATGGCGGTCGTCATGGGATTGGAAGAGTTGTCGGAAAGGCTCTTTGAATCTGTAGAAGGGTCCGTTAGGCAGGATGGACATTTTCTCTCTCTTTGCAAAACATTGAAGACACTCACGATTCTTTTGGAGCAAAAAAGGTTGTTCGGTCTGATCGAGACAGAACGGCTGGAGAACCTGGTGGAAGAAGTATATTACCAGGCTGTGACCAAAATCGTCGAGCAGGGAAACCCGAACCCCAACGAACTGGATGAGTTGGCGGATCAGCTCAAATTCCTGTACATGCTGAGTGAGAAGAGACAGGCGGATGATTCCCGAGAGGTATTCAGTGATCAACTGCTGGAATTGCTGCGTAACGACAAGCTCCCCGCGAAAATGGAGGGGGTGGTGGTCGCAATCTTGTGCAATCTCGAAGTGATCGAACGCGCAGAAATCTCCAGACGTGCGCGTGCCTATATGTTCGGCTCGCCTGAGCAAATGCTGCATACCGCCGCGTATTTACATGGCGTTTTTATCGTGGCTCGTGACTACCTCTTTCATCAAGAAGAAATCTTGCGCGATCTGCATCAGATGATTACATCCTTGGCCTACGACGACTTTTTGCAAGTGGTGCCTGAACTGCGATTAGCGTTTACATATTTTAGCCCAATGGAAATTAGTATGCTCTCGGAAAAAGTGGCAGCTCTCTTCCAAACGACGGTGGAACAAGTCACGAATCCAGTCATCGATGAGCGTACCTTGCGTGATGCCCGCATGCTCGATGAAGCGATCAAGGAGGAGTTTGCCAAATGGAACCTGATTTGAGCCGCGAAGCCTTGAACCGCTGGCGGTTGTTATTGGGCTCTCATGCCGAGGAATCATTGGAAGGCAGCGGGGTCTATCAATCATCCGAGTTTTCCTATCAAGAACTAGACTCGATTCTTGAATTTTTATACAACCGTGAATACGGCGAAGAGCAAGGCTATCGAAAAGAAGGTGGCCGGGGAGATTCGGCATTGACGGTTCCCGTCTGGCTGAATAAAATCCGCAAGCTGTTTCCCAAAAAGACGGTAGAAATCCTCGAGCGGCAAGCTCTGGACCGCTATAACATGAAAGAGCTGTTGACAGACAAAAAAGTGTTGGAAAGCATGGAGCCCAACATGACCCTCTTGAAAAACATCCTCCAATTTAAAGGCAGGATGAAAGGAGAGGTCGTGAAAAGTGCAAAGGAAATTGTACGCAAGGTCGTAGACGATCTGCGGCGTCAGCTGGAAAATGAGGTGCAGACCAGCATTGTCGGCAAACGCAATCGCCACAAACGCGGCTATACGAAGTCGATGAAAAATCTGGATGTGCATAAAACGATTCGCAAAAATTTGAAAAACTACGATCGCAAAAAAAGCAGGTTTATCATCGATGAGCTGTATTTCCACAGCAATATCCAGCATCACAACAAATGGAACATCGTCATTGTCGTGGACGAGAGCGGCAGTATGATGGACTCTGTGATTTACAGCTCCGTTATGGCAAGTATTTTTTACAAGCTCGCTGCCTTGAAGACGCATTTGGTTATTTTTGATACAAAGGTCGTTGATTTGAGCGATAGACTGGATGATCCGGTCGATGTGCTGATGAGTGTGCAACTTGGTGGGGGGACTCATATTGCCCAAGCGCTCAAATACGGAAGAACACTGCTCGAAAATCCATCGAAGACGATATTTATCCTCGTCAGCGATTTGGAGGAGGGCTATCCGATCAAGGAAATGTATCGCCAAAGCAAGGAAATTATAGACGCAGGCTGCAAGTTTTTAGTGCTGACGGCTTTAGATTTCGAGGGCAACGCTACGTACAACCAGCATGCTGCAAGGGTATTGAGCGATATGGGAGCAAATGTCGCCGCGATCACGCCTGATGAGCTCGCGCAGTGGATTGGTAAGGTTATCAAATAGAGAGAAGGAGGAGTAAGGAATGGTTTTACGAAAGACAGATCTGAATCCAGTTACGAAGAAATTTGTGGAGGAATTTATCAGTGCAAGTGATCGAAACAAGCATTTGTACGATCAAGTGGCTGATTACGTTGCAGGTGACACAGACGAATGCCCGGCAATCGTAGAGGACCCGCGGTTTTACAGCTATACGGTTCGATCCGAATTTGACAAGCTAAAAAAACGCGGAGAAGAGCTGGCCTTCTATCGAGCAGCTGTGCTGATCTACAAGGCTAGCAACCGTTTTTACGATAAGAAAAATGTGATGGATGAATGCTTCCTGGACCAGATCGAACTGCAAAGTATGAAGGAAATCAATGATGCTGACATCCGTGCAAAAGATCAGAAGGCATTGGAGGCCATGAGAAAAACGGTCGAGCATTTCGGACATACGTTGTTTGGCGAATTTTTGTTAAAAGCTGCAGAGGATTATCGCGCAAGCATCAGCCGTGATTACTCCTCGACATTTGATCGGGCCGAATTTTTGCTATTCATTTCGTATGCGTACACGATTTCTCCGAGCTTATTGGAAGAAGCAAAAGAAAAGCTGATGCCGATCTACTATTACCTGCTTACAGGTGATACGCGCGAATATATAAAAGAGCTGCATACCATTGCAAAAGAAGTGGTGACCATGCAGTTTTCGAGCAACAATTTACTGACCAACGAGTCATTGTACCCTTCATACGTCAAAGAGAAAAAGGCTGCACTGCGAGATAAGTATTATCCAGGAGAGCAGGTCAAGGAAGGCTCCCTTTTGAACCAGAAACATTTGAAACGTTTTATGGAGCTAGTCATCAGCTTGCTGTACTTCCGCATTCACGTCAAAGGCGGGATCAGTGCATTCCTGAAGAAGGAAGAGGAGATGGATCGGGAGCTGCACAACACCTTGCAAATCCTTTTTGACATGTTCCCGCTTGATATCTTGTCCGAAGATAAGAGACTGTTTGGACTCGTACACATGGAGGAGCCTTACGATCTACTGCTGGGACTGCGCGAGCATTTGCTATCCCCGCCGACAAATTGGGAGCAAGTGAAGCAGCTGGTGCAAGAAGACGTAACGAAATCAAGACGAGCGCTTGAGCTTGCTTCGATTCCGATGGTCAAAGGATTTTTACACAAAACGCTGGCGGCAGAAGGCGTGGATCTCTCCGATTTCCAGCCTTCTTTGGAAGGGATTATTCAAGACGCGCTGCGACGTGCGAAGGGCTCGACAAAGCTGGCGAACTATCTGGATGACAAAGCTGTCCTAGAGGATGTGCTCGAGCATGTGCATCTGGAAGACTTACAACTTGTAAGGCAGCAGATGATCCTGCTGAGCTTCTTGCCTGTGGACCATCCGTTTATTGCTCGTCTGATTCCGTTCATGTGCCAATACAAAGACAAGTCCAATCGCAGAGTAGGCCATATGTGCTTCGCTCATGCGTTCCAGGATCGATTGACCGGTATCATCGATCATTACCAGAAGGACGAAGCTGTAGATATCGAGACACTTTTCTACCAGATTTTGTCGATCAAGGAGACGCACTATTATTACACAGACGTCAATGAAGAGGTGTATCGTTCGTTGGTCGTAGCGAATCCGGAAATGAGTCTGGCTCATTTTGACAAGCTGGATACAGAGCTTCGCGTGTTTGTGATGCAGACCCTATTAGCGGCAAAGGAGAAGCTGTCAGAGGAATTGCGCAACCAAGCGATTCTGCTCGGTTTGGGTGACAGCTCGAAGAAAGTGAGCGGCCTTGCTGGTGCAGCGTTTCTTCAGGCCAAAGACAAGGAGCTTTATTTGCACGTCTATCAAACCGAGAAAAAAGCAAAGGTCAAGGAAATGGCGCTTGATGCGATTCGCTCCTTGGACAATAACAAGGAGATTTTCCAAGAGCTGTTGACAACAGAAAAGAGCAGCAAATTTAAAACGCTGCTACAAACATTTATCGACGCCGAGGAGCAAGGGCCAGATGCGAGCTTGACCCATTTAGGCAACCTGACCGACAAGCGCAAGCTCACACGAATTAAATGGATGCCACTGGAGCGCATGCCAGTCCTTCGTGACCAAGACGGCAACGAGCTGGGTCAGGAAGTAATGGAGTACATGCTAACCGCTTCCATCGATTTTCCGACAGCGCCAAACCAGTTGGTACTTGACTTGAAACCGTCTCTGCAAGCGGCATCTGTTGCTGACTTTACCGTAGAAGTTTTGCGCACATGGCTCGATAATGGAGCAGTCGCCAAAGAAAAATGGGTCATGCCGCTCTGCGTCGCTTTCGGAGATCGACGTATAGTCGATACGATTGGTCAGATGATCAAGGATTGGACAGATCACTCTCGCGGTGCTTTGGCTGCGGATGGCGTGCGTGCTCTGTCGTTCTCGAATGATTTGACGGCGCTGCGTCTAATTGACCAGATCAAGCGTACGATCAAAAACAGGCAAGTCAAATCAGCAGCAGAAGAGGCGCTGTCCATGGCGGCTGCGAATCAGAACATTTCTGCGATGGAACTGGAAGACCGACTGGTTACTACGCTTGGCTTCGATGCGTCCGGCAAGCAAGTGTTTGACTACGGGGACCGCACCTTCACGGTCAAAGTCAGCAACGAGCTGGAGCTGGAAGTCACGAACGACAGCACAGGAAAAGCAGTCAAAAATCTGCCTGCACCGTCCGCGAAAGACGATCAGGAGAAGGCAGAACAAGCACGTTTGACTTTTGCTCAATTGAAAAAAGACCTAAAAAATATGGTGAAAGTGCAATCTCTTCGTCTGGAGGAGTCCCTGTCTAAATCGCGTTATTGGTCAACGGCAGCATGGAAACGTCTCTTTGTGGAGAACGTTTTGATGCAAAAATTCGCAATCGGGCTCATCTGGGGTGTATACGAGGATGGTAAGCTCGTAGATACGTTCCGCTATATGGACGATGGGACATTTAACACCGTGGACGAGGATGAGTATGAGTTGGCAGATGAGCAGCTCATTGGTTTGATTCACCCACTGGAGCTGGACGAAGAGATGTTGAACGGTTGGCGTACTCAGCTGGAAGATTACGAAATTACTCAACCATTCGAGCAGTTGAATCGTAAAGCGTTCCTGCCTACGGAAGAAGAAATAAAAGCCAATGAATTGCTCCGCCTACCTGTTGAATCATATTCACCTACCGCTTTTGCGAAAATGATGGAGAAATTCGGCTGGGTCAAAGGTACGCCGCTCGATGCCGGTTATTATTATGAGTTTTACAAACTGTATGACGGAATGGTGGCTGAGCTGAAAATCAGCGGGGCGAGCATTTCGTATTGGGAGGGCATGGAGGATGTGAAGCTGGAAGCGTTGGCTTTCTTTCCGAATAAAGATGCCGAGTACAAGCATTTTTACTTCAAGCCAGTGGATCGACTGAAGCTCACCGATATTCCAACACGCATTTTCAGCGAAACCGTCTATGATGTCATGCGAGCAGCAGGAAAATAACGATGGCGGATTTTACATCAGAATTTCATCGGTTTATCGCGCTGTGCAACGAAGAGTATCTTATCAAATACGCGAACAAAGGAATTTACAATCGTTCCATCAAGGAAATGGAAAAAGGAATGAACGTTTCCTACGAGTTCGGGGACGATTACGTCGAGTGTGCGCTGTCAGATGACAGCGTATGCCGACTTCATGCAGATATTAATCGTTTTTCCTGCTCATGTCCATCTGACAAGATATGCAAGCATATCATCATCTCCATCGTCTACTATGCCCAAAACCATTTGCAAGCAGGAGCAGAGACCGCAGAAGAGCTGGAGACCTACAAGCCTGACTTTAGCTGGCTCTTGCAATTGCAGCCGACTCACATTAGCAAGGCTTTTACCCCAGCACAGCTGGAAGAAGTGTTGTTTCGCCTCGACTATTTCGAGGAAATGGAGATCGTTGAAACATCCTTTTTAACCATGACATTGCGCACCCAAGATATATCCGTATCTTTTGACAGTGAATCGGAGATCGGGAAAAGCATGTGCTCCTGCAAGGCGAAAGGCAATTGCTTGCACAAGCTGGAGGTCATTTTGCGCTATCGGGCCATGCATCAGCTACAGGATCGTGAGCAGTTACAAGCATCCGTAACCGATGTCAGCTACGAAACAGATGTTGTAGCGGAAGCCAAATCGCTGATCGCAGAGATTCTTGGCATCGGCTTGGCGAAGCTATCCCAGACAATTTGTACACGGCTGGAGCTGCTTGCTATTGCTGCGCATAACGGCAATCTTCCCCGCGTGGAAAAGGACATTCGCGGCATTCATGGGGAGCTGAACTTATTTTTTCAGCGCCATGTCAAGTTTTCAACGGAAGCGCTGCTCGATCGACTTTCCCGGGTGTATCTTAGTTTGATTGCTCTAGAGAAGATCGATCACACCGAAGCGAAAAAGCAGCTGCTCGGCAGCTTCAAAAGTAAGTACCATATGGTTCCGCAGTTAAGTTTGTATGCTTTGGGAGCAAATCCATGGGAGACGCGGTCAGGGTACAAGGGGATTACGTATTACTTTTATTCGCTCTCTGATCAGCACATCTACACGTATACAGAAGCGCGCCCCGTGTATTATGAAGGCATATCCTTTTCCTTTAAGGACAGCTATAAAGGCAAGGTACCCTGGGGCGAGTTGATCTCGATGGAGGAGCTCTCTCATTCACAGGTCATCCTGACACAGGCGAAGACGAATCGGGAGCAGCGCTTGTCTTCCAGCGAGGATACACGGCTAACCATCGTTCCTAGGGACAATATCGAAGAGTTGGATCTCGGCAAGGTGCTTGTTGGCGACTGGTCAAGTGGCTGGAAGGACACGGCAGGCGATATGTTTGAGACTGCGTTGGACTCGGTTTTTATATTGAAAGCGAACAAGTTCAATCAAGTCGAATTCGATCAGAAGACACAGCAGTTGCTTCTGACGATCGAAGACGAACAATGTCATTCCCTCCAATTGAGCATCTCCTATCAGGGGGAATTCGTCCGCAATATACGTCATCTCGAACAAAACAAGCGGCTGCTAGAGTTGCGCGATGTGTATTTGCTTGTGCAAAAAATAGGAGATGGGCTTTATCCGATCAGCATCATGCAGGGCAAATCGCTGACGAGCTTTAAGTTAGACCTATAACGGTGAGGGAGTGGACGTAAAATCATGGAGGAGTTATATTCCTTTACCGAAAACCTGACTGATTGGCAGGAACGCTTGTTACTCAAAGGAATCCATAAGTTTGACAGGCAAGATTTGCAGGAGCTGAAAAAGCTGCAAGAACTCGCGACCGAATACGATATGAGCTTCCTCGCCTCATTGATCGAAGACCTACAAGTGGAAGGCAATCGCTATTTGCAGGAAGTAAAAGCGGATGCGGAGTTGTTAACGCAGCAGTATTTGTATGTGGTGCAGTACGTCAATATGATGAAAAAGCCTATGACTCGATCATTGTAATTCGGGTGAAGGATAAGGAGAGAGATTCTTGAAGAGTCTCTCTTTTTTCTATGGTCGGTACGTATAACTAGACTCACTGCGATCCCCGGGATGGAAATTTTCAATATGGGGTGGCCATTTTCCGCGACTATCATCCGTAGAGGGTATGACATTTTGATGAATACATATATGGGCTGTTAAAAAGTGAATTTGTCAGATAATCTTTGAATCACTTTCTCTCGCTGCCACAGGGGAGAGTTTTTTGTTTATATACAAAGTTGTAAAGAAACTGAAAATAAAGGTAAACAAAGTGAAAATATAATGACTGAATATTATCTAAAATAAAACATGTTTGAATGCTAAAACATTTGCAACAAGAATTGGGGGAACACAGATGAAAAAGAAGAGCTTTTATCACACGCTGATTGCCATGACAATCGCGGTATCTGCGGCTTTGGCAGGGTGTTCGTCGGGGCAGGATGCGTCCACTAGCGCTGGACAAGCAGGGGGTACTGCAGAAGCTGGCAAAACAGGAGGAACCCTCGTCATCGCTCGTCTGTCCGATGCGAACAACCTCGATCCGCATTTCCTGTCCCAAATCCCTTCAGCAGCAATCGTTCATCACAAAGTATACGAAGGGCTTGTCCGCATGGATAAAGAAAGCAAATACGTCCCATCTCTGGCAAGTGAGTGGAAGCAGCTCGATGACTTGACGTGGGAGTTCAAGCTGCGCCAAGGCGTGACGTTCCATGATGGAGCACCTTTCAATGCGGAAGCGGTAAAGGCAACGATCGCTCGCGTTCAAGATCCTGCCGTTGGCTCCAGCCGGATTAATATGTTTGAAGCAATCAAAGAAGTGAAAGTAGTAGATGAGTACACAGTACAGTTTCTTCTGAATTACCCGTACGCACCGCTCTTGTCTGTTTTGGCGAGTGCAGAGGGAAGCATCATCAGCCCGAAAGCCATTGAACAATATGGAAAAGATTTGAGCAAGCATCCAACCGGTACGGGTCCGTACAAATTCGAAAAATGGACGCCGGGCCAAGAAGTGGTTCTCGTGAGAAACGATAGCTACTATGGCGGTACACCAAATTTGGATAAAGTTGTTTTCAAAACCGTACCAGAAGACACGACTCGCCTCGCCATGGTTGAGACAGGTGAAGTTCAAGTGGCAGAAAACCTGCCTGTGACGGACATCGATCGCGTGCAAAATTCTCCATCGATGCAGTTGGGGCGATACCCTGGGTTCTCTGTCGATCACATCGGGTTGAATACAAAGAAAAAGCCTTTTGATGATGTGCGTGTCCGCCAAGCCATTGCCCACGCAATCGACAAGAAAACCATTATTGAAGGCGTTTACAATAGCGTAGGAACGCCAGCTCACTCCTCGATTACACCAGCGATGGTTGGGTACAGCCCGAATGTAAAAGACATTCCGTATGACGTCGAGAAAGCCAAACAATTGCTCGCAGAGGCTGGATATCCGAACGGCTTCAAAGCAAAAATCGCGTTGAATGACAACAAAGCACGAATTAGCGTAGCCGAGGTTTTGCAGCAACAGCTAAAGCCAATCGGTATTGACCTGCAACTGGATGTTATGGAATTCGGGGCGTATATCGAAGCAGCATCCAAAGGGGAGACAGACCTGTTCATGAGCGGATGGGGGAATGCTACGGGCGATCCCGATTACAACCAGGCCAACCTGTATCACTCAAAAGCACATGGCGCACCAGGAAATCATTCCTTCTACAACAATCCGGAAGTAGACAAGCTGATTGACGAAGGACGCAGAGAACCAGACGCAGAAAAACGCAAACAAATCTATGAAAAAGCACAACAAATCGAAATGAACGAAGCTCCGCTTATTCCGTTCCGATTCTCCGAGAACTTGGCGGCAATTCAAAAGAATGTACAGGGTGTATGGATTAGCCCTGCAGGCCATATCGAGATTGATGAAGTAACGATTCAATAATACGAGACGCCGCTGACATGCTTGTGTCAGTGGCGTTTTTTGGTTGAAAAGTAGAACGCCATCCCCTAAGATAGATTATATTTTGTTGACCAGCGTGTAGTGGAGGTGGACTGGCGTGAAGCAAGGAAAAACGAATGCGATGCGGATTTTGGATAAAGAAAAAATCGCATACACCATGCTGACATATGCAACGGATGATGGGAAAATCGACGGAATTGCCGTCGCCCAAAAGATCGGTCGCGAAAAGAATGTTGTCTATAAAACATTGATTTCGCAAGGGTCGAGCAAATCGTATTATGTGTTTGTCATTCCCGTTGAAGCCGAGCTTGATCTCAAAAAAGCGGCCAAAGCAGTCGGAGAGAAGAAGATCGAGATGATTCCCGTGAAGGAGATCACCAAAGTATCTGGCTATATTCGTGGTGGATGTTCGCCGGTGGGGATGAAGAAATTGTTTCCAACGGTGATCGATCAACGAGCACAGTCGTTAGAGACGTTCATCGTCAGTGGCGGAAACATTGGCGTCCAGATCGAGATGGCAGTAGAGGGCTTGTTACAAGCAACGAAAGGCTCCTTGGCAGATGTATCTGCAATCTAAAGCAAAAAGGCCACGGCATTAGCTGTGGCCTTTTTGCTATTTATAGAAAGAGTCCCGTCCAAACCTGGATAGGGGTGTCGCATGAGCAGCAGTTCAATTCACCAGCAAGATAAGGAAGATGGGCAAGCAGCTCTTTATCCTCAATCTCAAGCGCACGGCGGTATAATTTCTGAAGTCCGCTGTCATTTGTCATGTCCGGTTTTTTGGCGATGATTGAAAATCGTTTCGCTGTACCGTGAGAAACGGGATCGTCTTCGTAAGCGAACAAAATCTCCTCTTCCTCGTCTGGCCATATGTAGATAGACTGTTCGCACATCGGACACACCGTTACATATTCGTCTCCCGCCGAAAAGGTGAGAAGCATGTTGGCAATGTCTTTGTCCCCACGAAACGCAGCGTCCGCAGCCAGTATGTAGCGCTTGTCTGCATCATGCTCTCCCATCTGTGCTAGGTGAAGGATTGATTCTGTTTGCTCTGTCAGTGATAGAATGGAGCGGTGGTATTCACGGTAGATCTCTCTGATGGTCTCTTGATCCAATAAGGGTGTGGAATCTCGTAAAAACTCCGATGGCACATCCATATGAGGAGCATTTTCGCTACTGGCTTCGAACATGCCGCAGGTTATGAAGATGTCCAACAGAATATCAGGGCTCTCTGTTTTTAAAGCGATCTCTACTAAATAGGGGACTGCAGCATATGTACATGGATAAATCGTATTTTGATGATACAGAAACTCCCAATACAACTCTTCTTTTTCTTCGGAAAAATAGTCGTGCTGAACATGCTGGATGAGCGCAGGGACGCCATCAGACAAACCATAAGGACCTTGTAGCTTACCCCATAATGGACTTGCTAAATCTAGCATCAGAACATCACCTCTCTTGCTGAAACGAGCCACTATTCCCATATCATAGTAAAACTTTCCTCATTCCGCTATAATTTGAGAATGATTATCATGTGCGTTTTACGCATCGGATGGGGTGGACAGAGTTGAGTTCTACAAATATTCAAGAAAACATTCATCTTTTTTTCGACAGAATGAATCTGGATCAGAAAACAAAACTGACCCTTCATCCAGAGGTGGGTGAGGGGTATGTTCGTCGATTTCTTCCTCGGTATGATATGGAAGTGGTTGTATCCGACTATACATTTTACCGATCACAGAGCATCTCTCTATCTACGAAAAGCCCTATGGTAGAGCTTAATTTTTGTTTAAAAGGGGAGAGAGGCATAAGCGTGCAAGGCAAAGAGCACCAGCTGCTGCCAGGACTTTGCTCGCTTCAATTCATGTCAGAAGTGGAAGCAAGGTTTGAATATGTTGGAAATGAGCCGTTCTACATGCTTGGCATCGGTATTCCTGTGTCGACCTTTCATCATTTTATGGAGGAGTCGAATGGACAGCGTTCCATTGAATTCGGACAAGTTCTTGGAAAACAATCGTTTCGTATCTTTCAGGAAAAGCTGTCTCCTGCCGCTTCCGTTGCCCTCCAGCGTGTGATGCAGTACGTTGCCAAACCGGGAACGAAAAAGATTGAGATGGAAACAGGCGTTTTGGGACTGCTTTCGATGGCGTTTCAATCCTTTCTGCTTGATAGCGAAACGGCGTCTGTTCCCTTATCGAAAAGAGACAAAGAAAAGATCGCGCAGGCAAGGGTGATCATGTTGGAATGCATGGTAGACCCGCCTTCATTACCTGAGCTGTCCCGAATGATTGGTTTAAACGACTACAAGCTGAAGACAGGTTTTAAAGCAATGTTTGGTACGACCGTTTTTGGCTACTTGCGAGAAAAGAGGTTAGAAAAAGCCTTATTTTTACTTCAACAAGGGGAAATGAATGTGACCGAAACCTCGAGTGCTATCGGATATACGAATACGAGCTACTTTGCGGAAGCATTCCGGGAGAAATATGGAGTCAATCCAAGCGTATTCGTGAGACGTTCCTCTAAGTAGGTAGGCTCAGTATCCCGATAACCAGCAAACTATTCCGTCTACAGGTAGTATGGATGACCGACCAGTAGTATCATTTGGGGCGTTGATAACGAATCTCATTTACATAATGTTTTATGTAGGAGAGCCTCAAAAAGGAGAGAAGACGGAGTATGCAGCGACAAGGTACTGTTTTTATGGCCCTTGCTATCATTTTCGTTCTGATGATAACAGGATGCAGTGGAGGAGCGAGCCCAAAAACAACTGCACCAACTACGAACAAACAAAAGGAACACCAAGACTCAACGCCTGTAAAGAGCGAGAGTGCTTTTCCACGGACGATCTCGCATCTATCAGGTGAAACGGTCATTCAGGAAAAACCAATAAAAATCGCAACGCCGTATATTGCTTTTGTTGACTATTTGGCCGTTTTGGATGAGTATCCGATTGCTGCCCAAGGTGTATCGACGATTACAGCGAATTTTCCCAGTCTCAGTAAACGAGTAGCGGATAAAAATATGATCGATCTGGGGATGGAGGTTGATCTGGAGAAGCTGCTGGCTGCTCAGCCTGATGTCATCATTGCCGCTAATGACATGCGCGACCAATACGAAAAATTATCGCAAATTGCACCCACTGTCATCTTGCCACAGGCTGGTGATTGGCGTGAAACCATACAACAAATGGCAGCCATTATTGGAAAAGAGGAGAAGGCTACGAATGTGCTAGCTGAGTTTGATCGGAAATCGGCGGCATACAAAGAAGAGCTCGCCTTTCGCAGTCAGGAGTCAGTCATGTTCATCATGTACAGAGGGAAAGAGCAGTTCATTACTTGGAACGATGGACGTTTCGATCCATTTTATGATGGACTTGGCTTGAGACGTACAGAAGGGGCCAATGAAAATGGACAGCTTTCATTGGAGAGCCTCGCTCAATTAAATCCAGACCATCTGTTCGTCATCAATAATTGGCAAGCGCCGATCCAAGGTGGAGTGAAAGAGGCCTTGAAAGGAAGCAACGTCTGGAATAGCTTGAACGCCGTCAAAAACAACCGGGTCTATGAATTGGCAGACCCGTCGTTACCTGGACCGATGGCTTTAGCGAAAATAGATGGGATTGAAGAAATCATGAAAGCGATGGGAAAGCAAAAATAACGGGTACGATCACCTTCCTGTATACTTAATCATAATCGGAACGAATCGGTAAGCAACTAAAGGAGATCCATACGTAATGAAAGCAGACCGTATAAATTTCCCGGCGGGATTTTGGGCGAGTTTACAACAACTAGGGATTGCCCCCCTCGACCTAGCTCACAGAGCGCGCCTGCCGCTCACCATTTTTACAGAACCTGCTGTAGTCACCACTGCCCAATATTTCAGAATCTGGCAAACATACGCCGATCTAATTGGTGATACTGCTGTGGGAATCATCAAGCTTTCCACCACCTTTGAAGCGGCACAATACCCACCGACTGTTTTAGCGACCTACCATGCTCGTGACTATCGCGACGCGCTTAATCGAATGGCCCGATACAAACAACTGTGCCCTCCGGAAAGGCTGCGTATAACAGAGGAGGGCGAGCGCTGTACAATCGAATTGGAGTGGATGCACAGCGAGCAACCCGGTCCACCAGTCTTGGTTGGAACCACGCTAGCCTTTCTTCTAGAACTTGGGCGACGGGGCACTGGCACGCGTTTAACTGCACAGTCCGTGGAATTTTCTCACTCGATGGGGGATGTCACTGCTCTCGAAGCTTACTTCGGTTGCCCGATACGGATTGGTGCCACCGTTAACCGATTAACACTCCATCGACGCGATCTGGACCGCCTCTTTCTTTCGTATAACAAAGAATTGTTGGAGATATTGACACCTGTATTGAACCGATCATTGGATGAGCAGTGCAGTCATTCCATTGCGGAGATGGTCAAGTGGATCTTGAAGCGAAGTCTAACAGGAGGCCGCCTTGATATTCGAGCTGTTGCCAGCGAGCTGGGCATGAGCGATCGTACCTTGCAGCGCCGTCTTACGGATGAATGCACAACGTTCAAGCAACTGTTGACACAGGCTCGACATGAACAGGCACGAGAATACTTGGCCGACCCCAAGCTCGATATAAAAGAAGTGGCTTTCTTAATTGGATACGAAGATCAGAACTCATTTTACCGGGCCTTTCGCCTTTGGGAAGGCGATACACCTTCCAATTGGCGTTCCGAATACTTTAGGGTCAACCCCGCCGTCAAAGAATTCCCAAGCTAACCCGTCCCAAGCGGGGCTACCATTTTCCCGGTTTCACTATTTGTGGCGGGTAAAGCAAGAAATTTGGCGTTGTACGCTAGTTACCGAACGATCCAGACAAAGTACGATAATCTCAATCCGGAGCATAAGGATGTTCCAAGATTAACTTCTAGTCAGCTTGCCGTGAATGGCTACAAAGGAGACAAGTGTTATGGATATGGGATTAAGGAACAAAACTGCTTTCGTTACTGGATCGACGAAAGGTATTGGGAAAGCAATTGCCATAGAGCTTGCCAGAGAAGGCGTCAATGTCCTCGTTAATGGACGAAATGATGAAGAGGTAGAACGAATCGTACATGAATTGAAGTCGCAATTCCCGGCTACTTCTCCTCAGAATGCTACGGCTGATATTGTGGATAGGCTGCAAAGAGAAGCTATATTTGAGAAATATCCCAACGTGGATATTCTCGTTAACAATTTGGGTATTTATGAAATCATGTCCTATGAAGACGTTGACGATGAAGTATGGGAAAAATACTTCCGAACAAATGTCCTTGCCGCTAATGGATTATCTAAATTTTACTTACCGAACATGTTGAAGAACAATTATGGACGAATCATCTTTATAGCAAGTGAAGAAGCGATCATGCCTTCAGGGCAAATGCCTCAGTATTGCATGACGAAATCGATGCTATTATCACTATCAAAAAGCCTATCTAAATTAACGGTAGGAACAGAAGTCACTTCCAATACAATCATCCCAGGACCAACGCTTTCCGAAAATGTATATCAAATCATCGATCGTTTGTTTCCTGATGATAGGGCATTTTCGGAAAAAGAAAAGCAATTTATGGCAGCAAACCTGCCCCAATCCGAATTACAGCGGTTTATCAAGCCTTTTGAAATAGGCAGGCTCGTAGCATTCGTATCCAGCCCTTATGCAACCGCATTTAAAGGTTCACCAATCCGTATAGACGGGGGCATGGTGCCAACTATTTTTTAACAGGTTGGAATAAAAGGGAAGGATAGGAAAAAAGCTGACCCGTTATATCCACACAAGCGGGTCAGCCACGATAAATTCATTTTTGAATCTGTCTGACGCCAATCAGGAAACAGTCAGTTCCGAAAATGCTTCCCGCAACCGCTCATACGACAGCACTCGTTTTTGAAAGTCTTTGATAGGTGCTGTAATGATGACTTCCTCGATGTCGTACTGATCCTGGATGGCGATGAGCTTTTTACGTACCGTGTCTTTCGTTCCGTGAATGACATTCGCTTCCTTTACCTCAATCGTATACGGCTCGACGGATTGAAGCCCGAATTCTTCCGCCTTTTTCAGACTGGTGACGGTTACGGTTTTTCCGCTTTGCAAATGGATTTTGGCGACCTTGCTTTCCTTTGCTAATTGAGCCGCTTCTTCTTCGGTATCAGCTACGATGACAGAAAGAGCAAGGAGTGCTTGCGGGTTGGCGATTCTGCCTGGACGAAACTGTTTTCGGTAGGCTTCCATGGCGGCTTGACTCACCGTCTTATCATGGTTGATAAACAAGGCAAATACGTATGGAATACCCCGGGAAGCGGCTAATTCTGCGCATTCGATACTGGTACCCAATAAGAATAGATCAGCAGGCTCGGGCGGAGTCGGAATGACTTTTAATCCATAAAGGGAATGCGCAGGTATTAGCTCGTCATGGAGAAAGTGCTCGAGTTCTTCAAGTTTTTCTGCAAGAGTTCGGTTGGTTCCTGTGCTCTCCTGTTGCAGTGCTTTTGTCGATAACGGAAGCCCGCCGGGAGCTCTGCCAATACCGAGATCGACGCGACCAGGTGCCAGGGAAGCCAGTACATGGAAATTTTCAGCTACTTTATACGGGCTGTAGTGTTGTAGCATTACTCCACCGGAACCGATACGGATACGTTCTGTTTTCGCCAGCAAATGGGCGATGAGCACCTCTGGTGATGAGCCGACCACATGATCTAAGTCGTGATGCTCAGACACCCAAAATCGGTGATAGCCGAGTTCTTCGGCTTTCTTGACCAAGGCAATGGTATGCAAAAAAGCCTCTGTTGCCGTTTCTCCTTCTTGGATGGGACTCTGATCCAAAATGCTTAGTTTTAGCGTCATGTTGTTGTTCGCTCCTATTCGTAAAGTAAAAAAAATAGAGGCCCCCTGATCGTACGTTTTCATGTACAAAGGGGGCCTCTGGATGTCCAGTCGGCTAATTTCATAGTTATTTGCTAGGATTTTATCGGTAACCCCATTTCATTGTCAATGACTTTTTCAATCCTTGGTAATCGTGATGCAGTGAAATTAGCTGTTGACGTGGCAAAGCTGCGAATGATAATATCCCAAGTAATCCGATGTGAATTAAAAATGTCGACCAGACAACTGGAGACTTCCTGCCAATGGGTAGGGGGTCTTTTTGTTTTTGGATCGCGCCGGAAGACAGCGTTGGGAGAAGGAGGAGTTGTACATGTCAGCCAAACAAAAAGTGATTGTATGGGGAAGAAGCGGGTGCTCATTTTGTACAGACGTCAAGGCTGTTTTACAAGCGAATCAACGCCCTTTCGAATGGATTGATGTAGAAGGAAATGACGTGCTCCGCGAAGTGCTGGAAGTCAAATACGGCACGCGCCTGGTCCCGGTGGTGGAAATCGGCAGGGATGGCAAATACGAAGCATTGCTTCATACAGAACTGGATCAGTTACAATCGCGATTGTCAGTCGGTAGGGGGGATCAACATGGGGAGCGTACAAGCGATTAGGGAGGAGACACATGCATCTCTTCCGTCCAACGGGAAGAAGATTGAACTGATAGAGAGCATGATTCAGTTTCACGAAGTCCATAAATCATACGAAAGTGGCGGCGCAACGATTGAGGCATTAAAAGGTGTTACGCTGAACGTGCACAGAGGCGACATTTTCGGTGTGATCGGCTTAAGTGGCGCTGGAAAAAGTACGTTGCTTCGCACGGTCAATCGATTGGAGCAGCCCACATCTGGCAGAGTGATTGTCGACGGGAATGATTTGTCTGTTTTGTCGGTCAAACATTTGCGGAGCCTGAAGAAAAACATCGGCATGATCTTTCAGCAGTTTAATCTGCTCTCTACGAAGACCGTATTTGAAAATGTAGCCATGCCGTTGCGCCTCGGAACCACTTCGCACAAGGAAATCCAGGAACGCGTAGGCGAGCTCCTGTCATTTGTAGGCTTAACAGAAAAAGCGCAGAGCTATCCCAACCAGCTATCCGGCGGACAAAAGCAACGCGTCGGGATCGCACGTGCACTGGCGACCAACCCGTCCATTTTGCTGAGCGACGAAGCAACCTCGGCATTGGACCCGCAAACGACCGCGTCCATTCTGGAATTACTCACAAGAGTGAACGAGGAATACAACGTCACCATTCTCATGATTACCCATGAAATGAATGTCATTAAAGAGGTTTGTAACCGTGTTGCGGTCATGGAGCAAGGCGCTGTCGTGGAACAAGGAAATGTCTTGGAAGTATTTGCGAATCCCCAGACAGAGACGGCTCGCCATTTTGTCAAATCAGTAGTACGTGACGACATTCCATCTAGTGTCTACAAGCTTCTTGAAGCGAATCAAGGAAGATCCAAGATCCTCCATATTCGTTTTATCGGAGAAAGCTCTGGTCAACCGATGCTCTCGCAAGTAGCGAAGCGATTTGCCAGTGACGTCCATGTCCTATTCGGAAACATCACCGAGCTGAAAGGAGTACCATTTGGCAACTTGATTGTCGAATTGCAGGGCAACGAACGGGAAATTGCCCGCGCGTACCAATACATCCTGCAACAAAACGTCACGGTTAAGGAGATTTCATAACGATGGAAGTCACATCCGACCAAGTCATCCAAGCCGTATACGAAACGATTTACATGGTGAGCGTATCGCTCGTGTTTGCGACATTGATAGGCCTTCCGCTCGGAGTTTTGCTCGTGGTCACGCGCAAGGGCCACATTTTAGAGAATCCGTTGATTTTTTCGATCTTGAATCCGATCATCAACGTCCTTCGTTCGGTTCCATTTATCATATTGCTGGTGGCAATTATCCCATTGACGAGGCTGATTGTCGGGACCTCTATCGGCACGACAGCGGCGATTGTGCCGCTCGTCATCTACAGCGGACCTTACATGGCTCGCTTGGTGGAAAACTCCTTGCTGGAAGTAAACGCAGGGATCATCGAAGCCGCAGAAGCGATGGGAGCAACGCCATTACAAATCATTTTTCGCTTTCTCATCCCGGAAACACTCGGGTCGATAATTCTGAGCATCACGACAGCTACCATCGGCTTAATCGGAGCCACAGCCATGGCTGGTGCAATCGGTGGCGGAGGGATTGGAGACTTGGCGATTACATACGGATATCAGCGGTTCAGCACCGTGACAATTGTTGCGACCGTCGTCATCCTCGTCGTGCTAGTCCAAGGGATTCAATCATTCGGCAACGTGCTTGCCCGTAAAATTCGCCGGAACTAAGGCAACAGAAGAGACAGGAGAGAACCATCGATGAAAAATGTAGCGCTTACCCTACTATGCACCTTGATAGCCATGCTCGCAGTCGGTTGCGGAAAAACAGAGGAACAGACAGGGCTTACAATCGGCATTCGCGGGTCGGAAAGCCGTACGTGGGACTTCGTGAAGGAGCAGGCGGCAAAAGAAGGATTGCAAATTGAATTGGTTTCATTCAATGCGAATGTCAATCCGAATACCGTCTTGCTCGATGGGGAAATCGACGCCAATGCATTTCAGCACGTCGCTTTTTTAGACCAATTCAATACGAAAAACAACTCGCAAATCGTGCCCGTTGGTTCCACGATCATTGCACCCCTCGGAATCTACTCCGATAAGTTCAAAAAAATCGAAGAAATACCGGACGGAGCAAAGATCGCCGTACCGAACGATGACTCCAACTGGGGACGTGCCTTGCTCCTGCTCCAAGAGGCTGGACTGATTCAAGTCGTGGACAATTTCGATGGATTTGGCGGGGCGGATAAGATCAAGGCGAATCCCAAGCATTTAGAAATTGTCCCTGTCGATGGTGCAACGACTCCTCGTGTCATGAAGGATGTGGCGGCCTCCATTATCAATAACGGTGTAGCAGTCGAGGCTGGTTTTCTATTAAAAGACGCTGTGTTTCACGAAAGCAAAACGGCGAAGCCATACATCAACGTAATTGCGACGACAAAAGAAAAGGCAAACAGGGAGGACGTAAAAAAGCTGGTGGCGATCTACCAGTCCCAAATCGTATCGGATTTTATCACGGAGACGTATAAAGGAAACTACATCCCGACGCAAGTAACTGTCGAAGAACTGAACGATTTTAAACAATCGTTTAAGTCTAAACCATAACGCGAACGAATGGGAGAAGAGCAGATGGAAAAGCGACAAATTCACTTATCCGCTTACTTAGTTGGTACGGGCATACATGTAGCGTCATGGCGGTTACCGACAGCGAAAAGAAATGCGAGTATCGACATCGATTATTACAGGCAACTGGCTCAGACGGCAGAGCGTGGGAAGTTTGACATCGCCTTTATTGCAGACAGCTTGGCAGTCAATGAAGCTTCGCATCCGAATATTCTCAACCGTTTTGAACCAATCACGTTATTGGCAGCTTTAGCCGGGGCTACGTCCAAAATCGGTCTCGTCGCGACTGCGTCTACCACGTACCATGAGCCTTACAATCTGGCTCGGCTGTTCGCTTCTGTCGATCATATCAGTAATGGTCGCGCAGGCTGGAATATGGTCACAACGGGTGATGCAACAGGAGAAACGGGGCGCAACTTCAGCCGTACATCCCATGTTCCACACGATCAACGCTACGTGCAAGCAGAAGAATTCATCGATGTCGTGCAGGGCTTGTGGGATTCGTGGGAAGATGACGCATTTGTGCAAGACAAAGCGACGGGTGTGTTTTTTGATCCAGAAAAAATGCACAGACTTCATTACAAAGGGCAACATTACACCGTACAAGGACCGCTGAATATCGGCAGGTCCAAGCAAGGACAGCCTGTCATCGTGCAAGCGGGAGCATCGGATCCAGGACAACGACTGGCAGCACGAACAGCAGAAGTCGTCTTTTCGCACGTTAAAGATTTCGAGCGTGCCAAGAAGTTTTATCACAGCCTGAAAAGTAAGCTGCCTGATTACGGTCGCACGCCAGATGAATTGCACATTTTGCAAGGCATTTCCCCGATCATTGCGGATACGAAGGAAGAGGCAGAGGCGATTTATGAGCAGTTGCATGACTTATTGCTTCCTGAACAAGGCTTGCGATTTTTGTCAGGTTATTTAGGCAAAGTCGATTTCAGCAAATATTCGCTCGATACGCCAGCTGCGGAAGTCATTTTTCCAGAAGAGAATGGCATCCAGAGTCATTTCGAATGGATGACAGAGCTGATTCGCGAAAAGAATCCGACCTTGCGCCAGTTGTATGCGCTACTTGAAGGAGGAAGCAATCGGGAATGGATCGGAACCCCTGAACAAATCGCAGACGCGATGGAAAAATGGTTTGCCCAAGGGGCGGCAGATGGATTCATGTTCATCGCTCCGATTCTCCCGCATGGCTTGGAGGTGTTTGTCGACAAGGTCATCCCGATTTTGCAAGAAAGAGGGCTTTATCGTCTCGAGTACGAGGGCGATACGTTACGAGATCATCTGCATTTGAAAAAGCCGCTCAATCGGTTCCAGGTCCGAAGCAAACAATTGACAGAAAGGAGATAGTGCAGTGGGAACAGGCATAGAGGCATTACGATCAACCGAACTGGAGTCAAAGCTGATTGCGATACGTAGACAATTGCATCAATATCCCGAGGTTGCCTACGAAGAGTTCGAAACCACTCGCGCTATTCGTGAATGGCTAGAGGAAGCGGATATTCGTATCATCGATCTCCCGCTGCAAACAGGCGTAGTGGCAGAAATAGGCGTGAACAATAGCGGACCGATCATTGCCCTACGCGCAGATATGGATGCATTGCCGATTCAAGAGGAAACAGGCTTGCCGTACGCATCGAAAATCCCAGGGCAAATGCATGCTTGCGGTCATGACTTTCACACGGCGGTCATCCTCGGTGCTGCTTATCTATTGAAGCAACAGGAAAAGACACTGGCAGGAACAGTGCGGCTTCTTTTCCAACCCGCAGAAGAAAAAGGAACAGGTGCGAGGCAATTGGTGGAGAGGGGCGCGCTGGAAGGGGTTCAGGCGATCTTTGGCTTGCACAATAAACCTGATCTGGAAGTCGGGACCATCGGGATTAAATCGGGACCGCTGATGGCGAGCGTAGATGGCTTCGAGATCGATGTGGAAGGGATCGGTACGCACGCAGCTATCCCACATGCTGGGGTCGATCCAATCGTGGCAGCTTCGCAAATCGTCACGGCTTTGCAATCGATTGTCAGTAGAAATGTAAGTCCGTTGGATAACGCTGTCGTGAGCGTGACGACCATTCACGGCGGAACGACTTGGAATGTGATACCTGATAAAGTCGTTCTTGGCGGTACGATCCGTACTTTTCAAGAGGAGGTACGTGCGCGAATTCCCGATCGCTTGCGTGCGATTATCGAGGGAGTGGCGTCAGCCTATGGTGCCAAAGTTCATCTGCGCTGGTTTGCAGGACCACCACCTGTTCACAATGACGAGAAGCTGACGAAGCTGTCCATCGATGTAGCAAAAAAGGTAGGCTTGCAAGTCGTAACGCCCGATCCGTCTGCTGCTGGAGAAGATTTTGCTTACTATCAATTGAAAATACCGGGCTCCTTCGTTTTTTTCGGTACATCCGGTACCGAGGAATGGCATCATCCCGGATTTACGCTGGATGAACGGGCACTTTTACCTGGCGCTCATTATTTTGCCGAACTGGCTGCTAGCGCATTAAAGGACAGGTGAACGAATGGTAAACATCCAGAACCTCACGAAATCATACAAAACCTCAAAAGGAGACATCCCTGTTTTGCAGGACATCCATTTACAAATTGAAAAAGGAGATATTTTCGGGATCATCGGGTTTTCAGGCGCGGGTAAATCAACCCTGATTCGTTGTCTTAATCGGCTGGAGGAGCCAGATTCTGGGACGATTGAGATCGGAGGAAGAGTGATTACTGATTTAGCCGAGAAAGAACTGCGACAGGCAAGGCAGAAAATCGGCATGATTTTTCAGCAGTTTCATCTGCTGGATGCAAAAACGGTCTATCAAAACGTCGCTTTTCCTTTGGAGGTAGCTGGTCATCCGAGGCCATACATTCATCAGCGCGTAAGAGAAATAGTAGATCTCGTACAACTCGGAGACAAGGAAAACACATATCCGTCCCAGCTTAGCGGCGGTCAAAAGCAGCGTGTCGGGATAGCCAGGGCGCTGGTCAATTCCCCTGATTTACTGCTAAGTGACGAAGCGACATCCGCGCTCGATCCGCAGACGACGTATTCGATTCTGGAGCTGTTGAAGGAGATCAACCGCCAGTTAAAGCTGACGATTGTGCTCATCACGCACGAGCTGGATGTGCTTCAGCACGTATGCAACAACATGGCGGTCATCGAAAACGGCAGAATCGTCGAGACCGGGAGTGTGGAGAAGTTTTTCCTTCATCCGGAAAGTGATACCGCTAAGCGATTTGTCCATATTATCGACTATTACCGTGACAAGCGCCATGTAATGGAAGGAGTCGGGGCGGGTATATGAACGCAGATTTGGTTGACTTACTATGGGAAGGATTACTTGAGACGCTTTACATGGTATTTTGGTCATCCTTGTTCGCTTTTTTGATCGGAATGGTTTTGGGAATCACCCTCGTCGTGACGGAAAAGGGCGGCCTTCTCGAATCACCAAAACTGAGTAAAGTGATCGGGTCAATAATAAATGGCGTTCGGTCTCTTCCTTTCATTATTCTGATCGTGTTGCTACTGCCGTTGTCGAGACTCATTGTGGGAACTTCGCTCGGGCCGACAGCTGCTATTGTCTCTTTATCCATTGGTGCAGCACCATTTTTGGCGCGTATCATTGAAAACTCACTCAAGGAAGTAAGTGCAGGGAAGATGGAAGCAGCCAAATCCGTCGGAGCTTCGCCCATCACAATCATTTTCCGCGTGCTCATTCCGGAAGCGATGCCAGCCTTAGTGCGAGGTGTCACGATTGGGATTATCGGCATTACGGAATTTACTGCAGTAGCTGGGGCAATCGGTGCTGGGGGACTAGGCAGCTTGGCCATTCGCTTTGGCTACCAACGTTTTCGAGAAGATGTTCTCATCGCAACCGTGATCATTATCATTCTGCTTGTCCAAGTCATTCAATGGTCAGGGGATTCGATCGTCAAAGCGATCCATAAGAAACGCTACAAGTTTGAATAAAGCAAGGATTCAAGCTGTATGAAACCAGGGGAGTGGAAAGCATGGGGAAAAAGAGTCTCGGAATGATCGTTGGATTATTTACCGCTGTTAGCTTGGCGGTCGCAGGGTGCTCAACATCAGCCTCCTCTAGTAACAGCACGGGTCAAGCGACAGAACCGAAGAAAGAAGTCACCTTGAAAGTTGGAGCCGCGCCTGTCCCGCATGCTGAAATACTGGAGTTCATCAAGCCAAAGCTCAAAGAGCAAGGGGTGAACTTGGAAGTGGTCGTGCTAGACGACGAGGGGCAACTGAATCCCGCCCTAAAAGAGAAGCAAATCGACGCGAATTTTTTCCAGCACGTGCCGTATTTGGATTCGGTCAAAAATGAACAAGGCTATGATTTTGTCGTCACGACGAAAGTTCACGTGGAACCAATCGGATTCTATTCGGACAAATTGGGTTCGAAGGACGAAATCAAGGAAGGTGCGAAAATCGGCATTCCAAACAACCCGTCCAACGAGTACCGGGCGTTGATTCTGTTACAAGAACAAGGCTGGATCAAGTTAAAAGACGGTCTAACCAATTACGCCGCAACTCCGAAAGACATAGCAGATAATCCGAAAAAACTGGAATTCGTAGAAGTAGAAGCAGCTACCTTACCCCGGGTGCTACCCGATCTCGCGGGAGCCGTCATCAATACGAACATCGTTCTCGAAGCAAAGCTTGATCCGAAAAGCGCTTTATTTCGTGAAGGTGCGAATTCCCCCTATGCGAACGTGATTACGGTGCGAAAAGGAGACGAGAATCGGGAAGAAATCAAAAAGCTGGACGCTGCTTTGACTTCAGCCGAGGTCAAAAAGTTCATCGAGGACAAATACGGAGTTGCCGTCGTACCCGCCTTTTAACTCATCGAATGGGAGTGCGCGTGAGACATGAGAGGAATCCACATAGGCAATCTATGCATTCGTGATGCAAGAGTCGAGGACCGCGATCAGATTGAGGAGCATCTACTCGAAGCCTACCAGCAATATGAGCAGCATTTATCCACCGTGAAATGGGAGCGATATAAAGAAGAAATCAGGCAATCCGTAACAAACAGTAGGACTCTCGCCTTCATCGTTGCGGTCTTGGACAGCGAAATAGTAGGCAGCGTTCAGCTATTTGTTTCCTCAGAAGCCGCTTATGCCAAGCCAGAACTCGGCATCGATTCCCCCATCATACGGTTTCTGGCCGTTTCACCGAAAGCGAGGGGGCATGGTATTGCGGCACAGCTAATTGCGGAAAGCATCCATCGCATGGAAAGACTAGGAGCAACGACGCTTCATCTCCATACAACTGACATGATGGCATCCGCAATCAAATTGTACGAACGCCTGGGATTTACGCGAGCCATAGAGAAAGACTTTTCAAACGGGGAGACACTTGTGAAAAGCTACTGGCTGCGACTGTAAGGAAGATACACAAAAGTCCTGATGCCACTGTTCATCAGGACTTTGTCTTTGCTTACTCTGTTTGGAACGAACCGAAAATCTCCAGGTAGTGTGCATTGTACATGATGCCGAGGACATTCCCAAATGGATCAAGGACCGAAGCCGTTATGAATCCGTCACCACGCTGGATCAGGGGTTCGTACTCTCTTGCTCCCATGGATAAAAGCTTATCGAGTACGGATTCAATATCGTCGACGTGCCAATACATCACAGCGCCCCCCGGACCAGGTACCGCAGCAACAGGTGCGAAACGGCGGTCAATGAGGCCTAGTTCGTGCTGGTAGTCTCCAATGCGAAACTCGACATAGGCGAGCTGTCCATCTGGTCCAGACCGCTCGAAGTACGGTGCAATGCCCAGTAGTTCCGTGTACCACTTTTTTGCCGCCTGCACATCATCCGCCCAATAACTGATCGTAGCAAAGCCCCGCAAGGTTTGGTTGTGACTCATCATCGAAGTTCCTCCTTTACATGGATGGTACTTCCGATTATAAGGACCAATTACTGACAACAGTCTGTCAGTAGTTTGCCATTCTTTCCCCTTAACTGTACTTACTCAGCACATCAAAAAACTCTTTCAGAAAATGATAAAACAGCTTTTCAGAAGGGGGGAGCTCACGGTTGTTGGGGATGATAATGCCCACTGTTCGCGTCACCAACGGCTCACTGATCGGGATTTTCACTGTCTCACGGGGAACGTTATCCGTTAATGTAAGCTCTGGCAATAATGTGACGCCCAAGCCTGCCGCCACCAAACCTTTAATGGCATCGATGTCTTCCCCTTCAAAAGCAACTTGTGGAGAAAAGCCCATTTGCGAGCAAGCATTGACAGCGATATTGCGAAGGATGAAACCGGGTGGAAACAACACAAAAGTATCTTCCTGCAACTGACTGAGACGCAAGCTCGGTTGCTTGGATAGCGGGTGCTTCGCGGGCAGTAGCGCGACGATATTTTCAGCAAAGAAGATGTGGCTGCGCACATTTTTTTCCTGAGTGGGAACAGGTCCAAGAAAAGCCAAGTCGATTTCACCGTTGATGACCGAATTGATCAGTCCCTGATAAGAGCCTTGCTTTAATTGAAACCCGATGTCCGGATACCGAGATCGAAAACCGGAGATGACCGTCGGCAGGGGATTGGCGGCGAGGCTGCTCGTAAAACCAACACGAATCGTGCCACATGACGGGTCGAGGAACTCCTCCATCTTCTCTTTTGCCTTCTCGATTTCGTTCATCGCCATTTCGACGTGTTGCAAAAAGATTTTTCCAACTGCCGTCAGCTTGATATTGCGACCTTCGCGGAGGAACAGCGACACACCGAGCTCCTCCTCCAGATTGGCGATTTGCCGACTGAGGGCAGACTGGGCGACGTGCAAATGATGTGAGGCTTCGGTGAAGTGCTCTCGTTTGGCAACCTCGATGAAGTATTGAATCTGTCGTAGCTCCATGAATACCCCCACCTTACCCATTTATCTCGATTTGAGATAGATTTTGCATAAATTATATATTGTTTGTATCGTTTCACTCAATCTAAAATTAACATACCAGAGAGAGCAAGGAGAGTGGAGATACATGACGACACAAGGAATGCCTGCTAAGCAAGGGTTATACGATCCGATTTTCGAACATGACGCTTGCGGAATTGGTTTTATTGCAAATTTGAAATCGAAATCGACGCATGATATGGTCCGAAAGGGTCTGAAAATTCTGTGCCAATTGGAACATCGCGGCGGTCAAGGCAGTGATCCGGAAACGGGAGACGGTGCAGGGATTTTAACGCAAATTCCACACAGCTTTTTCAAAAAGACCTGTAAAGAGCTGAATATCACGCTGCCAGCGCCAGGCAAATACGGTGTAGGTATGCTGTTTCTTCCGATGGATGAGGCGAAGCGGCAAAAGTATGAAGCTCAGCTGGAAGCGATTGTCGCAGCTGAGGGGCAAAAGCTGCTAGGCTGGAGAACAGTTCCAGTCGATGCGACGAAAATTGGCAAAACGGCTGTAGCGAGTCAGCCTTATGTCCGCCAAGTATTCATTGGAGCCAGCTCGAATATACAGGACCAAATGGCATTTGAACGGAAGCTATACATCATTCGCAAGCAGGTGGAACAGGCAACAGGTGCTGATTTTTACGCCGCTTCCATGTCTTCGCGTACGATTGTCTATAAAGGATTGCTCACACCAGGACAACTGGATGCTTTTTACCTTGATTTGCAAGATAATTCTTACACTTCTGTTTTCTCGGTGGTCCACTCGCGTTTCAGCACGAACACATTCCCTACATGGGAGAGGGCACACCCGAATCGTTATTTGATTCACAACGGGGAAATCAACACCTTACAAGGAAACATGAACTGGATGATGGCTCGTGAAAAAATGTTCCAGTCCGAGGCGTTTGGTGCTGATTTGGCAAAAGTGGTGCCAGTCATTGATATGGCGGGTAGTGATTCAGCGATTTTGGATAACTGTGTGGAGTTTTTCTCGCTGGCAGGTCGTTCCTTGCCGCATGTCGCGATGATGATGATTCCTGAACCGTGGGATCAGGATGAGCGAATCGACGAAAATAAGAAAGCTTTTTACGAGTACCATAGCTGCCTCATGGAGCCGTGGGATGGTCCAACAGCTATTTCTTTCACGGATGGCAGACATATCGGTGCGATTCTCGATCGAAACGGATTGCGACCAGCGAGATACTATGTGACATCAGATGATACGATTATTTTCTCATCAGAGGTTGGAGTTCTCGAAGTACCAGATGAAACGATTGTCCAGAAAGGACGGCTTAGCCCTGGACGGATGCTGCTCGTCGATCTCGAAGAAGGCAGAATCGTATCTGACGAGGAAATCAAGCAAAAAATCGCAAGCGAACAGCCATATAAGGAGTGGGTGAAAAATAACCTGCATGCTATCGAGGATTTACCGGCAGCAGGTCGCACGGAGGAGCTGCAAGGAGATTGCCTGCTTGCGCACCAAAAAGCGTTTGGCTATACCCAGGAGGAAGTCGACAAGGTACTAGCCCCGATGGTTGCTGAGCAGAAAGACCCCATTGGTTCGATGGGCGTAGACACACCACTCGCGGTACTGTCAGATCGCGCACAGCTTTTGTACCACTATTTCAAACAGTCATTCGCCCAAGTCACGAATCCGCCAATTGATGCGCTACGGGAGGCTTGCGTAACTTCGACCCATACTGTGCTTGGCGCGGAAGGAAATCTCTTGGCACCGGATGCGAGCAATTGCCGCAGAATTCGTTTGACCAATCCTTTGATCTCCAATCAAGAGCTGGCGAAGCTTCGCGCGAACCCATACCAAGAGTTCAAGGCGAAAACATTGTCGATACTCTTCTCGGCGCAAGGGGGAGAGCAAGGACTGGAGCTGGCACTTGATCAATTGTTCGCTTCGGCGGATGAAGCAATTGCTGCTGGCTACACCTTGCTGATTTTATCAGATCGCGGAATGAATCAAGATTTGGCTGCGATCCCTGCCTTGCTCGCTGGAAGTGGACTTCATCATCATCTCGTCCGCGCAGGAACACGTACCAAAGCGAGCATCATCATCGAATCCGGAGAACCACGTGATGTACACCAGTTCGCCATGCTGATTGGTTACGGTGCCGACGCGATCAACACATACGTCGCCATCTCAACTGTAAACAGTCTGGTTGAATCGGGTAAGCTGAAGGATCTCACCAGCGACGAAGCAGTCGAAGTGTACCTGCAATCAGCTGTAGAGGGTGTCGTAAAAGTCATGTCCAAGATGGGCATTTCGACTATTCAGAGCTACCGCGGCGCACAAATTTTTGAAGCGGTGGGCATCCATTCTACCGTCATCGATCGCTATTTTAGCCGTACGCCTTCTCAGATTTCGGGGATCGGACTGGATGTAATTGCGCAAGAGACGTTGATTCGCCATGCGAAAGCATTTTTGCCAGAGCATTCCGAGGAAGCATTGGAGGCAGGCAGCGATTTTCAGTTCCGCCGTGACGGTGAGTTCCACCTGTTCAATCCGAAGACGGTTCATGCCCTGCAAAAAGCTTGTCGGGAAGGCAGCTATGAGCAATACAAAATCTATGCGGAGCAAGCGACAGCACAACAATTCGTAGCTCTGCGACATTTGCTCGATTTCAAGTCCAATCGACAGCCGATCCCGCTAAACGAGGTAGAATCTGTTGACTCCATTGTTCATCGCTTTAAAACGGGGGCGATGTCATACGGCTCTCTCAGCAAAGAAGCGCATGAGACCTTAGCGATCGCCATGAACCGTTTGGGTGCGAAAAGCAACAGTGGGGAAGGTGGCGAAGATTCGGCACGTTACATCATGGATGAAAACGGAGATTTGCGACGCAGTGCCATTAAGCAGGTCGCTTCAGGACGCTTTGGCGTATCCAGTCATTACTTGGTCAATGCCTCGGAGATCCAAATTAAGATGGCACAAGGAGCAAAGCCGGGCGAAGGCGGTCAATTGCCAGGAAGCAAAGTCTACCCATGGATTGCCGAAGTGCGCGGATCGACACCAGGAGTTGGACTCATTTCGCCGCCGCCTCATCACGATATTTATTCAATCGAGGATTTGGCACAGCTGATTTTTGACTTGAAAAATGCGAATCCACGTGCGCGAATCAGCGTGAAGCTCGTATCCAAGGCTGGAGTCGGAACGATTGCGGCTGGTGTAGCGAAAGGTCTTGCAGATGTCATTGTGGTCAGTGGACACGATGGAGGCACAGGCGCTTCCCCAAAATCAAGCATCAAGCACGCAGGACTGCCATGGGAACTCGGTCTTGCTGAGACACATCAGACACTCTTGCTGAACCAATTGCGCGACCGTGTGGTTCTGGAAACGGACGGCAAACTGATGACGGGACGCGATGTCGTCATTGCAGCTCTACTCGGTGCGGAGGAATTCGGCTTCGCTACGGCACCACTTGTTTCCATAGGGTGTGTCATGGCTCGCGTATGTCACCTCGATACATGCCCAGTGGGTGTGGCGACACAAAATCCCGAGCTGCGCAAACGGTTTAAAGGCGATCCGCAGCACGCCGTGAATTTCATGCGTCTCGTTGCCCGTGAAGTTCGTGAGATTATGGCGGAGCTGGGCTATCACTCCATCGAGTCGATGGTCGGGCAGAGCCATGTGCTGAAGATGAGCGACAAGGCAAAAGAACATTGGAAAGCCAAGCACGTTGATTTGTCTGCGCTCTTGTTCCAACCGGATGTTTCCGAGGAAGTGGGCCGCTATCATCAACGTAACCAAGATCACAAGCTGGAAGAAACGCTGGATCGTCAAAAACTACTCAAGCTGTGCAAGCCAGCATTGAATAAACAGCAGCAGGTAGAGGCAAAGCTCGCTATCACCAATACGAATCGCGTGGTCGGTACGATCTTGGGCAGCGAGGTAACCAAACGATTTGGCGAACACGGTCTGCCGGAGGATATAATACGCCTGCATTTTACTGGCTCGGCAGGTCAAAGCTTCGGGGCATTTGTTCCTCGAGGGATCACGCTTCATCTTGAGGGAGATGCGAATGACTACGTAGGAAAAGGGTTGTCGGGCGGCAAAATTTCGGTCGCACCATCGAAAAAAAGCAAATTCACTCCCGAGCACAACATGATTATCGGAAACGTTGCGTTCTACGGAGCGACCTCTGGGGAGGCGTATATCAACGGGATGGCTGGTGAGCGATTCTGCGTTCGCAACAGCGGAGTGACTGCAGTCGTTGAAGGAGTAGGCGACCATGGCTGCGAGTACATGACAGGAGGACGTGTCGTTGTTCTCGGCCCAGTCGGCAAAAACTTTGCAGCAGGCATGTCAGGCGGTACTGCCTACGTTCTGGCGGAGGATAAAGAGCAGTTTGCTGCGACGTGCAATCAGGAGATGGTACTCCTGGAGACACTGGAAGATCAACGGGAAATCGCTCGAGTCAAACGCTTGCTAGAAAACCACGTCAGCCACACAGGTAGCCGTCATGCACAAGCTTTGCTCGATGAGTGGGAACGTACCGTCCAACAGTTTGTCAAAGTCATTCCAAAAGATTACAAGCAAATCGTCTCCACGATGGAGGAGTTGGAGAAATCCGGTATGAAGCGTCAAGAGGCGATTTTGGCCGCTTTTGAGATGAGCCAGAAGAAAGGCGATGCCAAAGCACCGAAAAAGAAAGCGCCCGAGCAATCCTTTGTCTCTGTGGGCAAATAAGGAGAAAAGCCGATGACTTATGTTGTGAGTCGTCGGCTTTTCTTTTGGTAACCAATCCCTTGTCCATGACGTCATAGGATTAGGTATTAGATTTTGCTAATAAGCTAGCGAAAGAAGGGATCATGGATGAAAGGATTCACCATCATGGCTGTATCCATCGCTGCTCTGCTATTTTCGCCAGTCATCGCCAACGCCAAGGAAGGCGTGATCAACAGCAAGGGAGAATGGATCGTGGCACCTACGTTCGAGGAAGTGAAGGACACGGGTGGACTCTACGCTGCAACACTGGGAGACAGTCCAGCCAACCAATCCTGGGGTTTCATTGATCAAAGAGGAAAGTGGGTAATTAAGCCTCAATTCTCGTACGTGGGTTCCTTCGCTGCAAACGGACTTGCGCCTGCTGCACAAAACCTGAAATATGGTTACATCAATCAAAAGGGACAGTGGGTCATCAAGCCACAGTTTGACTATGCCGCCGATTTTTCCGCGAATGGACTCGCTGAGGCCCGCATAAAAGGAAACACGGAATACGGTAAGATCGGTTATATCAACGGCAAGGGACATTGGGTCATCAAACCGCAGTTTCATCCTATCGAGCAAGAGAAGTCCATGGTTGTGGACCGTTCCTTTTCCGCGAATGGATTAGCCTGGGCATACAAGGATGGAAAAGTCGGCTATATCAATACAAAGGGCCAATGGGCGATCAAATCGCAGTTCACCTATGCGAGTTCGTTCAGTGCAGAGGGCTTGGCAGTTGCGGATCAGAATGGAAAATTAGGCTATATGGACGGGAAAGCAAGTTGGGTGATCAAACCCCAATTTGAGCAAGCTAACAAATTCGTCAACGGGATAGCCAAGGTGATGATCAATGGCAAGGTGGCTTATATCAATAAAAACGGAAAAATTTTGCTCAAAACCGCCTATACAGATGCAGGCGACTTCCATCAAGGTCTGGCGTGGATTTTGTCAAACGGGAAGGTTGGTTATATAGACACCAAGGGAAAACTAGTGATTAAGCCTAGCTTTGAACCCGATTATGGAATGGATACAAGAGCAGGCGACTTTCAGTCAAATGGCTTGGCACCGGCCTTGTTGAACGGTAAATGGGGCTTTATCAACAAAAAAGGAGTATGGGTCATGAAACCTCAGTTTGCTTGGGTGAGGAGCATTTCTCCCGCTGGCTTTGCTGTGGTCGGTGTCCAGTAGCGTTTTTTTTCAATCGGATTGGGAAAGAAGACAGAATTTGATATGATATGATAAGAAAAGATTCGATAAATGATCGTACTGGCAGGTGATGTGATGTTTTTCCAGAATCAAGATTCGCAATCAAGTTATCGACAAACCCCTGAAAATTCTTCTCTATCCCCAAACTCTAAAAACTCAACGCCACATGTCTTACAGCTCGCCAAAAAAGTCGGAAATAAAGCCATGATCCATTTACTCCAAAAGCAAAAAAATAACCAACCTGTGATACAAGGCAAGTTCAAGGGTATTGAACCAACCGATTACACAACAGATGAGTATGATAACGATCCGGATAATGAAGGTCAATTTACTGCTGTGCGAGCAGATAAAGGCCTCCCCACCTTTTTTGGCGTGTTGAAAGATACATATGGTGAGGACAACGTAAATAAACGATTCTTTTCCAAGACAGTTGAATTAGGAGATACATGTGATCGTCCTCATTCTGCTTCTGCTATCGTAAAAAAAGGCACATCGAGAAAAGATCGTAAAGGCGATTCTTTTGTAAGTGCGATCGGCAATTTGGGTACAGAAGAGCGATTGCTACGGGATGGAAAAAATGATGCAGCCAAAACCGCATACGATGGGGGACACCTGGTCGGTTATCAGATTGTACGAGGAATCGAAGCGAACCAAGCGTGGAATATAGCCCCGCAAGATGTGAAAAACAACGAGCATTCCTATAATAATACGATTGAAAAAATGCTACGTGGAGCGGGAAAAGGTACAGAGTATGTGTACAACGTTGAAGTGAAATACGATCAATGGAACTTTAGTGTAGATCAAGAACAATTGGTAAAATTAGGTGCATTGAAACAGGTTGATTCAACGAAGCCATGGGAAATTCAGCTGCCAGTCAGAATTCCGTTTAAATGGGATGCGAAGGCGGATATGACCAAGACAGATAAAAAGAATTGGAAATTTAGTAGTCCAACAAAGGGTGAATCTTCTTTCGAACAATTTTCTCAAACAATGGATGAAGGAAATTTGGATTTTACGAGAAAAAGTCACACAGCAAGATTCAATCTTGCATTTTCCGATAAGGACGGAAATGAGGAGCTCTATGACATTGATTCCAATAATTTCGATGCTAAGAAAGTGAAAGGGATTCGCTACTCCATGCATCAATCTTTACCTACAGATTTTTTGAAAAATCAAAATCCGGTAGATTGGATGGGGAACGAAGCAAATAAAATTGCTCATTTTGGTGAGGTTACAAAAGGGAAAGCTTCGTCCACCAATATTTTGGAAATCATGTCAGCTAAACTGAAGCGAAACAAAATTCTTATCGATGAGATTGAAGAAATTGACGATGTAAAGAAGCCAGAAAAAATGAGATTTATTCCAGAAGGGATTTCCCATCTAGACGAACGTGACGAGAAAAAATGTGTATTTATTTATCAATTAGATAAAAACAAAATTCGAAACGAATACATGGCACTTAAGAAAATAGAGGCGGATTACTACCCATTTTTTGATGTACAACAAGAAGAAGAGGAAAGGTTTGAGAAAGAAAAGGAGGACTTCGATACCATAGCAGATGAGTTCGCTACATGGATGGAGGAATTAGACAAAAAAGAAGAGGATGAGATTGAAAGTATTCAGCAAAAAATGGCCCAGTATAGCAAAATACTAGAGGCACAGACCCTAGCTCTGACACGGATAAAAAACCATCGGATAGGAAGGAATTTATACCAGGAAACAGTAGAAGAGATCTATCCACAATATAAAGAGAAAATATCGCGCAGCTTACAAGTATTACGATCGATAACTGGTTATGATTCTGACATCGAATATCATGATAGTAAAAACAAAATGAATATGAATGGGAAAAGAACACTGGAGGCTAGGGAAGATAAGCGTAAAAAAAGTAAAGATGATAAGGAACAACAAGAAGAATATAAAAAGATGATCGAAGTAGCAACAAGCAAGTATAAGCGAAAATCAGTAGAAGATTATTTAAATAAGAAGTAATGAGGAGTAAGGCAATAGACATGTGCGGGAAGTAATGGGAACGAGGTGCAGGTTTTTGCACCCGCACCTCGTAATTGTCATACATAGATGAAGCTTGCTTTATTCTGCTCGGTCTCTATCGGCCTCATTATTCGCAACATCCCATGTGTCATTGCCGTCAGCCGCTACATTCTCTCCCATTTCGTTGCCAAGTGCACCCCCGGCAACCGCACCTGCAATGGTACCAAGCGGCCCTAAAATAGAACCTACGGCAGCACCTACTGCCGCACCGCCAACTGTTCCTACTGCTTCAGAAGCTCCACTGCCTGACATGTTTGCTTCGTTGTTGTCAACGTTGTCAACAGCATCGTTGTGATTGCGTTCGTTGTTAGTAGTCAAGATTGTCACTCCCTCGATTAGTGTTGGGAAGTTCTGCTATATCAAACGTGCAGCCCCAAGGCATAGGATGCCCCAAACAAATCATTTCATTCCAAAAATAACCTTGAAGCTGGAGGTATTGAGCAAATGATTCAATCCATCGTCCATATCGCGCTAGTGGTCAAAGATTATGATGAAGCCATTGCGTTTTATACCCAGAAGCTCCATTTTACCTTAGTAGAAGATACGTATCAGGCAGAGCAGGATAAGCGGTGGGTTGTCGTATCCCCACCTGGTTCTGTTGGCACTACGATCTTGCTTGCCAAAGCATCCAAACCTGAGCAAGAGCGGTTTATCGGGAATCAGGCTGGCGGGAGAGTGTTTCTCTTTTTAAACACAGATGATTTTTGGAGAGATTATCATGAGATGGTCGCAAAAGGAATCCAATTTGTGAGAGAGCCAAGCGAACAGCCGTATGGAATGGTGGCGGTCTTTCAGGATTTATATGGCAACCTGTGGGATTTGCTAGAACTGAATGAAGATCATCCAATTGCCAAACGAATGAAGTAGTGAGTTACCCAGCCAGACAAAAAACAGGTCTTACCTCCAGTGATGTGGATGGAAAGACCTGTTTTTCATTTCGGGTTACACGATATAGGATAGTCCCATGATCAAGATGATTGCCACAACAGAAAGAATGGTCTCCATCACTGTCCACGTTTTCAGTGTATCTTGCACGGACATATTGAAGTATTCCTTGATCAGCCAGAAACCGGAATCATTTACGTGAGACAGGATCAGGGAGCCAGAACCTGTTGCCAGTACCAAAAGCTCTGGGCTTGTTCCAGGGATTTGCATCGCGATCGGACCTACGATACCGGCTGCCGTCATCATGGAGACGGTTGCAGAGCCAGTTGCTACACGGATCAAGGCCGCGATTAGCCAGCCCAGGAAAATAGGGGAGATCGCAGATGCAGTAGCGAGCTCAGCAATATAGTCACCCACACCGCTGTTCAGCAGTACTTTGTTAAATGCGCCACCTGCACCGATGACGAGCAAGATTGTCGCGGTTGGGGCCAAGCAATCATTTGTGAATTTGAGAATATCGTCTTTGGTAAAGCCGCGGTTAAACCCGAGCGTCCAGAAGGAAACAATCACGGCAATCAACAAAGACGTAATCGGACTACCGATAAAATCAGCCCATTGGCGAATGGTATTTTCTTTTGGCAGCGTCACATCTGCAACCGTAGCAGACAGCATCAACAGCACGGGGAGCAAGACGGTGAAGACGGTGATCCCAAAGCTAGGCAAATCACGCTCGGATTTTGGTTCCGCCAACTGGGAAGCAAGCTCTGGAGAGATACTGGTCTTGACCCGTTTGCTAATCCAACTGCCGTAGAGTGGTCCTGCAATAATCGCGGAAGGCAGTGCGACAATGATCGAGAGCAAAATCGTTTTACCAACATCCGCCTGGAACAGATCGACAGCGGCCATAGCAGCAGGGTGCGGTGGCACGATCCCGTGGACGATGGACAGGCCGGCTACGAGCGGAATTCCGATTTTGACTAGGGAGACACCTGTTTGTCTGGCAATCGTAAACACAAGTGGAATCAAGAGAACAAAACCAACCTGGAAAAATACCGGAATCCCTACGATAAATGCCACGAACATCATGGCCCAATGTACGTTTTGCTCACCGAAGCGATTGATGAGAGTACGGGCAATGCGTTCGGCACCGCCAGATTCTGCCATCATTTTGCCAAGCATAGTTCCCAAGGCAAGCACGATCGCGATAAAGCCGAGTGTGCCACCCATTCCATCCTTGATCGAATCCACAACTTTTACAAGCGGCATGCCGGATGCGATTCCCACAAATCCAGCGGCCAATAACAACGCAATAAATGGGTTCAGTTTGAAGCGAGTAATGAGAACGAGCAGAAAGATGATAGACAGCAGTGTTATGACGAGTGGCATGATGAACCCTCCCTAGTTGTTGTCTCTAGTTGTTCAACCGCTTTTGGAATTCGGCTATCAGCTTGTACTCTTCCAGCAGGTTGTAATAAACACGCTCGTATATATAGAAAAGCTCCAAATAGACACTGGATCGTTCCAAATCAGGCTCATGGCGATGGGAAATATGAATCATCTTTTTCACATCTTGCAAATGATCCATTGCCCCCAGGGCATGCATCGCCAAGAGAGCGGCACCAAAGCTCGAGCTTTCATGACTCTCCGGAATCAGCACTTCATACCCGAACATGTCGGACATAATCTGGCGCCATTCCCGCGAGCGGGCGAATCCACCCGATGCACGGATTTCCTTGGCTCCACCTGCCAGGTCGCGCAGGGCGATACCGATGCTGTAGACGCTAAACAAGATTCCTTCAAGTACAGCTCGGATAAAATGCTCGCGCTTATGATGGAGGCCGATACCGAAGAAGGAGCCTCTTGCTTGGGCGTTCCAGTACGGAGCTCGTTCGCCGGATAGGAAGGGGAGAAAGAGCAACCCGTCTGCACCAGCTCGAACATGCTCAGCAGCTTGGATCATGACTTCATAGGGATCGACGCCGAGCTGTTTGGCTTTTTCCACTTCGGGCCAACTGAATTCGTCACGGAACCAGCGAAGCATGATCCCACCGTTGTTCGAGGGTCCGCCAATCACCCAATGATTTTCCGTCAGCACGTAGCAGAATGTCCGTCCTTTTGGATCGGTGATCGGTTCTGGAACTACGGTTCTTACAGCGCCACTCGTGCCAATCGTGATGGCTACTTGTCCATGATCAATGGCTCCGATGCCGAGGTTTGCCAAAACCCCATCGCTAGCACCGACAACGAAAGGCGTATCTGGATCGATTCCGATCTCTTCCGCATAACGAATCTTCATTCCTCGCAGGATATGAGTAGTCGGTACAGGCTCACTGAGATGTTGCTTGGAAATGCCTGCGACTCGTAGCGCGTCCTCATCCCAGTTGAGCTTTCTCAGATTGAACAGCCCCGTAGCGGAAGCAATGGAGTAATCGACGATATACTCACCAAAAAGCCGATAAATGACGTACTCCTTAATCGAAATAAACTTGGCTGCCCGCCGAAACGTATCAGGCAAATTCTCCCGTAGCCACATGATTTTGGGCAGGGGAGACATGGGATGGATAGGCGTGCCCGTCGCTAAGTAAATCTGATGACCGACACTGTCTGCTTTTAGTCGATCTGCTTGTGCCACGCTCCGATTGTCAGCCCAGATGATGCTGTTCGTCAGGGGATTGCCACTCGGGTCGACAGCGATCAGACTATGCATGGCAGTAGAGAAGCCAATACCACCGATCTCGCTTTTGGCAATGCCTGCATGCTCCAGCGCTTGCTTCAATGCCTGGATGACAGCAGCAAAAATCGTCTCCGGTTCTTGCTCAGCCCAAGACGGTTGGGGAACGAGTAGCTGATAATCGATATTACCCGTACCGCGGATGGCGCCGGAAGGAGTGAATACAATTGCTTTGGTACTGGTTGTCCCGATATCAAGCCCGATAAAATAGGTTTGCGTCATAGAAGTCACCCCTAATTGAATACGCTTTCAACGTGTTGTCATGGAGATAACGCGATTATATCGAAATTTTTTTCATTTGTTAAGCATTAAGAAAAAAATTATTTCATAATTGAACACTTCACACGATGCTTGTATGATTTGCATTTTTCTCCTGCAAGTTGCAAGAGGAGGGTAAGCAAAAGAAAAAACGCCTGATTTACAGGCGTTTGAGTGAGATGGCTTCGCGGATGTGCTGGATATTGGCGATCGTATCATCCTGCCTCCGTAAGGATACGGCTACATAGAGCAGATCAATTAAGCTAAGCTGAGCAAGCCTGGACGACAGGGCTTCTGTACGAAATACCGTTTCGCGTGAAGTCGTGTACAAGCACATATCTGCCAGACGCACGAGAGGAGATTTTCCATAGCTCGTAATGCCGATTGTTTTTGCTCCGGCATCCTTGGCAACCTGGAGGGCTGCCAAAATATCTTTATTGGACCCAGAGTGGGAGATGCCTACGACGACAGCACCTTTGGTAAGCAGAGAGGCAGACATTACTTGATAGTGAGCATCAGAATGATAGAGACAAGGGATGCCTGTCCGCATAAATTTGTGGTACGCATCCTGTGCGATGACGGCTGAGCCTCCCGAGCCATAAAACTCGATCCGGTTTGCGTTTTCCAAACAGGAGACGATTTTCATTAACTCATCTTTATTGATAATCTGCTGTGTATCTCGAATCGTCTCGATATTCGCTGTGAAAATTTTTTCAGCAATCGCACTGACGTCATCGTCGTCGAGGTTGATTTCTTGGTGAATGGTTTGCTTCGGATTCGTGACTTCACTCGCCAAGGCGATCTTGAATGCTTGGTAGCCGCGAAAGCCCAGTCTGCGACACAGACGAAATACGGTAGCATCTGCACACTGGCATTGGTCGGCTAGCTCCGTGATCGAGAAGTGAATAATTTCACTGGCATGCTCCAACATATAGTCGGCGATCTGTTGTTCTTTCCCGCTTAATTGCGTATAGATGGCGCGTAATTGCGTGAGCACGCGAGGAGCAGGCGGGGTGGAAGCGTTCATCAATAGGTACCTCCTAACGTTCCATTGTGGATCTGTACTGATAGTATAAGGAAAATCAGACTCCTTTTCATAGGTTCGAAAAAATTTTCTTCATTTTTGATGAAAGATGAAAATTTTTATCTTATAATACGTGATAACGGATATGATCCAAAAAGGAGTGACGTACACGATATGAAACTTGCGATCCTCGGATTAGGAAAAATGGGGTACAATCTCACGCTTAATTTGCTCTCGCATCAGCATGAGGTCGTCGCCTATGATGTAGATTCTACGCGAGCAGAAGAGTTGAGTCATGAAGGCGCGATTCCAGCATTTTCGGTGGAAGATGCTGTGGCGAAGCTGCCGACACCTCGCGTAATATGGCTGATGGTACCGGCAGGAGAGATTGTGGATCAATTGGTTGATCAACTCTCTACCTTGCTTGCTGCAGGGGATATCGTCATTGACGGTGGCAACTCTCATTACAAGCAATCATTAGATCGCTATGCTCGCTTAAAGGAAAAGGGCATTCACTTCATGGATGCAGGTACGAGCGGAGGCATGGAGGGAGCGCGCCACGGAGCATGTATGATGATTGGTGGAGATCGAGAAGCCTTCACACATATTGAGCCAATGATTCGCGACATTAACGTCGAAAACGGATATTTGTATGCTGGGGAAGCGGGTAGCGGCCACTTCTTGAAAATGATTCATAACGGGATCGAATACGGTATGATGCAGGCGATTGGGGAAGGCTTTGAGGTACTTGCGAAAAGCCAGTATAACTACGATTTTGCCGAGGTCGCACGCGTATGGGCAAATGGTTCCGTCATTCGTGGCTGGCTGATGGACTTAACAGAGCGAGCTTTTCGAAAAGACGCCAAGCTCGATGAAATCCGTGGGGTCATGCATTCTTCCGGGGAAGGAAAATGGACGCTGGAAACCGCGCTGGATCTACAGGCAGCCACACCCGTGATTGCGATGTCCTTACTGATGCGTTACCGTTCGTTGGACGAGGATACGTTCCACGGAAAAGTGGTCGCAGCCTTGCGCAATGAATTTGGCGGACATGCCGTAGAAAAGAAATAAGAAATGGGATGACCGTAAAGGTGCTTCGGTGGTTGAAGCTCCGGGGTCATCCTTTTTTGTTTTGTATATGGAAGAAGAAGCAATTTTCATTTGGAAAGCAAAGTATGCATGTATCGCCCAGAAGTTTGCCTGGTCGAAACGTGCTTTTTTATTTAGTAGCTTCTAAAACGATGGGAGGATGGAAAGATGAGCGTTGAAGAGGTTGTTTTGTACAAGAATGAGAAAGGAATCGTGACCGGGAGAAAAAGCATTTTCGGCCGGCGCTGACATCTCGTATCTGCATCAAGCGACACCGTTGGAAGTAAGGGATTTTGCTCAGTTGGCCGTTTCGGTCACGAGTCAGATCGAATCGTTGGGAAAAGTAGTCGTTGCAGCAATAAACGGCTATGCGTTGGGCGGGGGCCTTGAGATCGCTGAATCGTGCACGCTGCGTATTGCGGTTCACCATGCCAAAATGGGACATCCAGAAGTACGAATTGGAGCAGTGGCGGGCTTTGGTGGAACAACCAGACTCCCTAGGCTGCTGGCAGTGAAACTAACGTGGGACGCGATTCATCGAGGGAGTAACCTGACAGTAGAGGAGTCCGCACTGCTAGGCGTAGACTACTTCGGACTCGTGGCATCCACCGAAGACTTCCGGGAAGGAACCAAAGCTTTCTTAGACAAGACTCCACCGCGTTTTACAGGAAGATAATCATACGAGCTTCAATACCTCACACAATTCAACCAACCGCCTAACTCCGTACATCTGATGGCGATTGCGATCGTGAATGCTTCTGATCGCATCCGTCGTCACTTTTTTGGCCTGTTCAATACTTTGATTTTCTACTGCTTGTACAATTTCTTTCATGTTCGTTAGAAAATACACCGTATTGCGCAATGTGCGGATAAGCAAAATCTTCCGTATATCCATGGGAGTGAATTGGCGGTAGCCATTCTCAGGATCTCGTAGCAGTACAAGCAAGCCTTCTTTTTCCCAATGGCGGATCGCAGACGTTGTGACTCCTGTGTAAGCAGCGACTTCACCAATCGTCATGCGGTTTCGCCACTTTTTGTTTGGAGGCAAGGGGAGATCGAGATTTTCCAAAAGCTCGAGTGTTTGGTCTGCTGCGACCTTCTCTTGTTGGAGGTTGGCCTGTTCTTTATTCACGAGCCAAAAGGCAGCATCCATATCCGCTTTTTGAAGCGATCGAAGGACTTCACAGGTGACAGCGACACCAAAGCCGGGAAACATGGCGCGCAGGCAACGAAAATAGGCAAGATGGATTTCTGTATAAATTCGATACCCATTGTCTGCACGATCAGGAGCAGGAACGACTCCCCATGATTCATAATGGCGCAAAGCACTCGTACTAATATGTAACTCGCGAGCGATCTCAATCGGCTTGTAATAAGGCATCTGATGCACCTCCCGCTGGTTTGTTATCGCGGATTTCACTATACCAAGAACAGCAAATTGAATCAAATGCTTCTGTTAATGGGAAAGTCGTAATACTTTTACCCTGTTCAGCAGGTGGATGGAAAGGCGAATATTGTCAGTAGGTATTCATTCTTCTTTTACAGAGGTGAGACAACGTATGGCCATTGTTCAGCTACGATCAGAGAATCCGGACTTTTCGTACATGATCAAGAAAAATCCGAATTCCGGACTGAGTTTACGATCCATTCGAAAAGGCATCGCATACGGGTGGTTTTCCAATACGGATACATACAACGTTTACTTTAAAGACGCAGAAAATGAGGTCTCCTATAAACAATCCGAACAGGAGCATTTTGAATATTTGAATGTCTCCCGGTACAATACACCCTTGTTTCCGTTAAACGCGATTAATGAGTTTTTTTCCGCTCCAATGAAGCAACATGACGAGCGGGATGCAGAAGGGTATGAGCATGTTTTTTTCATCAACATGATTCACATCGAACGACTGCAGTATCTGACATTTTTTGAGAAGCACCTCAAGGACTTTACCTTTGAACTCAAGCACCACGCCGATAAAAGCTACGCTCTGACCATCACAACGAGAACGAGTCTGCATCAGCTTCTCCACGTCGTGAGTGTGCTCTGTCTATTCTTGAGTATGTTTGGAAAAGAGTACATCGACATATCCGATAACATCCTGGATAAATACATCAAAAGCATCCATGTTATCGACGCACCTTTTTACATACGAAGCCTGTTCGCTCGCAACTTCCTGACAACGAGAGAGCGCTATCGCAAGTACAAGACCGAGATCGAGAAGACGAACCGCTACCCCATTCAATTGGAGTACGGCAGCACCGGTTTGCAGAGAAGGAACTACATCGCGAGTAAGCTACCTTTTACCAAATCTATTGTAGATATCGGATGTGGAGAAGGCTTTTATGCGATCCCGTTCGCTACCAAGCTGCCGCAGTATTACTATGCCATCGATATCGATGAACAATCGCTGGAAGTAGTGAGACGCAGGGCTGAGGAAAAAGAAATCTCGAATCTGATTTTGTTCCGCTCGCTTGATCAGTTTTTGCAGGATTACAACGGTGAGCAGGTAGATGTCATTTTGACTGAGGTCATCGAGCATATGAGCAAGGAAGAAGCGAGAGTGCTCATTAAGCAAATCTGTAGTCGATTGGATTTTGACCATTTTGTCATAACTACACCGAACTCGGATTTCAATCCGTTCTATGAACTGGAAGGCTATCGCCACGACGATCATAAATGGGAAATGGGACAAGAAGAGTTCCAGGCATGGATGACTGAGATCATGGAAGAAGCCGGGGTGCAGGGCCAATTTGTATCCATTGGTGACGGCGTGAATGACATACACACCACACAAGGCGTCATTGTCCAGAGAAAGGGGGCGTAACGATGCTGTTACAGACGCAGGTTCACACGATTTTTATGCTCGTCGGTCCCACTGAGTGTGGGAAAACGACTTTTGCCAAGGAAGTACTCATGCCGAGGCTTTCTTTTGAAGATGAACAAAAAAACGCAAAAGCAAATGTCCAATACATTTCCTCGGATAGCATTCGCCAGGAACTGCTGGGCTATGATTACGACAAGTATGATCAGGTGATGCTTGAGGCCAGCGAGCAGGCATTTCAGCTCCTGTTTGAAAAGCTACGCTTGGTGACATCGTTTCCGATCAACGCCGAATTCGTGGTTGTCGATACAACAGGACTAGCAGAAGACTTCCGTTCGAAAGTCCGCGAAATTGCAGCCGAGAACAATTACCGATTGGAGGTGATCCTCTTTGATTATCGCAATCGGGAAGATTACTATGCATCCGAGCGGTCAAAAAAACTGATTACCAACCATATTCTCCGGTTAAAGCAAGAAGTGCTTCGGGCATTATCCAAGGAAGGGTACCACAACATACACCGGATACGGCACAAAGATTTTTACGCACTAGCTGATGGGGTGGCTAATCCACGTTATGAGGTCGAGATCGAAAATAAGGATGCCTATCTGGCTACGATCCTTCCCAAAGACCAAACATACATAATCATCGGAGACATTCACGAATGCGTCCACGAATTAAAAGGTCTCCTGCAAAACTACGGATTCAAGCTCGAGGACAATCGTCTCATCTCGACTGACAAGGTGCAGCATACCAAAATCATCATAGCAGGGGACTGGATCGACAAAGGAGCGCAAACCAGGGAGATCATCGAGTTTCTATACGAAAATCAACAGCATTTCTTGTTTGTTGTCGGGAACCACGAAAATTTTGTCTACAAGTACTTGCGAAAGGAATTAAAAGGGGTAGACCCGCAGCTATTGGAGAATTACTTTGATTCCACACACGTCCTGGAAAAAGATGCTGAATTAACAGCGATGTTCAATCACCTGTATACGCTCGCTCAGCCGTTTTATCGATCGAACGCACTGACTGGTCCGTCCTATTATGTAACACACGCTCCCTGCAAAAAGAAGTATATGGGAAAGCTTGATACACATTCGATGCGGCGCCAACGTAATTTTCGGATAGATCGAACAGCTTCATTGGAAGAGCAACTCGCATTTTTGACGGGTGAAGCGGTCAGTAACCATCCGTACCATATTTTTGGACATATTGCGGCACAAAAAACGTTTCGCCTGAAGAACAAGCTCCATCTCGATACAGGATGTGTGCACGGAAATGCTTTGACCTCCGTCGTGATCGCACACAAGCCGTTTTTCAAATCGTTTCAGTCTGAGCATCGGGTGATGACTGATGAGCTGCCGACCTTGTTCCATGCAGAAAAACAAGTATCCATGGAAGATTTGGAAGAGGAAGAACTCCGTCGACTCCGTTACTGCTCGCAAAATAAGGTCAATTTTATTTCCGGAACGATGCCTCCGGCGGATAAGGATCAGGCGACTCAGGAATTGGAGTCTTTGAAGGCAGGGCTGGACTATTTCGCGAGTCAAGGCATTCAGCAAGTCGTGTTACAGCCGAAATACATGGGTTCGAGATGCAATCTCTATCTCCATCATGATCGCGACAAATGCTTTGCGATCAGCAGAAACGGTTATGCCATCAATCAAGTTGATTTGACACCAATTTATGACAAGCTACATGCAAGGTTCCGCGAATACATGGAGCAGAATGAAATGGCAATGCTCATCTTGGATGGCGAATTGTTGCCGTGGAGTGCAATAGGGAAGGGCTTGATCGAAAAGCAGTTCAAACCAATCGAATCCGCGCTGCACAGTGAATTTGCATTTTTGCAGGAAAATGGTTTTGAAGAGGCGCTTCACCAACTCATTCACAACTATGACGAGAGCGGATTCGAAAAAGACCAGTTCCACCTTTCCAAGAGTGCGCTCACGGAAAAATTCGGATCGAGCTTGTATCAAAACTACAAGTATGTACGAGAAATCAAAGAGAGCTACGTTCCTGTCGACAAGCATTTGGAGGCCTATCACATTTACCAAAAACAGATGGAGCTCTATGCAGGAGAAGGGGAGCTAGCCTACAAGCCATTTTCCATTCTAAAGGCCATCTATTTGAATGGGGAGGAGCAATTGCCGAAATGGGATACATCCGATATGTATCGCTTCGTAAATGACGATCATTTTCTCGCCATCGATTTGTCTGAGCCGAATGCATATGAACTAGCGACACGTTACTTTTCCACGATTACACTGGAAAACAAGATGGAAGGAATCGTGATCAAGCCAGAGGTTATCGATCAGAAGGTCGTTCCTGCCATGAAGGTTCGCAATCCGGAGTACTTGGCGATTATTTATGGCTACGACTACCGTTTTCCACACAAGTACCGAAAGCTGTTCAATCAGAAAAATATTACGCAAAAGCTCAAGACTTCGATGAAGGAACACAGGCTGGGGGAGCGGATGCTTGGGTTCAAATTCGACGACATTTCACCAGAAAATACGGAATATCAAAAAGTAGTCGCAACGATGCTCTTTGAAGTGGCGAAGGAAAAAGAGATCGATCCGCGATTGTAAATGAAAAACGAGAAGCCGCTACCACACGGGCTTCTCGTTTTTATTCGTAGAGCTATTTGTTGGAGGAAGGAGTAGCATTATCCCAGGCTTCAATATTATCGAGACCTTCAATACTGTCCTTGTAGAACACAGGATCTTTTCCTGCTTTTTTCTGTTCCAAATAATCATGTAGCGCAGCATAGGCGACTTTTGACAACATGGCGATCGCAATCAGATTGACGATGACCATGAGGCCCATGAACAAATCGGCCAAATCCCATACGAGCTGTACCTTTGCCACTGATCCGAACAACACCATGGCGAGTACACTTAAACGATATAGCATGAGCCATGCTTTGCTTGTCTTTAAAAACTCGATGTTGGTCTCGCCATAATAGTAGTTCCCGATCAATGTACTGAAGGCGAACAGGAATACCATAATGGCAAGGAAGCCAGACGCCCAAGAACCAATATGAATGCTCAGTGCTGCTTGGGACAGCTCAATGCCACTCAGTCCTTGTTGCGTGTATGCGCCGGACAGCAAAATAATGAAAGCTGTGCTTGTACAGATCACGAGGGTATCGAATAGAACACCGAATGCTTGAATCAAACCTTGCTTCACTGGATGGCTTGTCGTTGCTGTAGCTGCAGCGTTCGGGGCACTACCCATACCAGCTTCGTTAGAGAACAAACCACGCTTGATGCCGTGCATCAGGGCTGCACCCAGGGTACCACCAGCGAATTGCTCGAATCCAAACGCGTTTTTCACAATCAACGCGATCAGTGCAGGCATCTCGGTGATGTTCATCATCACAATAAACAGGGCCATACCTATGTACAACACGGCCAAGACAATCACGATGTACTCAGACATTTTTGCGATGCGTTTCACACCACCGAAAATAATCAATGCAAATGCGATCGTCATGATAATTCCGATTGTCAATCGGTCAGTACCGAACGAATTTTCAAAGGCAATCGTGATAGTGTTGGATTGCACGGCGTTAAATACGAGACCAAACGAAAGGGTGATGAGGACGGCAAACAGTGCGCCCATCCAACGTTTGTTCAGCCCTTTTTCCATGTAATAAGCCGGACCGCCACGAAAACCGTTTTTATCCTTGATTTTATAAATCTGAGCGAGCGTACTCTCAACAAAACTGGATGCCGAACCGATAATTGCAATGACCCACATCCAGAATACGGCGCCAGGACCACCTAAAGCAATGGCAATGGCAATTCCTGTAATGTTCCCTGTGCCGACACGCGCGGCCATACTAATAGCGAAAGCTTGAAAAGGGGAGATGCCACCATCGTCTTTCGCTCTGCCTTCTTTAATGGAACGGATCATTTCCGGCAACATACGTACTTGCAAAAATTTACCTCGGAAGGTAAAGAACAAGCCTAACGCGATTAGCATGACAATGATAATATAGGACCACAAAAAATCGTTTATGGAAGCTGTTACATCAAGTAGGAATTGTTGCATCGTGTCACCTCGAATTTTTTTATGAATGTTTCCTTAGTATTCTCTAAAAAATCGTTACATCCCATTCCTGAGCCATATGTTTTAACAAAGAAACGCCCGCTACACTGTTTCCACAACCATCAATGGAAGGTCCAAAAATACCGATTCCACAACCATCTTGAAACGGTGAATGTGGTTTGCGGTTAGGAGGAACCAGTGTCATGATTCCGCCAGAGACGCCACTTTTTGCTGGCAGGCCAACATTCGCGGCGAATTTGCCCGATGCATCGTACATGCCACAGGTGAGCATCAGTGCTTTGGCTAAACGGACGACATCTTTCGGGAGAACTTGTTCGTTGCGCATCGGATGGTAGCCATCGAGTGCCAAAAGGAGACCGATCAAGGCAATTTGCTCGGTGGTTACTTCAATCGAGCATTGGGTGAGATAGACCTCCAAAGCGTCTTCCACTTCGCACGCCAAATAGCCAGTATCTTTTAAATAGTGGGCGAGTGCCCGGTTTCTGTGAGAGTTTTCCCATTCGGAAAGAAACACTTCCTCGTTCACCGTTGGCGTAACACCAGTAATTTTACTGAAAAATGCATACAAGTAACGCAGTTTATGATCCGGTGTTTGACCAGGGAGAAGTGAAGAGGTCGTAATCGCTCCCGCATTGATCATCGGATTAAAAGGCTTACCTGGTTTGTTCATTTCCAGACGGATAATGGAGTTGAATGCATCTCCAGTCGGTTCTACATCTACCCGATCCAACACGTAAGGGATACCATGGTAGCAGCAAGCAGCAATAAAACTGATTACTTTGGAAATACTTTGCATCGTGAAAGGAACTTCCCAGTCACCCGCCGTGTGCATTTTTCCTGTAGGCTCGATGATACAAATACCTAACTGATTCGGATCCGTTCTGTCCAAAGCAGGGATATAACTGGCACATTTTCCTTCAGATGCCTTGGAACGATATTGTTCCACCCATTGTTGTAATTCATCCACGAGTAAAACCTGTTGAATCAACGCCTTTCCCCCCAAAAATCGAATACATTGCTCTAACGCGAAGTGTATAGAAAGCGCTTCCATGCTTCGCGAAATACATATAATGATCACTTTACAACCACCCTACAAAATAAAACAAAAACTCACAGATTGTTTCATGTGAGTTTCACATTTTTTTTGAGACTTGTGCTTTTTACACATTCTCGATAAAAATAGATAGGGGCATCAAGAAACAACATGGGAAGTGAGAGGCATGCGTGTTCAGACACAAGTAAAACGAGATTGGTATATATTGGCGCTCATGCTCATTACGGTCCCGTTGGCAGGAGAGTTGAAATTTTATCCCGTCAATGAGACATTTCGAATTAGCTTTGGAGCTCCTACCTTTTTCTTCTTTTTATTACTGTTTCAACGAATTCCATCTGTGCTCGCTGGCTTTTTGACGGGGATGACGGTCGTATGCTTTCGGATTGTGATCGACCTCATCGCGGGGAATCATACAGCATGGGAGGCTTCCCTCCAAGCGCATTATTCTAGCTTTTTCTTTTATTTCGCCTATTCTGTTCTGTTTTATCTAACCGGAATGCGCCGTTTTCACAACAGGACGATTCTGGTTGGATTGATGGGGATGGTCATTGAGGTATTGGCTGATCTGTTGGAGGTTCTATCCCAATATGTGCTACTGGATACTGTCCTCACTTGGGGAGCGGTGCAAGAGATGCTTGTCATCGCGCTATCCCACAGCTTTATCGTGATTAGTTTTCTCAATATGATGAAGCTGTACGAAGCACAGTCGCGGGAGCAACAGACAAGAAAACAGAACGAGCATATGCTGATGCTGATTTCAAACCTGTATGAGGAATCGATTCATCTGAAAAAAACACTGCAAAATGCCGAAAGTATCAGTATGAAGTCTTTCGAGCTATACCAGGGCTTGCATGAGCTTCATAAAGAACAGGTAGTATCTTCGAATGTAGAGAGCTTCGCCAAGCGTGCATTGATTGTCGCAGGCGAGGTTCACGAGATTAAAAAGGACAACCAACGTATTTTTGCTGGGCTTCACAAGCTGATATCCGATGAAAGCATTTCGGACTACATGGACATCCATCAGCTCGTGGACATTATTAATCGAAGCAATATGAAGTATGCAACTTTGTTGGAGAAGGACATACAAATCACAGCTTTCATTTCGGGGACACATCCGCTCTACCATGTTTTCATGATGCTTTCCCTAATCAATAATCTGGTGGCAAATGCAGTGGAAGCCATCCAGCAAACAGGAGCTATTTCCATTGAAATTGATCGGATAGGCGATGTTGTGGAAATCAGAATCAACGATGACGGACCGGGGGTACCTCCGCGGCGAAAGGCTTTGCTGTTCAAGCCTGGCTTTACTACGAAATACGATCGAACCGGCAACCCCTCTACAGGGATCGGACTGTCTTATGTACAACAATTGGTGGAACAATGGCAAGGAGAAATCTCCTTACAGGATGGAGTAGATGGGAAGGGGACAACATTTCTCATGCGATTACCAATTGATCCGATAACGAAGAAAGAGTGAGAAGATGCTGTTTTATTTAGTTGATGACGATGATGCTGTACGTCTTATGTTGACGGAAATCATTGAAGACGAGAATCTGGGAGAAGTCGTGGGGGAAGCATCTGACGGCTCAATGGTAGACGGTCATACGTTAACCGCACGCAACGTAGATATTTTGCTGATCGATTTGTTCATGCCCAACCGGGATGGGATTGAGACGATTCGACAAGTGAAGCCGACATTCACAGGAAAGATCGTCATGATTTCTCAGGCAGAAACGAAAGATTTGATTGCCCAAGCTTACGCCCTTGGAAGTGAATACTACATTATCAAGCCCGTAAACAAGATCGAAGTCGTGACCATCCTCCAAAAAGTAATCGAGAAAATTCGCCTAGAGCGTTCGATACGGGACATCCACAAATCGCTGAATGCCGTCATGCAAGTGGACCAGCAGCCTTCCGGACAACTTCGTCCGTCACAGGGCAAACCACTTCGAGAGGCGGGTCAGTTTCTGTTAACGGAGCTGGGTATCGCGGGAGACAATGGAAGCAACGATTTGCTAGATATTTTGGACTTCTTGCATGGATACGAACAGACGCATATGTTTAAAAATGGATTTCCAGCCCTGAAAGAGATTTTTGTGGCAGTAGCACAGGACAGGATCGGAGTAGCAGTGGACGATCCACAAGTCGCCAAGGTTGTCAAAGCTTCTGAGCAGAGAGTCCGTCGAGCGATCTATCAGTCGCTGAATCATTTGGCGTCTCTTGGGCTTGCAGACCTCTCGAATTGGAAGTTCGAAAATTACGCTTCTCAGTTTTTTGATTTTACATATGTGTGGAAGAAGATGGCGGAGTTAAAGAGCAATGCCGCATCGCCTGGTTCAGATATTCGGATTAATATGAAAAAGTTCATTCAAGTGCTGTATGCAGAGGCGAAGCGTATTCAGTCGGAAGCGTGATTGTTCTGTGTCTGACGTGAAGAGGTAAGTCCTGATCATGTTGATTAGGGCTTTTTGTTTTGTATGGGAATGCAATTGTTTATTATTGACTAAACGTTCATTCAATAATAAACTGGGATCATATACCAAATCTACAATTCACGGAGGGATCACCGATGGATTTGTACTATGAGGTTACAGGAGAAGGAAAACCAGTTATTCTCTTGCACAGTGGCGGTGCTGATTTGCGAGATTGGACGTTCGTCGCGCCGATTCTGGCGAAGCATTATCAGGTCATCGCTTTCGACGGACGCGGATGCGGGAAATCGCCGTCTCCAACAGAGACAGCGAACTACGTCGATGATTTACTTGCCGTCATGGACCATTTCCAGCTGGATGAAGCCACGCTCGTAGGGCACTCGATAGGCGGTCGAATTGCTATGGATTTTACGCTGACTTATCCGCAGCGAGTGAGCAAGCTCGTGCTGATTGCTCCTGATGTGACAGGGTATACACCGAGTCAGCCGTTCACGGAATGGATGCAGAAAATCCAAGCTGCACCGGATGTTGACCGAATGGTAGAGCTGTCCTTATCGGCCTGCCCGTACCGCTTCGTGATGGCAAGTCCGCAGAAGGACCTACTGGTAGAGATGGCGAAGCATAATCTAGCGAAAATGTTCGAGTGGGCGACATGGGAGTCCGTATGGCCGCAGCCCCCTGCCATTGAGCGGCTCAAAGAATTAGCCAATCAGGCATGCTTCATTATCGGGAAGGAAGATGCCCTGGATGCGCAGCGGATTGCTGAATATTTTAAAGAAGTATTACCAGAGAGAAGGTTTATCGAGATTACGGGTGCCGATCATAAACCGACGTTGACGCATCCAGAAGAAATCGCTCGCGCTATCACTGAATTTTTGGAGGATTGACTAAACCGTGCCCCGTACCCCAGCAGAAAATGAACGTATTCGCCAAGCCGCAAAAGACAAAATCCATGCAGCCGCGATGACGCTCTTCATAAAAAAAGGCTACCACGCGACCTCAATCGACGATGTAGCGAAACAGGCCCAGATATCGAAGGGACTGCTTTACAATTATTACAAAGGCAAAGAAGAGCTTCTCGCCGCGATGGTCCAGGTACGGATCGAGGAAGTCAAAGAAGTGATGGAGGCTGCTACGAAGCTCGCAACGCCGCACGAACAGCTGCGCCATATTGTCGACGGTGCGCTTGATAACGTTTACCAGCGACCGGATGTCTATCGTTTTTACTTGAATTTGCAGACGCAGCCCGAAGATGATCGGGTACTTGCTTCTTACAGAGAGCAATTAAATGAGGAGTCACGCAGGCAGTTTGAAGTCCAGTGCCAGATATTCAAACAGTTAGGCGTAAAGCAGCCCAGATTGAGATCGCTCTATTTTTCTTCGGCGCTCCAAGGCGCAATGCTGATGATGACGACTTATCCGGAAGGGTTTCCGGTTGAAGAGATGAAGGAGCAGATTGTACGGGAGTATTGTTGTCCTCCGGCAGAATCATAGCGTTACGTTCAAAAATGAAGAGGCTATCCCATTCGTAAATGATACTTGAAAATATATCTAAATATTTAAAATTGACAGAAATAAACAAAACCAATATATTGGTTTCATGGACACAAACCTAATCAAACAAATCGAACGCCCCACATTACGCGAACAAGTATACCAAGGCTTGAAGAAAGCGATCATCATGCTAGAACTAAAGCCAGGACAACGAGTCAACGACAACGAGCTGGCGGCTTTATTTGGCGTCAGCCGAACACCTGTGAGAGAAGCGCTCAAACGGTTGGAGGACGAAGGGCTTATTGAATCCGTTCCGGGCTCTCTAACGCGGGTGACACCCTTACTTGAAAAGGAGGCGAAGAACGCTTTTCCTGTTGTTGCGGCCTTGCACGGGTTGGCAGCACGTTTGGCGATGCCACTTGAGTCAGAGGTCATCCGTAGTCTGGAGGAGTGGAATGAAAAGCTGGAGGTCGCACTCGAACAGCAAGATGTGATTAAAGCGATCGAAGCAGATGACGGCTTTCACGATGTGATCCTCGAGGCTTCGGGGAATCGTGAAATCTACCTGGCACTTGAGCGAGTTGTACCGAAAATTCGGCGTTTGGAATTTGCTCGGTTCGGTTCCTTAGAAGGGGTGGAATCAGTAGAACAGCATCGCAGAATTATCGAAGCGATTCGAGACAACAACAGTCAGCTTGCCTCTTCTTTGATGGAAGAAAACTGGATCAACCTCGGCAAATTGCTTACGAACACTTCCAATGATGAATAGGGGGTAATGGCATGAGTACGGTTGAAATGAAGGGGGAAGTACATGATTCACGTGTTTTGCAATGGGCGCGTTCCATTATCGAAGAGAGTCCATCCCACCGTCTGATCCAGCAAGAGATCGTGAATGCTGTCAACCGCAATGCGATTTGGCGAGGCGAGGAATGCCTGAATTTGCTCGCACCAGAAGCACCCACCACGCCCATCGTACGTCAGCTGCTCGCTTCTGAGGTTGGTACTCGCGCTGCGGAAGGACATATCGGCAGCACACAGAGATGGTTCGCTGGCACGAAATATATCGATGAAATTGAAGCGTTATGTGTTGAGCTATTGAAAAAAGTATTCCAAGCCAATTTTGCTGACCATCGATTGGTAGCGAGCATGATCGGGAACATGACAGTCTACGCGGCGTTAACGCAACCGGGCGACACGATTATGACGATCTCGCAACCGTTTGGGGGGCATTCCAGCAATCGGGTAGACGGGCCTGCTGGCATTCGCGGTTTGCAAATTGTCGATGTGCCAATGGACCCCGTTGAGCTTACCGTTGATCTGGACGAGTTCGCAAAGGTCGCACGACAAGTTAGGCCAAAGCTCGTTACCTTAGGCGCCTCAATGACCTTATTTCCATTTCCACTGAAGGAGATGGCTGAGATCGTGAAAGAATGGGGCGGTCGCATTTATTTTGACGGTGCACACCAGCTGGGGTTGATCGGTGGCGGTCAATTTCAGGACCCGTTGCGAGAAGGGGCATGTGTGATAACTGGCTCTGCTGGCAAAACGTTTAGCGGTCCACAAAGCGGCATCATCGTCTGGAACGACCCGGAACTATCGGTACCGATTACAGATGCCATCTTCCCAGCACTTGCCGCGACACATCAAGTCAACCGGGTAGCGGCATTGGCTGCAGCGGCGGCGGAGTTTTTGGCGTTTGGCAAGGAATACATGGCGCAAATTGTGACGAATGCACAAGCACTGGGAAAAGCATTCGATGAACGGGGAATTCGCGTGCTTTGCGCGCACAAAGGCTATACACGTACACACCAAGTCATTCTGGACGTAAAAGAGTTTGGCGGTGGTTACGAGGTAGGCAAGCGGTTGGCAGAAGCGAACATCATCACGAACAAAAATTTGATTCCAGGTGACGGGCCAGAGGATTGGGACTTCCCAAGTGGTTTGCGTATCGGGACGACAGAAGTCACTCGCTTTGGCATGAAGGAACAAGAGATGAACACGATTGCTGAGCTGATTGTAAGTGTGTTGTCAGGCAGGGAAAAGCCCGAGGTAGTCCAGTCTAAGGTGATCGAATTGCGCAGATCGTTTAGCAAGATGCAGTTCTGCTTCCCAGAATAGAGTAGGTAGGATAAACACCGTATGTCAGAGTTCAGACCTGGCATACGGTGCTTTTTCGAGTCGTATGTGGACTCTCATTCTTGACAATGTCATTTCTTTTCGTAAATAATCGATTGATACCATCAAAGAATGGGAGTCTAAACGGATGAGTACAGACCATACAAACTCGGATGTTACCATTGATCATACGACGAAAGAGCTGGCTCTCGTATTTGGTCAGTTAAAGCGGATCGGACATGTTTTCAGTCCGTCGAAAGACCTCCGTCAGAGCGAATTGAATTTGCTTGTTCACTTGACCTACGTAAGTCCCCCAGGCACGAACGGCATCAGAGTTTCCGAGCTAGGTAAGCAGTTGAAAATAACGTCAGCAGCTGTGACGCATGTCATTCAATCACTCGAACAGCTTGGGTTTATCACCCGTACCGTGGGACCAAAGGATCGACGCTCCATTCTTGTAGCCCCTACGAAAGAGGGCTTTGATTTTGTGGCAGCGAGAGAGCAAGAGCTGTTTAATCGTTTTCAGCAATTGCATGAGCATCTTGGTACGGATGATGCACAGGCACTCATACGCATATTAACGAAATCAATCAGATTCCTGCATACGTATCAGGATAGCGATGAAGCACGACCATAGTTCGATGACGGACTATGGTTTTTTATTGTTTATGATAAGTACCTTGCTCCAGCTCTTTGCGGATCGAGTTCGCAGAGGGGCTCCACTGCAGCTGCTGTTCCGCACGCAATCCAGATATCCTCTGGTTGATGCTTGCCCCCCAAGCGGCTGGTCCTAATGCTTTGGCCGCATCCTCATAACTCCATGATTCCACTTTTTCTATCCCAGCTATTTTAGCAATCGAAGTCATGAGTTCTTTCGTCGTGATCATTTCCTTGGAAGTTGCATTGAATAATGTTCCTGGTTGTGCTCGTAAAAAAGCGCATTCGTAAAGTCTCGCTAAATCATCAACATCGATCGTAGACCATGCCGTTTGCCCGTCATCGATATAGTTGGCTGATTGAGAGAGCTTCGCCCTTTGAATCGTTGCTTGGACGAGTCCACCGCCTCGACCGTATACAAGCGTTGGACGTATGACGATCGTACGAATATTACGCTTGGCTGCTCCTAAAACTTCCTGCTCCTGGTTCGCTTTCCATTGGAGAAAAGGCAACGGATCAAGAGGAGAGTCCTCATTCACGACATTCTCGTACGTATCGTTATAGATCAGCGTACCGCTCGTATAAATAAATGGCTTCCCAGTGCCTTCCAAACCTTTCAGCATGGCTTGAACCGCTGCTACATCGAGTTTTTCCATATCAGGTGTGTGCGAGATCGCCATATGAATGACACCATTGAATTTTTTAACACTTTCTGTTAGCAGTGTGGTATCCGCAAGATCGCCAACAATAGGGGTGAACCCTTGTGAGAGCAACAGCTCCGCTTTCTCTTCCGATCGAACAAGTCCAGCAACCTGATACCCCAGAGACTGAAAATGCTCGGCGACTACAGATCCAACATAACCTGTTATTCCTGTAAGCAAAACATTCATGACAAAACCTCTTTCATACATAATTAATTTAGTAACTAAATTATATGGTACATTATTTAGTAACGTTCTCGTGATGTCAACAGTATTTATAATTAACTGAATATTGACAAAACAAAAGTTGGGTGTTATTTTCAGATTAGGAAAACGTTTACCCGTTAGATAGAAAGTGAGTGAAGAACCATTACTGTAACCATTAAAGACATCGCACAACTCGCCAACGTTTCCATCGCGACTGTTTCGCGCGTGCTGAACAATTCCAAGCCAGTCCGTCCAGAGCTGCGAGAAAGAGTCTTGAAAATCGTGCAAGAGACGGGCTTTCAGCCGAATGCGATTGCCAGGAGCTTGGTTAGCAAAGAAACCCGCATCATCGGGGTGATGATTCCCGATATCTCCAACAATTTTTACTCCAATCTCATTTACGGAATTGACAGCGTCATTAGCGAGTACGACTACAGCATGTTTTTGGCCATATCCGATGAAGTGGTGGACAAAGAGCTGAAGTACTTGCGACTGTTCAAAGAAAAACAAATCGATGGTGTCATTATCGCGAGTATTCATTTCCTGGAGGGCAATATCCAGACGCTGCAAGAGATTCAAGTTCCCCTTGTTGTTACCGGGCACGATTTGCCCGGCTATCAGATTCCTACTGTCAACGTCAATAATGTGCAAGCCTCCTATGATGCTACCGCCTATCTCATCTCGCAAGGCCATACAAAAATCGCGTGTATATCTGGTCCGTTATGGGACCCGCCGTGCGGTCTGGATCGTATGGGCGGTTACCGAAAAGCCATGCGGGCACATGATTTGCCCATCTATGAAGGATTCGTCGTGGAAGGAGAGTTCACAGCCAAGAGCGGTTACGAAGCCATGCGCCGTATTTGTGAGGAAAAAATTCGTCCGACAGCTGTTTTTGTCGCCACAGACCTGATGGCGGTTGGCGTCCTCAATTACTTGTACGATCATGGCATTCGTGTACCAGAAGACATCTCCGTCATGGGCTTCGACAATTTGGAGCTTGCCTCACTTTCACGCCCCATGCTCACCACCGTGCACAATGACCCGTTCATGTACGGAAAAGCCGCAGCAGAGCAATTACTCAGACAAATCCGCCATGAACCTGTAGAGAGAATGAGCGCCGTCCCACACCATCTCGTGATTCGCCAAACTGTAAGCGCTTTATTGGAGTGAGGCAACAAGTCTTACCATATAGAAGAAGCAAACGAGTTTACGCATTCAAAAGGGGTGAAGAGATATGAAGCTTGGCGTATTTACCGTTCTTTTTAGCGAGAAGTCGTTCGAAGAAATGCTGGATCATGTGAAGGCAGCAGGTTTAGAGGCGGTGGAAATCGGCACAGGCTGCTATCCGGGCAATGCACACTGCAATTTGGATGAGCTGTTGGAAAGTCCAGAAAAAAGACGAGCGTACAAGAAAGCAGTAGAGGATCGGGGATTGATAATCAGCGCGCTTAGTTGTCACGGCAACCCGTTGACACCAGATAAAAGCTTTGCGCAGCAATCCCACGATACGTTTGTGAAAACGGTACAGCTAGCCGAGATGCTGGAGGTACCCGTGGTCAATTGCTTTTCTGGCACGGCAGGCGACCACGAAGGAGCGAAGTACCCGAGCTGGCCGGTTGCTCCTTGGCCCAATGAGTATCGAGACGTTCTCCATTGGCAATGGAACGAGAAGCTCGTCCCGTACTGGCGCGAATGGACCGCTTATGCGACTGAGCATCATGTCAAGGTTGCGTTGGAGCTACATGGCGGCTTTCTCGTACACACGCCAGGGACACTGCTGAAGCTGCGGGAACAGGTAGGCGAGGGGATTGGGGCAAACTTCGATCCAAGTCACATGTGGTGGCAAGGGATTGATCCGGTAGCTGCGATCAAAATTTTGGGCAAAGAAAAAGCCATTTATCATTTCCATGCGAAAGACACGTATATTGACCAGGAAAAAGTGAACATGTATGGGCTGACGGATATGAATTCCTACGCCAATCTACATGAACGTGCTTGGTATTTCCGAACCGTAGGCAATGGGCATTCGCAGCAGACGTGGGCCGATATGATGAGTGCACTGCGTATGAATGGATACGATTATGTCGTGAGCATCGAGCACGAGGATGCCATCATGTCGATTGAAGAAGGCTTTTCGCGCGCTGTTCAAAATCTACAGCAAGTCATCTTGCGAGAACCAGTCCAGAATCTATGGTGGGTGTAGGAGGGGAGAAAATGACGAATCGGCGCAAATGGAAAATCGGAATCATCGGTGCAGGTGGGATTACAGAAGCACACTTGGAGGCGATCAAGGAAGAGCCGCGAGCAGAGGTAGTTGCCATTGCAGATATTTCCGCAGAAATGGCTTCCTATCGTGCAAAGCGGCATGACATCCCACAGGTTTTCACCGAATACGAGGCCATGCTACAAGAGTCTGATACAGACGCGATCATTGTTTGTGTCCCGAACTACTTGCATGCAGAAGCAACCAAAAGTGCGCTTGCAGCAGGCAAACACTTGCTGTGCGAAAAGCCGATGGCGATGAATGCCCAGGAAGCAACAGAAATGATCGAAGCCGCGAAGAAAGCAGATAAAATCCTCATGGTCGCACAAAACAACCGATTCCGAAGCGATTCCCTACAAGTCAAAACGTGGCTGAAAGAAGGAAAGCTGGGAAACATTTATCACGCCAAGACCGGTTGGGTCAGACGAAATGGAATTCCAGGATGGGGAAGCTGGTTTACACAAAAAGAATGGGCAGGCGGCGGTCCGTTGATTGATATCGGCGTACATATGCTCGATTTGACCTTGTGGCTCTTGGATCATCCAAAGCCTGTATCCGTCCTCGGGCAAACGTACGCGCAATTCGGGCCTCACAAACGTGGCTTGTCAGAGTGGGGCAGGATCGACGATAGCGGGAAGTTTGACGTGGAAGATATGGCTGTAGCGATGATCACTTTTGAAAACGGATTGTCGCTTACGCTTGATGCAAGCTGGGCTTCTCACATTGAAGAGGAAAACGTTTTCCTTCAACTGTATGGACAAGAGGGCGGGGCATCCCTGCGTTTATTGGATAACCAGTTCACGCTTTACCACGAGTGGAACGGCGTAACTGCCTCGACAGAAATAAAACCAAAGCCTCAAAAAGAACGCGTACTCTTATTCCGTAATTTCATCGACGCCATCGAAGGGAAGGCAGAGGTTCTCTGCACACCGGAACAAGCCTTGTACATCAACAGATTGATCGAAGCCATCTACGCATCCGCACAAAAAGGTGAAGCAGTGCGTTTTAAAACATAGCATAGGGGGTTACTTAGATGAAAGTTGTGAAAAGACTTACATCCGTTGGACTTACCTTAGTAATGGCCTTTTCATTGGCAGCATGTTCCTCCACACCACAGCAAGCTTCTACGGATACAACCCCATCACAACCTGCAACACCATCCGCACCCAAAACAGAGCCAGCACAGCAACCAGCAGAAAAAATCAAGCTCGTCTACGCACGGGGCAAAGACTCAACGGATTCCACTGTAAAGCTCGTGGAGGCGTTTCAAAAAGCAAATCCGAATATCGAGATTGAGATTCGCGAAATGCCTGCGGATACAGGACAAAGCCATGACCAGTACGTCACGATGTTCAGTGCACAATCGTCGGAGATCGACGTGTTTGACCTCGATGTCATTTGGCCGGCTGAATTCGCACAAGCGGGTTATCTCCTGCCGCTCGATCGCCTGATGGAGCAAGATGGAATTGAAACCGGAAAATATATCAAAGGGGCCATGGATGCTGGGAACTTTGGCGGCCAGCAATGGACCATGCCCAAGTTTATCGACGCGGGTCTCTTGTTCTACCGCAAAGATCTCGTAACTGAAGCTCCAAAGACGTGGGATGACTTGATTGCCCAAGCAAAAGCAACGAAGGGCAAGGGCGGCACGAAGTTCGGCTACTTGATGCAAGCCAAGCAATATGAAGGTTTGGTTTGTAACTTTGTCGAGTTCAGTGCATCGTACGGTGGAAAAATTTTGGATGAACAAGGAAAAGTAGCGGTCAACAATCCAGCTACGATCAAAGGGTTGAAAAAAATGATCGAGGTCGTCAAATCCGATTTCGTCCCAACCAATATCACCACATTCATGGAGCCGGAATCACATACGGCATTCCTCGAGGGGCAGGCACCGTTTATCCGCAACTGGCCGTATCAGTTCGCGTTGGCGCAGGATCAGGCTCAGTCCAAAATCGTCGGTCAAGTCGCGATCGCTCCACTGCCAGCTGGCGATGCAGGCTCCGCAGCAGCACTCGGCGGTTGGATGGGCGGAATCAACAAGTTCTCGAAGCACCCGAAAGAAGCGTGGGCATTCCTCAAATTCATGGCAGGTCCAGAGGGTCAGAAAATATCCGCGGTAGAAGGTGGGCTCGCACCAACCTATTTGCCAGCCTACGATGATGCTGATGTTCAAAAAGCCAGTCCGTTGTTTGCCAACAAAGATTTCGTCGATGGGGTAAGCGCTGCTGTATCTCGTCCAACGACTCCGATCTATCCAAAAATCTCGGAAGTGATTCAGATCGAAGTATCCAAAGCGCTTGCAGGGCAGCAAACAGCCGAGCAAGCGGTGCAAAACATGGAAACGCAGATGAACGACCTGATGAAAAAATAAGCGGCAACATGTGGGGCTTCCAAGGGGGTCTAACCGGCTTCCTTGGAAGTTACACAGCGATCGGGCAATCACAAGCAAGCTTCTAGTGGGAAGGAAGGTGGTGAACGGATGAATCGATCAACCAAAATGTCTCTTTCAGAAAAACAGATGGGGTATTTGCTGATTTTTCCTGCACTGCTCATCATACTTGTTATCGCGATTTGGCCTGTCATGCGATCCTTTTGGATCAGTCTGCACGACATCCGGTTGAACGACCCGACGAAATCAGAGATTCACTCTTCATACGGACTAGATATGGAGCGCTACGTCAGTACGTTACCCAATCTGCTCCGGTATGTGAAGAGGGAGGTGGACTCTGCAGAAGGGTCATCAAAGGAAAAATTGAACGCGCTCCAAGCGCAAATCGAACAAATGAACACTTCCCTCAACCAAACAGGCGAGATCGCGAGCCGATACCAAATGATCGACCAGCTATTGCTGGAATTTAAACCAGTCCCCACAGAACTCAAATATGTGAGCCTCTCGAACGAACAAACAGACGCAATCAAAACTAGCTTGGCGGAAGTCAGAGCGGTTCTTTTGCAAATGAGTGAACAAAAGCTGCTTGCAAAGCCAGAGGGTGCTCTTGGCGTAATCCAAGGCATTGAAGCTTCGATTATCGAGCCCAACTTTGTTGGCTTTGCCTACTACAAGAAGTTTTTAACAGACGCTCGGATGTGGGGGGCTCTGTACAATACGGCGTTTTTTACCGTTATCTCCGTTGCCATTGAATTGGTGCTCGGCATATTGATTGCCCTGTTGATCAATCGCCCTTTTCATGGAAGGAGTCTTGTTCGAGCAACCGTGTTAATACCGTGGGCGATTCCAACTGTTATCTCCGCGATGATGTGGAAGTTTTTGTACGACGGGCAAAATGGCATCGTCGCCTATCTTTTTGAGCAGGCAGGGCTGATCTCAGATATGGGGATGCTCTTGACGACTAAGGCTGGCGCCATGTTTTCCGTTATTTTGGCAGATGTGTGGAAGACGACGCCATTCATGGCCTTGCTCTTATTCGCTGGCCTGCAAACGATCCCGCAAAGCTTGTATGAAGCAGCTTCTGTGGACGGTGCAACCCGCACCCAGCAATTTTTTCGTATTACGCTTCCGATGCTGAAATCAACCATTTTGGTGGCATTATTGTTCCGTACATTGGATGCATTTCGTGTGTTTGATTTGATTTACACGCTGACAGGTGGGGCACCTGGGAACTCGACCGAGACCATTTCTATTTACGCGTACAAAACGATGTTTGCTCAAATGAGCTTCGGAGAAGGCTCCGCGCTCGCAGTCATTGTCTTTTTATGTGTGGCGCTGATCTCCATCGGCTATGTCAAAATATTAGGAGCTGATCTGCTGAGTGATGGCAGTGGCAAATAAGGAGGTGATTGGATGCGCAAACATACGGGTCCCTTGTTTTACGTGGGTTTACTGCTATTCGTCTTTCTAGTGATGTTCCCGTTTTTATGGATTCTCCTCGCAGCATTGAAGCCACCAGCGGAGCTGTTTGGAGAGCGAGCCTTTCATTTTATCATCCAAAATCCTTCATTTGACAACTTTGTCCGCGTCTTCACGGAAAGACCGTTTGCCCGTTACTTGTGGAATTCGACTGTCGTGGCGACGTTAACCACACTCTACTCCATTACGATCGCTTCTTTTGCTGCCTATGCGATTGCCTGGCTGTCCTTTCGGGGAAAGACAATTATATTAGGTGTCGTACTGGCTGTGTCCATGTTTCCGCAGATCGCTACTATTTCGCCTATTTTTATGTTCATGCAATCGATGGGCTTAACGAACAGCTACATCGGTCTGATCATTCCTTATACAACTTTCGCGCTTCCGCTTGCGATCTGGAATTTGACCATCTTTTTCCGCAAAATACCGAGTGATTTGGGCGAAGCAGCCAAAGTAGACGGCGCGAGCATTTGGCAGACGATGACCAAAGTGTTTTTCCCACTCGCCATGCCTGGGGTTTTTACGACGGCCATCCTCGTTTTTATAGCAGCGTGGAACGAATTTTTGTTCGCCCTGACATTGAATACACAGGAAGCGATGAAGACTGTGCCTGTGGGAATCGTCATGTTTCAGGGAATGTTTACAATCCCGTGGGGAGAAATATCTGCTGCCTCCATCATCGTGACGATCCCTCTCGTAGTAATGGTGTTGATTTTCCAAAGGCGGATTATCTCTGGCCTTACTTCTGGGGCAGTAAAAGAATAAAAGGGAGTCATTCTATCGTTTGTCTCGCAAATGTGATTATGATACGGTGGAAGCAGCAATCAGAAAGCGAGTTGACGGACGCATGAATAATCTTACAAAATTTCAGATTAACAGACCTGCGCATGAAGTGTTCGAAGCTTTCGTGGACCCGGCGAAAATCGGCAACTTCTGGTTCTCTTCCAGCTCGGCAAGGTGGGAGGAAGGGAAGAACATTACGTTATTCTTCGATATTTACAACGCAGAAGTAGGGATTACCGTTCACGAAATCGAAGTGAATAAGCGCATCTTTTTCCAGTGGGCTGGAGAAGAAAATACCGTAACAATTACGTTAAACGCGTTGGATGAAGCCACGACGATCATTGAAGTGAACGAAGAGGGCTTTCAAGAAAATGATCCTGCGCTCCTTCAAAAAATAGTCGACAACAAAGAAGGCTGGGTGTACGTCTTAAGCTGTTTGAAGGGGTATCTGGAGCATGGGATCCACACATTAAGAGAAGGGCTTGTGAAATAGCCCTCGGATGTTTTGCGAGACCACACTCTGAAATAACGAGAAAGCCCGAACCTACGCGTATCGGGCTGTTCCTTTTGCGCTATTTAATTCTGAGGCTGCGTTTTTTTCGCACGAGCGTGGATATGTTCACTTGCAGCTTATCCGCACACTGCTGCATGGTGTCTGTTTCTTTCAAGAGTCGTTGGATATATGCACGTTCAAACCGTTCGACCGCTTCTTTTAGCGGCAACAGCTCATCCATTTTGGCGAGATGGAGCGGCAGGGCTGTCTGCTGGGTATTGCGAATGGACACCGGTAACTGATCAAATGTAATTCGCCCATTTTCACACATGTGGAAAGAACGTTCCACCACATTTTTCAGCTCGCGTGTATTCCCTGGCCAGTCATAATCCATCAGTGCCTCTAACGCATCTGTTTCGATGCGCATTTCTTGCTGGTACTTCCATTCGAGCTTTTTCAAATAGTAGAAAATGAGAGCCGGAATATCCTCGCGGCGTTCACGCAAGGGTGGAATGGTGAGAGCAAGTACATTTAGCCGGTAGAACAAATCCTGCCGAAACCGTTTTTGTTCCACCATCGATTCCAGGTCGCTATTGGTGGCAGCGATGATTCGCATGTTAACCTGACGCGATGTTTTCCCCCCGAGTCTGCGAATCCGCCCATCCTGCAATACATTCAAGAGCTTCACCTGTAAAGGAAAAGGGAGGTCTCCAATCTCATCGAGAAAAATGGTTCCTCGATCCGCTAGCTCAAACAATCCCTCCTTCGATTGACTTGCCCCCGTAAAGGCGCCTTTCTCATAGCCAAACAATTCGGACTCGAGCAAATGCTCGGGAATGGCCCCACAGTTTATCTTAATAAATTCCCCTGTACGTCCGCTTTGGGCGTGAATGTAATTCGCCATGACATCCTTACCGACACCCGACTCGCCTAGCAAAAGGACGGGGGAGTCGTTGGTCGCAAAGCGTTTGGCGAGTGAAGCGATTCGATGCATGAGCCCACTGCGATAAATGATCTGCTCGTCAAAGTCACCATCGGTTTGGATATGCTCCAGCGCCCTTTGATATGCCGAACTGATTTGACGTGTTTCCTCCAGCTCCTTCTGAAGCTGATTCAGCTCTGTGACGTCACGCACATTTCCCACGACAAACAATAATTCCTTGTTTGGATCGAGCAGCGGAGTAGCCGTGTTAATCGCTTGCCGACCGTTTGCATAATCGATCACGACACTATGGGTTTGTTTTGTCAAAATCGTACGTACAGCAGAAGAGTCAGGAACAAGATGCATTTCTTTTTGCTCCATAAAGCTAAAATTATTCAAGATGTCGGCGGGAACTCCCGTGATGTTCAAGTACGCCTCATTGTAGAGCAGGACGTAGCCGTTACGGTCACAGATCGCCAATCCATCGTGGGACGTACTGAAGATGGTCGTCAGCAATTTTGCCAGCTCATGATTGTCACTGGCCTGGAAATACTTGGTTTGATACATCGAAGTCCTCCTAAGTAGGCTTGTAAACGGAATAATCAGAATTAATCATCCGTGTGCAATGTTGCATATGCAAAAATGAGCATTTTCGAATCGTTTTGTTGTGAAATCGCTTTCAATTGTTTGGCATGCTACTTGCTCTTCTATAGGGAGGAAAGCAGAAGCATGACGAGTCGAATCACAATATCGAAAGACACCGCGGTGTTTTTCAGCGAAAAAGAGAGGGATGTTTCCATGTCTTCATTATATCAGGTATTGAGTCCAGCGGGTGAGCTGGTAGGCGATCTTAAGGGGCAATTAGACGAGGCAACGATGATCAAGATGTATGAAAATATGGTGCTGGTTCGCCAGTTTGACCGCAAGTCGATTAACCTGCAGCGACAAGGCAGAATGGGCACGTATGCTCCATTTGAAGGGCAGGAAGCTTCACAAGTAGGCAGCGCGATGGCACTGACGCCTGGAGATTGGCTTTTCCCGACCTACCGAGACCATGCGGCAGCGATCGTCCATGGTCAATCCATGGCACGGGTGTTTCTCTATTGGATGGGCCACATGGAAGGGAGCATCAGCCCGAAACATCTGCACATCATGCCGCCATGTGTACCGATCGCGACTCAAATGGTTCATGCGGTAGGGACTGCTTGGGCGAGCAAGCTGCAAAACGAAAAGCATGTCAGCATCGCCTACTTTGGTGACGGGGCAAGCTCAGAAGGCGATTTTCATGAGGCATTGAATTTTGCAGGTGTGTTTCAAACGCCGACCATCTTCTTCTGCCAAAACAACGGCTTCGCGATCAGCGTTCCGTTTTCGCAGCAGTCTGCATCGAAAACGATTGCACAACGTTCGGCCGCGTATGACATCCCTGGGGTTCGGATAGACGGTAATGATATCTTTGCTGTTTGGCTGACCATGAAAGAAGCCATGCAACGTGCGTTAGATGGCAAAGGACCGACGTTGATCGAAGCGGTGACATTCCGCTATGGCGCGCACACAACCGCAGATGATCCGAAGAAATACAGGGATCAAGAGAGCTTGTCCGAGGAATGGCGTCAAGAACGCGACCCACTCCAACGGCTGCGTGTATATCTGGAGAATCAAGGGTTGTGGAATGAAACGAAGGAAGTAGAGCTGATCGCACGGGTGAATGAACAAATCGACGCCGCTCTTGTCGAAGCAGAAAGCTATCCGAAGTCCAAGCCGGAAGACATGTTCAAGCACGTCTACGCTGAACCATCGTGGATGGCAACGGAACAGGAGAGCGAGCTCGTCAAGCCATCGAAGCAGGAGGGAATCCCAGCATGAAACGCAAACTGACGATGATTCAAGCAATCACGGAAGCCATGGATCAAAAATTGGCAGATGATTCACGCATGATGCTGCTTGGCGAGGATATTGGCGTAAACGGTGGTGTGTTCCGGGCGACCGAAGAGTTGATTCACAAGTACGGTCCGGACCGTGTAGTGGATACGCCGCTAGCTGAGGCGGGAATAATCGGGGCGGCAATCGGTCTTGCCATGAACGGGAAAATTCCTGTGGTCGAGATTCAATTCCTTGCTTTTATTTATCCGGGCTTTGAACAAATTGTTTCTCATGCTGCACGCATGCGCTATCGGACCCGCGGACAGTACCATGTACCGCTGGTCATACGCACGCCGTACGGGGCAGGGATTCGTGGGCCTGAGCTTCATTCGGAGAGTGTCGAAACGTTTTTTGCCCATGTCCCTGGTTTAAAGGTTGTGGCACCAAGCACACCTTATGATGCGAAAGGCTTGCTGATTGCAGCAATGGAAGATCCTGATCCAGTCATTTTTTTAGAGCCGACCAAGCTGTATCGCGCATTTAAACAAGAGGTTCCGGAAGAAATGTATCGTGTGCCCATCGGAAAAGCGAAGGTCGTCCAGGAAGGCTCGGATGTATCCATTTTTGCTTGGGGAGCGATGCTTCGTGTCGCAGAGGATGCTGCGAAACAGATCGAGCGCGAAAACGGCTTGAGTTGTGAAGTCATTGATCTGCGCACGCTCTATCCATTGGATCGGGATACGATCATAGCCTCGGTCAAAAAGACTGGACGTGCAGTTGTCGTACACGAAGCGCATAAGACTGCTGGCTTGGGTGCAGAGATCATCTCCATCATCAATGATGAAGCATTGATTTACATGAAGGCTCCCGTGAAACGGATTACCGGATATGACGTGCCCGTCCCGCAATTTAGCATCGAGGATGACTATTTGCCAACAGCTGAACGCGTGAAGGACGGAATTATGGAAACGGCTACGTTTTAAGAGAAGGAGCGAGTCATATGGTTGAGTTCAAGCTTCCTGATGTGGGAGAAGGTATGCATGAAGGTGAAATCGTAAAAGTGCTGGTACGAACGGGTGAATCCGTTCAACAGGATCAGCCACTCTTGGAGGTGCAGACAGACAAGGTGAATGCCGAGTTGTCTGCGCCAGTGACTGGTATCATTCGTGAAATTTTCATAGCGGAAGGGGAAACAGTAGAGGTCGGAACTACCCTTCTCGTGATCGATGCAGGAACGGATGCAAAGAAGGAAGAGACAAAGCTTCCAGAAAAGGTTGTAAACCCGGAAAAAACAGTCAATTTTGCACCAGCTCGTGCTGATCACCGACGCTCATTGGCCACGCCATACGTTCGGCAGCTAGCACGGGAGATGAAGCTGGATATCGAGTTGGTAACGGGTACAGGAGCAGCGGGGCGTGTGACGGAAGAAGATTTGCGCCAATTCGCCAATCGACTGCAAAAATCTGCACCAGCTAAGTTTCCAACGACGGCTACTGGCAATGAGCGTTTGTTAGAGGCATGTACAGTCGCGGTTGAGACTGAAGCAGTTGTTCAGCCGAAAACAGGGTCCGCTACGCGTGTAGCCACCTCGTCACAGGGAGATATCGAACGGCTACCGTTAAAAGGCATCCGGAAAAAGATTGCCGAGCATATGGTGAAATCAGTCACAATCATTCCGCATGTTACTTCTGTCGATGAGCTGGAGATGGATCAGCTGCGTGCTTTGCGCGAAAAGGTAAAGCCTCATGCGGATAAGCGAAATATCAAGTTGACCTTCCTGCCGTTCTTTATCAAGGCGCTGGTCATTGCACTGAAGGAATTCCCGACGCTTAACGCATCGATTGATGAGCATACGAATGAAATCTTGCTCAAGCGCTTTTACCATATCGGCATTGCTACAGATACGCCTGATGGATTGATCGTACCAGTCATCAAGGATGCAGACCACAAATCGATTTTTCAACTCGCAGAAGAAATCGATCAACTGGCTCGCTTGGCTCGCGAAGGCAAATTGACCATGGAACACATAACAGGCGGCACCTTCACGATCAGCAATGTAGGTCCAATCGGGGGACTGCAAGCAACTCCCATCATTAATCACCCCGAAGTGGCCATTATCAGCTTGCACAAAATGGAGAAGCGATGGGTTGTGCGTGAGGATGAAGGGGTCATTCGCTGGATGATGAACCTGTCACTTTCGTTTGATCACCGCCTGATCGATGGCGTGACGGCAGTGCGTTTTACCAACCGGATCAAGGAGCTGCTGGAAGATCCGAATCTATTGTTTGCGGAGATGGTATAGATGGTAGTCGGCGAAGTAGCAGTCGAAACAGATGTGGTTGTCATCGGTGGTGGGCCAGGAGGTTATGCAGCCGCTATTCGTCTCGGGCAGCTGGGGAAATCGGTCGTTCTAATTGAAAAAGAAGTACTGGGTGGAGTCTGCTTGAATCGCGGATGCATTCCGTCGAAAGCATTGATTCATACAGCAGGTGAATACCACAAGCTAAGTAGTCTGAATAAGCTTGGAATCCAACTGCCTACAGGGAAATCGACCTTCCATATGTCGAGCTGGCAGACGTGGAAGTCCTCTGTCGTTGCTCAACTGAACAATGGGGTCGATTATCTCTGCCAGGCCAATGGGGTTACAGTCGTAAAGGGGACAGCGACATTTCTCTCGAGTGATCGGATTGGCGTAGAGACGAGTGGCGATTTTGAAACGTACAAATTCAAACAAGCGATTATCGCGACAGGATCACGTCCATTCATTCCACCGTTTTTGAAAACAGATGGAGAATATATTCTGGATTCTACTGATATGCTGGCATTGGATGAAGTACCGGAAACACTGGCTATTATCGGCGGGGGTTATATTGGAATGGAGCTCGGGATGGCGTTTGCCAAGCTTGGATCACAGGTGACCGTCATTGAGGCAACCCAGCGCATTTTGCCGCAAACAGCTGCCCATCTCTCCCAAGAAGTGCTCAAGCAGGCAAAACAGCTCGGGATGACGGTAAAGATCGCGACAAAAGTAGAAAAGGCTGAGGTAGCGAACGGAAGAGTCACACTCGTATGTACTTCGGAAAAGAACGGTTCTGAAAGTATCACCGCACATAAAACGCTCGTCACTATTGGGCGAGTGCCTAACACAGGTGAACTCGGACTTGCTCAGGTGGGAGTAGAAATGGACGAGCGCGGCTATATTCCCGTGACATCGACTGGTAGTACGAACAAGTCGCATATTTTTGCCATCGGCGATGTAACACCTGGCCCTGCGTTAGCCCATCGTGCGACGAAGCAAGGGATTGTGGCAGCCGAGGTGATCGCAGGGCTGCCTAGCAGTGTAGATTCCCCTTATGTCCCTTATGTGATTTTTACCGAGCCGCAAATTGCGGGTGTGGGGATGACACGAGAAGAGGCAGAGCTTCAAGGGTATAAAGTCAAAGTAGCAGCCTTCCCTTATCGAGCGAATGGCAGAGCACTCGCCATGGATGAAGGAGAAGGTTTTGCAGAAGTGATCGTGGATCAAGAAAGTCATTTGTTGTTGGGAATGCACGTAGTAGGTGCTGATGCATCGAACCTGATCGGGGAGGGTGTGCTTGCACTTGAGCTTGCTGCACGTGTAGAGGATGTGGCGTTAACCATGCATCCGCATCCCACTTTAAGCGAGATATGGCTGGAGGCTGCCGAAGCGGTGTTAGGTCATGCCATTCATATCGTAAACAAATCAAAAGTAGCTGTGAACAAATAGGTTTATCGTGAAACCTTAAAGATAAGTGACGGATATTCATGACAATGATCAGCCTCGGAGCCTGTCAAGATTAGCACTTGCATGAATGTGCTACGCTTGAATTAATCTCGTGCAAAGGATGTGTGGTCATTATGAAATTGAATCACGTCAATCTTACCGTTACGGATGTTCCAGCTGCTTCTGATTTCTTGGAGAAATATTTTGGCCTGAAAAAGTTAGATACGTCGGCAGATGCCCGTGGCGATAATTTTGGGGTCCTATTTGACGATAACGGCCTGGTGTTTACCTTGATGAAGGGTGCCGAAGTCCAATATCCCAAGACATTTCATATCGGCTTCATCCAGGAGAGCGAAGAGAAAGTAAATGAAATCAATCAACGCTTAAAAGAAGATGGTTACAAAGTAGCTCCGCCAGTAAGATCGCACGGATGGACGTTTTATGTGAAAGCTCCTGGTGGCTTCACAGTTGAGGTACTTGCGTAACGCGTATACACATAGTCGAAAGCCTTCTTTTTCTCATAAGAAAAAGGGGGCTTTCTCTTTTCGTGCTCATAGATGTGATTGGCTTGAGAAATGAGAGACAAAACGCGAAAAGATGACTGTCAATGATCACCGAAATATTCGGGGGAATTTCGGGTGCGGGAAGTAATGTATCGGATCGATTGGAAGATAAATAAACGGAGAGGGGTGGCTCTCTGCGGAGACACTAGCCGAAAAAAATGCCAGAGTAACTTAAAATGATACAGTTGTATTATTTAAAATTGCGTGTTATGATGTTTTTGTAAAAAATGGAAGGAGATGGAAATTGTGTATATTTTGTAATGTTCGAATGTCGCTACCAAGTCTATTCCCCTGTCAACTTGCTTCTCTTCTGAGGGCGAGTAAAAAGAAGAGTAAGAAGGAGTGTTTTACGATGAAAAAGTTTATGACTAGTTTAGCAACACTAGCATTATTGACTTCAGCAGTTCCTGCATTTGCACAGGAGGGACAGCAAACACCTGTAACTACTGCATCCACACAATATTCGTCATCAACCATTTTATCAATATCTCCTAATGAAGACGAAAAGTATGAAGATGTGTTTCAAGATATTGGGGTGAAGTTTAATTATATTCCAGGTGTAGATAGATATAAGTGGGTTCGTTACAATATTACCGATGGATATGAGGATATGACTGGTACCTCGTACACTACTAGCTCAAAAATTTATAGTTTCAGAATTGGAAAACTATACAGATTAACTGCTTATGCTGTAGACTCAAACAATAGAATTCTCGCAGTATCAGACCCGGTGGAAATTAGAGGGGAAAAAGGTTGGGATACGGTTATTAATTTTTGGTTGAAATAGTTACCTACTTAATAGATAGACAAAAAAGCACCCACGAGGTGCTTTTTCTTTTACAAAATGAACTCATTAGGCAACGGTTCCATCCTCGCCCTTTGTCCAGTACTCCTCATCTTTGTCTGGAAAGGTCATTTTGAGAACATTAATTTGCCCACCGATAGCTCAGATAAATTTAAATAGACAGGCTCTCTTTTTTTCCAAAATGGAATCCCATGTGATAAGCACGGTCCAACAACTGCTCGAGATGCACAGGATTTTGCGCCAAGGTGTCATAAAGGAACTCAACCCTCGAATCGTCGATTCCGACGTAACTGGAGATCCCGACATTGAGGTGGTGAACCATCATTTGGTCATAATTTCTTTTTTGAAAATGATCTTCATGAGCAGCTGCGAGACCGATCCACAATGCATGCTTATGATGCAGTTTACGTGAACCATAGGCAAACCCGTTGTTCCAGACGCGATCGATATATCCTTTCAACATGGCAGGCATGCTGAACCACCAGATCGGAAAAATAAAGGCTAACGCATCGTGCTTTTTCATGCGCTCCATTTCAATCTCGACCTCTTCGGAATATTTCTTATCCCCATTGTTCCAATCTGGCTCATCTTCCTCCCATAAAACAGGATGAAACCCAATGCGATGCAAATCCAAAACTTCAACCTCATGTCCTGCATCTTTTAGTCCCTGAACGAAACGTTCTGCAACGGCAAAGGTTAAGGAATTGGTTCGTGGATGGGTAACAACTGTCAGTACTTTCATTTTCATACACCCTCCATTTCTGTAGTAATTTGTACGCCAAAATCTTTGATGCGCGCGATAGCTGTGTCGATGGGGAGGAGGGTGTCAGGCAGATAAACTCCTCCATCAGCGGGTGGATTGCCATCCCATCCGAGAATGCGCTCAATCGATAGCAAAACCCCAAGGGCTGTCATATGGGCGTGACCCTTTGGATCAGAGATGCTAATACGGTAGGAGGCGGGTTTTCCCGTTTTCAAAAATCCCTTCATCTCGATATATAAATCTTGAGATGCCGATTTACCTGCGCGTGTACCAATCGAATCGCCCAAAACAAAATCAAAGCGGACGTTCGGAGCACCTGTGATCGATGCCAAATTAGGTACATCCAAGATCGCCATCGGGAAGCCTTCCACCGAGTAATCACCAGATAATCGCACCAATCTTCCATGTTGGGTAGCATCGACCCATTTCCATTGGGCATCTTGTCGCAAGAGAGCTCGACTGATAAAGCCTTCTGACTCTTCCAGTGTTGAAGGTCCAATCAGATCGCGTTCGTCGTGGAGACTCGCCAATTCAATGGATTCCACCAGGGCAAAGTCCATAGCTGCTTGTGCCGCGACAAATGTTAGAATACCCGTCTGCGCATGACCAAGTGGGACAATAGGTCGTTTCGGTGGTGTTTGCAGGGCTGCAAATGTGAGTGTGGATAGTTCATCTGCAAGCTTCGTAATCCCAATGTGAGCAATCCCTTTTGTCAAAGCAGCTTGTAGGAGCACATCTCCAGGATCTTGCAAGGCAACGACAATCAAATCCAGCTCGCCAAGATTCTCTATCGTTTGACCGCTCGTCAAGTCAAGGTAAGCTGTCTGAGAATGGCCGAGTTCACGAGCGAGAGGAGCCCCTTTTTCCGGATTGCGACCTGCCAGTACAATCTCGACATTTTTGTTGATGCTCCGGATTAGGCGAGCGATTGCACTGCCAATGACACCGTAGCCTCCCGCGATCAGTAGGCGATTCGCCATTTTCCTTCCCTCCCGTTTTACAAGTAAGGTGCTGGTATATCCGAATCATGCACCATATAATGGAATGTGAAAAGTACGCACTTTTTTGTGCTTTCGATACCAAAAAGTAACATAGGAACAAAAAGGTTCCTGTAAAAATCGTATGAATGAGGGAGGATAGCCAATCGATGAGGCCAAAGCTCAAACATACATACCAGATTCCTTCTGAAGCAACGCTAGATGTTTTAGGTGGCAAATGGAAAACCTTGATTTTATGTCAGTTATACTACGGCCCAAAAAGAACGAGCGAATTGAAAAAACAAATGCCGGACATTAGCCAAAAAATCCTGACACAGCAGCTTCGTGAGCTGGAAGAGGACGGAATTGTCATCAGGACCGTATACAGCCAAGTACCGCCAAAGGTCGAATATGAATTGAGTGAATTGGGTGAAACGCTCAAACCAATCATGGATCTCATGTGTGAATGGGGCGAACGTTACCTTCGGGGGGAAATACCGGGGAAAGAGTCTTAAAAGCCAGTCGGTGGAAGGAGGAACAATCACGTGCATTCACCCTTGTTTCCATTTTCAGACCCTGCAAAAACGCGATTCGATACAGAGCTTTTCAAAGGATTTGACAGAAAGATCAGAAAAGAAAAGGTCGCCAGCTGCCTCATCATTCAAGACGGTTATCTTGCATACGAACAAGGACTGATTGCTGATTTAGAAACTCCTATCTATTCCTATTTTCCATTTAGAGCAAAAAACGGTCGATCCCGTTAAACGCACGATTACGCTGTTCACTTGCTGTCGATGACTCCTGGATTTGATTGGCCAGATACGAGAGGATTGGGTCTTACGGCTTGGATTGGTGGAGTGAAAGAATCGATTCAAGGAAAAGTTGGTCAGAGGACAACTTCTACCCGCTTGATTTATTCAGAAAGTACATACTTGCAGCGGAATAGAACGAAAACCAGTTCAGGACACGAGCAGGTCCATAGAACTGGTTTCTTTTTACATGAAACATTTTACTTGGACGGTTCGTCTGTATGGACAAGAGTTTTTCTGGCGCCGAAAGTATTCTCAAGGACCTACCAAGTGAGCAGAGGAAGTAATTCTATGCTCTGCTTTTACAGTTGATTGAAAACAAGGATTTGTCCATTCCGTCCAAGGATGCATTCAAGTAAAGCAACGAGCAGGATGCAAGTGGATAAGGAAGGTCTTGTGTACCCATAATACCTTTGACAGACAACTAAGAATTCGGGGTGTTTAGAATGAAAAGATGGAAACTGTTATCGCTCATGCTGGTTACCGCGATGGGGTTAAGTGCATGTGGCGGTCCTGCTGCACCGGATGTACTGGAGCAAGTAGAGATTGTACCGAAACCTACGTTTACAGTAGGGAGTGAAGTCATCTTGAAAGCAAGTCACCAACCGGGGATGCAAGGGGCAAAAGCAAAGATTGTGGGCGCTTACGACACAACGGCCTATTCAGTGACCTATACGCCTACAACGGGTGAGCCCCCTGTGAAGGGCTATAAATGGATTATTCAAGAGGAAATCAAAAACCACATCAAGCAACCGTATGATCCGGGAACGGAAGTCGTTTTGAAGGCGGATCATGTGAAAGGGATGCTCGATGCATCAGGCAAGCTTGATACGGCAAATACAACGACGGTCTATATGATCGATTACACCCCCACGACAGGGGGAGGAGAAGTGAAGAACTACAAATGGGTGACGGAAGATGAGATATCGCCTGTCAAATGATCGATGCCATCCTCTTATGAAAAAAGGCAGCCTTGGCTTTTTCAGCGCCAAAGCTGCCTTTCTACTTTTCCATTGATACGAGCTGTTTGATGTTACATGCGACGGTACTTCCACTCAGCGAGCATTTGGGTGAGAGATTCCTTGTATAGGTCAATGGCTTCTAGCGTCTCATGGAATCGCTGGATAACGAGCTCACTTTGCTTCAAGCTGTCAATTTGTATTCCTTTTTCTATGACATTCTTCAATGATAGGATTCGCTCTAAATTCTGTAAAATCTCTTCTTCAATGGCGTTTGGTGCCATGATGTAATAGCTCACACGGTCACCTGTCACACTCTTTTTTTCCGCGAATCCAAATTTTAAAAGAATGCGTATATTGGTAGACACACTTCCTAGACTGACTTGCAATGTAGTGGCAATCTGCTCGGATGAAAGTGGTTCCTGTGAGACCATCAATAGTCCAATAATCCGGCCAGCAATTCTGGATAATCCTTGATTTTCGTGATGGAGAGCCATTTCTTCAATCAATTGCATCGTTTCTGCCGTTAATTTGTCCAACTTCATGACTCCTTTTTCCTCGTTTTTCCCGATTTCCATGCTTTTGTCTATTATACTACCAATAGTCATCGCTTTCTTCAGAAAATACCAAAAGAAAATGCGCCTGCTCTGCTGACAGGCGCTCATGTCACTCATTATTTTAGTGGCGTGGCAGTGCTTTCATGGGTTTGACGAAGGTACTCCATGATCATCAAGGCAGAACCTAGCTGGACACCGCACAATTCGCGCAGTGGACGCATCGACCAGTTAAAAAAGGAGAGTAGCTCTTGCAAGCCTTGATCCAGCCATTTTTCTGAATCTGCTCGAATCTCTGAAAGGGTGATGTTGTCAGGCTGGGCGTCCAGCATGCGGATCATCATGCTGCAACAGCATAGAGAGCTCCATAGAGTGCGTAGTTTCAAGTCAAACATTTCAGCTACTGTTGCGAAGCGCGCTAAAGCTGCATCACTTTCCGCTAATTTTAAATGATGGGAGCGAGTTTCCTCCATACCGATCAGGAAATCCTCTACAGATCGCTGAAATCTGGTTGGTACCGTTATGGATGCCTGTGCGCTTTGGTATTGTTTGGATAAAAAAGCAATCTGTTCCCCTTCCAGTTTGGCTATGTCCAGCATAGCATCCTTGTAGCTATAAGTGGTTTCAGTTTTATCTCCCATCCTTGGATCCGTAAACAACGATATTTCCGAAACAAGGCAAAAGGTACGGTAACGTGACCCAGCATAATCGCGGGATGAGCCACCCATGAGGATTGCTTTCGCAGGGTCTTCTCCAGTAGGTAGGATGCTTTGGTAGTAATCGTACATGGTAGACAGCTCAGGCAGCTGATAAAAACCGTCTTGGATAGGGGGCATGAATGGTGCCTCAGGTTCGCCGATCATCAGCGGTAATTGATGATCATGGGTCAGTTTTATGATCTGTTGGCACAATGCATCGGGAAGAGGAGTCGATACATAATAAAACGTTCCGGTTTGATCGGAGCTGTGCAAGCTGTTGAGGAAATGCGGCTTGGCTTCATCAATCGCCCGCATAAATGCAACGGTTTCAGGTATGGGCTCGCTGAAGCTGAACGTTTTATACGCATACGGGAATGTCCATTCAGCTTGTTCGAGTATACCGGGACGATAGTAGCTGCGGATGTAATAATCTGGAGAAAACGGGCCACCGTACCAACCTTCATTCAGTCGGCAGCCATCTACATCGATTTCCTTGATGATATAAAAGGTATAATCCATTTGCTCTAATAGGGCAGTATCCTCACATAGCTTTTTGCTGAGATACTCTAGCGATAGAGCTCCAATCGGCTCATTTGGATGCGGACAACCGACGAACAGCGCCCGATGTTGACCATTTCCGATTCGCAGCATGAGGATGGGGTGTCCGTCAGTAGAGTGACCAACGGTACTGAGGGTAACGAGATGTGGATAGGTGGCTGCTAATTCACGGGAAGAGGTGTCCAATTCCTCAATGGTTAGAAAATGTGAGAAATCAGGCATGTCTTGCAGCAGTTTTTGAATGAAATTAGTCAAGCTCCTCACTCCTTTTGAGATGGATAAGAAAGGATGAAACAAAAGCGATTCCTGCACCTACTAGCAAAAGGGAAAAACCAGCTTGAAAGGAGTACGCCTGAATGAATGCGCCCATCGCGATTGGTGTAAAAATACTTGCCAGTTTTCCTCCGGTTAACAGAATTCCACTAGCAGTGCCCAAAGCAGCCGAGGGAATGATACGCATGGTAAGTCCAAGAATAGGTTGAGTGGTAAGGGATAGAAAAAACAAAGAGATCGACTCAAACAACAGAAACAGGTTGACATTGTCAGATAGGATCATAAGCGTAAGAAAAATCGTTGAGAACAGAAGGGACGGAATGACCATCGTTCGAAACTTTTGATGAAAGTAACGGTCAAACAACCAACCGCCTGCCAAATAGCCAAGCATCGAAATGAGAAGAGGAAGCGATGCATATAAGCCTGATTGGGTAATAGCGAGATGTTTTTCAGTTGTTAAGTAGGTAGGTACCCATGTCAAGCATCCAACCATCACGATTTGAATTCCGCAGAGCATACTTGTTAGTTTCCACAAATGCCCGTTACGTATAAGAGATAGGAAAGGGATAGGTTTCGATTTTGATACTGAGCTTGAAGGTTGTTCAATTACGAAAGGACGGGGAAGGAATATCCAGAGAATGGGGGCCAAGAGCAGGCCGATTGATGCTGTAACAAAAGTAGCTTCCTGCCATCCCAGTATCGCAATCAATGGTGCTACCAGAAAAGGGGCAAGTCCAGTCCCAATTGGTTCGGCTGATGAAACGATGGATAATGTGGTCGTACGGATGTTTGCAGGTGTTCGTTCGGCAATCGCTTTTAACATAGCAGGCATTAGTGGGGCATCGATAACCCCCAACAAAAAACGGACAACGAGTAAGGCAGCAAAACCTGTGACCGCCCCTGTAAGCGCAGTCAATATTGCCCACAGTACCAAGCTGATTACAATAATTTGCTTCGATCCTCGTTTATCAGCAATGATCCCTCCCGGAATGGTAAAAATCGCGAAGCCTAAGAAATAAACACTGACAATCGCACCTTGCTCCACTGGATTCAGCTGAAATTCCTCTCCAATAAGTGGTAGTGCCATAATGATGCTGTACGAGCCAAGAACCCCTACGAGTATAGTGAGAAACAAGAGCACAGCACTAATCGAAGCAGACTTTTTCATGTGCATCACTTCCTAAAAGATGTTATGTGTATTATCTTAATTATTTTCAGTTATTTTAGTCAATACTGAAATTACTGAAATGAGAGTCATTTGAAAAAACTCCTTAGCCAACTCTGAAACCATGTTACAATATGAAAAGGGATTTGTTTCCACTATACAAGATGTGTTAGAAATGAAAACAGCCCCTAATTATATGTATGGAGTTGAAGGAAATGCCCCAGCTTAGGGATATCATTACTCCCGTACATGAGTGTCTTTCCCCCGAACATACCTTGTCTGATGCTATTCAATTCGTACAGCGGACCAAATGGGATACGATTCCTGTTACCGATGAGCATCAAAAATTGCATGGAGTATTGACCAGAAGCAGCCTCAATCAAGCCATTCTGGATGGACAACCATTAGCGAGCGCCATTCATTCCCTCATTAAAAAAGACGTCATTTGGACTCACATTGACAGTTCAGTAGGAGACATCCAAGAAATCATTCAAAAATCAGAAGTGGGGAACATCGTCATTTTGAATGATGACCACCAAGTAACCGGAATGCTTACCAAAACGGACATCATTTTCACATTGTTTCGAGCAACGAGTTCTTTGAAGGATCAACTGGAAGAAATTCTGGTTCGATCAGAGCTCGGCGCGATCATCACGGATGATTCCGAACGGATCACTTTCGCCAATCAGAAAATTTGCAATATGATAGGGCTGACACAAGCAGAATTGCTCCAGCGTGAGGTAACTTCGCTCATTTCAGGTATTCAATTAGAGTCCATGGAGCCTTCCGATCATTATCGGCTACAACTGGGGAATAGTCACGCCGTTACTCGTATTTCTCGCTTTGGGAAAAAAGGGTGCATCCTTCTGTTTCAAGATGTATCGCAAGTGGAAAAAATGGCTCAGGAGCTACAGAGCGTAGTCAAATGGAAGAGTATTTTGCAGACGGTCATCGATAATGCGTACGAAGGTCTGATCATGATCAATGAATGGAAAGAAGTTAACTTCGTGAGTCCATCTTTACTTGAGCTTTTTGAGTTTGAAGAATCGCAAATTTTATATAAGCCAATCCATGACGTTCTTCCTCAATTGGGACTCGACCGCGTCATGAAATCAGGTCTACCAGAATATAGCGAGATGATGCAGGTAAAAGGCATCCGATATACCGTGCATCGCGTCCCCATTATGCAAGACAACGAAATCATCGGGGTTATCGGGAAAATCTCGTTCCGTGGACTGCACGAAATGAAAGAAGTCGTACGTAGACTGGAAAAGAGTGAAAAAGAAGAGAAGCAAGCCCCACAAGCGCAGCACGAGACCTCCCGATTCTCGTTTGAGCAGATTCTCACACAGGACCCTCAGATGGAGAAAATTATACGCAGCGCCATGAAGACAGCCAAAGGAAACTCGACTGTTCTGATCAGAGGCGAGAGTGGAACCGGAAAAGAGTTGTTCGCCCATGCGATTCACAGCATGAGCTGGCGTAGCAATGGCCCATTTGTAACAGTCAATTGTGCCGCGATCCCGGAGCATTTATTAGAATCAGAATTTTTTGGATATGAAGAAGGAGCCTTCTCGGGGGCAAGGCAAAAAGGGAAAAAAGGAAAGTTTGATTTGGCAAATGGGGGAACCCTGTTTCTAGATGAAGTGGGAGATATGTCGCTGCAGCTTCAGGCGAAAATGCTTCGTGTCCTCCAAGAAAAGGAATTTTACCGTGTAGGTGGAACAGAGCGTATCCAGGTCGATGTGCGCATTATAGCAGCAACGCATCGTTCCCTGGAGGAAATGGTCCGAAATGGGGAATTCCGAAACGATTTGTTTTATCGATTAAACGTCATCTCTTTTGAAATTCCGCCACTGGCGAAAAGGAAAAAAGATATTTTGTTGTTTATTCCTTTCTTCATGGAAGAATTAAATCGCCTGAACGGGACAAGCATTATCGGAATTGACCCGCTGGCGGTAAAAGCCATGATCGACTATGATTGGCCTGGCAACGTACGTGAACTTCGAAACGTAATGGAGCGCGCTATGCTGTTCAGTGAACACGGAAAAGTTGAGCTAGCGGATTTACCCGAATACATGTTGGGTCATGGAAAAAATGAAATGACCGCATTCTCATTTGATTCAGAGAGCACCCTTATGGAAAAGGCAGAAAGAGCTGCTGTACAGCAAGCGTTAGAGCAATCGGGCGGTAACAAATCCAAGGCAGCTAAATTACTGGGAGTAAGCAGATCTGTGTTATATGATCGTCTGAAAAAATACCAATTAAGTGTACAAGAGTAAATCATGGATGACTTCTGGATGAAACGGAAGTCATTTTTTTATGGCTACGTGTCTGTATTTTTTACATTTGTCTGTAAGGGGTGTTTAGTCGCCATACATAACAACATCTATCCAAACGGTAAGGAAGAATAAGAAAAGACTCATGTGTGATTGGCATAACACTTGCTTTTTCTGAATTTTGCGTCTAATTATCATTTTTACTACGAAGGAGGGGAGTTTTGGGATGAGATGGATAGTTCTAGCACTCATGTTTTTTGCCTACGTCATTAACTATGCGGATAAGGCGATCATTGGGTATGCAGCAGACCCTTTGATGAAGGAGCTTGGCTTAAATAGTGCCCAATGGGGGATGGTCGGGAGCAGTTTTTACTGGTTATTTGCGATCGCAGCTTTACTTGGAGGGACATGGTCAGATCGGATTGGCACTTCGAAAATGATCGTAGTTCTATTGCTTGCTTGGACCGTTCTGCAGTTTGGCTCCTATGCCATCATGACCTTGCCGATGCTGATCTTGTATCGGTTATTGTTGGGGGCGTTTGAAGGGCCATTTGGGCCGGTTGTGATGAGCCATGCTGCCAAATGGTTTCCTCCCGAAAAACGAGGAATAGCCTTTGCAGTCATCGTCTCTGGTGCCAGTGTTGGCGGAATTATTTCAGCGCCCATCCTTGTCGCGATGATAGAAAAGTATGGCTGGCGTTTGACCTTTGCACTCTTAGGTGTAGTGAGTCTGGTTTTGGCTTTCATCTGGTTGTTTGTTGATCGAAAAAACAAGAATCACCCGAGTAATCAAATGGCTCTATCCAAGGTGAAAAAATTGAGATGGGCAGATATTTCTCCCGTGTTGCGCAATCCAGCATGTTTTCTCACCCTTGCATTGGCGTTCTCTGCTTTTTGGCTATCCACTTGGTTGCTTATTTGGCTTCCACTGTACTTGACAAAAGTGCTGCACTTAGAGGCGATGAACATGGCTTATGCCGTCGCTGGAAGCGGTGTTGCAGCTACAGTCATGGTATTGGTACTATCATCCTTTTCCGATCATCTTTATAAGAAGTCTAAGAGCGATTTCAAATCGCGGGTTCTGGTTTCAGGGATCGTCACGCTTATTGGTGGACTATCGCTCGCCTTTATGCCGGTATTTGATTCTTTTATCTGGATATTTGTTGCTTTGTGTTTAGCAAAAACATCGAGTTACAGCATTGCTGCAGTTGGACCGCAAATACTGATTAAGCTCATGCCTGAACGAGCTGGTTTCATGACAAGTATCTATTCGTTTATTACCAATATAGCCTCCATCGTGGCTCCGCTCATAACAGGAATCTTAGTGCAAGCAGCGGGCAATAACTTTGTGCTCGGATTTCATTACTCGCTTTACGTCATCGTGGGACTCTTCATTGTAACGGGGATTCTCTTTTTGGTGTTTGTCAGGCCGGATCAACCGTCCAAAGATATTCCGCTTCAAGTGGAGTCTGTGTAGGTGTCTGAAAACAAGATAATTGCGTTGAATTACCTGTTTGAAAATCAAACAATCCGATATTTTTCGTGTTGATTTTGTATAAGGAACTACTTTTTTGGTGTTGGCATGACCTGTGCTTTCTCTTTTTACAAAACAAAATCGACAGGGAAGGAGAGACAGCGATGAGTCTGGTCAATGTTGAAAAACGGGAGAAAATCGCGATTGTCAGCATCGACAATCCACCGATGAACGCATTGAGTGCTGGGGTCAAAGAAGGATTGCGAGTCATATTCGCTGAGCTCCATGCTAGCGCCGACGTGCTGGCAATCATTTTGACAGGAGCTGGGCAAAAAGTATTTGTGGCGGGAGCCGATATCAAAGAGCTGCCAAAACGAATCGGAAATCCAAATTTGCTTCCTCAATTTATGGAGAATCACAACTTTTTTAACAGCATTGATTATTCTCCGAAACTGACGATTGCTGTTATAAATGGATACGCACTGGGAGGTGGCTGCGAGCTTGCCTTGACATGTGATCTGCGCATTGCGGAACAGCACGCATTTATTGGGGTGCCAGAAGTGAAGCTTGGGCTGCTCCCCGGGGCAGGCGGTACACAGCGTTTACCGCGCCTGATTGGAGAGGCGAAAGCAAAAGAATTGTTGTTTACAGGTGAGCATATTACCGCAGATGAAGCCATGCGGATTGGCTTGGTCAATCGTGTCGTACCCACTGGCGAGGGACTGGCAGCAGCGCTGACTCTTGCACAAAAAATTTGCCAAAACTCGCCTTCTGCTCTTCAGCATATAAAAAAAGCAGTGGATGAAGGGATGGAGCTACCTTTTCAGCAGGCACTCAAGCTAGAGGCTGAGTTATTCCAAGATTTGTTCTTGAAAGAAGACGTAAAAGAAGGCGTACAAGCGTTTTTAGAAAAAAGGAGCCCGCAATTTCAAGGGAACTAGACAATAGAGGAGAGAAGGGCAATGGATTTCAAAAACAGTGTGGTAGTAGTTACCGGCGGTGCTTCAGGTCTGGGAGAGGCTACCGTGAAAAATATCGTAGCGCATGGTGGAAAAGCACTCGTGATGGATGTCAATGATGAGAAGGGAACCCAGCTCGCAGAAGCACTAGGCGACCAGGTTCTTTATGTAAATACAAACGTCGTCGAAGAAGCGGATGTCAGGTCAGCATTAGACCAAGCGGTTGAAAAATTCGGTAAAATAACAGCGGCCGTTAACTGCGCAGGTATCGGCGGTTCACAAAAAACGTATGGAAAAAATGGTCCATTCGATCTTGTACTTTTTACCAAAATTATTCAGGTCAACTTGATCGGAACCTTCAATGTCATTCGTTTAGCGGCAGCGAAAATCAGCGAGAACGAACCGAACGAGCAAGGGGAAAGAGGGGTTATCGTCAATACGGCATCTGCTGCTGCCTTTGAAGGACAAATGGGTCAGGCTGCCTACAGTGCGTCAAAAGGCGGAGTGGTTGGGATGACGCTTCCCATTGCAAGGGATCTATCCTCGCTTGGCATTCGTGTCGTTACGATCGCGCCAGGTCTTTTTGAGACGCCGATGCTAGGCAGGGCTCCCGAGCATGTTAAGCAAGCACTAAGCGCTATGGTGCCGTTTCCTCAGCGGTTGGGTCAGCCGAATGAATTTGCCCATCTCGTTCAAAGCATTATCGAAAACCCGATGTTAAACGGGGAAGTCATCCGTTTAGATGGTGCACTGCGTATGCAGCCAAAATAATCGAAAATAAAACGAAGTCTGGAGGAGAATACAGATGAACATTTTAGTCTTGTTGAAACAAACCTTTGATACAGAAGAAAAAATCGTGATACAGAACGGTCAGATCAATGAAGAAGGCATCGAGTTTATCGTGAATCCTTATGACGAGTATGCTGTCGAGGAAGCAGTCAAGCTCAAGGAAGAAAACGGAGCAGAGGTCACCGTGATCACCGTTGGCCCAGAGCGTGCGGAGGGTGCTCTTCGAACCGCACTTGCGATGGGAGCAGATAAAGCGATACTCGTCGATCCAGGTGAAAACGAAGCGGATGAATACACCATTGCTAGTTTGATTACGGCAGCGATTAAGGATCAATCATTCGATTTGATTCTCGGGGGCAATATGTCAGTAGATACCGGGGGAGGACAGGTTGCGATTCGGGTTGCAGAGGCATTAGGTATCCCACACGTATCTACGATTACGAAGCTTACAATCGATGGCGACAAAGCAACCGTCGAAAGAGACGTAGAAGGCGATATAGAGATCATCGAAGTCGGTCTTCCACTCTTGGCAACAGCTCAGCAAGGGTTAAACGAGCCGCGCTACCCGTCTTTGCCAGGCATTATGAAAGCGAAGAAAAAGCCAATGGAGCGTTTGACTCTGGAAGATTTGGCTCTTGCAAACGATAAGAGAAAGGCCCGCACAACGATTGTCGAGCAGTATTTGCCTGCCAAGAAGCAAGCAGGTCGCCTATTGAACGGAGAAATCAAGGAACAGGTAATCGAATTGGCACAACTGCTGCGTACAGAAGCGAAGGTCATCTAAAGAAAAAAGGAGAGGATTAACCATGAGCAAAAAGGTTCTGGTGCTTACCGAAGTAAAGGATGGAAAATTACGGAATGTATCTCTCGAGGCATTAACTGTTGCGAATCAGGTCGCGGCAGGGGGAGAAGTCATCGCGGCGTTGTTCTCGCCGAATGCGGAAGCGTATGTGCAGGATGTCAGCAAATACGGAGCCAATACCTTGTATGTAACGAAAACCCAAGCGCTATCTACTGGCACTACCGAGGTGTATAGCCAAGCATTTACGCAACTCATTCATGAAGTGCAGCCAGATGTCGTCTTGGTCGGTCATACTTCATTGGGAAAAGATATCTCACCAAGAGTAGCAGCCAAATGCAGAGCGGGACTCATTTCAGATTGTACAGCTGTAGAGACAAACGGAGAGCAAATCACGTTTGTTCGTCCGATCTATGCGGGGAAAGCGTTTCAAAAAAAGAACTTCCAAGAAGGAATGGTGTTCGCAACCCTGCGTCCCAATAATTTTGAAATCATAGAGACAGCTGTGCAAACCGCGATCGTAGATTTTCAGTCAGAAATCACTGATCTTCGTACCATCATCAAAGAAGTCGTGCGAAAAACAGCAAGCGGTATCGATCTCAGCGAAGCCAAAATCATCGTCGCTGGTGGACGCGGTGTGAAAAGCGCGGAAGGCTTTCAACCCCTGCAAGAATTGGCTCAGGCACTTGGCGGTGCAGTGGGAGCGTCCCGTGGAGCTTGCGACGCTGATTACTGCGATTACTCCTTGCAGATCGGACAAACAGGAAAAGTAGTGACACCCGATCTGTATATTGCGTGCGGCATCTCAGGGGCTATTCAACACTTGGCGGGAATGTCGAACTCAAAAATTATCGTGGCCATTAACAAAGACCCGGAAGCACCGATCTTTCAAATTGCCGACTACGGAATAGTTGGAGACTTGTTTGAAGTCGTTCCACTGCTGACAGAAGAATTGAAGAAAGTTCTCGTATCATAATCCCAGGAACTGTCGGAAAAATTCCTCACCAAGATCGACATTTTGATGATGAAAATGCGTGAACGAATGATCGGAGGGCTTTCTTGATGGTTGATGGTACGGATCATATTCAACAAATATTCGAGTTACAAAAGAAACATCAGCATGTTGTCAAAAGAACCAGTGCCGCAGAACGTATACAAAAATTACAGAAACTAAAAACAATCATTCGTACGCAAACTCCTGCTATTTTACAAGCGCTTCAACAAGATTTGGAGAAGCCTTCTTTTGAGGCCGTCACAACAGAAGTGCTCGGTGTCATTCATGAGATTGATCGTTTTATCTCCAGCTTGGAACACTGGATGCAGCCTGTCGAAGTCGCTACACAAAGCATGGGAGCAACTGCGAAAATTATTTGGGAGCCAAAAGGACAGTGCCTGATTTTCTCTGCGTGGAATTTTCCATTTTACTTGCTGTTTCTTCCGTTAATTCCTGCGATTGGGGCAGGGAATGTATGTATCTTGAAGCCTTCTGAAATGGCGCCAGCAACCAGCCGACTTGCGTCGAAAATCGTTCGCGAGGTGTTCGAGGAATCTGAGGTTGCCATCTTTGAAGGGGGAGTGGATGTTTCAGAAGCTTTGCTAGCCCTTCCATTTCACCATATCTTCTTTACCGGGAGTACTTCGATTGGCAAGCATGTCATGCAGGCAGCTGCTAAACATCTGGCATCCGTAACGTTGGAGCTGGGCGGCAAATGCCCTGTGATTGTCGACGAGCATGTTGATTTAGAGAAAATGACTCCTCGCATCGCATTTGGCAAATTTGCGAATGCAGGACAAATTTGCCTTGCTCCAGACTATGTTTTTGTCAAAGAGCATCAACTTGAAGAATTTGTACAGCATGTTGAAGCGTATGTCCAACGTAGCTATTTTGAAAATGGACAGCTTACCCAAACAGATATGGCCAAAATTATTAATGAACGTAATTTGCAGCGTTTGCAAGATTTGTTGGAGGATGCTGTCTCCAGAGGGGCGAAAGTACGATTTGGTGGTACGATTGAAGATGGAAGAATTCACCCAACACTCGTAACGGACGTCCCTCTAGAAGCGAAAATCATGCAAGAAGAAATATTTGGACCGATTATGCCAGTCCTGACGTATACCGATTTGGATGAAGTGATCGAGTATATGGATTCAAAGCCCAAGCCTTTAGCTTTGTACATCTTCAGTGATCATCAACGTTTTGTGGACAATCTGCTAGCCAGAACAACTTCTGGAGGAGCAACCGTGAATGATGTCATGCGGCATATGGCGGAACCGAATCTTCCTTTTGGCGGAATCAATGAGAGCGGGATTGGACGATATACGGGTGTTTTTGGATTCAAGGAATTTTCGCACGAACGCGGTGTTCTCTTCCAAGCACCAGTGGGAAGCAATCCGATGGAGGAATTTGCACGTGCTCCCTATAAAGGAAAGCTAGAGACGTTGATGAAAAGATTGAAATAATCGGATCTGCATGATTACGTTCTTTTCGAGGGGTGAGTGGCTTGAATAAACCTTGGCTCGCATTTTATCCTCAAGAAGTTTCGCACGAAGTAGAGATTCCATCCATAACCATTTATGATGTGCTAGAACGAACGGCTCGTCTACATTCTTCTAATATCGCAATCTCTGACAGCGAGAGAGAAATCACCTATTTACAACTAAAGGAAGCGTGTGAACGAATTGCTTCTGCCCTTTATCGACGCGGTTATCGAAAGGGTGATCGCATCGGAATCATGGTTCCAAACAGCATGGAATATGGGCTATCCTTTTTTGCTATTCAGCGTTTAGGGGGAGTGGTTGTTCAGGTCAACCCGAATTTTCAGCCTGCCGAGTTGGAACATCTGCTCAAAGATTCAGAAGCGACAGGGGTCATAGCCTTTCGAGAACAGAAAGAGAAGCTGAAGAAAACCGGATTAGCTGATCAAGTGACATTCATCGCAGCAGATCGGGAGATTTTTGAGGAAGACAATCTGCATCATTGGATTCTTCATGAGAGTCCCGACCTGCCGGAAAAGGATGTACAACCTGAAGAGCTTGCTGTCCTAACGTATACAGGAGGAACCACCGGCAGATCAAAAGGCGTCATGATCACACACACAAATATGATAGCGAATCTCTATCAATCATACGAAACAAATAAGTCCGTATTAAGTAAAGCTGGTCATTGTCAGCTAGGAATTAGTCCACTCTACCACGGTATGGGGCTGTTCAGCTTCGTTCAATTTGTCAAAATGGGGGCGAAGTACGTTCCTGTCGCAAAATTTGAGATGAATCGTATTCTGGAGTTGATCCGCAAGCATCGGCCTACCTATTTTACTGGTTCGCCTACGATGTATATTGCGATCTTAAACCACCCGGACTTGCAGAAAGATGACCTTTTGTGTTTTCAAATGTGTATAGGCGGTTCAGCTCCTTTGCCTGTTGAAGTGATGAAAAATTTTGAACAAAAAACAGGCGTTCCGATTATCGAGGGTTATGGCCTTTCGGAAGCGACATGTGCAGTGATGCGCAATCCACTGATTGGGCAACGAAAAGTAGGGAGTGTTGGTCTACCGCTTCCCAATTCAGATGCAAAAATTGTAGACACAGTTACCGGAACAAAAGAGATGCCGATGGGAGAATCAGGGGAACTGATTGTAAAAGGCCCACAGGTCATGAAAGGATACTGGAAGAATCAACAAGAGACAGAGCGTACCATACGTGATGGCTGGCTGTATACAGGTGATATCGGGACCATGGACAGTGAGGGTTATTTCTATATTGTAGGACGAAAGAAAGATATGATCATCACGGGCGGCTTTAATGTATACCCGGTAGAAGTAGAAGAAGTGATTTACCAGCATCCGGCCGTGTTGGAGGCGTGCGTCTACGGTGTTCCTGATCTATATCGTGGCGAGACGATTAAGGCCGTCATTGTTCTCGGTAGACAAGCAAATGTGACGGAAGAAGATATTCAGAGCTGGTGCAGAGAACGCCTGACCAGATATAAGGTTCCTCGCTTGATCGAATTTAGGGAAGCGCTTCCAAAAACGCATGTAGGTAAAATCCTGCGTAGCAAATTGGTAGAAGAAGAACGGAACAAGCAAAATATCTGATCAATAGAAATGGGAGGTGTATGCACATGAGAGTTGCTGTTTTAGAAGCGTTTAACGAGCCTTTGGTCGTAAGGGAAATCGCCGATCCGACACTGACTCCGGATGGGGTCATCATTAAATTAGAAGCAACAGGCGTATGCCGGAGTGACTGGCATGGGTGGACAGGACATATGAGTATGATTCAATCCTTTCCGCATATTTTAGGGCACGAGATGAGTGGAGTGGTGGAAGAGGTCGGAAAAAACATACGCAATTTCAAAAAAGGTGATCGAGTGATTGTGCCATTTCATATCGGCGATGGGGTATGTCCGCATTGCGTCGCAGGTCACCACAATGTATGCGATAACCTCAAATTGGTCGGCTTCGATTTGAATGGCGGGTTTGCGCAGTATATTCATATCGGAGAGGCAGACCAAAACCTCATGCATTTACCTGAAAACATTGATTTTGTTGAAGCAAGTGCAATGGGATGTCGCTTCATGACTGCCTACCATGGAGTCATCACGCAAGGAAATGTGCGTCCTGGTGAGTGGGTAGCCGTGTATGGCGCTGGTGGTGTAGGACTATCTGCTGTTCAAATTGCTGCTGCTTCAGGAGCGAATGTCATTGCGGTGGACATCGCGGATGATAAACTGGCCTTTGCGAAAGAGCTGGGAGCAGTGGCTGTCGTAAATAGCAAGCAAGTGAACGCGCCAGAGGCTGTGCGGGAAATAACAAAGGGCGGTGCGAACGTCTCCATTGAAGCGCTCGGTATCCAGGAAACGTTTTTGAATGCTCTCCTGAGTCTCACGAAGCGAGGAAGACATGTCCAGATTGGTATGAGTTCGAATCCGAATGGAGGTCTTACTTCCGTCCCTATTAACTTTTTACTCCGGCAAGAAGCGCAGATTATTGGATCGATCGGCATGCCTTTGCCTGAATTTTCAACGATGCTTCGCTTAGTAGAAAGCGGGCGCCTTTCACCCGGGAGATTGGTAACGAAAACAATCTCCTTGGAAGAGATAAATGCATCATTCGAAGAAATGAATACGTATTCCGGTGTAGGAGTTACAGTAATTAACAAATTTTAGGATGAAGCGCCGCACTTTACGGGCCATCGCTCTTGCCGTAGTGATGGTCTTGCTGCTTTTACCAAATGCATACAACTAGGAGCTCATGGACAAAATATCCAATGAAAATTCAAAAAATAAACATTCTGGAGGTATATAAATGGCAGATTTGAAAGTCAATCAGTCATTACCTGCCACGTCTTTTACGAAAAAAGCACAGGAGGATGTTTATGCCTCTCTCCCTTTTGAAGACAAGCAAGATTTCGAGGATGCTAATAGAGGTTTCCTCGCCCCCATAGAAGCAAAAGTCATAAAAAATGAGGCTGGAAAAGTTGTTTGGGACATCGAAAAGCTCGGATTCCTTGATCAGCCTGCACCCGATACAGTCAATCCTAGCTTGTGGAGAAATTCGCAGTTACATGCGATTACAGGGTTGTTCAAGGTAGTAGAGGGCGTTTATCAAATACGTGGACAATCCATCGTCACGACCTTTTTCATCGAAGGAAAAGAGGGAGTCATTGTTGTCGATACGTTAGCCGGTGTAGAATCCATGCAAGCCGCGATGGAGTTATATTATCAGTATCGACCTAAAAAACCGGTTACCGCGATTATTATCAGCCAAAGTCATGGAGACCATTTTGCTGGTACCGAAGCAGCACTTCAGTATGCGAAAAATCCCGAAATCCCCATTATCGCACCACAACATTTTACAAAAGAAGCGTTGAGCGAAAATGTACTGCTTGGTACGATCATGGCTCGTCGTGCAGGGTTTCAATTCGGGAAAAATCTACCGGTCAACGCTACAGGAACGGTTTCTGTAGGGATTGGCCCCGTGACCAATTCGGGTAAGTTCAGCTTTGCGCTGCCTACGGTTGATATCGTAAACGAGACGCAGACCATGGAAATCGACGGAATGACCTTCGAATTTTTATTAACACCCCATACAGAAGCACCTGCAGAAATGCATTTCTATATCCGCGATTACAAAGCCTTGTTTGTCTCGGAAAATGCCAATAAATCCATGCATCAAATCTACACCGTAAGAGGAGCAAAAACACGAGATGCTTTGCTATGGGCAAACGCCCTGGATAAGACGATTGACTTGTTTGAGGCAGAAGAGGTGGATGCCCTGTTGATGATCCACGCTTGGCCTGTATGGGGCAAAGAAAACGCCATTGCCCATCTAAAAATGCAACGCGATCTGTATAAATATATGCACGATCAAACGGTGCGTTTAGCCAATCATGGTTATACGATGGATGAAATAGCAGAAACGATCAAGCTTCCAGACACACTGGATAAATACTGGGGAAATCGAGGGTACTATGGAACGCTAAAGCATAACGTAAAAGGAATCTACAACTTTTATCTCGGCTATTATAGCGCGCATCCTTCTGATCTAGATCCGCTACCACAGGTGGAAGCTGCCGAGAAATATGTGCAGTACATGGGTGGCGCAAGTAACATTTTGCAGCAGGCAAAGGCTGATTATGAAAAAGGCGAGTATCGTTGGGTCGCGCAAGTAGTAAAGCATGTGGTCATGGCTGATCCCACTCATACTGAAGCCAAAAATTTGCTGGCCAATGCGTTTGAACAATTGGGCTATCAAGCGGAATCCGCGAACTGGCGAAACATGTATTTGGTAGGAGCCGCTGAGCTGCGCAATGGGGTAAATAAGGACAATTCTCCAACTGATGTATCAGGAATCATTACCTACATGCCCATTTCGGATTTCTTAACACTGCTAGCTGTGAAACTCAACGGTCCGAAAGCAGAAGGCAAAAAGTTTACGATGAATGTAACGATCATAGATGCAGACCTATCCTTTGCCATGTACCTGGAAAATTCCGTTCTCGTGAACAAGCTAAATAAGCTGGACGCACATCCAGACGTTACGATAGGTACGGATCGAATGACCTTCTTTGCATTGATGCTTGGTCGACTTGCACTCAATCAAGCCATGGCAACCGGAAAAATAGAAGTATCCGGTGACTCGACTCCAATCAATGCGTTTATAGCATTATTGGACGAATTTGATCCATTTCCCGCTATTGTGACACCTGAATAAAAGCTCAGCGAGTTAACCCTTGAGAAATCAAGGGTTTTTACTTTGGTCGTCCAGTGTTGATGTGTATAGATTTTGTACAACTGTTCTAGATGTGTACGATTTACTTGCGCATAAAATTTATATCGCATGCATTTCATTCAAATAAGAACGGAAGGTTTCTTTGGCACGGCATTTGCAATTCAGATAAACCAACAGTGTCATAGTGCAACAGCAAAACGAGGTGAGAGTATGTCCATTACGGAACCTCCAAAACGGATACAAGCAGGATTTGAACGACATCTCGGCATTCAAATTACGCATAGGGAAGAAGGACATGTGGTAGTCGAGCTGCCAATTACATCCGAATTGTTGAACGCCGATAATTTGTTGCACGGAGGTGTCATAGCGAGCTTACTCGACCACGTGATGGGTTTGACAATCCGATCTCAGACGGAGTACAGCCTGGTAACGGTCAATTTAAACATTCATTATTTGGCCTCTGCCAAAGAGGGTGATCTCGTTGTTGGAACAGCAAAAATTCGCCATATAGGCAAAAGCCTTGCCACAGGTGAAGGAGAGGTACGAAACAGTACAGGCAAACTGCTGGCGATAGCGAGTGCTACCTTTAAGCTTTTATCTACCAATTTGAATGAGGTGAAAAAATGAGCTTGTTGCGTGGCTATAAAGTTCTCGATTTCTCAACTTTGCTGCCGGGACCTTTTGCAACGATGATGCTAGCAGATCTAGGAGCAGAAGTGCTTCGCGTAGAATCGTTTACCCGACTGGACAGTATCAGGCAAGGCAAGCAAGTAGATGGGGGTGTAACGGCAGCACATGGCTACTTGAATCGCTCGAAATCTTCCATCGCGCTTGACCTCAAAAAACAAGAAGCGGTAGATATCGTAAAAGAACTCGTGAAAGAATACGACATTGTCCTTGAGCAGTTCCGTCCAGGGGTCATGGAACGACTTGGCCTTGGATTTGAGGCACTGCGAGCGATTAATCCGCGACTGATCTACTGTTCGATCACCGGATATGGTCAGACTGGTCCGTACCATAATCGACCTGGGCATGACAACAACTACTTGTCCATTGCAGGAATCAATGAGTACTCCCGGAGAAAAGGCTCGCCTCCGTCTCCGCATGGTTTTCATATCGCAGATATTGCGGGTGGTTCGCTCCACTCCGTGATTGGGATGCTGGCTGCTTTGTTGCATCGCGAGCGGACGGGCGAAGGTCAATACATTGACGTCAGCATGACGGATGCTGCATTCGTACTGAATACGATTCATGGAGCTGGTTATCTTGCGTGCGGAGTAGAGCCTCAGGCAGAGGTCATGCGGTTAAACGGCGGGATCTTTTACGACTACTATGAAACAAAAGATGGACGGTATTTTTCTGTAGGCAGTCTCGAACCTCAATTCCGTAAGCTGCTATGCGAAGCGATAGGTGGCGCGGATCTGTTGCCATTGTCTTTCAGTGAATCTCCAGACGATGTCCAAGCTTTTAAAAATTACGTTCGTAACGCATTTCGAGCGAAAACCTTCGCGGAATGGACAGCCATTTTTCAGGAGATAGAAGCGTGTGTTGAACCCGTACTTACATTTGCAGAAGCGTGCGAGCATCCGCAATTGAAAGCACGTGAGATGATTGTGGATGTACCGAAGCCGGACGGAACCACACAGCGACAATTTGGTTTTCCGATCAAATTTTCCGCCGCCCAACCAGAATATAAGCATATCGGAAGCAAGCTCGGTGAGCATTCGATTCCCGTACTGAAATCTCTGGGTTATACCGACGAACAAATTGCAACGCTTAAAGAAAACGAGGTTTTTGCGTATTGAAAGTGTATGGATTTTATACAGTTCTATCATTATTTTTGTATTTAGCACATACACAATGAACGAAGAGGCTTTGACAGAGTCGATCATTGGCGAAAAAACGTGTTGGCACGACATTTGCTAAACCTAATAGTTGTGAAATGTGAAATGGTTAGTGATCGTCCAAAGGGGGAAGAGGCATGAGTCGAAAAACAAAAGTCATCGGTGTAAATATGGTACCGTTTACAAAGCCTGGCTCGCATGAACCGTATGAGGTGATGGCATCCAAAGCGGTCAAAGGCGCATTGGAAGATGCGGGCATTCACTATTCGGACATCCAACAAGCTTATGCGAGCTATGTATATGGAGACAGTACATGTGGTCAACGAGCTTTGTATATGGTCGGGATGACAGGAATTCCGATCATTAACGTCAACAATAACTGCTCTTCTGGTTCTACTGCGCTATTTTTGGCGAGGCAAGCAGTTGAATCGGGTATGGTAGATTGCGCACTGGCAGTTGGTTTTGAAGAAATGAAGCCAGGCGCATTGGCAAGTGTCTGGACAGATCGGACTCCTCCGTTAGGCTGGACACAAAATCGCTTAAAAGGGCTGTGGCCAGACGTGCCGGATTCCGCTTCGAATGCGATCAAGATTTTTGGTTCAGCAGGAAAGGAATACCTTGAAAAGTACGGAGCTAACCCAGACATTTTTGCCAAAGTATCCGTGAAAACGAGAAGTCACGCGATTCAAAATCCGTATTCTCTTTTTCATAAGCCGCTGACGGTGGAAGAGGTATGGAACGCCCCAGCCTTAATGCCTCATTTGACACGTCTGATGGCTTGCCCTCCAACCTGCGGAGCAGCGGCAGCGATTGTATGCAGTGAAGCCTTCGCGATCAAGCACGGGATTACGAATGCCGTAGAAATTGTGGGTCAGGCGCTCACAACAGATACCGATGTTACACATGAATCTATCCTCAATCTAGTTGGTGCTGATATGACCCGACGTGCAGCGGAACAAGTCTATGAAATGGCCGGGATCGGTCCGGATGAGGTCAACGTGGTAGAGCTACACGATTGCTTCACTCCCAATGAGGTCATCACTTATGAAGGCTTGGGCTTGTGTGAAGAAGGCGGGGCCGAGAAGTTCATCCACGATGGCAATAACACATACGGGGGAACCTACGTTGTCAATCCATCTGGTGGTTTAATGTCAAAAGGTCATCCGCTGGGAGCAACCGGTCTCGCACAATGCACAGAGCTGGTCTGGCAGTTGCGAGGTCAGGCAGACAAACGGCAGGTAGAAGGGGCCCGCGTCGCTCTCCAACATAACTTGGGCCTTGGCGGAGCTTGTGTCGTTACGATGTATCGTTTCGGCTAATCCATACAAATCGGAGGGATGATTCATGTCTCAAACCATTCCAGCATCGAAACCAGCGACGTTCGATTTATTCAAAAGAAATCGACCTTTTCTCACGCAAGAGCATGAAATGTTTCGCACTTCTCTTCGCAAGTTTTTGGAAAAGGAAGCCGTACCGAATATTGAGAAATGGGAGGAAGAGCAATTCACTCCACGCGAGTTTTATCAAAAAATGGGCGAACAAGGATTCCTCTGCCCGCAAGTTGCTCCTGAGTACGGCGGACTTGGACTCGATTTTGGCTTTAATATGGTTCTGGCCGAAGAATTGAGTCGGGTTGGAGTAGGCGGCTTAGCAAGTATGAGCAGTTCGATCATCGTTCCCTATTTGGAACGCTATGGTACCGAGGAGCAGAAGAAAAAGTACTTGCCCAAATGCGTATCTGGCGAGATTACGACAGCGATCGGCATGACGGAACCAGGCATCGGCTCCGACTTGGCGGGAATGCGGACAACAGCCGTGCGAGATGGAGACCACTACATCATGCATGGGCAAAAAACGTTCATCTCCAATGGATTCAATGCAGGGCTGTTCTTCATTTGCGTCAAGACAGACCCAACTGCCACTCCTGCTCACAAGGGGATCAGCATCCTCTTGGTTGAGGACGATACACCTGGTTTTTCTCGCGGTCGCAAATTGAAGAAATTGGGGCAGCATTCTACTGATACGGCAGAGCTGATCTTCGAGGAGGCACGTGTCCCTGTATCCAATCTGCTTGGTGAGGAAGGCAAGGGCTTTTACTATTTGATGGATAAGCTGCAACAAGAGCGGATCATGATTGCAATCGGGGCTTTGGCTGTTGCCGAAGAAATGCTAAAGTCGACGATGGCTTATGTAAAGGAAAGACATGCTTTCGGAAAACCGATCAGTTCCTTTCAAAACACTCAGTTCGAAATTGCCGAAATGGCGACCGAAGTCACCATGGCACAGACCTTTCTCGATGATCTGACAAACCGGCATATGAAGGGCGAAAATGTAACGACGCAAGTCTCCATGGCAAAGTGGTCGATTACCGAAATGGCGCGGCGTATGTCCGCCCGATGCCTACAGCTTCATGGCGGCTACGGCTTCATGGAAGAGTACTCTATTGCCCGCCGCTATCGAGATGTCGCTGTCATGCCGATCTACGGTGGTACGACAGAAATTATGAAAAACATTATCGCGAAAAATCTCGGGTTGTAGGCAAAAAACTGTTAGACTTAACCACCTGAAAATCGCTTTAGGAGGAGAAGTTAGCATGAAGGAAGCTGAGATTCGACCCTGGCATGCGTTTTATCCAGACGGAGTTTCCCCCCTCGTGGAAATTCCGTCCATCTCCTTGTATGAATTTTTCAAGCGGACGGCAAGTCAATATCCCGATGAAAAAGCAGTAATAGACGGAGGAAAAACGTTTACCTACTCCCAATTGAAAGAGGTCGTGGATCGGCTGGCAGCAGCCCTCCAGCACCGGGGTTTTCAAAAGGGAGATCGACTAGCCATCATGCTACCCAACAGCGTCGAGTATGTGATTTCCTTATTCGCTATACTCCGATTGGGCGGAATCGTGGTACAGGTAAATCCGATGTATACGACTCACGAACTGAAGCACATCCTAGAAGATTCCGGTGCGATTTTGTTCGTGAGCGAGGGCGTGCAAGGAGACAAACTGGAGCAAACCGGAATGGCTGAATCGATCACCTTCCTTCAAGTTGACACTCTATCCGATGAGAGCGGAACCTTCTACCAATGGATTTCGGAAAACCACGCAGACGCAACAAATGTGGAGATTGCGCCAAGTGAAGATGTAGCACTTCTGCAATATACAGGTGGAACGACTGGTCGCTCAAAGGGTGTCATGCTCACTCACGCCAATCTGATCAGCAATGTTTTTCAGAACTTTCCTGTCATTTCAAAGCAATTGCAAATCCCCGGCGAAAGATTGTTAGGTATTGCACCTTTGTTTCATATATTTGGCATCGTGACCTTGAACAGAATCATGATGTTAGCGGGCACGTATATCATTGTGCGTCGTTTCAAAGTCGATCAAGCATTAGAAGTCATCCGTCAGTATCGCCCGACCATTTTTCCGGGCATGCCTACCCTCTATGTTGCGCTGCTGCAACATCCAGACTTGAAAAAAGATGACCTATCCAGCTTCAAACTGTGCCAATCCGGAACAGCGCCATTGCCAATCGAGGTGGCGCAGCAATTCAAGCGAAAAACCGGACTGAACATCATAGAAGGGTATGGTTTGTCAGAGGGTCTGGTCACACATGGCACACCGACTGCAGGCGCCATACGAGTAGGGACGATTGGCATTCCGCTCCCAGAGTGTGATGCAAAGATCGTGGATGTAGTAACAGGCAAGCACGAATTGCCCCCAGGCGAAACCGGGGAATTGATTGTCAAAGCGCCAAGCATCATGAAGGGATATTGGCGAAATCCACAGGAAACAGCGGCTGTATTGAAGGACGGATGGCTCTTCACGGGTGACTTGGCAACGATGGGGGAAGATGGCTTCTTTTCGATTGTGGGACGAAAAAAAGAGATGATCATCGCAAGCGGCTACAACGTATATCCCTCGGAAATTGAAGAAGTACTTTACCAGCATGAGGCAGTCAGCGAGGCTTGCGTTTTCGGCATACCAGACGAATACCGAGGAGAAACGGTAAAAGCGGTCATCGTACGGAAGTATCCAGATGTCACGGAAGAGGAGATTCTCGAGTGGTGTCATCAAAGGCTGGCTCGTTATAAAGTACCGCGCGTCATCCAATTTCGAGATGAGCTGCCAAAATCGGCTGTCGGGAAAATTCTCCGCAGAGTTTTGGTGGACGAAGAAGTTAGAGCGGGAGGAGACTCATGAACAAACAAAAAGACGATCGAGTTGGGATCAAGCTAGAACCCTTTACTTATAAAGTGGAGCGATGCAAAGTCAGGGAGCTATTATGCGCACTCGATAATAATCAGTCCGTTGACGTAGAGGACGGGTTCATTCCCCCAACTTTTCCTACTATCATCGAATTTTGGGGTACGCAAAAGTCCATTTCGAAGATTTTGGGTCTGAAAATTGAAAAACTTCTCCATGGAGGACAGGAATATGAGTACCGAGACAAAATCAGAATCGGGGATGACATAACTGTTTATGGAGAAGTGGAGGACGTATACACAAAAGCGGCCATGACCTTCGTTGTCATCAAAAAAGAGTTCGTCAATCAACATGGTGAAACCGTCGTCGTTGGACGCTCGACCATCATCGAAAGGCACTAGGGGGTGAATGAACATGATCGGTAAACCATTCGAACCGCTTTATAAAGAGGAAATCACACATAGCCAACTCGTACGATATGCCGGGGCCTCAGGTGATTTCAATCCTATTCATACGGTAGTGCCCGTTGCCGAAGAAGTAGGGCTTGGTGGCGTCATCGCACACGGCATGATGGTCATGGGCTTTGTCGGGCAAGCCATCCATACGTGGTTTCATGCAGATGATCTCCTGAAGTTCTCCGTTCGGTTTCGAGGCATGACGCGACCAGGAGAAAAAATCATCGTTAAAGGCTCCGTAGTAGCTGAAAAGGAAGATCGTTGGCTATGTGAAGCAGAAGCTGTCAATGAAGGAGGAGAAGTAAAGGTTAGTGCCCAGTTTGAAGTTAGAAAAGGATAACAGGGGAGGATATCAATCATGATCAGCTTTCAGGTTTCTGAAGAAAACAAAGAGGTAATCTCCGCGATTTATCGATTCGTTGAAGTAGAAATTGAACCGCTTCGCAAGAAATATCAAAAAGAGCTGGAAAATGAAAGATATTTTTACGACGAAAACGGCTTGTATTCACCTGGGATACAAGAAGCGTTGCAACAAGTTCGCTTAAAATCAGCAGAAGCTGGATTTTACACGATGTTTGGTGATCCTGAGCTGGGGGGAACGGGAGATGAATTTGGACCTATTGCTGTTGCGTTGATTCATGAAGCCATCTTGAAAAAATACGGGCTAGACCCACTAGTCATGGAGATTTTCCCTGCTGGTCTGTTTACGGGGGGACTGACACCAGTGCTGTTGGGCATGCACCCTGATACCAAGGCAGAGCTTTTACCCAGTATCGCAAAAGGTGAGGCTACCTTATGCTTTGGTCTGAGTGAACCAGACGCAGGCTCAGATGTATGGGCAATCAAAACGAAAGCGGTGAAGGATGGTGACTACTGGATTCTGAATGGTACGAAGCAGTGGATTACGAATGCGCATTACGCCAAATACGCGATTATTTTCGCTGTGACTGATCCGGAATTGGTGGAAAAAAGAAAGGGTGGAATTACCTGCTTCCTTGTCCCGTTTGATGGAAAAACATGTGTAGCTACCTCATCTATTCCGTATATGGGACACTTAGGCTCTCGCATAGGCATCATCTCCATGGAAAATGCGAGAGTACATGAAAAGTTTATTATCGGGGATTTGCATCAAGGGTTCGGCAAAGCCTTGCACGGCGTTGATCTCGGAAGGATCGTCATGGCAGCATTATGTGTGGGTGCAGCACAATGGGCGTTGGACAAAGCGATCCAATACGCCAATGAACGAAAGACGTTTGGCGTCACGATTGGGAACCATCAGGCGATCCAAATCATGCTTGCAGATTGCGCGATGGAGATCTATGCGGCTCGAAATATGCTGCTTCACTGCGCTTGGAAAATGGAAAATCAAGAAAAGCTCCCGCTTAAGGAAATCTCGATGATCAAAGCTTATTGCACAGAAATGGTGCAAAACGTCGTCGATCGGTGCATGCAAATCCACGGCGGCATGGGCTTAACGAATGAGATGAAGCTGGAAAAAGTATGGAGATGGGCGAGAACCTTGCGAATTCCTGACGGTACGACGGAAATTCAAAAGCGTACGATTGCCAGACGCTTGCTCCAAGGCGATCAAAGCTTTCAGTAGAAATGGAGGAACTAAATGAGATTTCAAGGGAAAGTAGCTATCGTCACTGGCGCAGGAAAAGGAATTGGCAAATCGATCATCCAAAAATTCGCCCAGGAGGGAGCACTGGTTACCGTAGCAGATATTCATAGCCAACTTTGTGAAGAGACTGCTTTCGAAATCAATCGGGCTGGGGGACGTGCCATCACTTCGGTAGTGGATGTAACTAAATCCGAGGATACTGAAAAGTTAATCGAAAAGACCGTACAGGTGTATGGCAGAGTGGACATACTCATCAACAACGCAGGAATCGTACGGGATATGAAAATCACAGACATGCATGAGGATGATTGGAATCAAGTACTGGATGTATGTCTGAAAGGTGCCTTCCTTTGCGCGAAATATGCTGCGCCATATATGATCGAGCAACAATACGGGAAGATTGTCAATATTTCATCCCGCGCCTACCTGGGGAATCCAGGCCAAGCAAACTACTCCTCCGCAAAAGCAGGAATCATTGGCTTAACCCGATCACTTGCCAAGGAGCTAGGAAAGCACAACATAAATGTGAATGCGATTGCACCTGGTCTTATTGAAACAGAGACGTTAAAAAGCCATCCCAAATACGAAAAGATCAAGGAACTGCAAAAAAGAGACACGCCGATTCCACGAGTTGGCTTACCTGAGGATGTAGCGAACGCCGTCTTGTTTTTCGCTTCTGACGAGTCTTCCTATATTTCAGGTGATATTCTGCATGTGACCGGAGGACGATTCGGTTGAATATGTCAGAACAAATCTTATATTTTGAAGACTTTGAGGTAGGAACATGCTTTACATCCCCTGCTCGAACCATTACGGAAGCAGATGTGGTTAATTTTGCTGGTTTGTCAGGGGACTATAACGCACTCCATGTGGACGCGGAATACGCCAAGAGCTCGATTTATGGTGAACGGGTTGCTCATGGTCTGTTAGGATTGGCTGTTTCCTCTGGATTGTTTACGAGGACGGAGCTGAATAGAAGGATGGCCCCGTCCCTGATTGCGTTGTTAGGTATTCAATCCTGGCGATTTCTCGGACCGCTCAAAATAGGCGACACCATCCATTTGGAAGTCGAAATTGTAGAAAAAGAAGAAACGAGCAAGCCTGATCGTGGAATCGTCTTTTTCAAACGCAAAATGCTCAATCAGCGAGGAGAGGTTGTCCAAGAGGGAACCACGCCGATGTTGATCCGAAGAAAGTAGACCAACCTGATACAAAGAGGTGAACATAATGTCTCTTGCATTAACCGATGAGCAAACGATGATTCGAGATACGGTGCGCAAATTTTTGGAAAAAGAAATATTTCCAATGGTAGATAGCTATGAGAAGTCAGGCAAAGCAGTATCAAAAGAAATTGTGCAACGACTTGTTCCTTTTGGGTATCTCGGGGGGCAACTGCCTGAGGAAGCAGGTGGCCACGGGCTTACTTACACGACGTACTTCACGATGATCGAGGAGCTATCAAGAGTCTGGCCGTCGTTGCGCGCAACAGTGGGACTCTCCAACTCGGTGTTGACGCACATTTACGAATACGGAACAGAAGAACAACGTAAGCAGTTTTTAGGACCATTACTGAAGGGTGAAAAATTTGGGTTCTTTGCCTTGACTGAGCCGAATGTCGGTTCCGATACATCCAGCATTCAAACCCGGGCAGAGCGACGAGGAGACAAATGGGTCCTGAATGGCTCCAAAATGTTTATCACCAACGGAGTAGAAGGGGAAATCGGCATCGTCATTGCCCAAACGGACAAATCCAAAGGGAATAAAGGTATTGCCGCTTTCATCATTGAAAAAGAAATCTCTCCTTATCAAGCCAAGCCGATTGAAAAAATGGGAACAACGAGCTGCCCGTTTGCTGAGCTCATTTTCGAAGATTGTGAGATTCCGGCAGAAAACCTGCTGGGTACCGTCGGAGATGGTTTGAGACAGGGGCTGAAATTCCTCAATGGAGCAAGGGCGATGGTTGCCTTTATCTCCACTGGAATTGCTCAAGCATGTGTAGACGCTTCCGTGAAGTATGCCAAGGAACGCGTTCAATTCGGTAAACCGATCGGTAGCTTTCAACTGATCCAAGCCAAAATCAGTGAAATGGTGACGCTGACGAGTGCTATGCGTCTGCTCGGTCTCCAAGCGAGTCATTTACTCGATGAAGGAAAACCATGCAAAGTAGAATGCTCGATGGCCAAATACTTCGCGACTGAAAAGGTACTGAAAGTCGCAGAAGAAGCGTTGCAAATTCACGGTGGCTACGGCTATACAAAAGAATTTCCGGTTGAACGCTACTACCGTGATATCCGTTATTTTACGATCGCGGAAGGAACAAATGAGATTCAAAAACTGATCATGGGAAGAGAGATCCTAGGGATATCAGCATTTTCATAAAGGGGAGTTCATTTTACATACCAAAAGGAGGTCTCTATGAAGAACATGCTAGAAAATCAAGTGGCAATCGTTACAGGGTCAGGACGCGGTGTTGGAAGAGAAACAGCCTTGATGCTTGCAGAACAGGGTGCTCGCGTTGTCGTTAGCGATAAAGACGAAGCACCAGCAGCCGAAGTCGTCTCGGAAATCAAGCAAAAAGGCGGAGAAGCGGTCTTGTTTTGCGGGGATGTAACGGAAGCAGATTTCGCGAAAAAGATAACCGAAACAACCATCTCCGAATTTGGAAGACTAGACATTTTAGTCAACAATGCCGGACTTACCTTAGATAACATGATTCATAACATGACGGATGAACAATTTTATACCATTCTGGATATCCATCTCGTGGCGCCTTTCCGTCTGATCCGCGAAGCAGCCCCCTATATGCGGGATGCAGCCAAAGAAGAGATCGAACAAGGCATTGTTCATCACAGAAAAATTATCAACGTTTCTTCCGTAGCCGGAATCCGGGGGAATGTGGGACAAGCCAATTATGCATCTGCCAAGGCAGGCGTTATCGGTTTAACAAAAGTCGTTGCCCTTGAGTGGGGAAAATTCAACATCAATGCTAACGCGGTTGCCTTTGGCTTTATTGATACACGACTGACAAAACCGAAGGAAGAGGCTGAGGTCATAGACGGGGTACAGCTAGGCATTCCGGAGAAAGTCCGAAATATGTTTATCGATAAAATTCCGCAGAAGCGTCCTGGAGATGCGAAGGAAGCTGCCGCTGGCATTTTGTATTTGGCTTCTCCGCTCTCCAATTATGTCAACGGCCAAGTCCTGCAAATCAACGGCGGTTCTTATACGTAAGGAGAGAGTAGGCTTCCCAAGCATATCATTGGCGCATGAAAAGTCGCTCCGATTATATGCCTGTCTGACTTGAGGAGGTTCATCTATGTTATCCTTCCTAAACTTTGTAGCATTTCTCGCCATAACAGGGTATGCCACATACTTATTCGTACAAATCGTGTACAGTCGAATCGTCTTTATCAAGCTCGGCAAAAAAGCGAACCTGAAAAAGGATGCTGCGATACGGGTCAATGAATTTCTCACGCAAGTATTCGGCCAAACCAAGCTGCTGAAAGACCCGAAAAGCGGTGTCATGCATATCATCATGTTTTATGGCTTCATCATTCTTCAGTTTGGGGCGATTGAACTCATTATCAAAGGGTTCGTCAAGGGCTTTGAATACCCGATGGGAGAGGCTCACAAGTTTTTCAGTCTCAGTCAGGAGATTACGACTTTTCTCGTGCTTCTGGCAGTTGGGTATGCCTACTATCGACGCTATATCGAGAAAGTAAAGCGTTTGAAACGAGGGTTTAAATCGGGGCTCGTGATTATCTTTTTAACAACACTGATGCTTTCGATTTTCTTTACCTTGGCCTTTGAGCATCTTTGGTTGGAAGGATCAGGTGGGTCGTATGCTCCCATCTCATCGTTAATCGCTAGCTTGTTCGCTGGCATGCGCCCTGAAATAGCTGGTGCACTGTTCTATCTGTTTTGGTGGGTTCATCTACTTACGCTACTTGCGTTTATGGTCTATGTCCCGCAATCGAAGCACGCGCATGTACTATTCGCGCCTGTAAATATCATGTTGCGCGATACAAAACCTGTTGGGAAGCTCACATCCATTGATTTTGAGGATGAAAAGCAAGAGACTTATGGTGTCGGAAAGATCGAGGATTTCCGGCAAAATCAGTTGATCGACCTGTACGCCTGTGTAGAATGTGGCAGATGTACCAGTATGTGTCCTGCTTCAGGTACAGGCAAAACGTTATCGCCGATGGATCTGATTGTGAAAATGCGCGATCATTTGACGGAAAAAGGCTCAGCGATTACATCACGTACAGCATGGATGCCATCCTTTGTGTTTGCGCAGGTAAAAGGGAGCTTTCCGATGCACGATGAAGTGGCTGTTACCGCAGAACAAGCTCCCGCGCTGATCGGAGATGTCATTACAGAAGAAGAGCTATGGGCTTGTACGACGTGCAGAAATTGCGAGGACCAATGTCCGGTAGCGAATGAGCATGTGGAAAAAATGATTGATATGCGCCGTTATCTCGTGTTAACGGAAGGCAGTATGCCGCATGAAGCATCTCGCTATTTCCAAAATATCGAACGACAAAGCAATCCGTGGGGGATTAACCGTAAAGAACGGTTGAAGTGGCGAGAGGGGCGGGAAGACATCCATGTGCCTACCGTGAGTGAGGTAGAGGAGTTCGAATATTTGTTCTTTGTCGGCTCCATGGGATCGTTTGATCTTCGCAGCCAAAAGATCGCACAGGCTTTCGTCAAAATTATGAATACGGCAGGTATTTCCTTTGCTGTTCTGGGCAATGAGGAACGCAATTCCGGGGATACAGCCCGCCGGATGGGAAACGAGTTTTTATTCCAGCAGCTCTGCCAGGAAAACATCGCGAACTTCCAAGGATATGGCGTAAAGAAGATCGTCACGATTTGCCCACATACGTACAACACGTTTAAGCATGAATATCCAGAATTCGGTTTGGAGGCAGAAGTCTATCATCATACAGAATTGATCTGGAAGTGGATGCAGGAAGGGCGGATCAAGCCGACGAAGGAAGTCGAAGAATCCATTGCTTATCACGACTCCTGTTACATTGGGCGCTATAACGATATTTACGATATCCCGCGGCAAATCCTTACCCACATTCCGGGCGTTCAAGTGTTGGAGATGGCGCGCAACAAACAAGATGCGATGTGCTGCGGGGCAGGCGGCGGGATGATGTGGATGGAAGAAACACAAGGAAAACGGGTAAATATTGAGCGTACGGAGCAGGCACTCCGTCTGAATCCAACGACAATCGGCAGTAACTGTCCATACTGTCTCACGATGATGAGTGACGGGACAAAGGCAAAGGAGATGGAGCATCTCGTCAAAACGTTGGACATTGCAGAAATCGTGGAGAAAGCGATCTAAAAGAACGACGAAAAAAGAGCGAGAGACCGCTCTTTTTTTATTTGGGGAGGATTTTTCGTGACAATTGGCATTAGATATAATATAGTAACTTTATTACAAATCGTAAGTTAAAAACGCACCTTCACCATTGAATAGAGACGGTCTTTTATGGTCAGCTTGACAGTAGTACGAAGAACGCTCATTTGTATAAACGAGGAGGAACACGCTTATGAAATTTCATCAAAGTCCCCATACGTTTGTCCGACAAGTCAATCTCAAGGTGCAAAACCTGGATCGCTCCCTGGCTTATTATCAGGAAGTGATCGGATTCAAAATCTTGAACCAATCTGCCACAAAGGCGGAACTGACAACTGACGGCAAAACCGTGTTGCTCTCCATCGAACAACTGAATGATGCATTACCAAAACAAAATCATACGACAGGTTTGTATCATTTTGCGCTCTTGTTGCCAAAACGCTCTGATTTGGCAAACGTAGTGAGACACTTCTCTGCGTTGAATATGCGTATCGGGTCTTCGGATCATCTCGTTAGTGAAGCGCTATACTTATCGGACCCGGATGGAAATGGGATTGAAATTTATGCCGATCGTGATTCTGATCAATGGAGCTGGCATGCGGGCACCGTAGACATGGCAACGGAACCATTGAATTTTACAGATTTGTTGTCCAGTGGGGAAGAAAGCGCGTGGAAGGGTCTGCCTGCTGGTACCATCATGGGACATATTCATCTGCATGTATCGAGGTTGAATGAAGCTGAACATTTTTATACCAAAGGACTTGGCTTTGAGGTAGTGAACCGATATGGAGCACAGGCACTGTTCATTTCCACTGGAAAGTACCATCATCATATCGCGTTGAACACGTGGGCGGGTGTGGGTGCTCCACCGCCACATCCTAAGAGCCCAGGACTTGAATCGTTTGTCATGGTGTTCCCGAATGAGGAAGCGAGAAATCGTGTAATCACTCAGTTAAGAGACATCGGCGCATCAGTACAGGAGGAGAGCGGTCATTTTGTAACAGAGGATCCTTCTGGCAATCGGATTCAACTGCACATTTGATTGGAAGCCGCAGGAGAGTTTTCCTTTCGATTAACGAAAACGACCTGTGGGTTGCACGAATGGTTTTCCATCGTGCTACCTACAGGTCGTTTCATTATCTCATTTCGTAACAGATTGTATCCGTAATGATTAGTACTTTCTTGTAAGAATTCGAGAATGCTCTCCATCTACAGTGATTTCCCAGCCTCTTGGGATTTCATAAGCAAAGGCTGGCGAAGGATGCTTGACCGCTTCAATGCTGGATTCAGTAGGGATACTGGTGATATTTACGATATGTTTTTCATAGAGACTTACATTTACCACGACCCAGCCATATGGTACAGGCTGGCCGGTACCGACCCATTTATTTTCCAGCTCTTGAGGTTGGTACCGTTTTTTATTTTCATTTCTGATATCGATATAAGCTTGTCTCTTACTGTTATAACCTCGACCGATTTCTACCCAACCAGAAGGGATGTTAAAGCTTAAGCTTCTTTCCACTTGCCCATAATTAGCGCCAACAATATATTTCGCTACTTCATATCCAAGCTGTGTTCCACGATGTGGCTCTTTTTCAATCGAAATCCATCCATTCGGAAAGAAGGTATCGTATGCCACTACTAACGTATCACCGTACCGCCAGTTTCCATCAAAGATATATTTTTGTGGACGAACGTTAGAGTCTTCTCCTTTTCCTACCGCATCTGCTGCTTGAGTCGGGACGAACAGGAATGATGATGCCAAGACGAGAATACCCAAACCTCTTACTACTTTTTTCATAGCTTAACTCCTCCATATGAATGCAATAAGTAAAAAAATTTCAATAAGTATGAGAATTCAAAACAAAAATTTAAATTCCTTCTTTTTATGGAAAAAAATTCTTGGTACTAAGTGGTCGAGGGAGTCGTGTCGTCGGAATGATAAAAAGTGAAACCTGTTGAAACTAAAATTTGGATATGATACAATGCTGTTAAATTAATGACGGGAGCTGAAAGGTATAATGGATTCTTTTCTTGCCTAAAAAATAAAACAAAAAAGCGAAATCCTTCGCATGTTTTATTCTTTATACGCAAGAAAGTTACATTATCTTTTCACTCAATCAATATATCCATATCTAACTCTTGTTTGAGTTGGATTTGCTGTATTTATTTGAGCTACAAGAGAGGGTAACTTTCTTGTAGCTTTTCTATTTTGATACAGGAGGATGATTGTATGTCATTAATCAATGTAAATAACTTGACGTTTGCCTATGAAGGCAGTTTCGATAACATTTTTGAAAACGTGAGCTTCCAAATCGATACGGATTGGAAATTAGGGTTTACGGGAAGAAACGGGAGAGGGAAGACGACCTTCCTCAACCTGTTGCTTGGTAAATATGAATACAGCGGAAAGATTAGTGCGCATGTCAGCTTTGAATACTTTCCTTTCCAAGTCGAGAACAAAGAATATCTTACCATTGATATCGTTCAAGACATTGTCCCTGACTATCAGTTATGGGAATTAATGCGCGAGTTCTCCCTCTTAAAGGTTTCAGAGGATGTTCTATATCGTCCCTTTGAATCTTTGTCTAACGGGGAGCAAACGAAAGTGATGTTAGCTGCCTTATTTCTAAAGGAAAACAGTTTTTTGTTAATTGATGAGCCAACCAATCACCTCGACATGCATGCAAGGGAGCTCGTCAGTGATTATCTCCATTCCAAAAGCGGTTATATTTTGGTGTCCCACGACCGGGCATTTCTAGACAACTGTGTCGATCACATCCTGTCCATCAACAAGACGAACATCGAGGTGCAAAAAGGGAATTTCTCTGATTGGTGGGAAAATAAACAGCGACAGGATAACTATGAACTCGCTGAGAATGAGAAGCTCAAAAAAGACATTAAACGATTGTCGGACGCAGCCAAACGTACAAGCAACTGGTCAGATGCTGTGGAAAAGACGAAAAATGGAACATTGAATTCCGGTTCCAAAGTAGACAAAGGGTATATTGGCCACAAGGCTGCGAAAATGATGAAGCGCTCCAAATCGATGGAGCAAAGACAGCAATCCGCCATTGATGAAAAATCGAAGCTGCTGAAGAACATTGAAAACCAAGATAGCTTAAAAATTGCACAGCTTGCTTATCATAAAAATCAACTAGCCGAACTGGAGAAGGTCTCCATTTATTACGGAGAGAAGCTCGTATGCGCAGATGTCAACTTTACGATTGAGCAAGGCGAGCGCATTGCGCTGGCGGGAAAGAACGGTTCTGGAAAATCCAGCATTCTCAAGCTCATTTGCGGGGAGAACATCGAACAAACGGGGACCTTCAGAAAGGGGAGTCAATTGAAAATCTCGTATGTTTCTCAGGACACTTCCCATCTAAAGGGCAATCTCACTGACTTTGCGCGAGACAACGGGATCGAAGAGAGCTTGTTTAAATCAATTTTGCGCAAGCTGGATTTTTCCCGGGTGCAATTCGAGAAGGATATCTCTGCTTTTAGTGGCGGGCAGAAGAAGAAAGTTCTCATTGCGAAAAGTCTTTGCGAGAAAGCACATCTTCATATTTGGGATGAGCCGCTAAACTTTATTGACGTCATTTCTCGCATGCAAATCGAAGAGCTGCTCCTCGAACACTCGCCAACGATTCTTTTTGTGGAGCATGACAGGGAATTTTGCAATAACATCGCGACAAAGATCGTTGAACTGTAATAGGACGAAAAGCGTCTAAAAGGAAGAAGGTGGGGAAAACCGTTTCGTTTTCCTCACCTTCTTTTTTGTCGAAAGGGAAATTTGAGCAATCGAGAAGAAATACTGAGTAGTGAAATGTGGTAATTTTTAGATAATACTATATGAAAGAATGGCGGAGATCTGATGGGGAAAATAATTGCAAACGTAAGCAGCACATTGAATGGTATCTATACGGGGCCGACAGGAGAAGAGGACAATATGGTTAGCTGGGCGTTGCCTGGAATCTTGGACGCCACAGAGGATGGTCTTGCGTTCTTCCAGAAGGTCGACGCAATCTTGATGGGGCGAGTCACCTATGAAGGTTTTGCAAGCTATTGGCCGTTCCAAGAGGGTGATTGGGCTGATGCTATGAATAAGACACAAAAGTTTGTCGTAACCAATAATAGTGAGCTAACGGAAGTTCATTGGGGGGACTACGCCAATACGGTTACACTCCTTTATTCTGATGTCATGACGAAAATAAAGGAGCTAAAAAAACAAATCAAGGGTGATATCATTGTTCCTGCAAGTGCGGGTCTTGTTCAAAGTTTGATCAATGCTGATTTACTTGATGAACTTCGAATCATTATTCATCCGGTCTTAATGGGCAGCGGCAAATATTACTTTGACAACATCCATACACGTCACGACATGAAGTTGATAGAAACCAAGCTTTACGGAAAAAGTGGATCCATACAACTGCGATATGAGATCGGAGAGGCACAAGGAGAATAAAACAAAAAAAGTCCAATTTCTCATTTCACGGATGGAGAAATTGGACTGATTGTTTTTTGCTCTAATTCGTTCGTAAAGCAGGGTACACGAAAGACTTTAACGTAACGCCCGTAAAGGAACATCCAGAAGCCTTTGGATGACCGCCACCACCGTAATGCTGGGCGATCACAGACAGATTCACGTCTTCGCGAATGGTTCGAAAGCTGATTCTGCCTTTCCCAGGATCTAGCATCGCGACGAAATCAATCATTTCCGCATTCTTACATAAGAAATTGCCTGTCGTGGAGTGATATTGTTCGAGGAAAACCACACCCACTTGATACGTTTTTGGCTCGTCTAAATCGATTTCTACCGGAATCAGCTTCATTTGCTTCAGCTTTTTTTGTTCAAATTCATCGATTCGTTTTTCTTCTGTATAAATGAGGATGGATTCTACTTCGTCAAATACGAATTGATCCGTATCAGCACCTTCACCACGCAAGCGTCCCAGCACATTTTGAACAAACGTGTCTCGCTCGACCATATAGAATAAAATGTTCAGTTGATTAGCTTGTACAGTGCCGGTTGCATCCCAGTCCCACGTATCAAAGGCACGAACCAGCTCCACATAGTCAGAGAGAACGCCAGTAGGGGTCAAATATCCCTGGTTTACCAGGTAATCATAATAAAGGCTCGTTGCCGAAGTCTTTGTCCCTGATTCTTCTGTAATAACCTGTGCCCACTCGTACTTGGAAGCCAGTGGCAGGGCGGTTGGGTGATGATCGATCAAGATAAACGCATGTCCCTGATCGACTTTTTTCTGAATGAGCGTTGCGACCTCGTCATTGACACTTACATCGGTAATCACGACATACATCTCGGAGGTAAGCTCTTCTTCGACAAACTTTTGTACGTCTTGATTGACAGTGTAAGGAGTTACCCCGCGAGAATCGACTTCTTGATTGGAAAAAGCAATTTGACTCAGGATCGCACAGGATACGCCATCCAAGTCCTTATCACTGAAATGGACGATTTTTTGATGATTCATTGAGCATCTCCTTATCAAATGAGTCCAGATTTCGTAGTTCACTACCATAAATCATTTTTCCCAGGACCGCAATAGATAGACCATCTTTATTTCAATACCCTCAATCCAGCATCGGTTAACCTCGTCCCAAAAGGCCCCCGGCTTTTCACAATATATCCACGCGATTCAAGTACATCCAATCTGCTGCGAATCTGCTGCTCGCTCAGTGGCTTTGCCCAATCCTTGCTCATCTCGGTTATTTTCCGTCGATTTGGCCTTTCGCCACGTTCAGCGATGGTTTGAATACTCCGTAAGATAAGCAGCAGCTCGTCTTCTTCATCAGGAATGACCGGCGCTTCGGTATGTGAATGATCGCTTTTTAAAAAGCTATTTTCCCACGGCATGTCCTCAATTTGGATGATATCCTCGTCACAGACAGCCAGCATGTAATCGATGGTGTTCTTTAACTCCCGCACATTTCCAAACCACGGTAGGGTAGTGAGCCTCTCGATGACTTCCGGCTTGATAGTCACTTGTGGGTGTACGCTTTGTCGGATAAAATGCCGAACGAGCAGCGGGATGTCATCGGTTCGCGTTCGCAGGGAGGGGAGATCGACAAAGAGAACACGTAGCCGATGATACAAATCTTCCCGAAAAGTCCCTTGTTCGATCATATGCAGCAAATTTTTGTTAGTGGCAGCAATGATCCGAACATCGATTGGAATGATTTGGCTTCCCCCGATGCGCATAATCTCTTTTTCCTGCAGGACCCGCAGAAGTCGTGCCTGTAGCTTCAGGCTACTGTCACCGATTTCGTCCAAAAAGATCGTGCCGCCGTTTGCTTGCTCGAACAAGCCAACTTTTCCACCTTTTTTAGCCCCTGTGAATGCACCGTCATCATAGCCGAACAGCTCGCTTTCCATCAAATCCTCAGAAATGGCGCTGAAATTGACAGCGAGAAACGGCCTCTTATCCCGCAGCGATGCGTTGTGGATGGCACTCGCAAAAAGTTCCTTGCCCGTGCCGCTCTCTCCTTGGATCAGGAGGGTGAGGTCTGTTTTTGCCAGTTTTTTTGCCTTTTCCTTTGTGCGTGTGAGGATTGAGCTTTCCCCAATCATATCGTCAAATGTGTATTTGGCCACAAAGCCTTTCTTTTTCAATTCGGAGCGCAGCGATCTTTCCAACTCGATTGTCTTTCTCGCATTCTTGAACGTAGCGACGAGTGATTGGTCATTGTTTAAAGGGAAGCGGTGAACAATGACTTCAACCTCACCGAACGTAAACCAGCGATCCTCTTCCTGTGAGAGGGCAAATAAAAAGTCGATGAGCTCAGGATGATCCATGACATCACGAATATGTCTCCCAATAACACGCTTGGCAGAGACACCGAGCAGAAGGCCGAGCTCCTCATTGAAGACCGTGATCTTGCCATCTTGCGTAATTGTCAAGATCCCGTCGTTTACGCCATCCAGCACCTCATTCAAATGCTTATTCAAATCTGTGGCGATCTGGTTGGCATCAGCCAGCCGCTTGCTCAATTGAATGATTTTACGCAAATAGCGCTGAGAGATCACATCTCCTGGCCCGTTCAGTTGGAAATGGTCGAGTATTTGATGAATTGTCGAGATGTCCATCAGGCGGGGACCGATACTCACTACATCTTGAACATGGTCAGGGATTAGCTCGAACGCCCCTGGTGTCACTGCGAGATCAATTTTTTCTACGTGCGGAATGCCGGGATAATACGGTATGTAATGAATGTGGTCAATCCCCAGCTTTTTCAGTGATTCAATGGACTCCAAACATGTTTCTAAGGAGTCATTGACGTAATAAGCTTTGGTTCCAGCTGGTAAGTATAAGAGCCTGTCGATGTTTTCGTAATTGATGATCCTATTGGCGATGATGAGCTTGCAATTTGTTCCAAGGCATGCTCTTATTTTTGGCTCTTCTAATACGAGCGGGTGGGAGAGGACGACCAATTGATTATGAAGGGTTGTTGGAAGCTCCTCCTCGACGGAATAACTACTCATCCGCACATACCCGTCCATAATCTCCTGAAGTTGATTGACAAGCGCGATTCGGGTGTCTTTGCTGCCAGCTAGTAAAATGAATTCGTTCATCATGCCTTCCTCGCTTTTGGTTATTTGGGTGTGTTTGGTTGAATTAATTGCAAGAAATAACCGAATATTCTATATCGTAAACCAAATAGTATTTCATTGCACGATTAATTGATGGAGAAAACCAGCAAATATCAACGGTTCAGGACGAGGAAGCAGCATAGACTGCTGCCTATTTTTTTGGCATAGATCATGCTAATTAATTCAGTAGTTTCACTTCATTGATAGAAAGGGGAGAGATTTACGTGCAGATGAGAAGAAGAGTGAGATTACTCACAGTTAGCTTTTTGATGGCAACAGCCATGCTATCTGCCTGTACGAGCAATTCTGGTCAACCCCCGCCAACAAGCGGACCAGCGCCTGGAAATGCTCAACAACAAGAAGTACCAGCAATGGCAGTACGAAATGCGGAATTAACAGTGGCTCTTGAAGCGGAGACCACCTCACTTGATCCTTGGAATTCCACGGATAGCAACACGCTGCATATTTTGTCCACGATGTTCGAAGGATTGCTTACGCTGGATGAAAATCGGGAGGTTGTCCCTATTCTTGCAACCGATTACAAATTAAGCGCTGATGCAACTTCTCTGACTTTTCATTTACGCAAAGGAATCCTTTTTCATGACGGTTCACCCTTTGATGCAGAAGTAGTGAAAAAGAATCTGGATTACGTACGCAACAAGGAGAATGGCATGGCAAGAGCGAGCTTCTTTGGATTTATCAAGGAGGTTACTGTAGTAGACCCGTACACGATCACTGTTGTGGCGAACGAACCCAATTCTGCGATGGTTGCCTATATGGCACATCCTTCTGCCAGCTTTAAATCGCTGAAAGAATTGCAAAAAAAGATCGATGATCCGAAATACAACTTGGACCGCAATCCAGTAGGGACAGGACCCTACCAATTCCGCGAATGGAAGAACGGGCAGTTTGTGAAGGTAGCTGCCTTTGATGGTTACTGGGATAAAGAGAAGCCGGCAAAGCTAGCAGCGATTCTGTTTAAGCCTGTGACGGAGGCGAGTACGCGGGTCAATATGCTCAAAGCCAGCGAAGTAGACATTGTGACAAGTTTGCCGACCCTGGATGCGCGGAGTATGGGAACAGATCCGAATCTGGATGTTTACTCCGGTCCATCGCTCAACATGATTTATGTCGGTATGAATACAAAGCTGGATAAGTACAAGGACAAGCGGGTGAGGCAGGCGATGAACTACGCGATCAACAAAGAACAATTGATCAGTCAGGTTGCTGACGGTTTTGGCACAGCTGCCGATTCACCGCTTTCGCCATTGGTAAAAGGCTACGCGAAACAGCAAGGCTATCCGTACAACGTTGACAAAGCGAAACAGCTTTTGACAGAGGCTGGTTATCCAGATGGTTTCGCAGCTACGTTGTGGACGCGCAATTCAACGGAATTCGTCGCGATTGCTGAAAATATCAAAATGCAGCTGCAAGCTGTAGGGATCAAAGTAGAGGTGCAAGCTTACGAGAGCGGCACGCTATTTGAAAGGCTGGATGCCGGAGAGGGAACGGATCTCTATATCGGGCGATGGGGTACGGGTACAGCGGAAGCGGATTGGGGAATGCGACCGAACTTTGCATCTGACCGAATTCCACCGAACTATAATAACTCTGGCTATTATCAGAACCAACAAGTCGATCAGCTGCTAAATGAAGCATTGAAAGCAACGGCCAACAGCATGGCACAGCAAAAATACACCGAAGCACAAAAAGTCATCATGGATGAAGCCCCATGGATATTCCTGTACGTCCCGGATGTGGTGATCGCAAAACGGAAAAATGTCTTGGATGTTGGGGTTACTCTTGATACAGTTCGTCTCCAGGCTGCATACAAACAATAAGTTAGTTTTCTAAAGAGAAGGTGTAGGAAATGGCTAGATATATTTTTGGTCGCATATTGGGCATGATCCCCATTTTAGTGATCATCTCGATCCTTTCTTTTTTGTTCGTACATCTTACCCCTGGCGACCCGATCCGCATCATGTACGGTGCGGAAATGGATATGGCCACCTATGAGAAAGTAAAAGCGAATCTAGGCTTTCATGATCCACTCTATGTGCAGTACGGTCGTTATCTTCAGCAAATTTTGTCCGGCGATTTCGGTGTTTCCTATAAAACAAAGACCAATGTGTCTGACGAGATCGGTAAGCGGTTCTTATACACGCTTGGATTAACGTTTGCCGCCATGTTCTGGGCGCTGATTATAGGCCTGGTTGTCGGAATTTATTCAGCGGCTCGGCGCAAGTCGATTTGGGATCGCATCGGGATTATCTCAACCACGACGATCATTAGCATTCCGGAGTTTTGGTTCGGACTCATGCTCATGCAAATGTTTGCCGTGCAGTTGGGGTGGTTCCCAACCAGTGGCAGCGGAACCTTTGCGCACCTTCTGCTTCCGTCGATAACACTAGGATTCGGAGTGTCTGCGATCATTGCCCGCTTTACACGCTCCAGTGTCCTTGAAGTATTACAGGAAGATTTTGTACGCACAGCCAAGGCAAAAGGGCAGCGAGAGTCAGTCATCATTTGGACGCATGTATTGCGTAATGCGCTGATTCCCGTGATCACGATGACTGGGTTGCAATTTGGCTTTTTGCTCGGAGGAGCAGTCGTAGTTGAGCAAGTTTTTGCCTGGCCAGGGCTGGGATCGTATTTGATTGATTCCGTTCTCGCTCGCGATTATCCGGCCATGCAAGCGCTCATTCTGCTCTTTTCCGTCCAGTTTCTCATCGTCAATCTTCTTGTAGATATCAGCTACAGTCTTGTGAATCCGCAAATCCGTTATGAATAACAAAGAGGAGCAGACGAATGAAAAGTCAGAATACTCACTCTCCCATTCAGCTATTTTTGAAAAAGTTCAAGAAACAGACGATGGCGGTAGTAGCCTTCTGGATATTAATCGGCATCTTTCTGCTAGGGTTGGCAGGGCCATGGATCACACCCTATGATCCGAATCGGCCTGTGACAGAGCAGTATGAGGAAAAGGGAATCGACAAAACGAAAGAATTGACCGGATCGATTCAAATAAGCGGGATCATGAGTGATGGTACAGAACGCCCTGTGTCTGAGCTTATGCTGCAAAGTACGAACCGACAGATTTCCACCGTCAGTGAATCGAATGGCTCGATCACCATAACACCAGTCGGGCAAGGAAGCACAACAGTGCTGATGGCAAAAGGAGATGTCGCTACGCAGATCAAGCTAGACGTTTCTGCAGAGGACTCCCCACCGATTCTTACGCAGCTGCTGCTTCAAGGTCCGGCAGGCATGGTAAAGAAGGGGGACATCTTCCAGCTTGAGCTAGAGGCCAGACTTTCAAATGATGTTAAGCTGATCGGCTTTGAACAAATTCGTAGCAACCTGAAACAAGTAGTGGGGGCGAACAAGGCTGTCTCACAAGAAAACAACGGGTTCGTAACAGCCAAGAAAAAGCAATCGGAAGAGGACGGACAAATTCATTACCAGTCGACAGATGAAAAAGTAGTACGTGTAACGCCTGATGGGACGGTGACCGCGCTTGGTCAGGGTATCGGGCAAGTGAAAGTATCAATCGGGCCTGTATCTACCATTGTCCCGATAGCTGTTGAAACATCGATGCAAGAGCCTGTACTCGTCCAAATACAGCCTAGTCAGACGCATATCGCACTTATGGACAATAGGAAACATCAACAGCCATCCCTACTGCACTGGTTCGGAACCGATCATCAAAATCGGGATATCTTCAGTCGTGTCTTGGCTGGGACTCGTGAAACACTGTTCATTGGTTTCGTATCTGTCGGGATCGGTGCTGTTATTGGGACGCTGCTTGGCCTATTAGCTGGATATTACGGAAGGTGGATTGACTCGATCATTACGCGTCTAACCGATATTTTGTTGGCGTTTCCGGGGATATTGCTCGCGATCGCAGTGATTGCCGTGCTAGGGGCTGGGATGGTTAACATTATTTTTGCAGTAGCAGTTTTTACGGTTCCCATCTTCATCCGCATCGTCAGAGGGAGTGCTCTAGCGTTAAAGCAAATGACGTATGTGGAAGCGGCTAAATCAATCGGTGTGCAGGATTTTGTGATTATCATACGGCATATTTTGCCCGGTATGCTTCCTGTGGTCATGGTTTATTTGACGATGAGAATTGGTACAGCGATTCTGCTTGGAGCTGCTCTTAGCTTTCTCGGTCTAGGTGGTGACATAACAGCTCCGGAATGGGGGGCGATGTTGAGCGCAGCCAAAGACAACAGCCGGAATTTTTTCTACCCAACATTTTTTCCTGGGATCGCCATTGTACTGACTGTCGTCTGTTTCAATTTGTTTGGCGACGGTCTGCGAGATACGCTCGATCCCAAGCTAAAGGAGTAGAAGTGAACGAATGAATACGCCTATTTTAGAGGTCAACCAGTTACAGGTTTCTTTTAAGAAAGAAAAGGAAGAGATAACTGTCGTCAACGGTATTTCCTTTATTGTTCATGCGGGTGAAACCTTGGGGATCGTCGGAGAATCCGGTTGCGGCAAAAGCATTACCTCACTATCGATCATGCGCCTGATCAGCCCACCCGGCCGCATTACGAATGGACAAATTGTTTATAACAACAGGGATTTGACCCAACTCTCCGAGGAAGAAATGCGTGTGGTCCGAGGAAACGAGATCGCGATGATTTTCCAGGAGCCGATGACCTCCTTAAACCCTGTTTTTACGATCGGCCGACAAATCGATGAGATTATTCTACTTCATACGTGCGCATCCAAACAGGAAGCAAAAGAACAATCCATTGAGATGCTAAAGCGCGTCGGTATATCCCGTGCTGAGCAAATCTACCGAAGCTATCCGTTCGAATTGTCGGGTGGAATGCGGCAACGGGTAATGATTGCGATTGGGATGGCATGCCAGCCAAAGCTGTTGATTGCGGATGAACCAACAACGGCGCTGGATGTAACGATTCAATTGCAAATCTTAGACCTGATGAAAAAATTGCAAGAAAAAGAAAATACAGCCATCATGCTAATCACTCATGACCTGGGGGTGGTCGCTGAGATGTGTGATCGCGTTCTGGTGATGTATGCAGGAGAAGTCGTGGAAGAAGCTGACGTCGATGATTTATTCCATAATCCTAAGCATCCTTATACCATTGGTCTACTGCAATCCATGCCCTCTTCAGTAGAAAAGAGAAGCCGCTTATATACGATCAAAGGGCAAGTCCCGCCAGCAGGGTCGATCACCAAGGGTTGTCGCTTTGCAGAACGGTGCGATCGTGTTATTGACCGTTGCTGGGTGGAAGACCCCGCGATCGTTTCGGTCGGCAATAATCATACGTGCCGCTGCTGGTTACATGCCTAGGAGAACGGGAGGTGTTGGGATGGACCCATTAGTAGAAGTACAACAGTTACAGGTGTTTTATCCAGGGAAGAGCAAGCTGCTGCAAAAAACGAAGAGTGTAGTGAAGGCCGTCGATCATGTTTCGTTTACCATCAATCAAGGAGAGACGCTCGGGCTGGTAGGAGAATCCGGATGTGGAAAATCGACGATGGGCAGGGCGATTTTGCACCTGACAAAACCAACTTCAGGAGATATCAGCTTTGCAGGCAGGAGTCTGTCCTCCTTATCAGCGAGTGAACTGAGGCAACAGCGCAAGCATTTTCAAATGGTGTTCCAAGATCCATTCTCGTCGCTTAACCCACGATTGACGGTAAAGGAAATTCTAGATGAGCCGCTAAAAGCCCATAGATTGGGTGATGAACATCAGCGTTTGGAAAAAATACATCATATGATGGAGGTTTGCGGGTTAAATCGCACGTATGCTGAGCGGTATGCTCATGAATTTTCGGGTGGGCAGCGGCAACGAATTGGCATTGCTCGTGCACTGATTCTTCAACCACAGCTAGTAGTGGCTGATGAACCCGTCTCTGCACTAGATGTATCGATCCAGTCGCAAATCTTAAATCTCATGCAGGATTTACAAGAAGAATTTCAACTGACTTACTTGTTCATTTCCCATGATCTCGGGGTAGTTCGGCATATATGCAATCGTGTAGGAGTCATGTATTTAGGGAGAATGGCGGAGCTTGCGACAACGGAACAATTGTACGCCAATCCATTACACCCTTATACCAAGACGTTGTTATCCGCCATCCCAGTGGCAGATCCCCGATTGAGGAAAGAACGAATCATTTTGCAAGGGGACGTGCCTTTACCAGCCAACTCTCCACTGGGCTGCGCTTTTGCCAGTAGATGTCCGAATGTGATGGAGATATGCAAAGAAATCAGACCAGATATGCAGCAGGTAACCGATTCGCATAGTGTGGCTTGTCATCTCTATGTCTGATCAAAAAGGAAACCATAGATAGGAGAGAATATAGCATGAGCTTAGCTACTGTTCAGCGTCTGATAGTGGAGCGTAAAGAACTTTATTTACAGCAACTGTTTGCCTTGTTGAAACAGAAAAGCATAAGTACAACCAATGTAGGCGTACGAGAATGTGCGGAGCTGTTGAATGAGATGATGCAGGCATGTGGGATACAGAGTCGCCTAATGGAAACAGCGGGACATCCAATTGTATATGGAGAATGGATAAAGGCTGAGAATGCATTCACAGTATTGATCTATGGTCACTATGATGTCCAGCCCCCTGAGCCGCTCGAGGAATGGCTGTCGCCACCCTTTGAACCGAACATACGAGACGGAAGGATTTATTGTCGAGGAGTAGGAGACAACAAAGGTCAGTTAATGGCTCAGGTACTGGCGATTCAAACGTATTTGGACAGCTTTGGTGAGTTGCCAGTCAATGTGAAGCTGGTATTTGAAGGGGAGGAGGAAAACAGTAGTCCTCATCTCGCGACTTTCGTTGAAGAGAATAAAGAGCTATTGGCATGTGACCTTGTTTACACATCAGATGGGCCCATGCATGGAAGTGGTATCCCTTCTGTTGAGTTAGGTGTCAGGGGTATTCTTGGTGTCGAACTGGTAGCACACGGAGCAAAATGGGATCATCATTCGGGAAATATGGGAAATATCGCACCCAATCCGGCATGGATGCTTATTGACTTGTTAAAAACGATGCGTGATGAGCAAGGGAGGGTGCTAATCGAAGGATTTTACGATAATATCCGCCAACCGACTGCCTATGAGCTGGATTTGCTTCGCAAGCTTCCTTTTGAACGTGAGGTGTTAATCGAGCAGATCGGATATCCAGATATCGAAGCGGATGCCGAAACCTTTTATCGCTTGGTATCCTTGGAACCGACTTTCAATATTTGCGGTTTTCACAGTGGATACGGGGGAGACGGCTCCAAGACGATTATTCCTGCCACTGCGCGTGTGAAAATGGATATACGGCTAGTCATCGATCAAGACCCAGACGATATTTTTCAAAAGCTTTGCGAACATGTGAAAAAACACAATCCTTCCATAGAGGTCTTGCATCAAGGAGAAATGAAACCTTCACGTACTTCTGCTGAACTAGAGATCGTGAAAGTGGTTACACAGGCAGTCAGAGATGCGTACAGAGTAGATCCTCTTCTTGTACCTGGAGTCGGCGGGAGCCTCCCCGATTATGTCTGGACTCAGATTCTCGGAGTCCCATCCGTGATGGTCCCGTATGCGAACGCAGATGAGGCGAATCATGCGCCGAATGAAAATATGGTAGTGGACCTTTTTTATCAGGGCATTTCATGTACATGCCATGTGATTCATCGATTAGGGGAGCTTTCAAAGTAAGAATCAATAAGTAGTAATTTGCTATTCATATCCATATGTAATATAATGCTTGGGTTAATAGCACTCCACGTATCAGTAACGGCACGGGCGTGTTCGCGATAGTTCGCGATCGCCCTTATTTCTAATACGCGAATAAAACAGTGGAGAGAGAATATAGAAAAGGTGGTCCTCAACATGAAAAAGTCTACATTGATCCCAGCTGCACTTCTGTTAGCAGTCCTGACTGCTTGCGGCAACACGCAAACTGCAGAGCAACCAGCAAAACAAGATCAAGCGGCAACAGGTACCCAACAACCAGCAGGTGAAGCAACTACGCAAAAACCTGCAGAAGCGAAAAAAGAAGAGCAACAGGTGATCGTTGTTCCACAAGAAATCGTTGTGTACAAGCAAGGGGAAAAAACATCCCTGAAGCCGGAAGATGACAAGTTCAAGGAAATTCTTGCGCTCATGAATAAACGTTTTGAAACACTTGCGGACCAAATGCGTTTTGATGACAGCACTCAAGCGGTGGAGAAGGACAAGAAAGAGGCTTTGGCAGTTGAATTCAACTACGCTGAAGTAACGACAAACACTTTGCCAGCGACTGTTGGAACTGATAACAAAGCAGAAGTAAAGGCGAAGACACTGTTCTTCGTATTGAGCGGAGACAACAAAAACCATATGTTTGATTCAGAAGATGGCAAAGCTTATGGAACAGCACCGTTGCACTTGACCGAATCCACTGAACTGACCGAGCTGTTGAATAAGTAAGCCAATTACCCAGACTGTCGAGCAATCGGCAGTCTTTTTGCTATAAGAAATGCCTGATCAAAGATAACCCTCTTGATCTTGGGTCAATCGATCAAGAGGGAAGGGCATGATAAACTATTTCCTTTTTTGATCCGGTTCCGATTGCACGACAGTTAATGCCGTATCGCCATCGGTTTCCACCAGATGCTTCAACATAGAGAGCTTATTGTTCCAAAACTGCTCGTAAAAGGAAAGCCATTGCTTTACTTCTGTTAGGGGACCGGGATGCAACCGATAGATTTTCTCGCGACCTACCTTATGTCCCGTAACCAAATCTGCGTCAGCAAGTATATGAAGATGCTTGACCACAGCCGTTCGGCTTATGGGGAAATGAGAGGTAATTGCAGAGATAGGCAATTCTTTTTCAGCTAGCAAGCGAAGTACTTCTCGACGAGTAGGGTCAGCGATCGCTTGAAATACATCAACCTTTTCTGCTGAAGCAGACATTTAGCCTTCCACAACCTTTTTCAGACGCTCATGTACAATTCCAACCCAACCTTGATTCATCTTCTCACGAATCATTGCGCTCTTCGCGTTTGCTTTTTCGATGATCTCATCTGCCGCTTTCCATCCACCATGAATGAGGGTAAACTCCGTTTTATCTCCCAGGTCTTTTAAAAGAAACGAGACTACCCAACCGTCTGTATCCCAAGCAAAAGAAAGGCGATGAGGTTCTTCTACTTCCAACACTTTGCATGGGGACGGTCCAAAAGGGGATTGGATATGAAACTCATGACCTACCACTGGTTGAAAATCATTCGGCATAAACCAAGCAGAAATGGCTTCCGCAGTGGATACTTTCTCCCATACCTTTTGAATAGGGGCGTCGAAAACAATGGTTTGTTTAATATCTTCTACGGTTTGTTGATTGTTCTGTTCCACGATAAATCTCTCCGTTTCGTAGTGAAAATATAACACCTTTTGGTTTTACTTCATGATGATATAACACCATTTGGTTTTATGTAAATGGTATTTTTCCTCCAATGATCAACGTTTATACAAAAAAAGGAGATCAGATTTACTGAAGCTCCTTTGTCATATTCATGCATCGACGCATTATTTGCTTATTCTTTATATTGATTCGCCTGGGCTTGAAGTTCTTTTAAAAATTCCTTACCGACTTTGGAAAAGTATTGGTTTTTTCGTTTGATGCAATAATAGGAGACCACGGGCTCTGTTGCAATGACGGGCTTACAAATAATATCTTCCCCTTGAAAAAATGGATCAGCTTTCGTCGTTAGGTAGGTTTCAAAGCCCAATGCCAATCCTTGTGAGATGAAATGTTTTTTTGTTTCATAATTTTGAGATTGAACCAAAAAATTGATTTTATCAAACTCCCCAAAAATATAGGCATGAAATTTTTTTGTGTCACTCAAATTGGTTGATCCAACAAGCGGGTAGTTATATAGATCCTCCATGTAAAGAATGTCTTTGGATGCCAATTCCGAATCCTTTCGAAAGCAAACCATCATGGAGGTATCGGTGAGATGTGTTGTGGTAAGTAGTTGGTTTTCTTCGTGGGAGGAGGGAAATGAGTAGATAATGCCAATGTCGACATCACCATTTAAAACGTCTTTTCGAACTTGCGTAAGATGTGCTTCTTTCACATGAAGATGGACTTTTGGGTATTTCAAATTAATAGAAGCCAATGTTTTTGGGATGATGGTTCTACAGATGCCAGGGACAGTTGAGATGGATAGCTGTCCTTCAAACTTGGAAGAATCATATTTCGCCTCGTTTTTAAATTCCTCGATATGGATTAATATTTCCTGTGCACGAGCGATCAGCTTTTTCCCCAGTTCAGTTGGCTCTAATCCTGTTCGAGAGCGATCAAAAATCTTTACACCCAGCTCCTCCTCCAAACTGCTGATCGCAAGGCTTATACCTGGAGAAGATACAAAAAGTCGTTCGGCTGTATTCGCAATCGATCCCGTTTTTGCTATTTCAGTTATGTAGATTAGTTGCTCGATTCGCATAGCTTCACCTCAGTACCATTGATTTTCAAGTAGACTGTTTAGGCTTGCTTATATGAGCCATTAATATTTACATAACGAACCTTTTCATTTCTAAACTTTCAAAATAGATAATACCAGAATATCATGAATACAAGATTCCGAACAATCAGAATTATTGTTTTAATGACATTTGACCAAACTTGGTCCGAGTACGCAAAGAGGTGAGTCGTATGAAGGAAAAAAACATCGTGACTACTATGGAAAACAAAGTCTGCATCATCAAATTGAACAGGCCAGAAATCAGAAATCCTTTAACGGAAGTGGCATGGGAACTACTCGATACCTTTAGGGAAATTCAATATGACGACCAAGTCAAAGCGGTTATCATCACGGGTACAGAACGTGCGTTTAGTGCTGGTGGCAATTTGAACAACGTTCAGGGCGATACTTCGAATGCCTTTTCTACCCGTAAAAGAATGAAACAGTATTATGAGCTGCTCCACATGATGAGAAAAGTGGAAAAACCCATGATAGCAGCAGTAAATGGCGCCGCAGCAGGAGCAGGAGTCAGTCTGGCATTAGCCTGTGACTTGGTGATTGCAGCCCGTTCCGCTTTCTTCATTCAAAGTTTCGTGAAAGTGGGGGCACTTCCCGATTTCGGTGGGATTCATTTTTTAACACAATCATTAGGGCCTCACCGAGCAAAAGAACTGATGATGTTGGGAGAGCGCATCTCGGCAGAACAAGCATACCAACTCGGGTTGGTGAATGAAGTAGTCGATGATGACATCTTACTGGAGCGGGCATGTTCCATAGCGCAAAAGATTGCAGAAGGGCCAAGCTTGTCAATTGGACTGATCAAACAACTCGTTCACTATAGCGCAAATGTCAGCTTAGAAGAATTTTTGGAGTTGGAAGCCTTTGGTCAAGGAGTATGTTTTCAGACGGAAGATTTGAAAGAAGGAGTTACTGCATTTTTTGAAAAACGGGCTCCACAATTTAAAGGGAAATAATGTGAGATTTCCTTGTTGGTGAGGTGCGTCATCGTGAATATGGGGAGTTCACTTGTCAGAAACACGAATATGATGCCGGATAGAGTCGCGATCATCTATCAGGATCAGACATACACGTATGAACAGCTAAATCGAATCGTAAATCGACTGGCACATGGCTTGCTTTCACTTGGGATCACAAAAGGTGAAAAAATATGCTTCATGATGAAAAACTCCAATATCTTCCCGATCGCTTTGTTTGCGGCCGCCAAGATCGGTGCTGTCACGGTTCCGATTAACGTTCGCCTGACGAAATCAGAAGCAGCATACCTCATCGATCATTCGGATGCCAAGCTGGTCATTTATGATGAAGAGTATGGAGCGTTGATTGAACACGCTCGATCTGCCAAGGTCGCCCATTGTATTGCTGTTCACCATACGCAAGTAGAAGGACATTTGTCGTTGCAACAAGTTCTGACCGAAAATGAAAATGAGCCTGATGTAGTGGTTGAACAGCATGATGATTCTCACATCCTGTATACATCCGGAACGACAGGAAGACCCAAAGGAGCCGTATTCGATCATCATCGAGCTATTTTGTTCATTTTTCATTCGCTTGGTTTGAGTGGGGAAACAATGAACAGCCGAATCTTGCATTTCATGCCTTTCTTTCACGGTGCAGGATTCAGTATCCTCTTCAAGGATTTATTTTTGGGACAAACACTTGTCATTCAACAAAAATTTGATCCTGTTGAAGTTCTAAAAGCAATTGAACATTACAAAATTCAATCATTTATTGCCGTTCCAACGATGTATAACATGATGCTGCAAGTCCCAGATGCAGACCAATACGATTTATCCTCGATTGAAAGTCTAAGGTATGGTGGAGCACCGATGTCTCCTGAACTCATCAAGAAAAGTATGGAACTGTTTAAGACGGATCAGTTCAACAACCGTTGTGGATTGACAGAAGGCGGACCTTCCGGGATTTACTTATATCCGGAGGATCATAAGGAAAAGCTGGGGACAAGCGGAAAGTCTAGATTCTTGACGGAAGCTAAAGTCGTTGACAAGGATGGAAAAGAAGTTGCCCCAGGAGAAATTGGGGAATTGCTTCTTCGGAGCGACATGATCATGAAGGAGTATTATAAAAATCCAGAGGCTACTGCTGAGGCAATTCGTGACGGGTGGCTATATACGGGAGACTTGTGTTCCGTTGATGAAGATGGCTTCATAACACTTGTTGATCGCAAAAAAGATATGATTATTTCGGGTGGCAGCAACATCTATTCCGTTGAAGTAGAGAACATTCTGTATGCTTTTGATGGTGTATGGGAAGCAGCAGTGATAGGAGTTCCCGATGAGAAGTGGGGCGAAATAGTGGCAGCGGTAATCATCGCAAAACCTGGTTATACCATCGATAGAACCGAGTTAATTGAATTCTGTCGGAAGCATCTCGCTGGTTACAAGATTCCTCGCGCAGTAATCTTCACGGACGTTTTGCCAAGAAATCCTTCTGGGAAAATACTGAAATATGAATTGCGGAGCCGTTACATAAAACATCAATCCGAATCCACTTCTTCAAATGAAAGGAGTCGGTAAATTGAAAAAGCCATGGCACGCCTTTTATCCGAAAACAATCCCCGTAGAAATGGAAATTCCTCTGTGCTCCATCTACCATTTCCTTGAGCGAGCTGCACAAGATTTCCCTCATCATCCAGCTATTATCGAAGCGGATCTGGCGTTTACTTATACCGAACTGAAGCACGCAGTGGATCGTTTTGCCGGTGCCTTGCATCGACGTGGATGCAAGAAGGGAGATCGCTTGGGAATCATGCTGTACAATTGCAAAGAATATATCATCGCCTATTTCGCAGTTCAACGAATAGGGGGGATTGTCGTCCAACTGAATCCCATGTTTCAGCAGCGGGAATTGCTTATTATGCTGGATGACTCGGAGCCGAGCTGGTTGATTTGTGATAGCAGTCAGATCGAGAAACTAGAAAGTACCGGCTATCACCATAAGCTGACGATCGTAACCACAGATCACAATCCAGCTGGATATGCCTACTTCTATCAGTGGATCGAAGAACAAAACGATACACTCCCTCCTTTGCAAATCAATAGCAAGGAAGATATTGCCGTCCTACAGTACACAGGGGGAACGACAGGAACACCTAAAGGGGTAATGATTACGCATTACAACACGGTAGCGACCACGTACCATACCTCGATCACAGACGAAGGGGCACTTCAGCGTCCCGGCGAACGGTTTCTTGGTGTTTTCCCGTTGTTCCATGGTGCAGGCCTGATGGTCATGATCGCCTCTATCTTCCATGCAGGTGTCTACATTCCCATCATGCATTTTCGCATCCATGACACTCTTCCCATCATCCGCAAGTATCGTCCCTCTCATCTCTCAGCATCACCGACTGTCTTTGTCGCATTAGTGAATCATCCTGATTTTCGGGAGGATGATTTGCGTTCATTGAAAATATGCAGATCAGGTGCTGCTCCGATCCCGTTAGAAGTATTGCGAGCATTTGAACATAAGTCGGGCGTCCGTATTTCTGAAGCGTATGGACTTACAGAATCCAACGCTGTTATCGTTCGGGTATTTGGTAAAGGTATTCGAAAAACAGGGAGCGTAGGGATACCAGTCCCAAATGCCGATGTAAAAATCGTGGATATGGAAACAGGTTTGAAAGAAATGCCACCGGGAGCAACGGGTGAAATTGTTTTGAAAAGTCCGCAAATCATGAAAGGATATTGGAAAAAACCAGAAGAGACAGCGCAAACGATCCGTGATGGATGGCTCTTTACGGGTGACACGGGCATGCTGGATGAGGATGGCTTCTTGTATGTTGTCGGAAGAAAGAAGGAAATGATCATCGCAGGAGGATACAATATTTATCCCAACGAGATTGATGAGGTCCTGTACATGCATCCAGCCGTTGCAGAAGCGTGTACATTCGGTGTCCCGGATGCCTACCGTGGAGAAACCGTCAAAGCAGCTATTGTTGTGAAGAAAGACCATTCGCTGACAGAAGAAGATATTGTGGAATGGTGCAAAGAACGGTTGGCGAAATACAAAGTGCCCAGATTGATCGAATTCAGGGAGCAATTGCCGAAATCGGCAGTGGGCAAAATATTGCGCCGTACATTGGTTGAGGAAAATCGTACCCATTAATATTTTCTTAATGTACCTTTTGCGTTCTAAACTTTATTAAATACGAGCATAAATTTATTATTCATTTAAAGATTCTAATTATTCGCAAATATGAAAAGTGACTTCATCAATCTACCAAAGGAGGCGAGACTATTGGGTAAAAAAGTAAAAGTAATTGGTGTCAATATGATACCGTTTACAAAACCTGGAGCACACGAGCCGTATGAAGTCATGGCAGCAAAAGCGGTAAAAGGTGCACTGGAAGATGCGGGAATTGACTATTCCGAGATCCAGCAAGCATATGCAAGTTACGTTTACGGTGACAGCACGTGTGGTCAAAGAGCGTTATATCAGGTGGGGATGACCGGGATTCCGATTTTTAATATCAACAACAACTGCTCCTCTGGTTCCAATGCGCTGTTCCTGGCACGACAAGCAGTAGAGTCTGGCGCTGTAGAGTGCGCACTGGCAGTTGGCTTTGAAGAAATGAAGCCGGGCGCATTGAAATCTCATTGGGATGATCGAACACCAGCAACTGGCTGGTTGCAGGATCGCTTGAAGGAATTGTGGCCAGAAGTGCCGCAGTCTCCGAATGCCATCCGCTTGTTTGGTTCAGCAGGTAAGGAGTATCTGGAGAAGTATGGAGCAAATCCAGACATTTTTGCAAAAGTCTCCGTGAAAACAAGGAATCATGCCGTTCAAAATCCGTACTCGCTATTCACACAAACACTGACAGTAGAAGAGGTCATGAGTGCTCCGGAATTGATGCCTAGACTGACACGTCTTATGGCCTGTCCACCAACCTGCGGCGCAGCAGCCGCTATTGTTTGCAGTGAGGAATTTGCCAAAAAGCACGGTATTTCCAACGCAGTCGAGATCGTGGCGCAAGCGCTGACAACGGATATGAATGTCAGTCACGACAATATCCTCAATCTGGTGGGAGCCGATATGACCCGTCGTGCCGCCAAACAGGTCTATGAGGCGGCAGGCATCGGCCCAGAAGAAGTAGATGTCTTGGAACTCCATGACTGCTTCACCCCAAATGAGGTCATTACCTATGAGAGCCTGGGGATATGTGAGGAAGGTGGAGCAGAGAAATTGATCAATGATGGCGATAACACATACGGTGGCAAAGTGGTTGTCAATCCTTCTGGTGGCTTGATGTCAAAAGGACATCCAATCGGAGCAACGGGTCTTGCCCAGTGCACGGAGCTGGTCTGGCAGCTTCGCGGGCAGGCACAGAAACGGCAAGTGGAAAATGCAAGAGTTGCCTTGCATCACAACTTGGGTCTTGGTGGTGCTTGCGTCGTAACTATGTATCGAGTTGGATAAAAACGAAATGGAAGGAAGAGTGGAAATGGCAAAAATGTTGGAAAACCAAGTAGCGATCGTTACAGGGGCTGGACGTGGAATCGGCCGTGAAACGGCATTGGTATTAGCTGAAAATGGCGCGCGAGTCGTTGTGGCTGATCGAGATGAAGAACCGGCAACAGAAGTAGTTTCTACGATCAAGGATCTCGGAAGCGATGCGATCGCATTTTGCGGAAACGTAACAGATCCAGTCTATCCGAAGCAATTGGTAGATGCGACGATTTCTGCCTTTGGCCGACTGGATATTTTGGTGAACAATGCTGGCTATTGTATTGACGGCCTTCTTCATAAAATGACGGACGAAGCATTCCAGGCAATGCTAGACATCCATCTGATCGCTCCCTTCCGATTGATTCGTGAAGCATCCCCATACATGCGCGATGTCGCCAAAAAAGAGATCGAACAAGGCATCGTTTATCACCGCAAGATTATCAATGTCTCCTCCGGTTCCGGGGTGAGAGGAAACATGGGGCAAGCCAATTATTCTTCTGCAAAAGCAGGTGTCATTGGATTAACCAAGGTGGTAGCGAAAGAGTGGGGGCAATTCAACATAAACAGCAATGCAGTTGCCTTTGGCTTCATCGATACTAGGCTTACTCGTCCCAAAGAGGAAGGTCTTATTGTCAACGGAGAAGCAGCGGGCATCCCAGAAAAAGTAAGGGAGAAGTTAATCAGTAACATTCCGCAAAAACGAGTTGGCAGCGGAAGGGAAGCAGCTGAAAGCATTTTATTCCTCGCCTCCCCCTTGTCCAACTATATCAATGGACAAGTGCTTGGGGTAAACGGCGGTTCTTTGACGTAATCATTTCGTCCAATTTATGCAGATGAGGTGAATGAGCGTGTCAAATGTGAAAGATTTGATCGGGCTGGAGTTTAAACCTTACACCATGCCCGTAGAAAAAGGAAAAATAAAAGAATTGGCACTCGCTATCGGTGATGACAACCCGATCTATTACGATCTAGAGGCTGCTAAAAAAGAAGGCTACGATGGCATTCCTATCCCGCCAACCTTTTTGCAAGTTATTGACTTGTGGGGCGGCATGGGTTCCGTTGAAAAAATGGAGAAGTTGGGATTAAAACTGGCGAGAGTTTTGCATGGACAGCAATCCTACGAATACTTGGGTGACATTGTCACGGGAGACGTGCTGTCAGTCACGAGCAAGGTTGTCGATGCCGAAACGAAGACAGGAAGCAGCGGATCGATGGACTTGGTCACATCTGAAAATCAGTATCGAAATCAGCGAGGAGAACTGGTAGCTATTACGAGAAACACGATCGTGCATCGTCATTAATGGGGCATGAGAAGAAAGGAGAACGCCATGATATTTTATGAGGATGTAAGTGAAGGATACGAGTTCCCTGTTCTGGAAAAAGAACCGATCACCCGCGTGCAGCTCGTTCGGTTTGCAGGTGCTTCCGGCGATTTTCACCCGCTGCATCTGGTGGAAGAGTTCGCAGAGAAAGCAGGCATGAAGATCATCGCTCACGGAATGCTGGTCATGGGGATGCTGTCCCAAGGAGTTACTTCCTGGGTTACTCGAAAAAATATCCAGAAAATTCAAGTGCGTTTTAGCAAAATGACACTTCCAGGCGAATCGATTGAGATTGTCGGAAAAGTTCTGGAAAAAAAGTTGGATAACACTGTAGTGGGAGAAGTACTGGCAAAGAACAGCGAAGGAGAAGTCAAAGTTTCAGGCATCTTTGAGGCGAAATTGCCATCAAGGTAATAGATTTGGTCTGCGTTTCCTAACTGACCGGCTTGAGTACCGTGAAATTGGTTGCCACTATAGCCCTCACGGTTCTCATAGACGGTCTTTCCTATATGTATGAACAATTCAAAAAAGAGGAGGGGTGCATGGTGTCATATTCAACGACTTCATCTAAAACAAATACATTTGATTTATTTAGGAGAGAGAGACGTTTTCTCACCCATGAACATGATATGTTCCGAACTTCTTTGCAAAAATTTCTCGAAAAAGAAGCTGTCCCTTACATCGAGAAATGGGAAGAAGAAAAATACACGCCACGAGAATTTTATGAGAAGCTGGGTGCGCAAGGGTTTCTTTGTCCGCAGGTGCAGCCTGAATATGACGGTCTTGGCCTCGACTTCGGCTTTAATCTCGTCTTGGCGGAAGAGTTACACCGTGTTGGCGTAGGTACGTTGGCAAGCACGAGCTCTTCGATTATCGTCCCTTACCTCGAAAGATTTGGAAACGAAGAGCAAAAGAAAAGGTATTTGCCCAAATGTGTGAGTGGAGAGGTAACGACGTCAGTGGCGATGACAGAGCCTGGGATCGGATCGGACTTGGCGAGTATGAGTACAACGGCTATTCGTGAGGGCGATCACTATATCGTAAACGGGCAGAAAACCTTTATCTCCAACGGTATCAATGCATCACTGTTTTTCGTTGCAGTCAAAACCGATCCAAAAGCAACTCCAGCTCGGAAAGGTGTCAGCATCCTCTTGGTGGATGCGGATACACCCGGATTTTCCCGCGGACGCAAGTTGAAAAAGCTGGGCCAGCATTCTACAGATACGGTTGAGCTGATTTTTGAGGATGCGCGTGTTCCTGTCCCTAATCTATTAGGAGAAGAAGGCCAAGGCTTCTACTACTTGATGGAAAAATTGCAGCAGGAACGGCTTTTGATTGCTTTGGGTGCAATGGTCATAGCAGAAGAGATGCTCAAGTCAACCATGAGCTATGTAAAAGAAAGACATGCTTTCGGGAAACCGATCAGTTCCTTTCAGAATACACAATTTGAAATAGCAGAAATGGCAACCGAATTAAAAATAGCGCAGACCTTCCTTGATGATTTAACAGAAAAACATATGCAAGGCGAAAATATCGTTACCCAAATTTGCATGGCAAAATGGTTCATTACAGAAATGGCAAGGAAGATGTCAGCCCGTTGCTTACAGCTTCATGGCGGATACGGATTTATGGAAGAATATCCGATAGCCCGTCGTTATCGGGATGTTGCCGTGATGCCAATCTATGGAGGCACAACAGAAATTATGAAAAATATTATCGCCAAAAACCTTGGCTTATAGGGGGAAAGGAATTTTCACAAAGAACAGACTGCCGACAGATAGCCCTGTCGGCTTTTATGTGACCTTGTACTCATCCTATCAAATAATCCCTTGGCGGTAGAGCTCTCCAACTGCATGGGAACGATTGTTAGCGCCCAGCTTTTGAATCGCGGATTTTACGTATTGTTTTACGGTTAATTCACTGATATTCATGGAATCTGCCATTTCCTTCGTACTCTCACCCCACGCGATTTTTTTCATCACTTCCAGTTCTCGTTTGCTTAGCTGCAAAGAGTTTTCTACCCGCTGATAGTCTTCAATGAACTTCCCAACGAGCTTGCCATACAGAGTGACAGACGCAAGGATTTCGTCATCAATGATTGCTCCCGTATGGAATTCTTTGGAGGATATAAAGCCAATGACGACCGAACCGTAGCAAATGGGGGAAACTAAAACGGCATGCGCATTGGAGGAATGAGGGTAATTGCTGCTGGTTTGTTTAAAAAATTCAATGCCAGAACAGTACTTGGCCTTTCTTTCACGGATGACATCCTGCAAAAAGCTATAGCCCCGAATATCATCACGTTTTTCCCGTATATGACGTAATCCTTTTGCTGAGAGAGAGATAATTCCTTCTCCAAAATAGCCAATAGGCGAATAGCGATATAAAGAAGCATCCTGAGTTGGAAATAGCTCCAGGTATAATTCAAGAATTTTATATAATTTTTCTTCATGATTCGTTATGGCATCCAGCTTTCGAACTTGTTCTTCAATGGTATAGATTGCAGTCACTTTGTCATCTCCTTTTGGGGGAATCGATGCGCTACAAAATGGGAATATTCCAATTATACAGAAAAAAGTAGGCTTAAGATAAGGATGATAGCTCTTCTCTGAATCTATTTCCTTCAAGTATACATCATATCAAGGGAAGGATGGATGCTTCGTGGCAAATATAGATCCAAGAGCAAAAGTTTATTTGGAAAGGATTAACCAATTACCGCCCCTTCATAAATTGGAGCCGCAAGCAGTAAGAGACATATTTGCACAGATTCCTGCTGTCGAGGTAGAGCTTGCACCGCTCGCAAAAGTTGAGGACAAGCTGATTCCTGCTGGAGCGGATGCCGAAATAAACATCAGGATGTACACACCGGAGGGTCAAGGTCCGTTTCCGCTTTTTGTTTATTATCATGGTGGCGGTTGGGTAATCGGTGATCTTGAAACCGTAGATGCTAGCTGCCGGATGCTGGCTCATCTATCAGGAAGAATCGTCGTATCGGTCGATTATCGATTGGCGCCGGAGCATAAGTTTCCTGTTCCCGTCGCTGATTCCTATGCAGCGTTAAAGTGGGTGAGTGAAAATGCTTCCTCTATTAATGGAAGCGCTTCCGATTTGGTAGTTGGTGGTGATAGTGCAGGAGGAAATCTTTCTACCGTTCTCTCGCTTCTTGCAAAAGACCAAAACGGCCCGGCAATAAAGGCACAGGTCCTTGTTTACCCAGTGACGGACATGCGCTTTGACTCTCCATCTTACATGGAATTTCAAGAAGGGTTTGGTCTGAATCGGGACCTGATGTTGTGGTTTTCCAACCATTATATCAATCATGAGTATGATAAAGGCAATCCGTATGTAGCTCCACTATCAGCGAGAGATTTGAGCAATCTTCCTCCTGCTATCGTGATCACTGCCGAATGTGATGTATTGCGCGATGAGGGAATCGCATATGCCGAACGCTTGAAGAATGCAGGAGTAAAGGTTGAAGCGGTATGCGAGAAGGGGTTAGTACACGGATATTTTACGAATATGGCCGTATTTCCGGAGCAGATAAAAGCGACGATTTCTCGCATAACGGAATTTCTGCATACAATCGATCAGATTGTAACCAAGTAGGGTAGGGGGCTTGGAACGATGTTGAAAGGAAAACGATTGATTTTATCACTGGCTACTGTTCTGACAACGCTATGCTTTTCTGTTAGTACCCCTGCTTTAACAGCTCATGCACAGGCTAACGTTATGGTGTCGCAGGGAACGGTATCAACGAAACAGTCACGTGAGAATCTTGCGTACAGCCTGGGTATCCAAGCCTACATTTACGGTTATCCTCTTGTGACATTGGAAAAAAAGAAGAGGAGTGCTTTACAAGATAAAAGGCCCTTGAATCAGTTTTTTCATCTTCAAGCGCTGCCTGCTGCTGATTATAGAGGCGTGGTCTCCCCGAATCACGATACGTTGTACTCGGCTGCCTATCTTGACCTTACCCAAGGTCCACTGGTTCTGCACGTACCTGATTTCGGAAAAAGATATTATACCATCCAATTGATGGACGCTTGGACCAATTCTTTTGACTATATTGGGACAAAAACCACTGGCACAAAAGAAGGAAAATTTTTAATCGTCGGACCAAACTGGAAAGGCGATCTGCCAGCAAATAGGAAAGTCATCAAGTCCCCGACCAATACAGTGCTTGCTGGTGGGCGTATTTTAATAGATGGAGAAACAGATATTCCGAATGTAACCGCCCTTCAAAAACAGATGACGATTACACCCCTTGTCCAATCAACGAAGATCAGCTCTTCCTCGAATGCATCTGCTGCGATATTGGACGAAAAGGACCCGCTGTCGTTCTTTCGCCTTCTGACCAGCTCCATGAAATCCAATCAGCCAGCTTCAGCGGATGAAGCTCACGTCAAGCAGTTCGAACACATTGGAATTACCCCAACCGATGATTTTGATGAAACTACGTTGGATGAAGCGACTCTGGCAGGATTAAGGCGCGCTGTAAAAGATGGGGAAGAAATCATTGCAATGGCTAGTGCTGTCAAAGGACAAGGACAAAATACATGGAGTCTAAACCTCGATTACGGAACATATGGGGTGGATTACCTAAAGCGAGCAGTTGTCGCTCGTACGGCCTTCGGTGCCAACATCCCGAGTGAGAGCGTATACCAAAGGACGGATGTAGATCGCGATGGAACCCCACTTTCGGGAGAGAATCGCTATGTCATTCGCTTTTCAAAAGATAACCTTCCTCCTGTTGATGCTTTTTGGTCATTAACCCTGTATGGAGCAGATTATTACTTCGTACCAAACCGTCTCAACCGTTATGCCATTGGCGACCGCACGAGGGAACTGAAATACAATGCAGACGGGTCTCTCGATATCTACCTCCAGAAAGATCCGCCAGCTGGAAAACAATCGAACTGGCTACCGACTCCAGCAGGAGATTTTAACTTGATGCTCAGACTGTATTTACCCAAGCCGATTGTTCTGGAAGGCAATTACGAAATCCCCACGGTGCAAAAAGTAAACTGACAAACAGCAAAGGAGGAAGTGCTTGTGAAAAAGGCAGGACTGTTCATTACAGCATTGAGTGTACTGACGTCCATGGCAACGGGTAGTGCATATGCAAACGAAAACAAGCAATATCATGCAGGAAGTGTTCAGCCACAGACTTCGGCTACACGAAATTCGGCGCCACTCGTGCAAGCTCCGTACCGTACCAATTTGGCGTACAGTGTAGGGGTGGATGCTTACATTTACGGTTATACCCTAGTGGAAATGGCAAGAACGATGCAGCAGTTCACTGAGAAAACCCCTTTAAACACATTCCATCACGACAAAGTGCTGGCAGATGCAAGCTTCAAAGATTTTGTCAAACCGAACAATGACACGTTGTACTCAACAGCATGGCTGGATTTATCAAAAGGTCCGCAAGTGTTGAGCTATCCCAAAATCGATCGATATTTCACCTTACAAATGATGGATGCCTACAGCAACTCCTTCAAGTATATTGGCGGGTCCAATTTGGATGATTACAAAGGTGGAAAAGTAATTATTGTGGGACCGAAGTGGGAAGGAAAGCTGCCAAGCAACGTAGAGATCGTTCGGGCGCCTACGGACATGCTTTGGATCCTCGGGAGAACATTTGTCAATGGCGAAAAAGACTTGCCCAACGTTTATAACATTCAAGAAGGGTATACGTTAGCATCCTTGGATGATAACCAGAAACTAGGCGCGATTGGTCTGCCCAAAATAGAATCGGCTGACTTCGATGATCCGTCAAAATTTTACCCATTACTCGCCGAATTGATGAAGCTTTACCCGCCACCAAAAAGGGACGAAGCTTTTCTAAGCAAGCTGGAGTTCATCGGCTTGGATTATCAGGCAGGGACATTTCACGCAGAGGATGATCCTGTTGTATGGGAAGGTTTGACGAAAGCAGGAAAAGATGCAAAAGAGATCATAAAAAATTCCATCAGTATTCTGCAAAGACCCAACAATGGAAATTGGCGAGTAAACAATGAGCGAGTGGGTATTTATGATACCTATTATTTAAATAGAGCCATGGTTGCCATGCATGGAATTGGTGCCAATACACCGGAAGAAGCTGTTTATGCATCAACTCGTGTGGATGATGGCGGGACTCCGTTGGTCGGACAGAAAAAATACGTGATTCATTTTGAAAAAGAGCAGATCCCTCCGACAAAATCGTTCTGGTCGATTAGCCTATACAATTTTGAAAATCACTTTATCGATAATGAGTTGGACCGCTATTCCATTGGCGATCGCACGGAAGGGCTGAAATACAATGAGGATGGTTCGCTGGATATCTACATTCAGAGCACACCACCGAAGGGCAAAGAGACTAACTGGCTGCCATCGCCTACCTCAACGACAGCTCCAAATTTTAGTTTGGTAGTAAGAATCTACACCCCGGATGAGTCTTTACAGGAGAATACCTTTGTCATACCGGCTATCAAAGTAGTGAATGAGTAAAGCTTTGAACCTCTCCTTTTGAGGGAATGTCCACGTGCGGAATTAGGAATATTCGGATAACTAACAAAACCATAAACTTTAAGTAGTTGCTTCAACTATTCTACTAAATGATTTCATGGGGAGGTTGGAACAGGAATGACATCAACTCAGCACAAAGCCCAGGTGAATTCGAATAACGACTTCGACGCAGTGATCATCGGCGCAGGATTCTCAGGACTATACATGCTCTATCGCTTGCGTGAAGCAGGATTTTCTGTACAAGTCTACGAGGCCGCTCCAGATGTGGGAGGCGTATGGTATGCCAATCGTTATCCCGGAGCGAAATGCGACTCGGAAAGCATCATTTACAATTACATGTTTTCTGAGGAGCTCTATCAGGAATGGACTTGGTCCTCTAGATACCCGGAACAGGCAGAAATTCTGAGTTACCTCAACTATGTAGCGGACAAATTCGATTTGCGGCGTGACATCCAGTTTCATACGCGCATAACGGCGGCCCATTTCGATGAGGTACAAAACATGTGGCGACTCCAAATGGAAGATGGCACACATGTAACGGCGACGTATTTTATTACGGGGGTCGGTAATCTCTCCTCCTCCAATATTCCCAAGTTCAAGGGCTTTGATAGCTTCGAAGGCGAGTGGTACCACACCGGACATTGGCCACATGAAAAAGTAGAATTCAAGGGGAAGCGAGTTGGCGTGATCGGTACAGGTTCAAGCGGCATCCAATCGATTCCGGTCATTGCCGAGGAGGCAGCGCATCTGTTTGTCTTTCAGCGGACACCAGGGTATTGCACGCCAGCGAGAAACCATCCCTATGATTCGGAATTTATACGCCAGACGAAATCCAACTATAGCGAGATAAAACGGCAAACACGTGAATCTGCAACTGGCTATCTTCACAAAGTGCAAAATGATCGATCTGCGTTGGAAGATACACCGGAAGAACGCCAGCGGGAATATCAAAAGGTCTGGGATCGGGGAGGCTTTGGGTTAGGCAGCACTTACAATGACTTGATCATAAACGCAGAAGCCAACGAAACAGCAGCCGATTTTATTCGCTCCAAAATAAGCGAAGTTGTAAAAGACCCCAAGGTGGCCGAGCTTTTGAAACCAACTTATTATTTCGCTGCGAAACGGCCTGTTCTGGACACCAATTATTATGAGACATATAACCGCAATAATGTCACGTTAGTCGATGTGAAGAGTAGTCCGATTACCGAGATAACACCCAAGGGAATCAAAACGACGGAAGAAGAGTATGAACTGGATATCCTCGTTTTTGCAACGGGTTACGATGCGATGACCGGGCCGTTGTTTAAGATTGATATTCGTGGAAAAGACGGGATCTCACTCAAAGAAAAATGGGCGGGAGGTCCGCAAACGAGAACGTACCTTGGCATCGCAAACGCTGGTTTCCCGAACATGTTTATGATTACGGGTCCTGAGAGTCCTTCCTCCTTGTCCAACGTTCCTGTTTCCATTGAGCAGCATGTGGAATGGATTGGCGATTGCATAGAATATTTGCGCGAACATGGGATTGCATCTATTGAGGCGAAAGTGGAGGCAGAGGAGGCTTGGAGCACGCATTGTAGTGAAGTGGCTGATTCGACACTCTACACGAAAACAGATTCCTGGTACACAGGTGCAAATATAGAGGGCAAACCACGTGGATTCCTCATCTATGTAGGCGGTGTTGGAGCTTATCGCAAAATTTGCAACGAGGTCGCAGCCAAGGGCTATGAGGGCTTCTCCTTAACACCATCGTCCACTAGAGAAACCATATCCTAGAAGTAGATGCAAATGAAGAAAAGCAAATGACAGGAGATGAAAAGCATGTCCAAAGTTTTGGGTGTACCGCAAGAAAGCGTAGCACAGTTCCTTTCCGGCACAAAACAAATGCTGATCAACGGTGAATGGGTTCCTTCTCTCTCCGGCAAAACCTATGACTCTATCAATCCAGCAAATGGGGATGTCATTGCGATAATTTATGAAGGAGACGAGGCAGACGTAGATCAAGCAGTTCGTGCAGCAAGAGTAGCATTTAACGGGCCTTGGTCCAAAACTTCTCCTGCAGAACGAACAAAATTCCTCAATAAGCTCGCCGATTTGCTGGAACAACGCGTCGAAGAATTTGCTTATCTCGAGACGCTGGATGGCGGAAATACGATTACGCTAACACGCTACGGCTTCGTCCCAAGTGCAGTCGCTCATTTGCGCTATTATGCCGGATGGGCGACAAAATTAACAGGACAAACGATACCGCTTACATCAGGTGGCAATTTTCATGCCTATACACGAAGAGAGCCTTTAGGGGTATGCGGACAAATCACACCATGGAACTATCCTTTGCTGGGGACTGTCTGGAAGTTAGCTGCTCCGCTGGCCGCAGGGAATACCGTGATTTTGAAGCCTTCCCAGCAAACCACCCTTACAACTTTGCTACTTGGTGAGCTGATCATGGAAGCGGGTTTCCCCGCAGGAGTGGTGAACATTGTAACAGGCTCCGGCCGTAAAATTGGGGAAGCGATCACGAGTCACCCTGATATCGACAAAATCGGTTTCACAGGGTCAACGGAAGTGGGCAAAGGCATCATGAGAAAATCCGCTGACACTCTGAAAAAAATCACACTGGAATTAGGCGGGAAATCACCAAACATTATTTTTGCGGATGCTGACCTTGACAAAGCGATTCAAGGTGCATTTATGGGAATGTTTACCAACCAGGGCCAGATATGTGTGGCAGGGACCCGGCTCTATGTGGAAAAGTCAGTCTTTCAACAGGTCACAGAAAAATTGGTTGAAATGGCACAAAAAATGAAAGTGGGGAACCCACTAGACCCAGCTACACAGATGGGACCGCTGATTTCCAAAGAGCACTTGCAATCGGTGAAAAATTATATTGAAATCGCCAAAAAAGAAGGAGCTACCGTTTTAATAGGTGGGAACGTTCTACAAGAGGGCGAGCTGGCAGGCGGTAATTATTTGGAGCCTACCATTCTTACTGATCTCGAAGAAAATTGCACTGCCGTAAAAGAGGAGATATTCGGCCCTGTCTTGTGCGTCATGCCGTTTGAACAGATAGAGGAAGTCATTGAAAGAGCTAACGAAACCGAATACGGATTGGCTGCCGGTGTATGGACACAAAACTTGACAACTGCGCATAAAGTCATTGATGCGTTAGAAGCAGGAACTGTCTGGGTAAATACGTACCTCAAATCGGATAATGGTCTTCCCTTTGGTGGGCATAAGCATAGCGGAATTGGCGTGGAAATGGGCTATCAAGGTATTGAAGCATACACAAAAACGAAAAGTGTCTTAATTAGCCTCAATTAGATCAATCAAAACTATATCAGGGGGTAAACAGAATGAAGGCACTGGTACTCGTAGATAAACAGAAATGTGAAGTGAAAAATGTTCAAGATCCCACACCTGATAAAGACGGGATTCTTATTAAAGTAATGGCAAATGGAGTATGCCGGAGTGACTTGCATTTTTGGCTGCATGGACAACCGGCAAACCGTATTTTGGGTCATGAATTCTGCGGCGTCGTAGAAGAAGTGGGTAGGGAAGTGACCCATTTTAAAAAGGGAGATCGGGTAGTTGTCCCATTTATCGGAAGTGATGGAACGTGCCCTTTTTGTCTCAGTGGGAAGTCAAACCTGTGTGACTCCAGGTCATTCCCTGGGATGTCCTATGATGGCGGCTATGCAGAATACGTCGCCGTTCCAAAAGGAGATCGGAATGTCATCCACTTACCAGAGGAAATTGACTTCCTCGATGCTTCGGCATTGGGCTGCCGCTTCATGACCGCTTTCCATGGTCTGGTCGATCGGGCACAAGTTATGCCTGGGGAGTGGGTGGCCATTTATGGATGTGGTGGACTTGGACTTTCTGCGATCAACATTGCCTCAGCAATGGGAGCAAATGTAATCGGTGTGGACATTCAAGATACGAATTTAGCGTTAGCCAAGCAGATGGGAGCAGCTTATACCATTAACAGCCGTAAAACGAACCCCGTCGAAGCCATCATGGAACTCACGAAGGGTGGAGCAGACGTGTCTGTAGATGCACTGGGCCATTCCGAAACATGTGTAAACTCGATTCTCAGCCTCAAAAAGGACGGACGTCACTTGCAAGGGGGGCTTATTACACACGATGGTGGAAATGTTACGATCCCTGTGACTGAAATGGTCAAGAAAGAGATTCGCTTCCTTTCTACCTTTGGCATGCCGGTTCATGGTTACTCCTCTTTGCTCTCTTTTGTGTTGCAAGGAAAACTTTCTCCTAGCAAAATGGTGAATCGCGAGGTTTCTCTTTCTGAAGTGAACGACATTTTTGAAGGAATGACCCAAAATACGCTGACCGGAACATTTGTTGTCACAAAATTCGAATAAGACAAGCTAGTCATTGCGAACATTGGGAAGGGTCTGCTGGTTATCACAGCAGACTCTTTTTAGCAAACGAAATGTTATCTCAAGAATTGATTATTCCAATCTGCCAGTTTGATTTTTATTACGATGGTTCTCATGGCTTTAGTGAGCATCCTATTGTTAACACCGAAGGAAAACGTCGAGGGGAAATCCGGCGTTTTTTTTGTTTTTTCACCTGACCAATGTGCTCCAATCTTGCGTGAAAAGGGTATAATAAACTGGCAAAATGTATCAAGTGTACAGTTACTTCCATTCAAATACACCAATGGATAAAAGGAGCTACAATGACGGACAAAAAAGTAACGATTGAACCGGGATGGAACTTCGACAACAGCTATACAACGCTGCCGAAATCATTTTATTCCCGAATGAGCCCACCTCCTGTGCATTTACCGAAGCTCGCCATTCTAAACGAGTCATTGGCAAAGTCGCTCGGGCTGAACGCCGAAGCCCTTCAAAGCGCCGATGCTGTAGCCATGCTCGCGGGAAACGAGGCACCAGAAGGCGCAATGCCTCTCGCGCAAGCATATGCCGGACATCAATTCGGTCACTTTACCATGCTGGGCGACGGACGGGCCCTTCTGCTTGGAGAGCAGATTACACCTTCCGGAGAGCGATTTGATATCCAACTGAAAGGTTCAGGCAGAACACCTTATTCACGCGGCGGCGATGGTAGAGCGGCCCTTGGCCCGATGCTGCGCGAATACATCATTAGCGAGGCCATGCATGGACTCGGAATTCCTACCACTCGGAGCCTTGCAGTAGTGACAACCGGCGAGTCTATCTATCGCGAAGCCGAGCTGCCTGGTGCCATTTTGACGCGTGTTGCAGCCAGTCATATCAGAGTAGGCACGTTTCAATTCGCGGCAAGATGGTGCTCGATTAAAGATCTCCGCGCGTTAGCTGATTACACCTTGCAAAGACATTTCCCAGAGATCGAAACAGAAGAAAACCGTTATCTCCTCCTACTGAAGGGAGTTATCAAGCGTCAAGCGGAGTTGATTGCCAAGTGGCAACTCGTAGGATTTATTCACGGAGTCATGAACACCGACAACATGGCGATCAGCGGCGAAACCATCGATTACGGTCCTTGCGCTTTCATGGACGCGTATGATCCCGCAACGGTATTTAGCTCCATTGACGTTCAAGGTCGCTATGCTTACGGAAATCAGCCGTACATTGCTGTGTGGAATCTCTCTCGTTTTGCGGAAACCTTATTGCCGTTGCTGCATGAAAATGAAGCGCAGGCTGTGAAAATGGCTGAAGATGCCCTTGGCGAATTTAGCAAGCTGTATCACAGCAATTGGCTCAGAGGAATGCGGGCAAAGCTTGGACTGTTTAACGAAGAGGAGCAAGACGAAGCGTTGATCGAAGGTCTGCTCAACATGATGAAGGAGCACGGTGCAGACTATACGAATACATTCCGTGCGCTCACGATCAATCAACCAGAAGGTACCGTGCTGTTTGGCACGAGCGAATTCACGGAATGGCATGAGCAGTGGAAAGCACGACTAACAAGACAGCCAGAAGACATCGAAGCGGTACAACAGGTAATGAAAAACAGCAATCCGGCAGTCATCCCTCGAAACCATCGTGTAGAAGAAGCGTTGGAAACAGCATGGAAAGAGGGCGACAACACTGTGATGGAGCGGCTTTTGGCAGTCCTTTCTGATCCATATGCGTACACGCCTGAACAGGTAGCATACACGACTTTACCAGCGGAATCGGCACGTCCTTACCAAACGTTTTGCGGTACGTGATAGCAAGCAATCAGAGTCCAACGATCTTTCACACGTTGGACTCTTTTTTCATACATCCGATCCGCGTTAAAATATGGAAAGCAAAGAAAAAAGGAGCAATCGTTTTATGGATAAAAAAGCAAAGCAAATCTTGGTGAAAACATTTTGGAGCAGCAACGGATGGAAGAGTCGCCCATTCGATTTTTCGGGAGCAGATTTTGAATACGCCAAAAGCAAAGGCCTCATGTTTGACCCGCTGACGATCAGTCATGAGGAGTGCATAGAGAAAATCATTGCTCAGCATGAAAAAGTGACGAAAGAACAAGTCGCCGCAGCATTTTTACACAGTCTCTCGACGCGAAAGGTGTACCTGCGCAGCGCCTTGTCTAGTTGGGCTTTGACTCAGTCTTTGACAGCCCATACATTCGAAAGTAACGTCGGCAAGTATATAAATCCAGAAAACGGTACCTATTTCGCCATGTACGGAGACTGCCATCTTTGCGACCGCTATCATATTGCAAGTCGAGAGCAGTATACGAATGAAGACATGAATGTCCTGAATTTCGAAAGAATCAAATGGGGAGGCATCCGCCTGAATTATCTACCGTACCTCATGCTTGATCTGGAGCTGTTAAGCAAGGAAGAAAATCTTACGGTACAGGAAGAAGATGTAGCCATCCTCCGTCAGGTGTTAGCCATCATCGCCAGCAGTGAGCCAACCGATGCCGCCCGTCAACTGGAGAAGCGCCTTACTGGAGCCTTTCCGTCTAGCAAGAATGAACGGGATGTCTTCATGGAAATTCTTGCATCCGCTGGAATTTTGGCTCCAAGCAAGGACAGACCAGGGCGTGGCGGGAAGAACGACTTTTTCGCTGTCGTGAATTGGCGCGGTGAAGATAGCTATTCCGAGCAAGCTGTCCAGAACTTCTTTGGTCCGTGGCTGTAAAGAACAGAAAATCTAGGAACAAAGAAGGGTGCCATCTATACGCGAAGTGTGTATAATATTGGAAAAGTAAGTCGAAAAGTTAGTTTCTATTGAAAGGAGGTGAGATATAAGTGAAAAAGAAATTAATCGTCCTGTCAGGCATTGCGGGCAGTGGCAAAAGCAAGTGGGCACAAGAAATTGCCAAAAAGGAACGGGCAACCATCGTGTCTACGGATGAAATTCGCCAAAACTTATTCGGTGATGAGCGAAAGCAAAAAAGGTCAGCGCAAGTATTTTTTGAGGTTTATTCGAAAATCGCAACCGAGCTGGCGACTGGAAAGAATGTCATCTTAGACGCAACCAATATTGACAGAGAGAAAAGAATGAAAGTCCTTGCCAAATTTCCCGATGTCCAAAAGGTATGCTATTACTTCGATGTTCCCTATTCTGTTTGCCTAGAACGCAATCGATCCCGAAAGAGAACCGTAGACGAATACATCTTGGCGAAGATGCGGAAGAACTTCCATTTTCCTATTAAGAATGAAGGTTGGGATCACATTCATCTCTTGCACGAACCAGCTCCTTATGCCATTGGAAAAGAAGAGTTTGTTCAATTGCTTCAAAATGAACCTTCCTATGAAGAGTTGTTTGCCAAGTTGAATGCCATTCCGATCTTCCAAGAGATGTATCAGCTTAATCAGGAAAACCCTTATCATCAGTACCCTTTGTGCAAGCATACCTATCATGTTTTCGATTATGTAAACGCCTTTTACACGGAAGAAGACAAATTTCTCATGCAAGTGGTCGCCTTGTTTCACGATACAGGAAAACCATTTTGCAAAACCTACAAGCCGATGAAAGGCCATTACTCCTACTACGGACATGAGCATGTTTCTGCGCAAATTGCTTGCCATTTTTTAAAAGAATTAGGATTCGAAGATGATTTTATCTTCGAAGTCGTCAACCTGATTCAAATGCACATGAAGATTAACTACGGAACGCAGCAAGATATTTCCGAGATTTATCATTTGTTGGGCGATGAGTACCTATGGAAGCTGTACTTCTTTAAGGAAGGTGATGCTTATGCGAAATAAGGAGGTGAATAACGATGTTGAAAAAATACCCGAGAACCTTTCATTTACCCTGGTCAAGAAGTAGAACCGACGATGATAAAATTTTGCGAACGGTTCATCATTTCGAGGGAAAAGAAGTAGTCGTGACAGAGAAGTTGGATGGCGAAAATACCACTCTTTACCGAAATCATATCCACGCAAGGTCAATGGATAGCAAAGACCACGCATCTAGACATTGGGTAAAGATGCTGCACGGGACGATTTCGTTTCATATCCCGGAAGGCTGGAGAATTTGCGGAGAAAATGTATTTGCGCTGCACTCCATCTATTACGAACACCTAACGAGCTATTTCTACGTTTTCTCTATCTGGAATGAAAACAATGAATGCTTGTCTTGGGACGAAACGGTAGAATGGGCCGAACTACTTGGCTTAGAAACAGCGCCTGTCTTATATAGAGGGATTTGGAAGGAAGAGACCATAAAAAGTTGCTACACCAAACAATCTGTCTACGGCGGGGAACAAGAGGGCTACGTGGTACGAGTAACGGAGAGGTTTCCGTACGAAGATTTTAAACAATCTGCCGCCAAGTTTGTGCGTAAAAATCATGTGCAAACCGACCAGCACTGGTTATCGAAGCCAGTTGTTCCGAATGGGATAACACAAACCAGTTAAAGACTTTTGATATAGAAGGGAATGAGAACAATGTAATTTGCTAAGTGGTATTGACCGTCTAATAGAGTATCCAAATTCCATTTTGGCTATTGTTAAGACAGTCATTCCATAGGAGGCGAGAGAGATGAACGAAGAAATGAACGAAGAAGTGAATGAAGAAATGATGTCAGCGGGCTGGGATGCCATTGATCAGGAGATGAGAAAGATTTATGGAGAGCAGGAGCCTAAGCATTACGGGACGCTCATCTCGTATGCGCTGGGTGGTCAGGATCCATTGGATGGAATAAGCGCCTACAAAGCGGACGAGCCTTACCCGCATTGGCATTTTGTCACGTATGGTTTTACTGAGTTATATGAAAAGGAATCCGAGAATGAAGAGGAAAGCGGCTTTGGCTTTGAATTGACGTTTCGATTGGCACGAAAGGACGACGAGGAAGAGCCGCCTGCTTGGGCGCTGAACCTGCTTCAAAACATGGCGCGTTACGTATTCAACACCGGCAATGTTTTTCAAGCTGGTGATCATTTGGATGCAAACGGTCCGATATGCCTGGGTGCCGATACCCAACTGACTGCGCTCGCTTTTGTCATGGACCCACAGCTTCCCGAAATCGATACGCCGCATGGTCGGGTGCAATTCTTGCAAATGGTCGGAATCACAGGTGATGAACTCGATGCGATGATGGCTTGGAATACACGTGGCGTACTCCAATCTGGCTTGCCGTACATGCCTTCCTACATAACCGATCTCGAGCGAGATTCTCTCCTTCGCAACTCTACAGTTTCGGATGCTGTTCAAAAAGGAATGGAACAAGAAGGCTCCAACACTGCTTTTTTGTATGTCAGCCAGCTAGGATGGGAGTCAGGTAAAAAAGGCTTTTTGAAAAAAACACCTTCGACCTTAAAGCTGGGAGCGAAGCAAGCGGAAGTCATCGGAAAGATTCTCCGCGGACGTATGCGAAAAGGGGAAAGCCTGAGCCTGCTGGGACCTGATGTCCGGGTTGTATTTGAGGCAGGAGAAAAGCCTGAATGTATTCCAGAAGAGGACGTCATTCGATTTGTCCTCGATGATGCGACAACGATTGCGCTTACCAAGCAGTTGCTTCCAAAGGAAAGCAGCTTTGAGATGCCTTCCCTGAAAGGAATTACCATAAACATTGTGAAAACCAATATTACCGATAGCGAGGGCAATGTCGTCAAGGTCATCGGTTAAGACCGTAGCGCTGTTTTGGCGAGGAGGAGAGTCAGTCAATGAATCAGGCAGCAGAAGCATTTCTAAACGAAGTATGGACTTCCATCCAAGAAATTTACAAAAAAGAGAACCAGCGGATCAACGAGATCAAAGACTGGAGTCGACTGCAGGTGGGGATCAAAGACTACCTGAGAGTGGCATGGAGAAAAGGAAAACTCAATTGGGCCAATGGCAAAATCCACGTGGATGTCCATGAACCTTACAGTTGGAGTGACGACTCGTACAAATACGACGCGGGTCCTTACATGGAGGAGCTTACAGAGGAAATTCTCATGCAAGAATTTTTTCCCGCACTGTGTGAACGCATGGAATCCCTTTTTCATTCCACCGACTATGCTTCTCACTTTTTTAATTACCGCTTCGAGCTCGTCTTCGAATTCGAGTGGGAACAATCGATGCAATGCCATACTCACCATTTCGTAAACGAACAAAAACGCGAGAGTCTAAAACAAGCATTGGATCAATTTATTGAGACAAAAATTAAGCAGGAGCTTCCTGTACGTCCGAATGAAAGAGATGATTTTTTCTTTGCTCATTGTCTCGTCAATCCCGATTTGATGGAACAAAAGCAGGAAGTTATCGAACCGCTCATCCAGCGTCTTAGCGAAAAGCTGCGCTCCAATAAAGAACGCAGTGATTCATGGACATACTACTTTACTTTGGCTTTAAAAGGCTGGGCGGATGAGCGTTTTTTAGTCAAATTTTTCGATCGTACCGGGCATTATGGACTGGATTGGGCTTTGAAACCTGAGCAGGAGCGTCAAGAACCAGAAATGGAGGAGCTGGACTTTTTCCTGTACATCGCTCTCGCAATTGGTAACAAGGAACCAGACACCCGCAAGAAGTTTCTGGACCTCGCTGTTCAGCTCGGTTCCAAGCAGGCTACGGACTATGTAAAACGGGGCAGCGGTCGCTTTGAAAACGAGTATAAAGGCACTCTGATTCAAGCAAGCGCCAATGACGTTTTGCAAGCGATCGACATCCGTATCGTATCTGAAGAAGAAGCCGCCTACGGTGAAGCACTAGATTTTATCAACGGTCTTTTGCGTGAAGGTTTTCCCAAAGGGTACAAGCTCAAACTGAAGAGCAGCGAAAAGCACTACCTACCAGTAAAAAAGCTGGCGAAGTCAGGTCTCCACCAGTTTTTTGCGAATGCGTCCCGTTATCCTGTCTTACACCCGAAAATCGCAGAATATGCCGAGCTTGCGATGGAGGAGTTTGCGTGGTATGGGGATGTAGAGCCTAGTGAGAAATCCGTCATGCCTGGCACCTATGCGGTATTGGCTCTCGGCTTGTCTAGCAACGATTATTTTCCACTCTTTCGTCGCTATATGGAGCTGGTCGACACGGAGCATCAGTCTGCTCAGGACGATTTTGCTATTGCGTTTATCGAGGCGCATGGTGTTACCGTAGAGAATATGCCGGTACTCGTCTCTCTGGTGCTTGGCAGTAGCGACTCTGCGAAGCCTTTGAAAAATATCACCATCGATCGTGCAGAACTGGTGGACGCACTCATAGGGGAGCTTGCAGCGATGGAGGATTACCAGCGGGAAACCGTTATTTATCGCCTTTTCGGCGGGAACAAGAAGCTCGCTCAGGCGGTAAAGAAGGAATCTTCCCCGATCAAAGACAAGCTTGCACAACTGCTAGCCTTGGTCGAATAGCTTCATTGACAATATTTAGAAGGCCATGCTATATTGAATTCAACTACATGGAACGGAGGGTGAATCATTTGCGCAATTGTTTATTTATTGGAAAAGCCAATCCTATAATAAATAAACAAGAAGCCAAATTCACCCGCAAATTTATATCTTGAATTCCTGTATGGTCTATTATCCATATAGTGTTTTCTAGAACGAGAGCAAGATGCTTCTGTTTATTGGACAGAAGCATCTTTTTTTGTTGTCAAAAAAGGGGGGGATACAGATGAACAAAGAGTAAAGGACGAGAAATGGAAAAACGAAATGGGGAATCCAAATGGTTGAACTGCACAATATCACGATTACCACCAAAAAAGACGGCAGGCCTCTCATTCGAAATTTGCATCTGACCCTGCAAAACGGCGACAAGATTGCCATCATCGGGGAAGAGGGAAATGGAAAAAGCAGCTTATTAAAATTGATTTACGAGGAACAAATGATTGCCGAGTATTGCACATTTGAAGGGAAAGTGTTGAGAAACGAATGTTCCATGGGTTTTCTTTCACAAGAGCTATCGGACGAAGAAAAACAAATGACCATTGCCGACTTCTTTGCCGAAAATCAATGGACCAAAGAACTGGTAAGAGCGATGGATGATCTCGGCATTCATGCATTGTATTCAGATAAAAGGATGGGTGTTCTGTCCGGTGGTGAGCGTTTCAAATACCGCTTTTTAAGTCTGTTGGCACAGAAGCCTGATGTTCTATTACTGGACGAACCCACGAATGATTTGGATATTCAAACAATGGAATGGCTGGAAGAATTTATCCAACAGACGGCTATTCCTGTCATATACGTATCGCATGACGAAACATTTATTGCGAATACAGCAAACGGTATCCTTCATATGGAACTGACGAAGCGCAAACAAGTACCCAAATATACGTTTTCAAGAGAACCATATGAGAATTACCTCGCGAATCGTGAGAGCCACTTGAACAAACAAGAGCAGATAGCCAGAAAGCAAGCTACTGATCATCGAAAGCAAATGGAGAAATGGCATGACGTTTGGAATAAGGCAGAACATCAACATCGGAACGTATCCCGCTCAGACCCGCGACTGCAAAAGAAAATCAAGTCTCTGAAAAATCAAAGAGAGCGTATGGAGAAAGCATCGGAAACGTTTCTAGAGGCACCAAGTGTAGAAGAAGCAAGCGAATTCCGATTTGATTCTGCGGTACATGTGCCTGGTAGTAAACAAATCCTCGAGTTTTCATTGGAAGTACTGCAAATAGCGAACAAACAGCTATCGAAACAGATTCATTTATCGATCAAGGGGCCAGAAAAAGTCGCGATTATTGGGGAAAATGGAATCGGAAAAACGACGTTGTTGAAAAAGATCAAGGATGAGCTAGTCCAGTACTCGTCATTAAAGATCGGTTACATGCCCCAAAACTATGAAGACCGACTGGATTCAACGAAAACACCGATTGAATTCTTGGAAAGAACCGGGAATAAAGATGCGATTACCAAAGCGTATACGCATTTAGGCAGTATGAAATTTACAAAAGAGGAGATGTATCAATCCATTAAAAACTTATCTGGGGGACAGAAAGCGAAATTGCTTCTGGTAAAAATGATTTTGGATCAGTGTGAAATATTGATACTGGATGAACCGACCAGAAACTTTAGTCCTTTGACGACTCCTGTTCTGTGTCGCTCCTTAATGGCTTTTGACGGTGTGATTATCAGTATTTCGCATGATCGACGGTATTTACATGAAGTCGCAACAACTGTTTATGAGCTAACTGCCGAAGGTCTCATGAAAATAAAATAAAGGATAGTGGCGGAATCATTGCTACATGGTTGACATTGCTATTTGAATTCAATATACTGACTTTAATTTCATATGAAACATACGTTGAAAGAGCCCAGTAGCAGTTTATTCCCTGTTCTAGAAAGCCGGGGGTTGATGGAACCCGGTACACAATAAGCGAGCGAATTACACTCTGGAGTATCTCGGGTAATGCCGAGCGGAATCGCGAACGATAACTCGCTACGAGTGGCATGAATGGCCTGCGTTAACGCTTGGGTCCATTGGTGCAAGATGGGTGGTAACACGGTTATTCAATCGTCCCTATGTCTACAATAGACAAGGGGCGATTTTTTGTTTTTTTACCATAGGAGATTGAAGGAGTGTATGGCAGTGAATATTATCGACGAACTCGAATGGCGCGATGCCATCAATCAGCAAACAGATGCAGAAGGACTGCGAGAATTAACGAATGAAAAAGCAGTCTCGTTATATTGTGGTGTAGATCCAACTGGTGACAGTATGCATATCGGTCACTTGATTCCTTTCATGGTACTGAAACGCTTCCAACTAGCTGGTCATCGTCCGGTCATTTTGATCGGTGGTGCAACAGGTACGATTGGTGATCCGAGCGGCCGTCAATCCGAGCGCTCTTTGCAAACACTGGAACAAATTCAGGAAAACGTCGACAAACTCACTGCACAGATGAAAAAGCTGTTCATTACAGACGGCGACAACCAAATCCGTTTGGTGAACAACTACGACTGGACGCATAAGATCAATGTCATTGAATTTTTGCGGGATTACGGGAAAAACTTCAGCATCAATACGATGCTTGCCAAGGATGTTGTATCGAGCAGACTGGAAAGCGGCATTTCGTTTACGGAGTTTTCCTATCAAATTCTGCAATCGCTGGATTACCTGCATCTGTACAATCATGAAGATGTTCAGTTGCAAATCGGCGGTTCCGACCAATGGGGCAACATTACTAGCGGTCTCGATCTGATTCGCAAAAAAGAAGGATCAGAAGCAAAAGCATTCGGTCTCACCATTCCTCTGATGCTGAAGGCAGATGGTACGAAATTCGGGAAGACAGCAGGGGGAGCCATCTGGCTTGATCCAAACAAAACAACACCATTCGAATTCTACCAATTCTGGGCAAATACCGATGACCGCGATGTTGTGAAATACTTGAAATACTTCACGTTCCTTTCTAAAGAGGAAATTGACGAGTTGGCTGAAAAAGTACAGACCGAGCCACACAAACGCGAGGCGCAAAAAGCGCTGGCGGAGGAAATGACGAGATTTGTACACGGTGAGGAATTGCTGGAGCAGGCGAAGCGTATTACAGCAGCTTTGTTTACTGGTGATATTAAATCGCTATCGGCAGATGAGATCGAGCAAGGCTTCAAAGAAATGCCGACGTACGAATCTACGCTCGAAACGAAGAACATCGTTGACTGGCTTGTTGAGATCGGCATTGAGCCATCCAAGCGTCAAGCACGTGAGGATATTACAAAAGGCGCTATTTCGATGAATGGCGAGCGGGTTTCCGATCTGGAACTGGAAGTAACGCCAAGTCTCGCTATCGGCGGTCGCTTCATCATTATCCGCAAAGGCAAGAAAAACTACAGCTTGGTAAAATTGTCTCAATAGATGAAGGAATAAGAAGCTTCCCTGGAAACCTGAAGGGAAGCTTCTTCTTTTAATTGCATGATTTTCGTGTTTGACAGTCCTCCAACGTATGATTGTGGAAGGACAGCGCTTTGCGATCTAAACTATAGCTGATAAAAGTCAGCAACGATGCTGCGATCGCGACAATCGCACCAACCCAGGAAACATCAATGAGTTCCCGGTTTGTCGTAATAAATCCACCCAAAGCTGATCCGAGGGCGATCCCAACATTGACTGACACAGGAGTTAATGAGGAAGCCAAATCTCTGGCAGCCGGGAAATGTTTATCGGACAAATCAATAAAATACAATTGCATCGTGGAATTCATGATATAAACGACCAAGGCCATAAACGATAAGCTGATGAATCCACCTAGAAGGGTATGGGACGAAACATAAAGAGATGCGAGAATAGCGGCTTGCATCAGATACACATACCGAAACTTTCCAATCCCGTTGTGAGCTGCCAGTTTTCCACCAATCAACGTGCTAAAGATCGAAATTACCCCGTACAGTAAAAATACGAGACTAATCGTTTGGTCCGGTACGAAGAGCACTTCTTGCAGCAAAGGAGTTAAATACGTATATACCGTATAGGTTGCTGCGATACTTAATGCCGGGATAAAAAAAGCGATGATGATACGTGTATTGGTCAGTAACCCGATTTGTTTTTGCAAGGAACTGCTCGATCCCTTCAATCCTTTTGGGATGGTCACTGCACTGGCAAGGAGAGAAATGATGCCTAGTAGCGCCGCAAACCAAAAGGCCATTTGCCAACCTCCCCATTGCCCAATAAAAGTACCAAGTGGCACCCCAATAACGCTGGCGATCGTGAAGCCCGAAAAAATGATCGAAATAGCGGTCCCCCTTTTCTCAGCAGGCATCGTTTCACTGGCAACCGCCATGGCAAGTGCAATCAAAACCCCGGTCACAACGGCAGTCAAGATTCTAGAAACAAGAAGCAATACATACGTCTCGGATAGGGCAGTTAGAATATTCCCTGTAATAAAGATGCCGATCAACGTAAGCATGAGTGGATACTTGGCAAATCGGCTGAATATCGCAGTTAAGATCGGTGTACCGATGGCAAATGAAATGGCAAAGGCTGACACGAGCGATCCTACTGTTGAAATCGAAATGCCCAACTCGGATGCCACATCACTAAGCAGCGAGATGATGACAAATTCACTCGTACCTAGAACGAAGGTCAATATAAATAAGGTAAAAGTTAAGGACTTTTGCTGTTTGTTCAAAAGCTGAATCTCCTCTCCACATGTTCGATTGTTAAGCTTTTTCTACGGCCATCTGGAGCTCGGCGACATAAGAGTCCGGGTCTTTGGGATTTTCACGACGAACACAAATTTCACGACGCGGCTCATTCTCTTTGATCCAGTATCCATTTCGTTCAATCCATATCGCCAATTCGACACTCGCAGTGCAACGGCATGTCGTCCGGCAATGATGGATGAGTGTAGCCATCAACGGAATTTCCGGCAATCGCTTAACGGTAAAAGGTGGTTCGGTCTGCAAATCGTGAGTAAGCAAACGCGCCACTTCCACATCCATGTTGTCATCGCACTCCTCACAGCCATGCCAAAGAACCATTCTGGAGAGAGAAGATTGACCTGAACGTCCCATATAATCGTCCAGCTTTTGAAAAAGCTCCGGAATTTTATTGAACGGCGTTCTTTGACGATAGGATAGGACAAGTTGAGGTTCTACTTTTTTTAGAATAACGTCATGCGAAGACAAGCTTTTCTCTTCATTTTCGATGGCATACAGACGATCGTTGATCAGATTCAGTCTTGCTTGCTCCTTATCCAGAATGGATTGAATCTCGCTTTGCTTGATTCGAAACATCCCCCTGATTTGTTCGAGTGGGATTTGCTCGCTCATCATCTGGCGAATTTGATCCAAGGAAAACCCCAATTCTTTATAAGCCAAAATCCGATTAAGCTGAAACATTTGGTCAGCCGAATAATACCGATAGCCTGAAAATTTGTCGGTATGAGCTGGCTTAAGCAAATGAACTTGATCATAGTAACGAAGTGTTTTGACGGAGACTTGACTAATCTTCGCAAATTCACTGATTTTAAACATGGGGCAACCTCCATACTTACGTTTTTTCTGTACCGAGTATAACTTTCCAGTTAAGGGGAGAGTCAAGCGGCAAGGGAAGGGGAATGGGCAATAAAAAAACCGGTGGGTTTCGATTACCACCGGATGAGACCGATTTTTATTTTATTTCTGAAGTGCAATACTATCCACTTTGTTTGCAGCAATAACAGCGACTGCATTCGGCTCCAGATCGAACCAAAAAATAAGATCGCCATCCGCTTTCTTCTGCGACGGCTTCATCCCGTTCACATAGACTTTGATTTCACGTACGGTTGTCAAATGCAATTTGCCTTGATCGCACAGTGTGTCCATTCGTTTCAATAACCGGTCAAAATCGGGATGTATGATCCAGTTACTTTTGATATCCCGAATGATAAATTTCCCGCCTTGCTTTTTGGAAGGAATTATTGCCAAGTAAGTATGATTGATAAATACCCCACGATTTTGAATGAGCTGCTGGAGATTTTGTTCCCGATACAGATACAGTGTATCTTCCGGAATGATGGCAGCCGACCATGAATAAAACGGGCCGGTGACTGTCGGATGCGACCAATAGAGAGGGGTGCGCAGGGCGTCACCTCTTTGGGGTTGGTACAGATCAAGACCATGATTGGGATTGGCGATATCTTCTGAGCTGTAGTGCCAAAAATACGATGTGTCGTATTTTTTCCATTGATGCGCCAAGTAATTCGCAGTTTGGTTGTCTAGCGCGTTAAACGCAAAGCTGGACTTCAAATACCCATGGTCAATCCATGTACTGCTTTGGAAGTGATCTTTCATTACTTGCAACGCATCTTCCGTAGTCTTTTGATAGTGCCTGATTTCGTAAGGATAGAGGGTATGTAGACCCATGTCATTATCGTTCCGATTCAGATCATCCAGAAACTGCAAAAATTCAGGGCATTGCGCAATGGCGACATTGACAGGCGATTTTGCTTGAAAATACGGATTCGAGTAAAAAACGCTTTTCGTAACTGGTATTCGATGTTTGACAAAACCGCCTGTCGCTTGTGCCGACGATGTAATCTTCTCGGAGCCGAAATAAACAGCCCGATTTGTTTGCAGCGTCTGCTCGTCAGCATGCTCTGTCCATACGTGCGTAGCCAAAAAACCAGAAGGCTGACTGATAAATCGCGGCATCAGCATCGGTTGATACCCAACTACGAGTGAGAATGAATTGGTCCGTTCATCGTTTGCACGATATTCGGAAGCGTGGCGGACTTTTCCGACTTGATTCGTTGAGCCTTGCTGTACGTATCTGTGATCATTCATGTGATCCAGATTGACGATGAGCTGTTTTTGCGTTGCAATCAATTCAAGTGACGATACGTTGGGAGCATGGTACAAAATGCCGCCAAACGATTCGGAGCGAATTTCGATGGCTGCTCCTGGTTGAAATGCTGGACTTTGATCCAACGTTATTTGATTGGCTCCTTTCGGAAGGGAAGGAGTCATTGCATTGTAAATCGTGCCATATTCGGCTTGGTACTGAATGGAAGAGAGGATTTCATTTTTCGCCAGATCAGTAATGCGGACATTGCCTGCCTCATCCCAGATGAACACATAATATGATTTTGAAAGGAGGACTCCTTCGCAAGCGTAGGTATTGGAAAAGAAAGTACCAAGAATAGCAATAATAAGAAGGGAATGGCGGAAAACCTGTTTGCCATCATGATTTAGACCTTCTCAAACAGCAAGAATAGATATATAATTAATTAAATTAATTAACTAATACAAAGGAGCTAACATGTACCCGTTCTTTTCAAAAGTCGCATTCACACATCGTATGTACAATAACCAATTGCAAGAGGAGTTACTTCCATTCGGTATATCCGTCACGCAATGGGCGTTAATTCGTTATTTGAAAAATAACGGTTCTGCTACTTTTAGTGACGTCGCCGATTATTGGCAAGTAGAGAAGCCGGCCATAACACCCATTGCGCAAAAATTAGCCGCTCGTGAAATCATTTCGATTTCATCTGGATCAGACAAACGGCAAAAAATTATGTATTTGTCAGAGAAAGGTGAAGCGCTACACAAGACGATTATGGAAGCGACTGATCCGTTCTTGGAAGAAATATTGGAGGGCATCTCACCAGAAGAAAGAGACGCAGCATCCACAGTACTCGAAAAAATAATCATGAACCTAAAGAGAAGAGGGTAAGCAGTGAAAAAGGATAGGCTTTGGACGAAAGAGTTCGTTATTGTTTCTTTCATCAATTTTCTTTTGACACTTATGTTTTTCTTACTAATGGTTACGATTGCTTCTTATGCCAAAACAGAATTTCACGCTTCAACTAGTTCAGCAGGATTGGTTTCCAGTATCTTTATCATTGGCGCTTTGATTGGTCGATTACTCACCGGTAGAGCTATTAGTCATATTGGTACGAAAAAAACGCTTTGGATTGGGTTAGGATTTTTTGCTGTCACTTCGTTGCTTTACTTTTTTGCAGTCCATATCAGCTTTTTACTGGTCAATCGATTGCTGCAAGGGATTGCCGTTGGTATTGCCAGTACAGCAACAGGTACCATTATTGCTCAAATCTTGCCAGCGTCTCGCAAGGGTGAGGGGATTGGCTATTACAGTTTAAGTGCGATTTTAGCCACTGCGATTGGTCCTTTTCTCGGCATGATCTTATTGCGGCTTGAAAATGGTTTCACTTGGATCTTTACGATGAATGTTGGGTTTTCCCTGATTTGTTTGATGTTTTATGCCATGGCAAAAATCAATGTTCCGCTTGCTTCCGCAAATGTGAAAGAGGAAGCAAAAGGTTCTCTGCTTTCGAAATTCATCGAGCCGAAAGCCTTGCCGATTTCATTCATCGCCTTAATAATCGGCTTCAGCTATTCGGGTGTCTTGTCATTTCTATCGTTTTATGCGGAAGAAATTAATCTGTCCTCAGCTTCCAGTTATTTCTTCTTAGTGTATGCCATTGTCATTATCCTTTCGCGACCATTCTCAGGAAAGCTAATGGACGCAAGAGGGGCGAACATCGTGACATACCCAAGCCTGGTGATATTTGCGCTCGGGATGCTTCTATTCAGTCAAACCTCAACTTCCTGGATGCTACTGCTATCTGCTGCATTGATTGGAGTAGGCTTCGGTAACTTTAACTCCATTGCCCAAACCGTAGCTGTGAAGGTAACAGCTCCGCATCGCTTTGGATTAGCAACCTCTACGTACTACATTTTGTATGATCTAGGATTAGGAATCGGGCCCTATCTGCTCGGTTTTATCGTACCGTATATAGGATATCGTACGATTTTCGTCGGGATGGTTGCCTTCATCCTTTTCAGTATCCCGCTTTATTACTGGCTACACGGAAAACGAGATCGGGAATTGATGCGTGCTACCTAACTCATCCAAGTAAAAAAGGGGGAGTTTGGCCCCCTATAGAAGATATGCAGGCTGCCCTTAGTCGGTAGCCTGTTATCTTTTTCACAGTCTTTTTGATACGCATGATTGTGGAAAGTTCGAGGGAAGTTTTAGTGAAAGTAGAAAAATGATAACGAACGGTTGAAAATCATAGTATACTTGTGGGTGGACATATTAATGGAAAAGTTTATGAACAAACAGATCAACTTAGAACTCACTAAGGTTAGGAGTCAACTAGAAAATGATGGAGAAAGTACACTGGCGAGATATAAAGAAATACATAATGATCGCGACTTACACCGTATTGCTGTTTGCTGTGGTCTGGAATTTTCCTTCTGTAAAGTCATTTATCTATGAAATATTTGACTTATTAGATCCTGTGATTTATGGGATTGCCATTGCTTACATCTTGAACATTTTAATGAGATTTTATGAAGAAAGACTTTTCTCACCCCTTAACCGCGGTAACAATCGAATCTGGTTAAAAGTAAGACGTCCTTTTTCAATCCTGTTAACGCTGGCGACTGTCCTGGTATTTTTTACATTTCTCATGTGGTTTATTGTCCCTCAGCTTCTCACGAGTATTTCCATGCTCGCGTCAAGTATTCCGAATGACATGCAATCATTAAAGGCTTTCGTCGATGGTTTTGCAGAGAGATTTAACTTGTCCGGCGATTTATGGAATACACTTATGGAGAAGTGGAATGAAATTGTAAATAAGTTCGGCCATTTTTTCCTGACTTCCATCCCTGTATTACTGACGTATACGAAAATGTTTACTGTTAGCTTTATCGATGTCATCATGGGGCTGATGTTGTCCGTCTATTTGCTCCTCTATAAGGAAAAGTTGACGCTCATTGCGAAAAAACTCGTTTATGCCTATTCGTCAAAAGCAAAGGCGGATCGGGCTGTAGAAATTGGACAAATCACCAATCGAGCTTTTAGTGGCTTTATCTCAGGCCAGCTAACAGAGGCTCTCATTCTTGGCGGGCTTTGTTTTGTGGGGATGTGGGCGTTTAACATGCCGTATGCACTGCTTGTGAGTGTGATCATTGGTGTAACGAGCATCATTCCGATTTTTGGTGCTTATATCGGGACGATTCCGAGTGCCTTTATTATTTTAATGATCGATCCAGTGAAGGCTATTTGGTTCCTTGTCTTTATTCTTGTCTTGCAGCAAATCGAAGGTAATTTTATCTATCCAAGAGTGGTAGGTAATTCAATCGGATTGGATGGCTTATGGGTGATAGCAGCCTTATTGGTTGGGGGAGCATTGTTCGGGTTGATGGGAATGCTGCTAGGAATCCCTGCCTTTGCCGTCGTATATACCCTCGTCAGAAGCACGACAAATAAGCGACTGAAGGACAAGAATATTATCCTGAAAGAATAGGTGTCCACCGTTTCAATTCCTCAATGAAATCGTAAATCTAAAGGCTCACACTTTCGAATGAAACCAGAAAGTGTGAGCCTTTTTTGCAGGGATTGAAGAGTGGTTTGGGTAAAAAGTAGCACAATTAACAAAAAATACCTAATTTTTAACTGATTTCCAAAACACTCTCTGTTATAATGAATAACAGTTTCTCAAACAGGTGCATATGAATACGTTATTCTGCTGGATTGTAAGGAGGTGTGCAGGCCAGCACATTAGTTTTCAGGTAATGTATTTTTTCCATTCGAATTGGTCAGGATTCATGTCCTGATTCCATTAGTCTAGAGTACCAGCGCACATGTTTCGACCAAAAAGTGGAAAGTGACTTTTGTCCTGAAAACCGCTTTGAGCAAACAGGGAATTATCCCCATTGTGAAAAAATGTAAAATCGAGGAGAATTTGTAGGTGAAAATTGGTTCATGACCATAGTAATATAGAAATGGTTAATACTTACAAAAAAGATACAAAAACCCACATATTTTGTTACATTTGGCCATTATATTAAATGGTGTTGATGAGGGAGTTTCCCATGTGATCCATTCGTCACTGAGGCTTCATCTTCAGATTTAGCGGACCATTTCCTTGCAGTTTCGTTTACCTGTTTGGCCATCACATTGTATTGTCACACTTCATGATAGACAAAAGTTTGCCAATTATCGGAGGGGACACATGTTGGGAAATCATACCAATCTCATCGACTTGGAGCGGGAAAAAGAACAGGTAGCCTTGTTTAATGATACAAAGGCTGAATATCCACAGGATAAGTCGATTCATCAGTTGTTCGAGGAACAGGCAGAAGCTGTGCCACACCGAGTTGCCATCGTTTATGAAAATGAGCGATTAACTTACCAGGAGCTCAACAGGAAGGCTAACCAATTAGCAAGAGCACTGATCGAAAAAGGGATAACAACAGATAGCATCGTCGGTGTGATGATGGAGAAATCCATTGAAAATGTGATAGCTATTCTGGCCATCCTCAAGGCTGGCGGAGCGTATGTTCCCATCGATATCGAATATCCCCGAGATCGGATTCAATATATCCTGCAAGACAGTCAAACGAAAATCGTCATCACCCAGAAAAACGTCAGTAACCTTGTTTATGACGTCGGATACCGTGGTCCTGTAGTCGTACTCGAGGAAGAACAGCTGGATTCTCGCTCGGATTCCAATCTTCACTTGCCAAGCAAACCTACTGATATGGCGTATGTCATCTATACTTCAGGCACAACCGGCAAGCCGAAAGGAACCATGCTGGAGCATAAAGGGATCGCTAATTTGCAATCATTCTTTCAAAATACGTTCGGTGTAACACCTGCAGACAGGATTGGACAGTTTGCTAGCATGTCTTTTGACGCATCGGTATGGGAAATGTTCATGGCTTTACTAACCGGTGCCAGCCTCTACATCCTTTCCAAACAGACGATTCATGATTTCATCAGTTTTGAAAACTATTTGAATAAAAATGAATTGACCATCATCACGTTGCCACCCACTTATTTGACTCACCTCAACCCAGATCATTTTACAACACTTCGCATCATGATTACGGCAGGTTCAGCTGCTAACTTCCCTTTAGTAAATAGATGGAAAAATAAAGTTAGGTACGTGAATGCATACGGACCTACGGAAACAAGCATTTGCGCGACCATATGGGAAGCACCTTCCAATGTGCTCCTCAACCAAACGATCCCAATCGGTAAACCGATTCAAAATACGTACGCTTATATTGTCAATGAAGAGCTACATTTGCAGCCAATTGGCAGTGAAGGCGAATTATGCATAGGTGGAGTAGGCTTAGCCAGAGGATACTGGAATCGTCCAGATTTGACCGCCGAAAAATTTGTAGATAATCCGTTTGTTCCAGGAGAGAAGATGTATAGGACAGGTGACCTGGCCAAATGGCTGCCGAATGGAGAAATCGAGTTTCTCGGCAGAATCGACCATCAGGTGAAAATCAGGGGTCATCGGATTGAGTTGGGAGAAATCGAGTCCGTTTTGCTGAAACATGAACAAATAAAAGAGGCAGTGGTAATCGCTAGGGAAGACCAACACGATCAACCCTATTTGTGCGCTTACTATATTTCGCAACTGGAAGTAACTCCTGCGCAAATCAGAGAATTTGCCGCTCAAAAGCTACCTGCGTACATGCTTCCTTCTTATTTCGTGAAGCTGGATAAAATGCCGCTCACGCCGAATGACAAAATTGATCGCAAAGCATTGCCAGAACCTGATGTTACTGCTGAGACAAATCCTGCTTACGAACCTCCCAGAAATCAGACAGAATCGATTCTCGCAACCGTTTGGCAAGAGGTATTGGGAATCGAGAAAATTGGAATTCGCGATAATTTTTATTCACTTGGTGGGGATTCCATTCAAGCGATCCAGGTCGCTGCTCGTTTGCATGCCTATCAACTAAAACTAGACACGAAAGATTTGCTGAATTACCCGACAATTTCGCAGGTTGCTCTCTATGTCAAAAGTACGACGAGGAGAAGCGAGCAGGGAATCATCGAAGGTCCTGTTACCTTAACGCCCATACAACAATGGTTCTTTGAAAAGAACTTTACAAATATGTTTCATTGGAATCAATCGTATGTGTTGTATCGTGAGCAGGGATTTGAGCCTGAAGCCATCCGTAAGGCCTTAGATAAAATCCTTTCGCATCATGACGCGCTACGCATGGTCTATCGGAACGAGAATGGGAGAATCGTTCAACAGAATCGTGGATTGGGTAGCGAATTATACCAATTCCTTCAATATGATCTGACCTCGCATTCGGATGTCCAGCAAGCAATCGAAGAAGAGACGAAACGTTTGCATAGCAGCATGAATTTAGAAGAGGGACAGTTGGTAAAGGCAGCGCTGTTTCATACGCTCCAAGGCGATCATTTGTTTTTGGCCATCCATCATTTAGTCGTGGATGGAATCTCTTGGCGCATTCTGTTTGAGGATCTAGCAACTGCCTACAGTCAAGTTCTAGCAGGAAAAGAAATCATTCTCCCAGAAAAAACGGATTCTTTTAAAAATTGGGCAGTATGGCTGAACGAGTATGCAAATAGTGATGAGTTGGTGAGAGAAATCCCGTATTGGGAGAATCTTGAATCAGAAGCTAGGCATGCTTCCCTTCCGAAAGACTATGAAACGAAGGGATGCAAACAGAAGAGTATCCGCAACATACAGGTCGGATTGCTAGCAGAGGAAACCGAACAATTGTTGAAGCAGGCCAATTCTGCTTATCAAACAGAAATTAATGATTTGTTACTCGCAGCGTTGGGGCTGGCCGTTGCAGAGTGGAGCAGGCTTGACCAAATCGTGATTAATCTGGAAGGGCACGGACGCGAGGATGTGATCGAACACGCTAACGTGACAAGAACAATCGGATGGTTTACGTCCCAATATCCAGTTTTACTAGATTTGAGTCAAATGAATCACTTACCTGAACATATCAAATGCACGAAAGAAAACTTGAGGAAGATCCCCAATAAAGGCATTGGCTATGAAATTTTAAAATATATGACAGAACCGGAAAAACGACGTTCCTTGTCCTATTCCTTGTATCCCGAAGTGACGTTTAACTACTTGGGTCAATTTGACTCAGGCCTTAACAACGAATTGTTTACTCGTTCTCCGTATAGTTCAGGTAACTCGCTCGGTGCTGATGGAAAGAACAATCTGAGTCCCGATTCCGAGATTTATACCGCCTTGAATATTACAGGAAGAATGGAAGGTGGAGAGCTTCTCATCACGTTTACTTACAGCGAGGAGCAGTTTAGAGAAGAGTCCATTCATCAACTGAGTGAGAGCTATCGAAAACATCTCCGGGCGATCATCACTCATTGCTCGCAGAAAAAAGAAGTCGAACGGACTCCCAGTGACTTTAGTATGAAAGGACTTCAAATGGAAGAAATGGACGACATCTTTGAATTACTTGCCAATACACTTAACTAAATAAGCGCTTGCTAATATTTTGTGGGCAAAAACATGTTCTTGACTTACATTATTATGAAAATATGACAAATACAGTTGATATCGAGGTGCCGGAATGAGTGTTTTTAGCAAAGAACAAGTACAAGATATGTATTTATTGACGCCCATGCAAGAGGGAATGTTATTTCACGCCTTGCTAGATGAAGAACATAACTCTCATCTTGTACAGATGTCCATTTCGATTCAGGGCGATCTTGATGTTGGTTTGTTTACCAATAGCTTGCATGTGCTGGTAGAGAGATATGATGTGTTCCGCACGCTGTTTCTCTATGAAAAAATAAAGCAGCCTTTGCAGGTTGTCTTGAAGGAACGGCCCATTCCCATCCTATTTTGCGATTTAACTGCATACGACGAGCAAGAAAAGCAGCATCGCTACACACAATACAAAAGGAATGACCAAGAGAAAACCTTTCATCTGGCGAAAGATTCGTTGATGAGAGTGGCTATTTTCCAAATGACGGAGAGCGAATTCCAAATCATCTGGAGCTTTCATCACATACTCATGGATGGTTGGTGCTTTAGCATTATTTTTGATGACCTGCTTTCCGTCTATTTATCCTTAAAGAACGGGGCTCCAATTGCCCTCGATCCGGTGCAGCCATACAGCCAATTTATTCGTTGGCTGGAAAAGCAAGATAAAGAGGCTGCTCTCGCATATTGGAGAGACTATCTGGGACAATTTGAACAGCAAACTTCCTTGCCGAAGTTTGGGAAGTCTTCTAGCAATGCCTTTCTACCTGCTCAATATCGTTTTGTGCTGGACAGCATGCTGACGCAGCAGCTTTCTGCGATCGCAAGTCAAAATCAAGTGACATTGCCGACTGTGATTCAAACCTTATGGGGGATTCTCCTCCAATCCTATAACGCTACGAATGATGTGCTATTCGGTTCTGTTGTATCCGGGCGACCAACTGAAATCATCGGAATCGACAAAATGGTTGGGTTGTTCATCAATACCATTCCATTCCGCATTCAAGCGAAAAACGATCAAACCTTTGCCGACTTGATACAGGCTGTGCACCAAAGAACACTGCAATCCCAGTCATATGAGCATGTGCCTTTGTACGATATTCAAAACGATTCCGTATTGAAGCAAGATTTGATCGATCACCTGATGGTCATCGAAAACTATCCGTTGGTTGAGGCCTTGCAGAAAAAGGCCTCGACACAGCAAGTAGGCTTTACTATTTCTGATGTCGAGATGTTTGAGCCTACCAATTATGACATGACTGTCATGGTAATGCCCAAAGAAGAGATTGCGATGCGGTTTGATTATAATGCTGCTGTTTTCGATGAAGCCTTTATCCAAAAAATGGCTGGACATCTCAATCAGATTGCGGCTTGCGTGGCAAACAATCCGAAGGTCACGATTCAACAGGTTACCTTGCTGACAGAAGCTGAAAAACAACAGCTAATGGACAGAAACCTCGATACTTCAGCAGCTTATCCAACAAAAACCATGCACGAGCTCTTTATGGAACAGGTGGAAAGGACACCCGATCAGGTTGCTGTCATATTCGGAGAACAGCAGTTGACGTATCGGGAGCTAGATGAAAAGTCCAATCAGCTCGCCAGATTTTTGAGAGGAAAAGGGATTGCTGCAGACAGTCTGGTTGGTACGATGATGGATCGCTCCATCGAGATGATTGTAGGAATTCTTGGGGTTTTGAAAGCCGGTGGTGCATTTGTACCGATTGATCCAGAACTGCCAGAAGAACGAATTGCCTACATGCTCGAGCATAGCGGGATTCAATTGGTAGTGACCCAGCATCATCTACTAGAGAAAGTCACTACTTCTACTGAAAAAATAGATATCAGCGCTCCAGCCATCTGGGAAGAGAGCAGTGCATCTGTCGAAACGATCAATCATCCAGATGACTTGTTTTATATTATCTACACTTCAGGAACGACAGGGAAACCAAAAGGCGTCATGCTTGAGCATAAAAACATGGCAAATCTGATGCACTTTACGTTTACCAAGACCAACATCGATTTTCATGAAAAAGTATTGCAGTATACCACATGCAGCTTTGATGTTTGCTACCAGGAGATTTTCTCCACGCTGCTTTCCGGGGGACAGCTCTATCTCATCACGAATGAGATGAGACGCCATGTAGAAAAACTGTTTGCCTTTATCCAGGAAAAACAGATCAGCATTTTGTCCCTCCCTGTATCCTTCTTGAAATTTATCTTTAACGAAAAAGATTATGCGCAAAGCTTCCCGCGTTGTGTCAAGCACATTATCACAGCCGGGGAACAGCTCGTCGTCACTCATGAGCTACAGAAATATCTGCGGAACCATTACGTATTTTTACACAATCATTACGGGCCGTCGGAGACACATGTGGTAACCACCTACACGATGGACCCAAGCATGGATATTCCAGAGCTGCCACCAATCGGAAAACCGATCAGTAACACAGGCATTTATATCCTGGATGAAAAGCTGCAGATGAAACCAGACGGCATTGTTGGGGAACTGTATATCTCTGGTGCGAACGTAGGGCGAGGGTATTTGCACAATCCAGAGCTGACTGCGGAGAAGTTTCTCGAGAACCCGTATCAATCAGGAGAAAGAATGTATCGAACGGGTGACCTCGCTCGTTGGCTGCCAGATGGCAATATCGAGTTTTTAGGGCGAATCGACCATCAGGTAAAAATCAGGGGTCATCGTATCGAGCTGGGAGAGATTGAATCGCACTTGCTCAATCACGCTTTGATTAAGGAAGCCGTGGTCATCGATAGAACGGATGAGACAGGCGGAAAGTATTTGTGCGCCTATGTCGTTTTGACAGACGAAGTCAGTAACGAGGAGCTGCGTGCTTACTTATCACGAACGCTGCCAGAGTATATGATCCCTTCCTTCTTTATGAACTTGGAGCGGATTCCGGTCACACCTAATGGAAAAACAGACAGAAGAGCCTTGCCCGTACCTGAGGGGAATGCTTTTACGGGAGCGGATTACCTCGCTCCGACAACCGAACTGGAACAGAAAATGGCAGCCATATGGGAAAACGTACTCGGCGTGTCCCCGATTGGCATTCAGGATAATTTTTTCACACTGGGGGGTCATTCGCTAAAGGCGATTCATCTCATTTCCCGGATGCAAAAAGACTGCCAAGCAGATGTTCCGCTTCGCGTGTTGTTTGATAGACCAACCATTCAAGAAATCGCCAAGTATGTGGAAGGTGAAGAGGAAGGAACGTATCTCGCTATTCCGCGGGTCGTCATGCAAGAGCACTATCCTGTATCCTCAGCGCAAAAACGCATGCTGATTTTAAACCAGCTCGATCCGGATAGTACGGTGTACAATCTGCCCGTTGTGACGGTACTCGATGGGGAATTGAATGTGCAGCAGCTGGAGTATGCCATTTCCAATCTGGTGAGTCGTCATGAATCGCTGCGAACCTCCTTCCATACCATCAACGGTGAGCTGGTTCAACGCATCCATCAGGAATGCAAACTGCCAATCACTTACATGGAAGCGGCAGAAGAACGTTTGAATCAAGTCATCACGGATTTCATGCGTCCGTTTGATTTGGAAAAGGCTCCATTAAGTCGGGTTGGACTGGTCAAACTGGGAGAGCGGCGCCATGTCATGATCATCGATATGCACCATATCATCTCAGACGGAGTGTCTTCGCAAATCATCCTGAACGATCTTGCACAGCTCTATCAAGACAAATCCTTGCCAGAGCAACGCATTCAATATAAAGACTTCGCGGATTGGGAAAAGGGTCTGGCACAGACAGACGAATACAGAAAACAGGAAGCGTTTTGGACCGAGCGATTCGCTGGTGAAATTCCTGTTTTGAATCTGCCTTTGGACTACTCTCGACCGTCTGTTCAAAGTTTTGAGGGGATACGTTATTCATTCCGCACAGAAAAACAGCTGCTAGATGGCTTGCAACGAGTGGCGGCCGATACGGGGACTACGCTCTACATGGTGCTCATGGCAGCCTATCATGTTTTACTCGCAAAATACTCCGGGCAAGAAGACATGGTAGTCGGAACCGTGACAGCTGGAAGAACGCACCCTGACACCGAAAGCATAACGGGTATGTTCGTCAACACGCTGGCAATGAGAAATCAGCCGGTGGCAACCAAAAGCTTCAAGCAATTTTTACGAGAAGTGAAGGACAATACACTCGCTGCATTTGAGCATGGGGAATACCCGTTTGAGGAACTCGTTGAAAAGCTGGCGGTCAATCGAAATCGAAGCCGCAATCCATTGTTTGACACCTTGTTCATTTTGCAAAACATGGATGCCGATCCGATCAAGATCGAAGGCATGACAGTGACACCTTTCGTGCCAGAGGGCAAAATGGCGAAATTCGATTTGTCGCTCGAAGCAACCCAAAACCATGCAGGTCTCATGTTCTGCTTCGAATTTTGCACCAAGCTGTTCAAGCAGGAGACCATCGAACGAATGTCGCGTCATTACATCCAAATCTTGCAACAAGTCATCACGAACACGGACTTGGCTCTCTATCAGATGGAGATGCTCACCGAGCAAGAAAAGCAGGAATTGCTGGTCCATTTCAATGACACATTCAAGCCTGTTGAGTTGGAAAGCACACTTCCACAGCTATTTGAAGAACAAGTACTGAAAACCCCTGATCAAATCGCGCTGGTTTGCGGGGACAAACAGTTGACATATCTGGAGCTCAATAAGAAAGCCAATCAGCTTGCTCGTACATTACGGAAAAAAGGAGTAAAGGCTGACGAACGAGTTGGGATTATGACAAATCGTTCCTTGGAGATGGTGATCGGAATCCTCGCCATTCTCAAGGCTGGCGGAGCATACGTGCCTATCGATCCAGAATATCCGAATGATCGCATTGCCTACATGCTCGAAGATTGCGAAGCTCGTTTGGTGCTTACCCAAGAGCATCTTGGAACAAAGGTTGTTGCTGGAGTGGAATGCCTGTATCTGGAGGATACGAGTAACTATTCTCGGATCACCACAAATCTTGACCCGATTCATACGGCTACCAATTTGGCTTATATCATTTACACATCGGGTACGACAGGTAGGCCAAAAGGCGTTATGGTGGAGCACCGAGGTATTGTCAACAGTGTGACGTGGAACAAAGAAGAGTTTGCCTTATCTGTCCATGACAGAGGTTTGTTGGCTCTATCCTTTGCCTTTGATGGTTTTGTCCTTACCTTCTTTGCGTTGATTCTATCCGGTTCAACTGTTGTCTTGACGAAGGATGAAGAAGCCAAAGATCCGATAGCGCTCAAAAACCTGATCTCAACATGGAGCTGCAGCTACACGTTATGCGTGCCAAGTTTGTTCCAAGCGATCTTGGAATGCAGCACCACCGATGAGATCAGTCCGATGAAAATGGCCGTGCTCGGGGGAGAAAAGCTATCACCGAAGTTAGTTGAGATGTGCAAAGAGATGAATCCGCAGATGATTGCTGTCAATGCGTACGGTCCGACAGAAAGCAGTGTTATCGCCACCTATCTGTGCGATACGCTCCCGGATGCTCCGATCACCATTGGACGGCCAATAGCAAACACAAGCATATACATCGTGGACCATTCGCACCAGCTGCTACCAATCGGTGTAGTGGGAGAGATATGTATAGGCGGACTCGGTTTGGCACGCGGATATTGGAACAAACCGGAACTTACCGAAGAGAAGTTTGTTTCCAATCCATTTGAGCCAGGTGAACGCATGTACAAGACCGGCGACCTTGGCAGATGGCTCCCTGACGGCACGATTGAATTCGCAGGACGCCTGGATGAACAAGTAAAAGTGAGAGGATACCGGATTGAGATCGGGGAGATAGAATCGGTTCTTCTCAGCTATGAAACGACAAATGAAGCGATTGTCGTTGCTTATCAGGATGGAAGCGGAGACGCGTATCTGACTGCCTATTTCACCGGAAAAGACAACATCTCGGAAGCGGCGCTTCGAACACATCTATCTCAAGAACTGCCAGCGTATATGGTACCGACCTATCTCGTTCAACTGGATGCTTTCCCGCTCACGCCAAATGGCAAGATCGATCGCAAAGCACTGCCGAAGCCTGAAGGAAAGCCTACAACAGGTGTGGAGTATGTCGCGCCTGCTAATGAAGTAGAGGCAACACTGGCAAAGATTTGGGAAAACGTCCTTGGCATCTCCGGTATCGGAGTGATGGATAACTTTTTTGAGCTGGGTGGACATTCTTTAAAAGCTATGACGATAGTGGCGCATGTGCATCGGGAGTTTCAAACCGATCTTCCTTTGAAGCATTTCTTTGAACAGCCCACCGTTCGAGCCTTGTCCAGTCTGATAGCAAACAGTGAGAATGCGCCAGATGCATCGATTCAACCAGCAGAACCACAAGATTACTACCCGGTATCATCTGCCCAACAGCGGATGTACGTGCTCCATCAGTTGGAAGGCGCGGGTATCAGCTACAATACGCCTGGGATGATCATGCTAGAGGGTCAACTGGATCGCGATCAATTGGTGCATGCACTGCAAGCATTGGTAGATCGTCACGAAATATGGAGAACCTCCTTTGAGATGGTAGGAGATCAGCTAGTCCAAAAAATTCATGACCAAGTGAAAGTGGAAATGGAGTATCAGCGTGCAGAAGAAGATCAGATCGATGAAATTTTCCATGCGTTTGTCCGTCCATTTGATCTGGTTGTTCCGCCACTGCTGCGCATGGGGCTCGTGCAAATCTCGGATGAACGTCATCTTCTCTTGTATGACATGCATCATATTGCTTCGGACGCCTCGTCTATCACGATTATTTTCAATGAATTGGCGGAATTGTACCAAGGCAGACAATTACCGGAGCTGCGTATCCAATACAAAGACTTTTCTGTCTGGCAAAAAGGCTTTAACGAGTCAGATGACTTCAAAAAGCAGGAAGAATATTGGCGCCATGCGTTTGAGGGGCATAACACTGTCTTGGAGATTCCGACAGATTTTCCACGCCCAGCTGTGAAAAGCTTTGAGGGTGATCAAATCGTACTTGCTACCGATAGACCTCTGCTGGAAGCTTTACACGCGCTGGCTGCGGAAACGAAAACGACAATGTTTATGGTTTTGCTAGCCGCCTACAATTTGCTGCTTTCGAAGTATACGGCGCAGGATGATATCGTTGTCGGAACGCCAATCTCCGGCAAGACACGCGCTGAGCTCGAACCGATTGTCGGTATGTTCGTCAATACGCTAGCAATCAGAAACAAACCGACAGCAGAGAAGACCTTCAAGGAGTTTCTGATGGAAGTCAAGCAGAATGCCCTGGATGCCTATGATCATCAGGATTATCCGTTGGAGAGTCTGGTTGAAAAGATTGGCATTCAACGTGATCCGGGACGCAATCCACTTTTTGATACCATGTTCATTCTGCAAACCGACGAACTGTACCAAAAAAGACTGGGTCAACTGACCTATCATCCCTATGAATCGACGAGCGCGCTTGCTATTTCAAAGTTCGACCTGTCTTTTCACCTGACTGAACGGGAAACAGACCTGTTGCTGCGACTGGAGTACAGCACCAAGCTGTTTAGAAGAGACACCGTAGACAGAATGTCGCGTCATTTCATGCAAATTCTACGAAATGTTACGGCAGAACCTGATAAGCAACTTCAAGCAATTGAGATGCTAACGGCAGAAGAAAAGCAGTTGTTGCTGGTGGAGTTCAATCATACAGACAGAGAGTACACGGAAAACCAGACCATACAACAGCTCTTTGAGGAACTGGCAGCAAATACGCCTGATCAAACGGCCGTTGTATTTGAAGAGAATCAGATGACGTACCAAGAGCTCAATGAAAGAGCGAACCAGCTAGCCACCGTATTGCGTGAAAGAGGAGTAGGGCCATCGCAAATCGTCGTCATGATGGTAGAACGTTCCTTGGAAATGGCCATTGCCACACTCGCCATTTTAAAAGCTGGCGGCGCCTTTTTGCCGGTCGATCCGGATTATCCCGAGGAAAGAATCCGGTACATGATCGAGGACAGTCAAGCGAAGCACGTGCTAACTCATAATCATCTGACCCACAAGGTGTCCAGTCAGGCAGAAATTATCGATTTGGACGACGCAGGGAGCTATTCGTCGCATACAGACAATCTGCTTTGCATCAACAAGCCGTCTGATCTTGCCTATATCATTTACACGTCCGGTACCACTGGCAATCCAAAGGGCGTCATGCTGGAGCACAAAGGAGCGGCCAATCTGCAAGCGGTGTTCAGGAATCAACTTGGCGTAACGCCACAAGATCGGCCAGGGCATTTTGCAAGTATCTCTTTTGACGCATCGGTGTGGGATATGTTTATTGCTCTTTTGACAGGAGCGAGCTTGTATATCATCTCCCGCGATACGATCAATGATTTCCGCAAATTTGAGGAATACGTCTACAAAAACGGAATTACTATTCTCACGTTGCCGCCGACGTATGCCATTTATCTTGAGCCTGACCGTATGCCGTCATTGCGCATCCTGATTACTGCTGGATCGGCAGCATCTACCGCATTGGTAGAGCAATGGAAAGAGAAAGTGACCTATATCAATGGCTACGGCCCGACAGAGAGTACGGTTTGCGCGACACTCTGGAAAGCTTTGCCGCATGAACCAGTTAGTCAGAGCATTACGATTGGCAAACCTATTCAGAATACGAAGCTGTTCATCGTGGATGAACAAATGCAATTGAAGACAGTCGGTCAAATAGGTGAATTGTGCATCAGCGGAGTGTCGCTCGCGAGAGGATATTGGAATCGACCAGAATTGACGGCTGAAAAATTCGTCAATAATCCGTTTGTGCCAGGAGAGAAGATGTATCGCACTGGGGATCTGGCCAAATGGCTTCCAGACGGAAATATCGAGTATCTCGGCAGAATCGATCATCAAGTGAAGGTGCGCGGTCATCGGGTAGAGCTGGGCGAAGTCGAGAGTGTTCTGTTGCGATTTGAGACGATTATTGAGGCAGCAGCCATCACACATTTGGATGACAAGGGGCAACCTTACCTGTGCGCATACTATGTAGCTGATGGGGAAGTAAGTCCGGCTCAACTGCGAGAATTCATGGGAAAAGAATTGCCAAATTATATGGTTCCCTCCTTCTTTGTTCAGTTGGATAAAATGCCGTTGACACCAAATGACAAAATTGACCGTAAAGCATTGCCGAAGCCAAGCCACGAAGAGAAATCGGGCAGAGAATATGAAGCACCGCAAAACGAACTGGAACATTTACTTGCAACGACCTGGGCAGAGGTATTGGGAATTCAGCAAGTGGGAATGAAAGACAACTTCTTTGAATTGGGCGGAGATTCCATCAAAGCCATTCAGGTATCCACGCGATTGCACGCATCAGGGTGGACGCTGGCAATGAAGGAACTGTTCCAATATCCGACCATTGAACAAGTTGCTGCCCATGTCATACCGAACACTAGAGAGAGTGATCAGGGAGTAGTAGAAGGCGAGATTGGCTTGACGCCCATCCAGAAGTGGTTCTTCGAATGCAATTTCACTGACCGTCATCACTGGAATCAGGCTGTCATGCTGTTCCGAGAGGATGGCTTTGATCCGGGACTTGTTCAGCAGGCGTTCTACAAAATCGTCGAGCACCACGATGCGTTGCGCATGATATACAAACTGGAGAATGAGACAATCACGCAAATCAATCGAGCGCTGACAGGTGAGCGATTCCGCTTCCATTCGTATGACTTGAAAGATCATGCAAATAGCGCAGCTCGTATTTTGGAGTTGTCTGATCATATCCAAAGCAGTATCGATTTGGAACAGGGACCACTCGTCCACTTGGCACTCTTCTCCACAACTGAAGGGGACCATTTACTAATTGCCATTCATCATCTGGTCGTGGATGGTGTCTCATGGCGCATCTTGTTTGAAGATTTTTCATCTGCCTATTCGCAGGCTCTCCACAATCAGGAGATCGTCTTGCCGAAAAAGACAGATTCATTCAAGGATTGGTCGGCTCAATTGCAAGATTATGCAGAGAGTGACGAGCTTTTACGTGAAGCTGCGTATTGGCACAACCTCGAGAGCGTGACCACGGCAGAAAAGTTGCCAACCGATTTTGTTACAGCAGATCGTAAACAAAAGCACACCCGTACAGCGAAGATCGAGTTGACAGCTCAAGAGACAGAAAACCTTTTACGTCACGTTCATCATGCCTATCACACCGAAATAAATGACCTGTTGCTGACTGCGTTGGGATTAACCGTGAAAGAGTGGGCAAATACCAACTACGCTGTCATCAACCTGGAAGGTCACGGTCGCGAAGATATTCAGAATGAAATGAATGTGACCAGAACGATTGGGTGGTTCACATCCCAGTTCCCTGTCGTGCTTGATATGGAAAAATCAAAGGACTTGTCATACCAAATCAAGCAAATCAAAGAGGGCTTACGCCATATTCCGAAAAAAGGAATTGGCTACGAGATTTTACGCACGATGACGGCGGATAAGCTGCGTCCATCCCTGCAATTTAGCCTGCAACCGGAAATCAGCTTTAACTACCTCGGACAATTTGATTCGGATGTAAAATCAGGCGGACTTACTTTCTCGCCACTTGGTACGGGTCAGCTTTTCAGTCCAGAATCGGAGAGAGCATTCTTGTTGGATATTTCCGGCATGATCGAGGATGGAAAGCTCCAGATCAGTTTTGGTTACAGCAGTCTCCAGTATAAGGAAGAAACCATTGTGAAATTGGCAGACAGCTATCGGAATCACTTGCTCAGCATTATTGGGCATTGCATGTCAAAAGAAAATGGAGAATTGACCCCGAGCGATCTCGGAGATGATGACCTTTCCATGGAAGAACTGGAGAACATCCTGGAATTAATCTAATCAGGCGACTTAAGAAATGCTATTCCTCCAATAAAAGCTGTGTCATTTCGCTTTTATTGGAGGAACCCTCTATAAATCGATAAATCACAGAGTTGAGGTGCAGAATGAATAAGCAAGAGAATATTGCAAAAATTTACCCGTTAACCCCATTGCAAGAGGGTATGTTGTTTCATGCTGTCAAAGATACGGACAGCAGCGCCTACTGCCTGCAGATGTCCGCAAAGCTCCAAGGTGATTTTCACCTGCCCATTTTTGAAGAGAGCATGAACAAGCTCGTAGAGAACAATGAGGTTTTGCGCACTGTGTTTGTTTATCAAAATCTGCAGCGACCTCGACAGGTTGTTTTTAAAGAGAGAAAAGTTACCGTTCATTTCGAAAACATTGCGCATTTGCCAATAGATGATCAGAACGAATACATAAAAGCGTATACCAGCCAGCATCATACATTTGAGCTGACGAAAGACGTCTTGATGAAAGCAGCCATTTTCCAAACGGGGGAGAACCAATATCAGTTCGTTTGGGCATTCCACCATATCATCGTCGACGGTTGGTCTTTGGGAGTGTTGCTCCATAAGCTACTCGGGTACTATGCCGCAATTCGTAAAGGCGAGGCTGTTCCGCGAGAAGCGACCAAACCATACAGCGAATACATCAAATGGCTGGATAAGCAAAACAAAGAAGAAGCACTTACTTACTGGCAGAACTATCTGGAAGGCTATGACCATCAGGCTGATTTCCCTAAAAAGAAGAATGTAGCGGAAGATGGCCATTATGTCCATGTGGAGAATCTTTTCACCGTCGCACCTGAGAAGACTCAGCAGCTGATGCAGATTGCCAATCAGAATCAGGCTACGATGAGCAGCGTGTTTCAATCTCTTTGGGGTATTTTGGCGAGCAAGTACAAAAATTCGGACGATGTGGTATTCGGTTCGGTTGTGTCAGGTCGTCCGCCAGGGATCCAGGGGATTGAGAGCATGGTTGGATTGTTTATTAACACGATTCCAACCCGCGTGCAGACGAATAAAAAACTAACCTTTAGTGGGCTGCTAAAAACAGTTCAGAAGCAAGCCTTGGCTTCTGCTTCTTATGATTTCGCTCCGCTGTACGAAATTCAGAGCAAAACGGTACTGAAACAGGAATTAATCGATCATTTGGTAACGTATGAAAATTACCCGGATAGTGGTTTGAATGATCTCGAGGATTCCTTAGGCTTTCAATTCAACGTGGAAAATGGGGAAGAACAGACCTCCTATGATTTTAACGTTGTAGTCGCGGTCGCACCTTCGAATGAGATGTATGTGAAGTTGAGCTATAATGCAGCGGTTTATGAGGAGTCATTCATGAACCGAGTAGAAGGGCACTTGAAAACGATCATAGAGCAGGTCATTCACAATCCGAATGTACTGCTTGAAGATATCGGAATCATCACGGATGAGGAAAAACAGCAATTGCTGGTAGCGTATAACGACACGACCGCCGATTATCCAAGCGACAAAATGATTTTCGAGCTGATCGCGGAGCAAGCAAGACAGACGCCTTCGAAAGTTGCGGTTGTTTGCGGTGAAGATCGCTTTACTTATCGGGAACTTCAGGAGCGTTCCAACCAGTTGGCCAGAGCTCTGCGTGGGAAAGGAATTACCCAAGGCAGTATCGTCTCCATTATGGCGGAGCATTCACTCGAGCTAATCGTGGCTATTATGGCAGTTCTAAAATCAGGCGGCGCCTATTTGCCGATTGATCCCGAGTATCCGATAGAGAGAATTCAGTATTTACTGGATGACAGTCAGACGACGATTCTCTTGACACAGTCTCATCTTCAAGAAAAAGTCGAGTTTGAAGGTGACATCCTCTACCTAGACAATCCTTCCATGTTTGAAGGAGACAGTACAGATCTTGACACAGCATGCACACCGGACGATTTGGCGTACATGATTTATACTTCCGGGTCCACGGGGAATCCAAAAGGCGCGATGATTACCCACCGAGGTCTAGTCAATTACATATGGTGGGCTAACAAGGAGTATGTCCAAGGGGAAGCTGTAGACTTTCCGCTATACTCTTCCATTTCGTTTGATTTGACTGTCACCTCGATCTTCACGCCGCTACTGTCAGGCAATACGATCTATGTCTACAGGGGAACAGATAAAGTACAGGTCATTTTAGACATCATCCAAGATAATCAAGTGGGAATCATCAAGCTGACGCCAACACATTTGAAGCTGATTGAAGAAATAGATGGAACAAACAGCAGCATCCGACGGTTTATTGTCGGTGGTGAGAACTTGCCAACCCAATTGGCGAAGAGAATCTATGAGAACTTTGGACAGAATGTCAAGATTTTCAATGAGTATGGACCTACCGAAACGGTTGTGGGCTGCATGATTTATTTGTATGACCCTAAAAAACCCATCCAAGAATCGGTACCAATCGGAGTCCCTGCAGATAACGTCCAGCTTTATTTGCTCGATTCCTCTATGCAGCCAATACCCGTTGGCTCCATTGGCGAGATGTATATATCTGGAGATGGCGTAGCCAAAGGATATTTTAATAGACCAGATCTGACTCAGGAAAAGTTCATCGATAATCCGTTCCGTCCGGGGACCAAAATGTATCGAACAGGCGATCTGGCGAAATGGCTGCCCGACGGCAATATGGAATACTTGGGAAGAATCGACCATCAAGTCAAAATTCGTGGGCATAGGATTGAGATGGGCGAAATTGAGACGCGTTTGACGCAGCATGAATGGATCAAGGAAGCCGTTGTCATCGCTGACAAGGATGACAGTGGTCAAAATGTGCTGTATGCCTACATTGTTTCCGAGCAGGAGTTGACCGTATCGGAGTTGAGAGAGCATCTGGGAAGTGCACTTCCTTCCTACATGATCCCGTCCTTCTTTGTCCGTTTGGAGGAAATTCCGCTGACAGCCAATGGAAAAGTAGAGCGGAAGAAATTGCCGAAGCCTGACGGTGCAGTTGTAACGGGAACAGCGTACGTTGCTCCTCAGAATGAAACGGAAACAAAATTGGCTGAAATTTGGCAGCAGGCCCTGGGGGTTAGCCGAGTAGGCGTTCACGATCATTTCTTTGATTTGGGCGGACATTCACTGAAGGCTATGACAGTCATCTTTCAAGTTTCTAAAGCGTTGGAAGTGGATTTGCCAGTAAAGGCACTGTTCGAGAATCCGACCGTATCTCAGCTCGCTGCTTTTATCTCGAAATCGGGGAAAAGCAAGTACACAGCCATTCAAGCGGTTGAGGTAAAAGAATTTTATCCCGTATCTTCTGCTCAAAAAAGAATGTACATCCTTCAGCAATTTGAAGGAAGTGGCATCAGCTATAACATTTCGGGAGCAATGTTGCTAGAAGGAAAGCTGGATTACAATCGTTTTGCTAGCACGGTCCAACGACTGGCGGAGCGCCATGAAGCCTTGCGCACCTCCTTCCACCGTATCGATGGTGAGCCTGTACAGAAAGTGCATGATGAGGTAGAAGTACCAACCCTGATGCTGAAGTCAACGGAAGACCAGGCGGAGCAGATCATGCGCGATTTTGTCCGTCCATTTGATCTTGGAATCGCTCCGTTGATTCGAACAGGCTTGGTCAAGTTGGGCAAAGACCGTCATTTGTTCCTGCTCGACATGCACCATATCATCTCGGACGGTGTTTCATCCCAAATTTTGTTGAGTGAATTTGCCAAGTTGTACCAAGGGGAAGGCTTGCAGCCTCTTTCTCTCCAATACAAGGATTTCGCTGCCTGGCAAAATGAGCTGTACCAGACGGACGTGTACAAGAAGCAGGAGCTCCACTGGTTGAATACGTTTGCTGATGAAATTCCTTTGCTCAATCTGCCGACTGATTATCCGCGTCCAACCATTCAAAGCTTTGAAGGGGATCTTGTTCTTTTTGATACAGGAAAAGAATTGACCGAGCGTTTGCGCAAGGTAGCAGCAGATACGGGTACAACCCTGTATATGGTCTTGCTCGCGGCTTACCATGTACTGCTGTCTAAGTATTCCGGCCAAGAGGATATCATTGTGGGTACGCCTGTCGCTGGTCGTTCTCATGCCGATGTGGAAAACATCATGGGGATCTTTGTAAATACGTTGGCCATGAGAAATCATCCTGCGAGCGACAAAACCTTTACCCACTTCTTGCAAGAAGTGAAACAAAATGCGCTAGCGGCCTATGACAATCAGGATTATCCATTTGAAGAGCTGGTGGAAAAGCTGGCCATTCAACGTGACATTAGCCGAAATCCTTTGTTTGACACCATGTTTTCTTTAGAAAATGCGAATCAGCAATCGCTGGAAATCGAGCAACTGACAGCAGCTCCGTATGAGATATTTAACAAAATTTCAAAGTTCGATCTTGCTTTGAATGCGAGTGAATCGCAATCTGACATTCAATTCCAATTCGCATTTGGAACGAAGCTATTCAAGAAAGAAACCATCCAAAGAATGGCCCATCATTATCTGGAAATCCTGCGTACCCTTAGTGCACAACCGAATGCCAAGTTAGCAGAAATCGACATGATGACAGAAGCAGAAAAACGTGCTCTCATGCTGAATGTCAACGATACTTTTGTCGAACGTTCCGCTGATCAGGTTTTGCACCAATTGTTTGAAGAGCAAGTATTGCTTACGCCAGATCAAGTAGCTGTAGCCTATGACGGATACACCTTGACCTATCGACAGTTGAACGCCCGAGCCAATCAAGTAGCTCGTTTGCTGCGGAGTAAAGGAACGCAACCAGATACGTTGATCGGAATTATGGTAGACCGTTCTATCGGGATGGTCGTGAGCATGTTGGCCGTGTTAAAAGCAGGTGGCGCGTATACGCCAATTGATCCTACTTACCCGCCAGAAAGAATCCAATACATGCTCAGCGACAGCAAAGCTCCGATTCTACTGACACAGCGTCATTTGAAAGAAACAGTAGAGTATGCAGGAGAAATCATCGACGTAGATGATGAAGCGATTTATGCAGGTGACGACACCAATCTTGACCATGTCTCTGGCCGGGATGACTTGGCCTATGTCATCTATACATCTGGATCGACCGGAAATCCCAAAGGGGTTATGATCGCGCATCAAGCGATTTGCAATCACATGCTTTGGATGAAGAATGCCTTCCCACTGACTACAGAGGATGCTGTCTTGCAAAAAACGCCGTTTTCCTTCGATGCTTCCGTATGGGAATTTTATTTGCCACTGATCACAGGGGGACGCCTGGTCCTTGCAAAGCCAGACGGACATCGTGACATCGAGTACATGACTCGCATGATCAGCGAGGAGAAGATCACGACTTTACAGATGGTTCCTTCCTTGCTGGACCTGATCATGACCGAACCGGCATGGAGCTCTTGCACGAGCTTGCAACGCGTTTTCTGCGGTGGAGAAGCATTGACACCTGCACTTGTTTCGCGCTTTTACGAGACTCAAACGGCACAGTTGATTAACCTCTATGGCCCAACTGAGTCCACGATTGATGCGACATACTGGATTTGCCCTCGTTTGCCGGAGTATGGAGTGATTCCCATTGGCAAACCGATTGATAACGTCCGTTTGTACGTCGTAAATGCGAGCAACCAGCTCCAGCCTGTAGGGGTTGCAGGGGAACTGTGCATTGCTGGCGATGGTTTGGCCCGCGGCTACTGGAATCGTGAAGAACTGACAGCAGCCAGCTTCATTGACAATCCGTTTGAACCGGATAGCAGGATGTACCGTACTGGCGACATGGTCAGGTACCTAGCCTGCGGCAACGTGGAATATCTCGGACGCATCGACCATCAGGTCAAAATCAGAGGCCACCGGATCGAACTGGGTGAGATCGAAGCAAGGCTTTTGCAGCATGAATGGATAAAAACGGCCATTGTCCTTGCTCGTCCAGATGAAAAAGGGCAAAACAACTTGTACGCCTATATCGTTTCCGATCAGGAAATCAAGACAGCCGACCTGAGAGCTTACATGGCTTCCCATTTGCCATCTTATATGGTTCCTTCTTATTTTGTTTATTTGGAGAAGCTGCCGCTCACGGCAAATGGCAAGGTAGATCGCAAAGCATTGCCTCAACCTGAGGGAGCATCTTCATCTGAAACCGTGTATGTAGCGCCACGCAATGAAGTGGAAGCCACGCTCGCAGATATTTGGCAAAGTGTACTTGGCGTGAACGAAATCGGGATCCACGATCATTTCTTCGAGTTGGGCGGACACTCTTTGAAGGCGATGAACGTCATCTCTTTGATCCATCGCACCCTTCAAGTAGATGTGCCGTTGAAAACACTGTTTGAATCGCCTACGATCGCTGACTTGTCGTTATACATCGCGACTGCTAGCAAAGGCAAGTATACGACGATTGAACCTGTCCAAAAGCAGGAGTATTACTCGGTGTCTTCTGCACAAAAGAGAATGTTTATTCTCCGACAAATGGAAGGTGCAGGCATCAGCTACAACATGCCGGGCATCCTGTACATCGATGGCAAGCTGGATACAGCGCGTTTGCAGCAAGCGCTCAAGAGTCTGGTGAGACGTCATGAATCTCTGCGTACCTCGTTCCACTCCATGAAAGGAGAGACTGTTCAGCGCGTACATGAAGATGTCGAGCTGGAAATCTCGTTGATGGAGTCAACAGAGGAAGAGCTTAAACAAATCGTCGAGCAATTTATTCAACCGTTTGATTTGGAAAAAGCTCCTCTGATTCGCGCTGGACTGGTCAAACTGACTCCGGAACGCCATCTTTTCATGCTGGATTTGCACCATATTGTGGTGGATGGTGTATCTATTGGCATTCTTGTTCAAGAGCTTGCTCAGCTTTACCACGGGGAAGAGCTGCCTGAACTGAGCATTCAGTACAAGGACTTTGCCCATTGGCAGAATCAATGGTTCGAGAGAGAAGAGTTTGCTGCGCAGGAAGCCTATTGGATCGATACTTTTACGGGAGAAATTCCTGTATTAAATCTTGCAACGGATTATCCGAGACCTTCTGTGAAAAGCTTCGAGGGTGAGCGATTTGTTTTCAGCTCTGGTGCCCTTTTGAAAAAAGAATTGAATCGACTTGCCCATGGTACAGGAGCTACGCTCTACATGGTTCTCTTGGCTGCCTACAATGTACTTCTCTCCAAATACGCTGGACAAGAGGACATTATTGTCGGTGCGCCTACTGCTGGCAGGTCCCATGCAGAAACGGATTCGATCATCGGTATGTTTGTCAATACACTGGCTTTGCGAAACGAGCCTGTGGGGGATAAGACCTTCCTTAGCTTTTTGGCAGAAGTGAAAAACAATACGCTGAAAGCCTTTGAGAATCAGGATTACCCACTGGATGAGCTGATCGATAAGCTGAACATTCAACGGGATCTGAGCCGCAATCCTTTGTTTGACACCGTATTTATCTTGCAAAATATGGATCAAAAGCCGTTCGAAATGGAGCAACTGACGTTTACACCTTATATGGCAGAAGTGAATCAGGCCAAGTTTGATCTGTCATTAGAGGCGTATGAAGAAGATGAGGAGATTGTCTTTAGTCTTGATTATTGCACCAAATTGTTTACACGAAAAACAATTGAAAAAATAGCGGCACATTTCATCCGAATCCTTCATGCCGTTATTGAGCAACAAGCCATTACCTTGTCTGAAATCACGATGCTTTCCGATGAAGAAAAGCATCGCTTGTTAGTAGAATTCAACCATACGCATAAGGAATATCCGCAGAACAAGACACTCCATGAGCTATTTGAGGAGCAAGTGGAAAAAACACCACAGATTGCTGCGGTGGAAATCGGCGATAAGCAGATGTCCTATCACGAATTGAATGAGCGAGCAAATCAGCTTGCCGTTACCTTGCGTGAACGGGGAGTAAAGGCTAACCAGTTCGTAGGAATCATGGCAAACCGTTCTGTGGAAATGGTTGTGGGCATCATGGCCATTTTGAAAGCAGGTGGAGCCTACGTGCCGATCGATCCTGAATATCCGGAAGATCGTGTAGCCTACATGCTGGAGGATTGCGAAGCCCGTCTCGTGCTTACCCAAACACATCTTGGAGCTAAGCTAGCTTCTAGTGTGAGCGTGGAATGCTTGTACCTGGAGGAGGAGAAGAACTATTCTCCCAATCGTTCGAATCTCGAGCCGATTCAAACCACTTCCGATTTGGCTTATGTCATCTATACATCAGGGACAACAGGCAAGCCAAAAGGAGTAATGATCGAGCATCGTGGCATTGTCAACAGCGTGTTGTGGAAGAAAGAGGAGTATCAGTTTAGCGTCGATGATAGAAGTCTGGTGCCCCTATCCTTTGCGTTTGATGCCTTTGTTCTTTCCTTCTTTACACCGATCCTTTCAGGTTCAACAGTCGTCTTGGCGGAGGATGATGAAGCCAAAGACCCTGTATCTCTCAGAAACCTCATTGCAGCTGCGAGATGCACCCAAATGACATGCGTGCCAAGTTTGTTCCAAGCTATATTGGAATGCAGTTCTGCTGCGGATATCAGTTCTCTACAAACAGTCACACTTGGGGGCGAAAAAGTATCTGCTCAGCTCGTTGAGAAGAGCAATCAGCACAATCCGCAATTGGTCATCGTCAATGAATACGGTCCGACTGAAAGCAGCGTCGTCGCCACCTGGCAGCGAATTTCGCAACTGGATTCTGCGATAACGATCGGACGTCCCATTGCTAATACCAGCATCTATATCGTGGACAAATTCCATCAGCTACAGCCAATCGGCGTCGTCGGGGAAATTTGCATCGGTGGCCACGGTTTGGCACGTGGATATTGGAACAAGCCGGAACTCACAGCAGAGAAGTTCGTTTCCCATCCTTATTTGGAAGGCGATCGCATGTACAAGACTGGCGATCTAGGAAAGTGGCTCCCTGACGGAACGATTGAATTTGTCGGTCGCTTGGATGAACAGGTAAAAGTAAGGGGATATCGGATTGAAATCGGCGAGATTGAGTCGGTTATGCTCTCCTTTGAAAAGCTGACTTCGGCAGTTGTGATTGTCCATGAGGACCAACAGGGCCAATCGTCGCTTGCTGCTTATTACACGGCAGAAGAAAAGCTTGAAGTCTCGAATCTGTGGTCGTATCTGTCTCAAAGCTTGCCGTCTTACATGATTCCTGCGCACTTGGTCCAGCTCGATCTTCTCCCGCTTACGCCTAATGGAAAGATCGACAGGAAAGCCTTGCCAAAACCAGAAGGCAGACCTGTAACGGGAGCAGAATATGTGGCGCCAGCAAGTCCTGTGGAAAGCAGTCTGGTAGAGATTTGGGAACGTGTGCTTGGGGTAAACGACATCGGTGTTCTCGACAACTTCTTCCAGCTAGGTGGGCATTCCTTGAAAGCCATGTCGCTCGCCGCACAGATCCATCGAGAGTATCAAGTCGAGCTTCCACTCAGAGTACTCTTTGCGACACCTACCATCCAGGCATTGGCCCAGTATATCGAGACAAGTGGAAAAGACACACATGTACCGATTCAGCCTGTACCGCGGCAAGCGTATTATCCTGTTTCCTCTGCACAAAAAAGGATGTTTGTCCTGCGCCAGTTTGAAGGCACCGGCACAGTCTATAACATGCCAAGCGTGATGTATATCGAAGGCGTTCTGGATCGTGCACGCTTTGAAACCGCGATACATGGGCTAGTTAATCGACACGAATCGTTGCGAACATCCTTCCACACAGTGAATGGCGAGCCTGTTCAGCGTGTACATGAGGCAGTCGAACTGGATGTGCGCTATGAGGATTTGACGGAAGACCAAGTCGAGCAAACCATCGAAGCATTTGTGCAAGCATTTGATCTACAGAAGGCTCCGTTGTTGAGGGTCGGACTCTTCAGCTTGGGAGAGAAGCGGCATCTCTTCCTGATGGATATGCATCACATCATTTCGGATGGAGTCTCTGTCGGAATCATCATGGAAGAATTCTCGAAGCTGTATCGGAACGAAAATTTGCCAGAGCTTGCTGTTCAATACAAAGATTTTGCTGTCTGGCAGACTGAGCTGTTCCAAACAGACATCTATACAAAGCACGAGAACTACTGGTTGAAGTCCTTCGCGGGTGACATTCCGGTACTGAATCTGCCTGCCGATTATTCTCGTCCGATGGTTCAAAGCTTTGAGGGAGATTGCATTTCGTTCCAAACAGACAAAACGCTGATGGACGATTTATACAAGCTCGCTCATGAGAACCAAACCACGCTGTTTATGGTCTTGCTAGCGGCTTACAATGTGCTCCTTTCCAAATACAGCGGCCAAGAAGACATCGTAGTGGGAACGCCGATCGCTGGCAGATCTCATGCGGATGTAGAAAAAGTCTTGGGGATGTTTGTCAATACATTGGCTTTGCGTAACTACCCTGACGGAACGAAATCGTTCCAGGCATTTTTGGAAGATGTCAAACAGAATACGCTGCAAGCATACGCCCACCAGGATTATCCGTTTGAAGCACTGGTCGAAAAACTGGAAATCCAGAGGGATCTCAGCAGAAACCCGCTGTTTGACACCATGTTTATTTTGCAAAACCTGGACAAAAAAGCTTATGAGCTGGATGGGCTGAAATTTGAAGCCTACTCCGGAGATGGGCAGCAAGGCAACGCCAAATTCGATCTCACACTGGAAGCGCATGAAGATGAGACAGGAATTCATTTTGGTCTCGTGTACTCCACGAAATTGTTCCAAAGAGACACGATTGAAAGAATGGCAGGTCATTTCCTCCAGGTGCTGCGAGGAGTCATTGCAGACCAAACATCGGCGTTGCGTCAAATCAACTTGCTCGGTGAGGAAGAAAAACACCTTGTAACTGTTGCATTCAACAATACGTTTGCCGTATATCCTCGCGAAGGCACGATTCAAGAGCTGTTCGAGGAGCAAGTGGAAAGAACGCCCGAGCATACTGCAGTTGTGATGAACGAACAGATGCTGACGTATCGGGAGCTGAACCAAAAAGCGAATCAGATCGCAAGTGCTCTTCGCCGTGAGGAAATCGGGAAGGATTCCGTGGTCGGACTGATCGCAGATCGTTCTCTCGAGATGATCACAGGCATAATGGGGATCATCAAAGCGGGAGGCGCCTATCTGGGGATTGATCCAGAGCATCCATCCGAGCGCATTTCTTACATGCTTGAAGATGGCGGTGTGAAGGTTGTCCTTGTTCAAAGACATCTGTTGCATCTCGTCGAAGAAGGTCTCATTCCAATCATTTTGGAAGACGAGAGCCTGGAGAAAGAAGATGCCAGCAACCTAGCTAATTTCAATGATGCCAAAGACTTGGCCTATGTGATGTACACGTCGGGTTCAACGGGCAAACCAAAAGGGGTCATGGTCGAGCATCGCAATGTCACCCGATTGGTGAAAAATACGAATTACGTTCAAGTACGCGAAGAAGATCGCATGATTCAAACGGGCGCTATTGGCTTCGACGCCATGACGTTTGAGATTTTTGGAGCTCTGTTGCATGGTGCTAGCTTGTTCCTGGTTACCAAGGATGTTCTGTTGGATGCGGAGAAGCTAGGCAGCTTCCTGCGAGAGAATCGGATTACAACGATGTGGTTAACTTCACCACTGTTTAACCAGCTTTCGCAAGATAACCCGGCGATGTTTGATGGCTTGCGTGCGTTAATCGTCGGTGGCGAAGCACTGTCTCCGAGACACATCAACAAAGTTAACAGCGCCCATCCCGCTCTGGAAATTTGGAACGGATACGGCCCGACAGAGAACACTACTTTCTCTACATGCTATTTAATTGAGAAGGAATTCGAAGACAATATTCCGATTGGGAAGCCGATCACGAACTCCACTACGTATATCGTGGATCGCTACAATCAGCCGCAGCCAATTGGGGTGCCCGGTGAATTGTGCGTAGGTGGAGACGGGGTAGCCAGAGGTTATTTGAACAAGCCAGAATTGACTGCCGAGAAGTTTGTTCCGAATCCGTTTGTTTCTGGTGAAAACATGTACCGCACAGGGGATTTGGCGAGATGGAAGGCGGATGGAACAATTGAGTATTTGGGACGTATCGACCAACAGGTAAAGATCAGAGGCTATCGGATCGAGCTTGGGGAAATCGAGACCGTTCTCACCAATCTGGCAAAGGTAAAAGAAGCTGTCGTTACGGTGATGGATGATACGAACGGCCAAAAAGCTCTTTGCGCTTATTTTGTTCCAGAAACGGAACTCGACGCAGCAGAGTTGAGAGAAGCGATTTCCAAAGAATTGCCTAGCTACATGGTGCCAGCCTTCTATGTCCAAATGGATAAACTGCCTTTGACTGCAAACGGAAAGCTCGATCGAAGAGCATTGCCGGAACCAACTGGTGATCGGGTTCAAAGCTCCACATATGTCGCTCCACAAAATGCGACTGAGACGAAGCTGGCTGAAATTTGGCAAGAGGTACTGGGTATTCATGCGATAGGTATTCACGACAACTTCTTTGAACTGGGCGGACATTCCCTGAAAGCCATGAATGTGATCACGCAGGTGCACAAAGCATTTCAGGTTGAGCTTCCGTTAAAAGCACTGTTTGAGTCTCCTACGATCCATGAACTGGCTGGGTATATCACCGCGAGTGAGATTGAACAGTTCGAGACCATTGAACCAGTAGAGCAAGCAGATTATTATCCAGTCTCGTTCGCACAAAAAAGAATGTACATCCTGCATGAGTTTGAAGGAAGCGGGATTAGCTACAACGTGCCAAATGTGCTGATAATAGATGGCCATCTGGATTACGAACGCTTTGAACATGCGATTCGAACACTGGTAAAACGACACGAATCCTTGCGAACATCCTTCCATTCGATAAACGGGGAACCCGTACAACGAGTACATGAGGATGTCGCACTTCTCATCGGTATTTCCGAGGCGACAGAAGACCAAGTAGAGCAACGCATTCAGGAGTTGGTCCAGCCGTTTGATCTGGAAGTGGCTCCGTTGTTCCGGGTTGACTTGATCAAACTGGGAGCAGAACGACATTTGTTCTTCATGGATATGCACCACATTATCTCGGATGGTGTATCGCTTGCAGTCATCGCCAAGGAGTTTGCGAGCTTGTACGAAGAAAAGCAGCTCCCTGACATGCGCATTCAGTATAAAGATTTTGCTGCTTGGCAAACAAAACTGTCCCAGTCTGAGCGTTTCCAAAAACAGGAGGATTATTGGGCGAATGTCTTTGCAGGGGAGATCCCGTTACTCAACTTGCCAAATGACTTCCCAAGACCTACTGTTCAAAGCTTCGAAGGCGACACAGTAGCGATCGGTACAGGAAATGAATTGCTTGTGGAATTAAGACAACTCGCTGCAAATACAGGCTCCACACTGTTCATGGTGCTTTTGGCAGCCTACAATGTGCTGCTGTCCAAATACGCAGGACAGGAAGAAATTGTAGTCGGCACACCAATTGCAGGTCGATCCCACGCAGATGTGGAACGAATCGTCGGCATGTTCGTCAACACGCTTGCTTTGAAAAATGTGGCAGGAGGCAACCTGACCTTCCGCGAGTTTTTGGGTGACGTGAGACAAAATGCGCTACATGCGTTTGAACATCAGGATTATCCGTTTGAACATCTCGTAGATAAGCTGCAAGTGCGGCGCGATCTGAGCCGAAATCCACTGTTCGATACGATGTTCAGTCTGGGGCTTGCGGACTCATCTGCATTAGAAATTGCAGGACTCAACATGTCTCCTTACCCGGTAGATGGAAATATCGCGAAATTCGATATCGCTTTGGATGCGATGGAACAACAGGATGAGCTTCTCGTGCAGTTCAGCTATTGCACGAAGTTGTTTGCAAAAGAATCGATTGATCGCATGGCAACTCATTACGTCAACCTCCTAAAGACGATCATCGCGAATCCAGATAGCAAGCTGGCAGAGTTCAGTGTTTTGTCAAAAGATGAGATGGAACAAATGCTGCATGATTTCAATGCAACAAAAGCCGCTTATCCAACGAATAAAACATTCCAGGAGCTATTCGAAGAGCAGGTCGAAAAAACACCGAACCAGGTAGCTGTCATCTTCGAGGATGAACAGCTAACGTATCGGGAGTTAAATGAAAAAGCAAACCAGCTCGCACGTGTTTTGCGCCAAAAGGGAGTCAAGCCAGAGAGCACGGTCGGCATCATGGTAGACCGCTCGTTGCACATGGTAGTAGGGACGCTCGGTATTTTGAAGGCCGGCGGCGCCTACGTTCCGATTGATCCAGACTATCCATTGGAGCGTCAAGCATTCATTTTGGAAGATAGCGATGCGAAGCTGTTCCTTACCTTGCAAAAGTTGAATACGCAGCTTGCTTTCCCTCACAAGACTCTCTATCTGGATGCAGAGGGGCTGTATCAGGGAGAAGCGAGCAATCTAGAGCCTGTGGCACTGCCGGAACACGCGGCTTACATCATTTATACTTCTGGTACGACTGGCAAGCCAAAAGGGGTCGTGATCGAACACCGGAGCTATGCGAATGTCGCGTTTGCCTGGCAGGATGAGTATCACTTGGACACCTTCCCGGTTCGCTTGCTGCAAATGGCGAGCTTCGCCTTCGACGTATCGACTGGCGATTTTGCCAGAGCATTGCTCACAGGAGGGCAACTGGTCATTTGCCCGAATGAGGTTAAAATGGACCCTGCTTCCTTGTACGAAATCATCAAGCGGTATGAAATCACTATTTTCGAAGCGACACCAGCTTTGATCATGCCATTGATGCATTACATTTACGAAAACAAGCTCGACATCAGTCAGATGCAGCTCCTGATTCTCGGAGCAGACAGTTGTCCAGCAGAAGACTTCAAGACTTTGCTCACGAGATTCAGCCATTCGTTACGCATTGTTAACAGTTATGGGGTAACAGAGGCGTGCATCGATTCCAGCTATTACGAAGAAACCGATGTCTCATCCATTCGCTCGGGAACGGTACCGATCGGAAAACCGCTGCCGAATATGCAGATGTATGTGATGGATCAACAATTGAATCTTCAGCCTGTTGGAGTCGTGGGTGAGTTGTGCATCGGTGGAGCAGGGGTCGCTCGCGGATATTTGAACAGACCTGATCTAACACTAGAGAAATTCGTACCGAATCCTTTCGCGCCAGGTGAGCTGCTGTATCGTTCGGGTGATTTGGCGAAGTGGCGCGCGGATGGCAATGTGGAATTCTTGGGTCGTAACGATCATCAAGTGAAAATCAGGGGTGTCCGTATCGAGCTGGGCGAAATCGAGACACAGCTACGCAAGCTGGACGGAATCTTGGAAGCAGTTGTCATCGCAAGAGAGGATCACAGACAAGAAAAGTATTTATGCGCGTACATGGTGGCAGAGCACGAGATCGACACAGCACAAATACGCCAGGAATTGCTAAAAGATTTGCCTCAAGCGATGATTCCATCGTATTTCGTAACGCTTGAAGCGCAGCCTCTAACCGCAAATGGGAAGATCGACAGACGTTCCTTGCCGGCGCCAGATGTATCCATGCTTAGAACGACGGAGTATGTAGCACCTCGTACGGAGTTGGAATCGCAATTGGCCCGCGTATGGGAGCAAGTGCTGAATATGGAGCAAGTAGGGATTCTGGATGATTTCTTTGCAATTGGCGGTCACTCCCTGCGTGCGATGAGTGTGATTTCGAGCATGCATAACGAATATCAAGTCGATATTCCGCTTCGTGTTTTGTTCGAAAAACCGACGATTCAACAGTTGGCTGCACACATCGAAGAGACAGCAAGAGGATATGTCATTTCGATTCAACCAGCACCTGCGCAAGAGTATTATCCTGTTTCATCGGCTCAAAAGCGCATGTATATCCTCCATCAATTTGAAGGGGTCGGTATTAGCTACAATATGCCTTCGACCATGCTGATCGAAGGGAAGCTGGAACCGGAACGATTAGAGACAGCGTTCAAGCAGCTGATAGAGCGACATGAGAGTCTTCGTACGTCTTTTGCCGTTGTAAATGGAGAACCTGTTCAGAAGGTTCACGAGGAAGTTTCTTTTGAAGTTTCGTATACAACGATCACAGAAGACCAGGCACAAGAGGTCCTTTCAACCCTCGTTCAGCCATTCGATCTGGGAGTAGCGCCGTTGCTTCGCGTCCGTCTGCTGCAAATCGGAGAAGATCGTCATGTGCTCTTTACCGACATGCATCATAGCATTTCCGACGGTGTATCTTCTGGTATTCTCCTGACAGATTTAGTGCAGCTGTACCAAGGGGACGTTTTGCCAGAACTGCGAGTCCAGTACAAGGACTTCTCCGTATGGCAACAGGAGCTTTTCCAATCCGATGCTTTCAACAAGCAAGAAGAGCATTGGGCCCAAGTGTTTGCAGACGAAATTCCAGTACTAAACCTGCAAACGGATTTCACCCGACCAAGCATTCAAAATTTCGCAGGGGATCAGTTTACCATCGGAACAGGTAAACAACTCATGGAAGGCTTGAACCAGCTGGCTCGAGAAACGGGAACGACGCTGTACATGGTGCTCCTTGCGACGTACAACGTACTGCTTTCCAAGTATTCCGGGCAGGAGGATATCATCGTCGGAACGCCGATTACAGGCAGATCCCATGCTGATTTGGAACCAATCGTCGGTATGTTTGTAAACACATTGGCGATGAGAAACAAGCCGCATGCTGGGAAAACATTCACCGAGTTGTTGCTGGAAGTCAAGCAGAATGCATTAGACGCTTACGCCCATCAGGATTATCCGTTTGAGGAGCTGGTGGAAAAACTCGACATTCCGCGAGACTTAAGCAGAAACCCGCTCTTTGACACTATGTTTACTGTGCAGAACAACACGGATGATTCCATCGATCTGCTCGGATTGACACTTGCTCCTTTCACGACTGATCAGGCTGGCAACCATTCCAAATTCGATTTGACGCTGATTGCCACAGAAGAGCGTGAAGAGATTAGCATTGGCGTGGAGTACAGCACAAGCTTGTTTACGAGAGAGACGATTGAACGGTTAAGCAACCACTTCATGGCTATTGCCCAAATCGTTGTGCAAAATCCGCATATCCGCTTGAGTGAAATCGACATGCTCAGGGCGGAGGAGAAGCAGCAAATTTTCGAGCATTTCAATGATACAGCTGTCAGCTATGTACAAGACAAAACGCTGCATCAATTATTCGAAGAGCAAGTCGCGAAGACGCCAGATCAGGAAGCTATTCTCTTTAACGGTCTGTCACTGACGTACAGCGAGCTCAATGAACGAGCCAACAGACTGGCAAGAGTTCTGCGCACCAAAGGAATTGGACCTGATCGTCTTGTAGCAGTCATGGCGGAGCGTTCACCAGAGATGATCATTGGCATCCTTGGTATTTTAAAGGCAGGCGGTGCATATGTTCCGATCGATCCGGCGTATCCGCAAGAACGCATTCAGTACTTGCTGGAGGATAGCGACGCAGCACTGCTTCTCTGCCAGTCTCATCTGTCAGAACTATTGTCTCGCGTGTCGAGCGGGCTTGATTGGCTCGATCTGAACGCAGAGCATGACGTCGAGATGGATGGCGCTAATCTCGAATCACTCAATCAACCGACTGATCTCGCCTATGTGATCTATACATCGGGGACGACCGGTAAGCCGAAGGGCGTCATGATTCCACATCAGGGAATCGTCAATTGCTTGCAGTGGAGAAGAGATGAGTATGGATTCGGACCGGGTGACAAGGCGTTGCAGGTATTCTCTTTTGCCTTCGATGGGTTTGTAGCCAGCTTGTTCGCTCCGCTTCTCGGTGGTGCTAGTTGCGTCTTGCCGAGAGAGGAAGAAGCCAAAGATCCAGTAGCGCTGAAAAAGCTGATTGCCTCAACGGGAGTCACACATTATTACGGTGTACCGAGTCTGTTCCAAGCGATTCTGGATTGCTCAATCGCTGCAGATTTCGCTCCTCTGCGTTGCGTAACATTGGGAGGCGAGAAACTACCTGCGCAGCTTGTGCAAAAAACGAAAGAAAAACATCCAGCAATCGAGATCAACAATGAATACGGTCCGACCGAAAACAGCGTCGTCACTACCATCTCTCGTTCGATCGAAGCAGGGCAAGACATCACGATTGGGCGACCGCTAGCCAATGTACAGGTTTACATCGTAGATACACAACATCACTTGCAACCGATCGGCGTAGTGGGAGAGCTATGCATCGGAGGACCCGGACTTGCAAGAGGTTATTTGAATAAATCAGAGCTCACACAAGAGAAGTTCGTTCCGAATCCGTTTGTGCCAGGAGAGCTCATGTACAAAACAGGTGACTTGGTGAAATGGCGGACAGATGGCACGATCGATTATATCGGTAGGGCTGACGAACAGGTGAAGGTGAGAGGGTACCGCATCGAGATAGGGGAAATCGAGAGCACCATACTTGCTTACGATGGCATCGATCAAGCAGTGGTGGTTGTGCATGAGGATGACGTAACGGCCGGACAGTATCTTTGCGCGTATCTTGTTCCAGCAGCAGAGGTATCCATTTCTGAGCTGAGAAGGCATCTGGCGAAGGAACTGCCTGCGTACATGGTTCCAAGCTATTTTGTCCAGTTGGATCAACTGCCGCTTTCGGCCAATGGAAAAGTGGATCGCAAAGCGTTACCGAAGCCACAGTCATCAGATGCGACCACACGTGAGTTCGTGGCACCAAGAACTGCGACGGAGCATCAATTGGCATCCATTTGGCAGGAAGTTTTGGGAATCGAACCGATCGGCATTACTGACCATTTCTTTGAACTGGGTGGACATTCCTTGAAAGCAACGCTGCTGGTTGCAAAGGTGTATGAGTACATGCAGATTGAACTGCCGTTGAACCTCATTTTCCAGCATCCAACCATTGAGAAGGTAGCGGATTTCATCACGAACAAGAACTTTGAGGGCAACTCCGGAAGAGCCATTCTCTTAAATGAAGAGACGGCTAGAAAGGTATTCTGCTTTACGCCAATTGGTGCCCAGAGCGTCTATTACCAGAAGCTTGCTGATGAAATCAAGGGCGTTTCCCTGCACAGCTTTGATTTTATCGAAGAAGACAATCGACTTGAGCAGTACATCGAAGCCATCGTGGCGATTGATCCAAAAGGTCCGTATACGCTCATGGGATATTCATCAGGAGGCAATCTGGCGTTTGATGTTGCAAAAGAACTGGAAAACCAAGGATATGTCGTGACCGACCTCATCTTGTTCGATTCATACTGGAAAGACAAGGTGATGGAAAGGACTCTGGCGGAAACAGAGAGTGACATTGCCCAGTTATTTGCCGAAATTGGAGAAAACATCGAGATGTTCAACATGACACAAGAAGACTTCAATTTGTACGCTGCCAATGAATTCGTCAAGCAAAGCTTCATTCGAAAAACGGTCAGCTACGTCATGCACCACAATCAACTGATCAATACGGGTGCAACGAACGCAGAGATCCATCTCATTCAATCAGAGCTGGAATCGGGCGAGGAAGATCTAGTCGCAGTCAAATGGAATGAAGCCGCTTGGGCACAGGCTACGAAACGACTGATGACGTACGAAGGATACGGAATCCACTCCAGAATGCTGGGAGGAAATTACGTGTCGATGAATGCCTCCATCCTCCGAGACATCCTGCAAGAGCTGTTCATTCTGAAATAAGGTCGCGGCTTTGTGATGATTCCCCTTGGGAACACGTTTTCCAAGGGGAGTTCATCCATTACATCCTTGGAGAGGAGCAGCAAATGATTTTTACCAAGCAAGCTCAGCACAGAAAGAAAGCGCCCGTGTTTGGCTGGGTACTCTCATATGTAAAGCCTTATCGAAGTTGGGTCATAATCTGTATCATTGCCTCGCTTCTTGTGGCTGTGGCAAACATTTGGATGGGAATCCTGATCAAAACCATGGTCGAACATACGAACAACTTCGACAAGCTGGTCAGTATTGCTCTCATCATTTTTTGTCTGACCATCGTCGGTTTTCTCTCAAAATATTTCATCACGTATTCGGCAGCTAAATTCAGTTCAAGAGCCATGAGAGATTTGAAAAACAGCATGGCTTCTCATCTCGAAAAAGTTCCGATGTCCACCATGGATAAATATCATTCCGGCGATCTCGTTTCTCGCTTAACAACAGACGCCCAAATCTTGCAAAGCTTTTTGCAAAAGCATTTTTTCCAGCTTTTTTATTTGCCAGTTGTTTTTGTGGGAGCTCTTGGACTGTTGTTGACGATCAATTGGAAGTTAATCATCTTCAGCGTCGCAATCCTTCCCGTCGCCATCGCTATCACAGGGTGGATGAGCAGACCGCTTCAAAAATATTCGGAGCAAATGCAGGACCATCTGGGTCAAACGAATGCCATCGCTCAGGATACGCTTTCCGGGATTCACATGGTCAAAGCTTTTCAATTGGAAGGCGTTCTGTATCGTAAATACCATGCGGGTATGAAGCAGGTATTGAAAAATGCGTTCCAGGCAGAGAAAAAACGCGCGTGGATGACAGCACCAGGGATTTTATTGTTTTCTTCCCCAATCCTGTTTTTTGTCGCTTATGGTGGGTACTTGATTCAGGCGGGAGAATTGGATCTGGGCAGCTTGGTCATCTTCAGCTATTTGCTTCACTTTATTATCGAACCACTTTCACTCGCACCCGTTTTGTTTGCCCAAGTACAAGAAACATCAGGTGCGGCAAAGCGACTGCAAGAAATTTTTACACAGCCAGTCGAACAAAATGATCAGCCTGCAATTCCTGTTGATCCTGAGGCGATTCCTGTACAGTTTGAAAACGTTACGTTTGCCTACGATCAGGCAAGGATTCTTGATAACGTTAGCTTTACATTACAACCGAGCAAGATCGTTGCGTTAGTAGGCGCCAGCGGGAGTGGTAAGAGTACCATCATGAAATTGCTATGCGGGTTTTATCCAATGGAGCCGGGCAACGGAAGACTGAATGTTTTCGGGCATTCCATGACTGATTGGAATATGACGGACATGCGGAGCTATCTTTCCATGGTTTCTCAGGATACGACGCTATTCCCCGTATCTATTGCAGAAAATATCTCGTATGGACGCATTCATGCGACACAAGACGAGATCATTGCAGCGGCAAAAGCGGCCAATGCGCATGACTTCATCATGGAGCTACCGCAAGGATATCAAACAAAAGTGGGAGAACGAGGCTCTCGTTTATCCGGAGGACAGAAACAGCGTATCGCGATTGCCCGAGCGATTTTGAAGGACGCCCCGATTCTTCTGCTGGATGAACCAACGTCTGCCTTAGATACAGAATCGGAAGCTTTGGTCCAGGAAGCGTTGGAAAATGTGATGAAAAATCGGAGTGTTCTCGTCATTGCTCATCGACTGTCTACGATAAAAGACGCGGATGAAGTGCTTGTTTTGGAGCAAGGACAAATTGTAGAACGAGGTACACACTACGATTTGCTTGCACAAGGCGGCGTTTACACCAGATTGTATCAAAAACAGTTTGCCACAGAGATGCACAGCACGCTGGCTGCAGGGGGGGTATAGGCATGTTCATCCAGAATTTGATGCGGGAACTACTTCAACTGCTGTCGTTTATGAAATCGAAAAAGCGAGCGTATATTTTGGGACTCGTGGGTGACGGAATCGGTCAAGCAGCTGTATTGGTATCTTTACCTTTCGTGTTCAAGGATCTGACGGATTTTGCGAACACAAAAGACCCTGCTTTATTAACGAGAGCGATTGCCACCATGGCTGTGATGTTCCTCTTGCTGAGCATCTTGTCTCCATTTTTTAGCTACATCTATCGACGATGCGTCCGCGAGCTCATTGCCAACATTCGGCTTCATGTCTATCAACGTTTGAGCAAGCTGCCTTTCGATTATTATGAGCAGCACCATTCGGGAGATACGATGTCGAGGCTGGGCAACGATGTTGTCCTCATGGAAAACGCGTATGCTGAGCAATTGAAAACGTTAAGCATCATCCTGCTGTCACTGATCGGCTCGATCATCGGGATGTTTGCGATGGATTGGAAAATTGCCGTCGTCCTGTTGCTCGTAAGCGCATTGACTCTTTATGTGAATACGCTGTTTGCCAAGTCAGTCCGGCGCATTGGAGACCGAATGCAGAAGCAGATGGGAATGGGGACAGAAAGATTAAACGATTTTTTGTCAGGGTTGCCCATCATTAAAATGTTCCATTTACATAACGTTGTCACCGCACGTTACACGGAAGCAAACGAAGAAGTAGCTTCGTCTGCGATCAAGCAAGGGCATAAGCACGGATTATTGGAAGGGACCAATTTTTTCATCCAATTCTTAAGCTTCGGGGGAATGCTTGTTTTTGGCATCATGATGGTATCCAAACAAATGATCGGGTTGGGTGTGCTGGTCGCTTTGGTTCAGCAACAGATGCTTGTGACACTGGCATTTCTCCAGCTTGGCCAAGTCATCACAGCGTTACAGAGCTCGCTAGCAGGCGCTTCTCGGGTCGTCGATTTTCTGAATGAACCTCTCGAACCAGAAGAGTATCAGAAGAGCTCCGACAAATACCGGCCATGCGAAAGTATGCTGAAGTTGGAGCAGGTCGTTTTCGGATACAACGAAGCTACAAACGTGCTGGATGGTGTTTCGTTGCGAGTCGAGCAAGGCCAAATGGCTGGGCTAGTCGGAACGAGTGGAAGTGGAAAAAGCACCGTCATGAAACTTCTGTTGGGGTATTACCCACCTGCGAGCGGCTCTCTTTATTTACTGGGCAAGCCCATGGGAGCCTATTCTCTTGCAGAAATTAGAAGCTTGATCTCGTACGTGCCTCAGGATGCCTTTTTGTTCGAAGGAACCATCGAAGACAATATCCGTTACGGCTGCCTGGATGCTTCGGAAGAGGATGTCATCAAAGCAAGCAAAGCAGCGTATGCGCATGATTTTATTATGGAACTGACAGATGGTTACCAGACAAAAACAGGAGAACGCGGTGCCAAGCTATCTGGCGGACAGCGTCAGCGAATTGCCATTGCCAGGGCCATCCTGAAAAATGCGCCGATTCTTCTACTGGATGAAGCAACCTCCGCTTTGGATGCAGAATCGGAATATTGGGTGCAGCAAGCATTAACCGCACTTATGAAAGATAAAACGGTACTTGTCATCGCTCATCGCCTGTCGACTGTAGAGGATGCCGATGTGATTTACGTGATGGATCAAGGAAAAGTCATCGAGCAAGGTCGCCATGTAGAGTTAATGGAGCACAACGGCACGTATGCCAAATTGTATGAAGTGCAGCAGCGAAAGGATCGAGCAGAACAAGTTAGTGGCCTTGAACTGACAGAAAGAAGAGTGAGTGCTACGTGATTGCCATTTACACTTTGAAATGTCCAGCTGTCATGGAGAAAGAGTTATTCAACCGATTTTTGCAAGCACTGCCCGAAGAGAAGGGGGAACGGATCAACCGTTTCAGAAATCCGGCTGATTCCTATCGGGCGTTGCTCGCCGACGTGCTCGTACGCTCTCTCATTTGTGAAGCATACTCGATTTCCAATGACGAAATCGAGTATGACTACAATGCATACGGAAAACCTTTTTTGAAATCATTTCCCAACTTCTGCTTTAACGTCTCACATTCCGGAGAATGGGTGGTCTGCGCCACGCATGATTCGCAAGTGGGGATTGATGTGGAGCAAATATGTCCGATTGACTTGGATATTGCCACTCATTATTTTGCACCAACCGAAGTAGAAGATCTCTTGGCAAAACATCCGGATGAACAGCTTCCGTATTTCTTCGACCTTTGGACCTTGAAGGAGAGCTATATCAAAGCAAGAGGCATGGGACTGTCTATTCCACTACAATCATTCGCCATTAGAAAAAAACTAGACCAATCGATTACGATATCGCAAAATGATTCGCGCGATGCTTGGGCATTTCATCAGTATGAGATCGATCCAGGCTATAAATTGTCAGTATGCGCGACTACCAATCAGTTTGCTGCTCAAGTCGTCATGAAGGATTTACAAGATTTGTATCAGTCCATTTTTCATAGAAAGATATCGAGGTAATTACGTAATGAAGAAAGGGCGGGGAAAGAGATGAAATTGTTCTGCTTTCCGTACGCAGGTGGACTTCCCAGCATTTATTACAGTTGGAGACGGGGATTGTCGCCAGCGTTATTGGAAATTGATCCATTCGAGGTACGGCCTTCATTTCAGAGTGATAGCATGGTTCTTTTCACCTCGTTTTATGAGGTCTTGGAGGATGTATACAAACGGATCACACCAGAGCTGGGGGAAGAACCTTTTGCCTTTTTTGGTCACAGCATGGGGGGATTAATCGCGTTTGAACTGACACGAAAGCTGTTGCAGAATGGAAAGCCACTGCCCCAGCACTTGTTCTTGTCTGCATCCCGCGTGCCACATGCGTATCACAAACTGGCGAAAACATACCACCTGCCGCATAACGAGTTCATCGGATCACTACGAACACTTGGTGGCACACCCGATGAAGTTTTGGATAATCACGAGCTCTTGGAGCTATTTTTGCCAACGATTCGCGCTGATTTCCAAGCCGTGCAAACTTACGAAATGAATAACGAGCTTCCTCAGCAAATCCCTGTCAACATGACGGTTTTGTTTGGGAAAGAAGATTCTATTGAAATCCAAGATATTGTGGCGTGGAGAGACTATTGCGGGCGAGAATGCAAATTCTTTCCAATGCCTGGTGGGCATTTCTTTATTCATCACCAAATGAATCCGATCCTAGCAATCATTCAAGACACATTGAATGTAGACCGGGCAGTTGCAATCCGTGCACAATTCTAACGATTGTGCACGGCAACAATAAATCCTAAGGTGAAGGTTGGTGTTCTTTTTATGAATCAGAAAGCACTATCTCGTTTGCTGACGGCCGTTACATTATCAACGGCGCTGGTCTACCCGCAAGCGGCAAGCGCAGCGGCTCCACCTCCGGCTCTGCATGATGACAACCCAAGTGGTCATTTTGGTGACTGGTACACTGGTGCGGTTCCTCCCAATGCATCCAAAGACAAGCCCGTGATCTTGTTTGTTCAAGGTCTGCACTCCACCTACAAAACCTGGTATACAACAGACGGATATTATGATGCAGCCTATAACGCCGGGTATCGTACCGCATTTGTGCAGTTGAAGGACGCGGATGGTACTGGTGGCAACATGTGGACAAACGGAGCCAAGCTCGCCGAAGTTATTAAAAAGGTCGCAGATTATTATGGTGTCTCCAAAATCAATATCATTGCACATTCCAAAGGTGGCATAGATACACAGGCAGCGCTCGTCCACTATGGCGCGCATCCGTATGTCAATGTTGTTCACCAGCTTTCCACGCCAAACAAAGGTTCAGAATTGGCTGACTTAGCTTACAGCAATTGGGCAGGATGGCTTGCTGATATTCTTGGCAAAAAAGACGATGCGGTGTATTCCCTGCAAACGTCATACATGGCAAACTTCCGTTCCCAGACTGACAACCGTACCGAAATTCGTTCAACCAAGACATACATGGCTGCCGGAACAGGGGATGATGGCATGTTTAGTCCTACCTGGTTTGGTCATGCGGTTCTTCCCGGTGAAGATGATGGCGCTGTTTCCGTTGATTCTGCCTTCGGTTTGACTTATGGGATCAAGAGCTTTACAAAAGATATTTCCCACGGTCAAATCGCGAAAGCCTCGCAAACATGGGATCTGGTCGAACCGAAATTGCAAAAGGCTTCTATACGTGCAAATAAAGTAAGCGAAGACAAGTCAAAATCAAGCACTTTGGAAGAGAGCTCCGTCATTCTCCGTGGTGGCGAAGTGGAAGACAACGTCTCGGAAACATTTTTCCTGGAGAGCGGAATCGATCAGTTCAAAGTGGATACGATGACTTCGTCGGAAGACACTGTTGTGACCCTGATCAGTCCGTCTGGCAAAAAGTATGAAGCGGACAACACTGAAAAAAGCGAATCGGAGGATGAATCCGAGATATTCCAAGGTGCTGTTCATCACTTCATTGAAGTTGAGGAGCCTGAAGCAGGCGAATGGACACTTGAAGTGGAGGGCTCTGACGATGCCTTTTTCATGGTGGGTTCCGTGAATGGCGGAGAAGAAGCGAAAGTAAAGGCGAGCAAAAAGGTATTCAAGAAAGGCGACAAGGCGAAGATTTCCGTCGACTTGGGTAAAAACGAAATAGATCAATCGCTACTGGAAAAAGCAAACCTGACACGCTCACTGAACGGCGAAAAAGCAAGCGTCCTTGATGAAGTGAAGTTTGCCATAAAAGAAGATGAGCTTGCTGGCAATTTTAATGTGCCGACTAAACCAGGTGTTTATAATCTCTCCTTTGACGTAACTGGCATCAATGAGGACGGCGAACCATTTACACGCTCTATTAATTACAACTTTGCGGTAACAGATCGTGATGGCGAAATCGAAGACCAATAAGAAGCATCTTTTGCTATTGGCGATACTTGAACGAGTTAACCAAGTCTAGATTTCGCTTTCATTTTTTCACAGCCCTCATGGAAAGTGAGGGCTTTTTTGTTTTGGCTTCCAGTCCGATAGAATCGAACAAAAGAAGTATTAGTGACGAGAGTTTGGAGCGTGATACCTTTCTGTATTATAATGAAACGGATTAACATGATATATAGTCGAGAACAGGTGGAATTTACTATGAAAACCGACCCTAATCATGAACTTATAAACGATTGGTTGGCTCTTACTCACATTACTGAAAGTATTTCCAATATGCTTGAAAAAGATTTACGAGAAAATTACAATCTTTCTTTAAAAGAGTTTTACGTCCTTTACTTTTTATCGAAAGAAAGTAATAAAACACTGAGGTTACAACAATTACAGGAACGGGTTGGATTAAGTCAAAGTGCGATATCAAGGCTGGTTGGAAGACTGGAGGCAAAAAATTGCAGAGCTTTACAGAGGAATGTATGTGAAGACGACCGTAGAGGCGTTTATACTCAGTTGACCGAATTAGGTGAAGAAAAACTCCAGAGATACCTCGTGACGATGAATGAAATTCTCCAATCTGCTTTTTCAGATGGAAAATTTGATGAAGCATTACAATTGTTAGTGCAAAAGAAGTAATTGCAAAAAGCCACCATTTCCTACCCAACGGAAATAGCGGCTTTTTTTCGTATATGTCTGATGAAGATAATGTTTTAGATTGATCTATTTAAAGAAAAAGCGGTGGTTTATGACCATGAAAGTAAAGTCTTAGACAGCCCCTGCTGTTTCAGCGTGTTATTCAACTAAGGTACTCGTTGCTTTAACATGTGATACGTTTCACCACGCTGTCTGAAACGGTAAGTTTTAAGGCATGCTTTCTGGAATGGCCTTTCATTTTGATGTAAACCTTAATAGATTGAAATATCCGTTCCATAAAAGTGAAGACGAAGGCGTTTTGCAATGGACAGCGAAGAATAATTATCCCATGATGTACTATATAAAGGAATCCTTTGAGACCGCCTTATCGCTTGGGCCCATGAGGACGTTACGTGCATTGCATATCCTTTTCCTCTATAATCTTTCAATGTCTCGACTCCGGCCTCTGCAGCCTTATCGTTACTTCTTGCGCTAAAACAGACAGATACGGCCATGTTGTTTTCCGTCACCATAAAACAAGGTCCTCGAAACTTCAGTTCCGATAAAAGGGTAGGAAACCCTGGTTCCAAGCAGTATTTATTCTCTTCAGTGACCAAGGTGGCGTCTGTGTAATCCTTTACGGTTTCATGAAATGTAAAAGCCGGCCCCATCCATAAGTCTCTAATTTCTCTGTCTTTCTCCAACGCGTGAATAACATTAGACAGTCGCTTGGTTGAATCACCCTGATTCAGGAATTGTATGATGTCATGGATTATGTGATTTGGTACGTCGCTGTGAAATCTTACAATACTGCCAGCAACGGTCTGTCCCCAAAAAAATCGAGGAGCAGGCTGGTTCGTTGGCTCATTAATCGTTGTGATACGTCCAGCATGATCATGAATATAGAGTACTCTTGCTTGAATGCTCATTAGTTCTAAATGGTTGTACAAATGCTTACCTCCTCTATTGATCACTCACCCTTTCGCTGTACAATTTAATTATCATCAAAGATCACTCGCTCTCGGCATAATCTGTATTCAAGATATCATCTTTCAGAAGCAGTTTGAATTGTCTTTTTTACGTTTCAACAAATAAACTTGCCGTCATTTGAGATACGGTTCTCCGTTTGATCTTAAACTAATCTCCCATTAGTTATAGGGATCGCCGTTACACTTATCGGTTGACAGGTGAAAAAGGATGATGGTAAATTAGATGCGTGCGCATGCATTTAAAAACATTAGAAAGCTCTACTCACAAAAATCAGTAATGGAGTGGGGGTTTCAAAGGTGTAGAGTTAACAAATCCTAATATAATGTGATGTTACATCTATTGCACAAGAGTGATAAGGAAAAATTAGTATGAAAAAATAGTGAAAAGAAAGAGGGAATCACATGAATTCGTCAAAATCTGTAACAGCGTTATTCACCCCGTTTGAATACAAAGGACTGAAACTTGAAAATCGGTTTGTTATGGCACCCATGACCCGCAGTTTTTCACCGAAAGGGATTCCAGGGCCCAATGTAGCTGACTATTACCGTCGACGCGCAGAGAACGAGGTGGGCTTAATCATCACCGAAGGAACGCTAATCGAGCATCCAGCTGCGGGTGCAGACCAGAATGTCCCCCATTTCTATGGAGAGGAAGCACTGGACGGATGGGCACGCGTTGTTCGAGAAGTACATGAGGCGGGCGGAAAAATTGCTCCGCAGATTTGGCATACCGGCATGGCTCGCCAAAAAGAGAAATTCCCAGAATTAGATGCCGAACCAATCGGTCCTTCTGGTCTAAGTCTTACTGGTGAAAAGGTATCAGAACCACTCAGCATCGAAGAAATCAACGATCTCATTCGGGCTTACGCACAAGCTGCTTCTCAAGCTAAGAAAATTGGTTTTGACGCAGTGGAAATTCACGGGGCACATGGCTACCTGATTGACCAGTTCTTCTGGGAAGTCACCAACAAGCGTACAGATGAATATGGCGGTGATCTCGTAGACCGCACCAAATTTGCTGTAGAGGTGATTAAGGCTGTGCGGGACGCAGTCGGTCCAGACTTCCCGATTATTTTTCGATTTTCCCAATGGAAACCGAGCGATTATCAATCCAAACTGGCAAAGTCGCCTGAGGAATTGAAGCTTTTCCTTACACCTCTGTCCGAAGCCGGTGTGGATATCTTCCATGCTTCCACCCGACGCTTCTGGGAGCCGGAGTTTGAAGGCTCTGAACTAAACCTGGCAGGCTGGACTCGTAAACTGACGGGAAAACCAACGATCACCGTTGGATCTGTTGGATTGGACTCTGAGTTCCTGAGTCTATTCACCGAAGGCAAGGGTAGTCAGCCCGCTAACATCGATAATCTGATTGAGCGTATTGAGCAAGAAGAGTTTGATCTTGTGGCAGTTGGACGTGCGCTACTGAGTGATCCGGCTTGGGTATCAAAAATTCGTAACGGGAATACCGAAGAACTTCAACCATTTACGCGAGAAGCATTAACAACATTGAGCTGAGCGCTATTTTACAACAGGCAGCTTCTGTAAATAGAAGCTGCCTGTTGTGTTCGTGCTCCAAGACCAATTACCATTCACCACTCCATTTTTGAGCTAAATAAACAAATTCATTGAGCTTATTAGCAAAGGAATGATCGTAATCCCCTGATATTCTTGATGTATGAAGGGAATGTCGATAAAACATTCCCTTCATACTGGAAAATCAATTGAGGAGGATTGCCAGATGAGCAGAGCACCCATCAAAGATTACGAGGAAATTCTGGAAGTGATGAATAAGTATGTGGAAGGAATCGCCACTGGAAAAAGCGAAGTCATGAAACCAAGCTTCCATAAAGATGCGATTATGTATGGATACGAACCTATTGGTTTGGTGGAAGGATCTATTCAATATTTATATGATTATGTGGATCAAGCGGGTCCTGCACAAAATCTTCAAGCAAGAGTGGATATCCTTGATATTGAAGGCACGGCCGCTTGCGTTCGTGTCGTTTTAGAAAGTTCAGATGGCGCGGTATACTCTGACTTTCTGCAATTGCTGAAAATAAACGGCGAATGGAAAGTGATTGCGAAACTGTTCCACCGTCATACGTAAACCCAGTTCTTAAAAGCCGATCACGTCAGAAAAAGACAAACCCGTCTAATCTTGCTTCCGTGCAAGGCAGCGGGTTTGTCATTCTGATCGGAAGGGGAAGGAGGCGACTATTTTTGTCTGTAGGAACCACTAGGATAATCAAGGCGCCGCAAGGGTTAACGAAAACAGATTTTAAAATTGGAAGTCTAAAAATGAAAGGGATATCTGTGATCGACTTCTGCTTTGACGCAGAAGCCACAACAGGGACGATGTTTCTAAAGGATCATCTTTTGTTAATCGTTCTTCAGGGAGTGTACACGATTCGGTACGGTGATCAAGTATACAAGGTCCGCAGTAATGAAATGATGTTTCTGCAGAAATCAATTGCAATCGAATTTGAAAAATCGGGCGAGCTGGATTCAGGGGACGGATTGAATGGTTTGATGTTTTTCCTAAAAGAAGAGATACTGGATGATTTCATCAAATTAGGCGATATAAAGCCCACTTACCCTGAGTCACCAGTACCAGTATCGGTGAATCCGGTTAATACGTGTATTTTGGAATACGTCGAATCATTAGAGCCCTATTTTGATAATCCAGATGAAATCGTAGAGGGTCTTGTTAAGGTGAAAGTAATGGAACTGTTGTTTCATGTGATTGATGCAAATGAACAGATCTCATCCCAGCTCTTGCAACCTAAGAGAAAAGAATGGAATAACATTGACAAGGTAGTAGAGGAAAACCTGATGAATCCCGTTTCTCTTCACGATTTGGCTTATTTATCTGGACGAAGCTTGTCGACGTTCAAACGGGATTTTCAAGTTATGTACAATACATCCCCTATAAAATGGATTCGTAACCGCAGACTAGACAAAGCCAAAGAACTTCTTACAAATACGTCATTATCCGTTACAGATGTCTGTTTCTCCACTGGATTCGAAAACGCTGCACATTTTTCAAAAGTGTTCAAGGACAGATTTGGTTTTCCCCCTTCCGAACTCAAAAAAGGAAGTGGGCTAAAAAGAACGATGTAGTACCATTCATAAGAACAAACTACGAAACGATTCTGATAAAGGGTCGTTTTTTTCGTCGAGTGGGATACAAAAAAAGAACCAGTGGAAAAGCGCATGGGCAAATCCAGATGTAAGAGCTCCTTCGGTAGTCCCTATGGTAAGTGCAGGCAGCAATCAAGCGTACATCGCAAATACATGCATACAACCGTAAGGCGATTGGAATTGTAGTATGGAAGAGGCAGGAAAGGGAGCGTGTATCTGTATGATGAGGCTGTTTCGATACTTGACGTCCTACAAATGGCCGATCACAGCGATATTGGTGCTTGTATTCGTCCAATCGTTATCCGATCTGTACTTACCAACATTAATGGCGGATATCGTTGATGTCGGGATTGTGCATGGCGACACCTTCTTTATTTGGAAGGTTGGCGGTTTTATGCTGCTCGTCGCTGCTGGTGGGGGCTTATGTGCCATCGGAGCCAGTTACTTCTCATCCAAGGTTGCCATGAGTTTTGGTCGTGGGCTGCGTGCCAAGGTGTTTAACCAAGTAGAACACTATTCCATGCAGGAGATCGACCAAATTGGTACAGCCTCGCTCATTACGAGGACAACGAACGATATCAATCAAGTCCAGCAGGTTTTGATCATGATTTTGCGTATCATGGTGGCTGCTCCCATGATGTGTATCGGTGGAATTATTATGGCTTCATCCAAGGATGCCAAGCTGACGCTTGTTCTTGCAGTAGTTGTTCCCATTCTAGCTTTAGCTATTTTCCTGATCGCACGCAAGGGGATGCCTCTTTTTAAAGCCATGCAAAAGAAGCTGGATAAGCTGAATTTGGTCGTGAGGGAAGGCTTGACGGGAATTCGTGTGATCCGCTCGTTTAACCGTATAGATTTGGAGAAAAAGCGTTTTAACGAGGCGAATACTGATTTGACACAGACAGCGATTAACGTGAATCGAATCATGGCAGCCTTGATGCCGATTATGATGCTGACTTTTAACTTGTCTGCCGTTGCCATTCTTTGGTTTGGTGGCATTCGTGTCAGTAATATGGATCTGCAAGTTGGTGATCTCATGGCGTTCATCCAATATGCGACGCAGATTATGTTCTCATTGGTTATGCTGTCGATGATCTTCGTCATGGTTCCGCGTGCTTCTGCATCCGCTATCCGAATTAACGAAGTGTTGGATTTACATTCGACCATTTATGATCGCTCTGAGCCTGTGACGCAAACGAAAACAACAACGCCAGGCACGGTGGAGTTTCAGGATGTGACATTTTCTTATCCTGGTGCGGAACATCCCGCATTGACCTCGATCACCTTTACAGCTCGTCCGGGGCAGACCACCGCGATTATCGGAGGGACAGGCTCCGGTAAATCGACGATACTCAATCTGGTTGAGCGATTCTACGATGTGACTTCCGGAGCCATACGGGTAGACGGCCTTGATACACGTGACCTGCCTCTAGAGCAATTGCGAGCAAAAATTGGTTATGTCCCACAAAAAGTGCTGCTCTTTTCAGGCTCGATCGCTGACAATATTCGCTTCGGTAAAGAGGACGCGACAGACGCCGAAATCGAGCATGCCGCGATAATTGCGCAGGCAGGCGATTTTATTGCGAGTATGAAGGGCGGATACGAGGCACACATTTCCCAAGGCGGTACGAACGTGTCCGGTGGACAAAAACAACGGTTATCGATTGCGCGGGCAATTGTCCGACAACCGGCCATCTATATGTTTGATGACAGCTTTTCTGCGTTGGATTTCAAAACAGATGCGTTATTGCGAGCAGCTTTAAAAGAAGAGATCGAGAAGAACCAATCCACGTTAATCATCGTGGCTCAGCGGGTTAGTACTGTGATGGACGCAGACCAGATTATCGTGCTGGATGAAGGCTCGATTGCGGGTATGGGTACACATCAAGAGCTCATGCAAAACTGTGAAGTCTATCAAGAAATCGTACGATCCCAACTGACAGAGGAGGAGATCGCATGAGTGAACCGCGAGGAGGTAAGCAAGCTCCAAAGGGTGGCGGCCACATGGGTGGACCGATGGGAATGGTGATACCAGGAGCAAAAGCAAAGGACTTTAAAGGTACACTCAAGCGTTTGATCGGTTACTTTCGGCCACACCGTATACAGCTGATCATCGTGTTTCTGGCTGCCGTTTTGAGTACGATCTTCGCCATTGTTAGTCCCAAACTGATGGGGAAGGCGACAACGAGTCTTTTCGCAGGCATGATCGGTCTCATGCAGGGACAGCCTAAGGAAATCGTATTTGACTTTGGGTATATTGCAAATATCCTGCTCCTATTAATCGTCTTGTATGTCATTAGTGCGCTGTTCAGCTATTTGCAGCAATACGTGATGGCAGGAGTATCGCAGAAGATCGTCTATGACATGCGTGAGCAGGTAAATGAGAAATTGTCCCGCCTGCCGCTGAAATACTTTGATTCGAACATGCATGGGGATATTTTGAGCCGTGTCACGAACGACATTGATAATATCAGCAACACGCTCCAGCAAAGCCTGACACAGCTCATCACTTCCATCGTGACGATCATCGGTGTCATCATTATGATGCTGACGATTAGCCCATTATTGACTCTCATTCTAATTTTGACGTTGCCGCTCAGTGCCATTGCTACGAAACAGATCGCCTCGAAATCACAAAAGCATTTCATCGGACAGCAGAGCTCCCTTGGTGAATTGAATGGGCATGTGGAAGAAATGTTTACGGGGCATCAGGTTGTAAAGGCGTTTGGATATGAGAAGAAGTCACAGCAGACATTTGATCAAATCAATGCCAAGCTGTACGAAGCCGGATGGAGGGCGCAATTTATATCAGGGATTATCATGCCGGTAATGAGCTTCATCGGAAATATTGGCTACGTGCTCGTCTGCATTGTCGGCGGGATTCTCGCTACGAACGGTTCCATTGAAATCGGGGATATCCAAGCCTTTATCCAATATACTCGTCAGTTCACGATGCCCATTGCGCAAACCGCGAACATCGCCAACCTGATCCAGTCGACGATCGCCTCAGCGGAGCGGGTCTTTGAGGTTTTGGATGAAGAAGAGGAAGTGCCTGAAAGCACGCAACCAGTCACGATCGCAGCGCCTAAAGGTAAAGTGGAATTTCAGCATGTCAAGTTTGGTTATAAAGAAGGGCATTTACTGATGCAAGACATCAATCTCGTAGTAGAACCTGGACAAAAGATTGCGATCGTGGGCCCAACAGGTGCGGGTAAGACGACCATGATTAATTTGCTGATGCGCTTTTATGAGCTCAATGGCGGAGCGATTCTGATTGATGACGTTGATATTACACGCATGAAACGAAGCGATCTTCGCTCTCTGTTCGGCATGGTCCTGCAAGATACGTGGCTGTTTAACGGAACGATCCATGATAATTTGGCCTATGCAAAACCTGAGGCCTCTGATACAGATATCTTTCGCGCAGCGAAGGCGGCTCGTGCCGATCACTTTATTCGCACGCTACCAGAGGGATACAAGACGGTGTTAAATGAAGAGGCCTCCAATATCTCCCAAGGGCAAAAACAGCTGTTGACCATCGCTCGTGCTATTTTGGCAGACCCTACGATTCTGATTTTGGATGAAGCAACAAGCAGCGTTGATACACGGACCGAAGTGCATATCCAGGAAGCGATGAATGAACTGATGAAGGGACGTACCAGCTTCGTGATCGCCCATCGACTGTCTACGATCAGAAATGCAGACTTGATCCTCGTCATGAACAAGGGAACGATCATTGAACAAGGAACACATGACGAGTTGATGGAGCAAGAGGGCTTTTATGCTGATTTATACAACAGTCAGTTTGCAGAGTCCACATCAGCAGGCTAAAATCGATGCTTTACACGAAACCGCCAAGTAAGGGCGGTTTTATTGTTGGGAGAGGAAGTGTACAGGGTGGCATGGTAATTGCTTGTTAATATGTCAAACAGGTAAACCAGCTCTATGTATACGAAAGCGAGGAAAGAAAATGGAATTTCAGACAAACATCGGTGTATCAAAATCAGACAAGATTTATGTTCATGGCTATGATTTGACAGAAGATTTAATGGGACAGATCACGTTGGCGGATATGGCATTCCTAGGAGCAGCACACCGGAAGCCTACCCAGAATGAATCAAAGATGTTGAATGCATGCATGGTTGCCATATGTGAACATGGATTTACGCCCAGTTCGATTTCCGCACGTTTGACCTATCTGGGAGCACCGGAAGCTGTGCAAGCTGCAGTCGCAGCCGGATTGTTGGGGGCGGGTTCAGTCTATCTAGGAGCCATGGAATACGTTGCTCAAATGCTTCAAGAAGCGTTGCAAAAGTACGGTGCCGATTGCGACAGAAAAGAGGTCGCCAAACGAATCCTGAAGGAACGTGAAGAAAAAGGACTGCAAATGCCAGGGTTCGGACATCCGATTCATAGACCTGTTGATCCACGCACTGAAAAATTGTTTGCATTGGCAGAGGAGCTAGGGTTTGCCGGAAACCATACGGCTATCATGCAAGAAATTCACGAACAATTCAGCACGAAAAAAGGCAAACGGATCACACTAAATGCGGCAGGCGCGATTGGAGCTGTGCTGTCGGATATGGGGTTGCACTACAGTGTCGTGAAATCATTTGCAGTCGCGGCGAGGGCCGTCGGACTAATTGCCCACATTGTGGAAGAAATCGAATCCGGCAGGAAAGATTGCATGGCACAGAAGCTATACGACTTTGTAGAGGAGAACACCCTCTACACCAATCACATACCGGACGAAGTGAAGTAGTAAACCGACGTCACGGTAAGAAGGGGAGCGGATGACATGAGCGTTACATTCAGCAGTGAAATAGAAGAGCTGCGCAAAGCTGTGAGGAGTTTTATCAGCGAGAAGGTCGAACCAGTCGCTGATCTTATTGAACGCGAAGATCATATACCAGATCAAATCATCGATATGTGTAAAGAAGTGGGATTGTTTGGCCTGAGCATCCCCGAACAATACGGCGGACTCGGTATTGATATGCTTGGAAAATGCGTCATTTTTGAAGAAGTAGGGAAAACAAGCAATGGGTTTACGACCGTCATTGGTTGCCATAATGGCATCGGTTCTGTAGGGATTGTCGAGATGGGCACGGAGGAGCAAAAACGAAAATATTTGCCGCGTATGGCTACCGGTGAAATGATTGGCGCTTTTGCTTTAACAGAACCAAGTGCAGGTTCAAATGCGACTAATTTAAAGACAAGGGCTGTACGAAAAGCAGACAAGTTCATCCTGAATGGCTCCAAACATTACATCACGAATGCGCCCATCGCTGGCATTTTCACGGTCATGGCTGTCACCGATCCTTCCAAGGGAGCAAAAGGGATCACCTCCTTTTTAGTCGAGAAAGATTTCCCAGGCTTCCAGATCGGAAAAATAGAAGAAAAGATGGGCTTACGGGGCTCCCATTCGGCTGAGATATTCTTTGAAGATTGTGAAGTGCCTGTAGAAAACGTTCTTGGCCATGAGGGAATGGGCTATACCAATGCTCTTAAAATTTTGGCGAATGGACGGGCGGGATTGGCAGCCAGAAATCTCGGTTCTTGCCAAAAACTACTGGATATGTCTATGAAATATGCGATGGAGCGCATCCAATTTGACAAGCCGATTTTTGAACAACAAATTATCCAGCACTACTTGGCAGAAATAGCACTGGACTGCGAAACACTGCGAGCGTTTACGTATCATGTCGCATCGCTCGTTGATCAAGGCAAACATGTAATCAAAGAAGCCGCGATGGTGAAACTGTTTGCCTCCGAAGTCTATAACCGTGTGGCAGATAAAGCGGTACAAATACATGGGGGGATCGGATACATCAAAGAATACCCGATCGAGCGTTATTACCGGGACGCCAGAATTACTAAGATTTATGAAGGCACCTCGGAAATCCAAAAGAACATCATCGCAGGTCGTTTATGTAAGGAATACTCGTAATCAAGTGAAAAGAGGGAATGCTGGATTTGACCAGCGACATTTCAGAGCCCGGCGTCATACAAGACGAAGGGCCATTTTTTATTTGACTGCGATTTGTTATCAATATTTTTTATTTTCAGAATTATATATTGTTGTTTTTTCATCTGCCGCTTATAATTCTACTAGTGCGCAAACTTCATATCCATATTTTTTTGAAGTGTATACTTCGATATGAAACCTGAAATTGCTTTCCTGTTTGTAAGAAATGAACCTAAGGAGGCATGACATGAAGATGAATGAGTGGGAAGCGTCGTTTGAAGCATACGTCCAAAGGCTGATGGATGATTTTCAAGTTCCCGGTGCAATTATTGCCGTAGCCAAAGACGGAGAACTCACTTATGAAAAAGCGTTTGGTTATCGGGACCGCGAAAAGCAAGCTCTTATCGATCTGGATACGGTATTTGGCATCGGATCAATTACGAAGTCGTTTACATGCATGGCGATCATGCAGCTTCAGGAAGAAGGAAAGCTTTCTGTGCATGATCCGGTTATCACCTATTTGCCTGAGTTTCGCACACCGGATGAAGCCCAAACGAAAAGGATCACCATTCATCATTTCATGACACATACCCTCGGATTTCCACCACTTCCATCTCTCATTCCCGCAATGCTACCCAGCTTACAAGCCGATCCGACAGCAGAAAAATTACTTCACCAGTTTGAAGTGCAATGTAAACACCCAATCGATACCTTCGAAGACCTCATGGCATATATAGAGAAGTTGCCCTTTGAATTGTTGGGACCTGCTGGGACAGAATTCAGCTATTCGAACGAAGCTTTTGGCTTGCTTGGGGCGATTATTGAGTGTGTCAGCGGCAAACCATACGAAGCCTTTGTCCAAGAGCATATTTTACAGCCACTTGGCATGGAACGCACGGTATTTCATGTGGAGGAATTAGGCGAGGACGACAATACTACCATGCTGTACACACGGCCCATGAATGATGGAGTTCGTGAAGTAGTACGTGCCCCTGGTTGGTGGGATGCACCTTCCATGCGTGCTGCAGGCTTCCTCAAATCGTCCGCACGTGACATGCTTCGGTATGCGGATGTTTATCGGACAGGCGGGCTTTCAAATGGAGCGAGAATCATCTCGGGAGATAGCGCCTCCCAAATGACTACGCCTCATGTCCGTATTGACTTGAGCCGCAGCTATGGTTACGGACTCGGCGTGTTTCCATTTTCCGAAGATTACACCTTACTTACCCATACCGGCGGCTTAAAAGGGATGACCGCGCAAATGTTCATCGTTCCAGAGGCGGGAGTAACCGGCATTCTTTTGACCAACATGGATGATGCCCCCATTTCCAATCTGACATTAGGTTTGTTGAACAGCATGTTCGGTCGCCCGCTCGAGACGCAGTTCGCCACGTTTTCCGATTGTGAAGTGCCGCTTGCTTACTTGCAGCAATGTCCCGGTACATATAAATCCGGAGAAGGAGACGTAGTAGAGATCAGATTCGATGAAGCACAGAGACAGCTCGTACTCGTTCTAGGCAGTGATGTGTTCCCGCTGCGTTCTGTTGGCGAAGATACGTTTCTGTTCACGCGTCACAACGTCGATTCACTCATCCGCTTTGTTCGCCAACCAGACGGTGAGATCAAGCGCTTGGCGTTGGGATCGCGTCAAATACCGAAAGAAACCTAATCAAAGATAGGGAGGTAGTTTCTCATGAAGGTGTTTATTTCGTTGGACATGGAAGGGATCTCTGGACTAAGCGAATGGGAGGATGTTATCCCCGGACGCAGACATTACGAAGCGGGGAGAAGACTTCTGACCCAAGATGTTAATGCGGCAATTGAGGGTGCACTGGAAGCAGGAGCTACCCAAATTATCGTCAATGAATCTCATGGACCGATGAACAATATCATTCTGGAAGAATTGCACCCACAGGCAGATGTCATCCGTGGTTTTTTCAAGCCTCTCTGTATGATGCAGGGGATCGACAGTAGCTGCGATGCCGCATTTTTCATCGGTTATCATGGAAAAGCGGGTACAGGAGATGCGGTACTCAATCATACGTTGTCTGGGCTCGCTATCCATCGGCTTATCTTAAATGGCAAAGAAGTGGGCGAAGCAGGTTTAAATGCAGCAATCGCGGGAGCCTTTGGTGTTCCAGTCGTACTCGTTACCGGAGATTCCCAAACATCCCAAGAGGTCGAAGAAGACATCCCTGGAGTCTTTACAGTCGCTGTGAAGACAGGAATAACGGGGCTCTCGTCGCAAGCGATGCATCCCGTTCGTGCGAGAGAGTTGATCCGTCAGCAAGCAAAAGAAGCATTGCTCCATCGCAGTACAGTGAAACCGCTCGAGCAAAGAGTAGAGAATACGATAGAAGTAGAGTTTACGAAATCACAATTTGCCACAGCAGTCAGCTGGATGCCAGGAATTGAACTCATCGAAGGACGGACGGTACGCTTCCATTCGCCTGATCTTGTTAGCATGATGCCCGTTTTGCAAGCGATGCTATTGGTAACGGGGCAAGTGAATCGGATGATTACTGGTTAAGTAAACCAAAAATGCAGCTCCTCATCACGAGGATCGCTGCATTTTTTTCGTTTTAGTTCAGAGGCTTATGGCTTTTCAAATACGCAAGGGCATTATATATCATTTCGGCTGCCTCTTCACGCGTGATGTGCTTTTGCGGATGAAGCTTGTTTTCCTTATCCAATTCGATAATATCTCTTGCCAAAGCTCGTTGAATGGAGCCTTGGTAATCTACGGTGAGTTCATGATTATCTTGGATTTCTACCGGTACTAGTTTGATCATGGGCAGATTACCCTTGGTCTCCATGACTCTCATTAGCTGGTGAATGAACTGCTCTTTCGTCCATTCTGCATTCGGATCGAGATCAGCTGGTAACTCCAATCCGTTCGCAGCCGCTATGATCAGACTCTCTGCATACCAAGCATCGTTATCTGCTTTGGAAAAAAAGTCAGTGGCTTGTGGCGCCTTTACAAAACGGATCGCTGCCAGACTCAAATCAAAGGCATTTACAATCAGTTGAACACCTTGAGCAGCCGTTATCGTTTCGTTAGGGGCAAATTTGCTATCATCTACGCCTTTTATCACACCTTGTTGCTGTAAGGCAAGAATTTTATCTTTCGCTCCCGAGTGGGCAAGATCCGTAAAAGGAGTCATTGCAGCTAAGCTTGGTTGGGCGAAAGACACAGTTAACAAAGCAATGATAGAAAGAGACATCATATTTTGTTTGATATTCATGGTAGCCACCTCGTCAATTTTTGAAGTTTCACTCCATTTGACGAGGAACAATTGACAACGTTTCAGTTTTCTTTCGCACTCCTTTTCCAACAAAATGATTTAAGGAAAATTTTATTTTTTACCCACGATTTCATTTATCATTGCCTATTATCATCAGATTGAAAAAGAACAACGTGTGTTTGAACATGGAGGAAAAGGAAATGAAAAAGAGAGTTCTCTTACTAGGTATTCTTTTATTGCTACTGGGTTATCCATTCTTGCGACCGATCGTAGAGGACGTATGGCAAACACAGCCGGATGCTACAGCTTTCCCGAAATACAAAGAGATTCGCGTTGAACAAGACCAGATTTATCAGGGCGATCTGTTACTGGTCAACAAGAACAATCCGATCCATTCAGAGGCGGTGCCATCCGATGTGATCCCTCTGTCTTCGCACAAATATTTAGTGGAGGGCTATCGCTTGCAAGACAATTCCATTGAATTGTCTGAGAACGCAGCGGAGGCGTTCAACGAGATGGTCCATGCAGCAAGCAGTGACAATGTAAAGCATTTTATGATCAAAAGCGGCTATCGAAGCTTGGGAAAACCGGGAAAACTGGCTGAAGAGAAGGGACATGCCCACGATGCATTGCCAGATTGTTTTCACGAACATCATCTGGGTACAGCCTTGGACGTTACATCCACACAAATGAAAATCGACCAATCCCCAGAAGGGAAGTGGCTACAAGAAAACGCATGGAAATACGGGTTCATTCTGCGCTATCCGAAGGAAAAGGTCACAATTACTGGCGTTCCTTACAATCCTATGCATTACCGATTTGTAGGTTTGCCGCACAGCGCCATTATGCAAGAGCGTCAATTATCTTTGGAGGAGTACGTGAATAGCTTGCGGGAGGCCAAGGAAGTGTCAGGGACGATAAATGGTGGTGACTACAAAATTTATTATTATCCAGTGGCGACTAGTATCATGATTCAAGTGCCTACCAATGGGAAGTATGTGCTTTCTGGCGACAATCAGGGTGGTGTCATTGTAACAGAGTTCTTGTAGTTTGCTCATTCTTTTACTCCCACTTCCTTCGTCACGGCGAGGGAATCAAGCGTTAGTTTTAAGAAGATGATGAAAAAAGACTGCTGAAGTGCTCAGCAGCCTTTTTTTGTTGCGCCCCAGAAGATGATTAAATCACACGTCTTCCAAGCTCAAAGCGTTTTTCCCAGGAAGTCCCTTTGAATTTGGTTGTCGTAACTCCCGGCTTACCATACGTATGCAGCAGCTTATTGTCTCCAGCGTAGATAGCAACATGGGTAATGCGAGAAGAAGAGCTACCGTAGCTGCGGAAGAAAACGAGGTCTCCTTTTTGCAGCTGATTCTTCGAGACTTTTTGACCGACTTTGGACTGTTGACGTGAGTCTCGCGGCAGACTTACTCCGACCTCTTTAAACACTCGCTGTGTAAAGGAAGAGCAATCAAATGTACGTGTTGTTTTTTTGCTCGAACCAAATTTATAAGGTACGCCTTTATACTTCAATCCTTCTGAAATGACCTGATCGGCAATGTCGGAAGAGGAAGCAGTGTTACTATCTGACTGTTTATTCTGATTACTAACAGTAGTACTTTCCTCATTGGCTGTCAGGTCGATATTCGTACCATCTTGCACCATTTGATCAAATTGCACATTTTCAGCCTGTTGATTGTTCTGATCGTCAACTGACTGTTGATCCAGATTTTGTGTAGTTGTGGAGGTGAGACTTGTCTCAGAAGCCGCGTAGGCTTGTCCGTTCATGAGAAGAGAAGTCCCCATTAGAATAGCTACGACCGTAGTAGTTGTACCTTTCCAGTTTCGCTTTGTCATGATGTTCCCCCTTCTGAATGGTTGATCTTGTTGTGTGTTTCTCATCCACGCTCTTATCGTACAGAACAAAACTAAGATTCCCGGTAGAATTTCATGAGAGTTTCCTGAGAAAACTGTTGGTAAGATATTCAAACGGAGATGATATACATGCCTACACCAGATGGAAAAGGCTATTTGCTACTCGTGGAAGATGAGCATAACTTAGCAAGATACTTACAGTTGGAGTTGGAGAATGAAGGGTTTTCGACGGATATTGAATACGATGGGCTTTCTGGATTAGAAAAGGCACTAACGATTGAGTACGACCTCATCCTCCTGGATGTCATGCTGCCCGAGTTATCGGGGATAGAATTATGCCGACGAATTCGGGAAACCAAAGATGTCCCTATTATCATGATCACGGCTCGTGGAGAGGTTCCGGATATCGTGACGGGATTAGACAGTGGAGCAAACGACTACCTGGCGAAGCCGTTTGCAATCGAGGAGTTGTTCGCCCGGATTCGGGTCTTATTGCGTCAGCGGGAATCAAAAGCGAACCAGGAGATAGTGGTTGGCCGATTGCGTATCCAGCCCAACGCGCGGCGAGTGTTCCTCGATGAAGAGGAAATCATGTTGACACCGCGCGAATTCGATTTGCTTTATTATCTGGTTCAAAACAAGGAGCAAGCGGTCTCGCGAGAGCAAATTCTCACAGCCGTTTGGGGTTTTGACTTTATGGGGAATACCAACATCGTGGATGTGTATATCCGGTATTTACGGAACAAGATTGAAAGTGATCCATCCGTCAAACTGATTCATACCGTGCGAGGAATTGGATACACACTACGAGATTAAAGGAGAACGCAGTGCTTACACATCGCAGATACTCACTCAAATGGAGACTCACGCTGTTTTTTAGCTCCGGGATGCTGGTCTTGCTTCTCTTTTTGTCTATATTTATTTTTTTCAGCACCTCTAATCTCGTCCATCAACATGAGCAAAAATTGCTCAATCAAAAGGCAACGGCCATTGCAGCCGATTTGAAAACAGAAATCACCGAAGAAGCATCGCTGACCATTACCTATTTGACGCGTTTGTTAACGAATTACGCTGACGTCAATCAATTCATAAACATCAGCGACCAAAACGGCAAGGAAATCGCTTCGATACAGGGAGCCAATTGGACAAAAGAGCCGGAAGACTATTATGAAAGGACCTTGGTCGCAAAAGAACCTGTGCAGCTGCCGTTTACATCGGAGCTTTTGTTTGTGCAAATTTCTACTACGACAGAAGCGCTGGAATGGTATTTTTCCATCTTGCTCACGATTCTTTTCCTCTCTTCCTTTTTTACCTTGCTACTTTCGGGGATTGGAGGCTATTGGTTGAGTAACTGGGGACTTAAGCCTCTCGATCATCTGATCCAGCAAATCCATTCCATTTTCCCTCAACGTCTCTCCCAACGAATTCACCATCATCACGTAGAGACTGAAATCTACGAGCTAATTCATGCCTTTAATCTGTTGTTAGATCGTATGGAAGAAGCAATGGTCTATCAGCAGCGATTCGTCACAGATGCATCTCACGAGTTGCGTACACCGCTCTCCATTATTGAAGGGTATGTAAGTCTTCTGCAAAGATGGGGGCAGCACAAGCCAGAAGTAAGGGACGAAGCACTCGCTGCTGTTCAACAAGAGTGTAAACGACTTTTCAAACTCATTGATGACCTGTTGGCGCTAGCCAAATTGCAGCATACCTCACAAGTAGGCTCAACGAAAATCGTGCAGCCATTGACCCCTCTGTTACTTGAAGTAAAGCAAGCGTGGGTACCCATTTTCCCTCCACAAATTAAGCTGCTTTTTGAATGGGAAGAAGCTCTTGTCCTTTTGATGGATCGGGAGCGGATTCGACAGCTATTGGACATCCTTTTGGACAATGCACGGAAATACACAGATGAAGGTCAAGTGAAGGTACGAGCATATGGGGACGAAGGGGCCGTGCACATTGTGGTAGAGGATACAGGGATCGGTATTCAAGCAAAAGAGATTCCCCACCTTTTTAAGCGATTTTATCGTGTGGACAAATCCCGTACACGAAAAAGGGGAGGTAGCGGGATCGGCCTGGCCATCGCCCAAGCGATTATCGCGGATCACGAGGGAAGCATCACTATTGCTCCTTCCGCGGAAAGAGGCTTGATTGTTCATGTTTTGTTGAAAAAAGCGGGAATGGACTAACGACAGGAATGAATACCGATGGGGCTCTGTTCGTTTGCATTTTCCTAGAAACAGGTCAGATCGGGCGTGCGTGTATTCCAGAGCCTTCGTTTCTTATCGTGATTCCCTATGATAATCATAGGGAATTTGTAATTGTTCCGAAAGAAGGTCGCTCCTATAATCAATTACGTAGCAATGCTACATAAAATCAATAGGAGCTGATTCCAAATGTTGAAAGCCATTTTTTATCATGCAGGTTGCCCAGTATGTGTAGATGCAGAGCAAGTCGTCCTTGATTACCTGGATCAATCAAAGATCGATCTCGAAATTGTTCACCTTGGTACAGAGCGGAATCGCCTTGAAGAAGCAGAGAAGGCTGGTATTCAATCAGTACCTGCTCTCGTGATTGGCGGAAACGTCTACCACATTAACTTTGGGGCAAGCTTGGAAGATGTGAAAAACGGCTAAATGAGAAAAGGAGGTGCTTTTGAGGCGCCTCCTTTTTCCTCTGCTTTTACACGACCATGTTTCCATTTACAATGGATAGAAGAATGGAACATGGAAGGTAAGGTAAGCTCATGATGTTTGATCCCCAACAACGTAAGGAAAATCGCTCAGCCCGTATCATGATGGCGCTATTTCGTATGTCCCAGGCGATAAAAAAGGTGACCCAGGCAGAGAGTGATGAACAGGGATTGTCACCCGTACAAATTCAGGCGTTACTGTTCACTTTGTATACGAGAAGCGACGTGGCTTCCATTGGTAACTTTGCTAAAGCAATCGGAACGACGCATGTGACAGCTGTTAAGATCATCAATGGGCTCGTAACAAAAGGACACATGACGAAAGTACCTAAAAAAGAAGATCGTCGAGTGACCTTGCTTCAACTGACTGCAAAAGGGGAAGAAGCTGCATCAAGCCTTGAAAAATGGGGGTATACACTGGAGGAAGCCCTTCATTCTATTCCAGATGAGATACTGGAAGATTTCGAGAACGGGCTCGGCTCCGTGATAACAGCAATGCAAAGACGTGGCCATCTCGTTGTAGCAGAGCCCTGTCTAGGGTGCATTCATTTTCGGCCGAATACAGGCGATTCCACTACACCCCATTATTGCGCGTTCATGGAAAAGCATCTCTCGCACGAAGCATCCTTGAAAGAATGCCCCGAGCATATTTCCGCTGGGAACAACTAAATAATGATAGGCAATACCTATTGAAATGATAACAACTATGCTATTGAACAATGATTTGGCCCGTCATAAACTGATCTTGACCTCCGCATCAGCGAACATCATCACGCTTTACTGTGGCAATCAAGTGCTCCATAAAAACGCGGCTTGCTGCACACAAATACTTGTTTTTCCGGTAAACGATACCGATTTGTGCCGTGATAGTGGGCTGTTGGATCGGAATTGTGCGAATCCGTTTATCATCGAGATAGTCGAGGTAGCCTTTCGAAAGTACTGTGACACCGACACCTTGCCCGACCATATTCGTAATCGATTCCATTGTGGTCATCTCTAAAACAGGCTGTGGCGAGAAGCCCAGCTCCTGGCACTTTTCATCAATCAACTGACGCAAAAAGTACGTGTTGGGCAATAAAATGGAGGAGGTTTCTTTTAATAGCGCAAGCGAAACAAATGGTTCCTTCGCGATTGGATGATCCACTGGTACTGCTAGGGCCAGATTTTCTGTAAAGAGTGGAATGGTTTCCAGATCGTCATGTTCCATCGGCAAAAAAACAATGCCGAGATCGAGTTCGTTTTTCAAAAGTCCTTCATAAATATCACCTGTTCTTAACCCGAAAATAGACAATTCAACCTTCGGATAACGCTGGTGAAACTCGATAACAGTAGGCGGGAGTAAGTAATTGACAACTGTCAGCAGTACGCCAATTTTTAAAGCGCCTCTGCTTAAGCCTTGCAGTTCACTAATGGCTGCACGTGCCTGTGACAACTCATGAAACACGTTATAGCTATGGTGAAGCAATGTTTTGCCTGCTTCCGTCATAACCGTTCGTTTGCCTACACGATCAAATAAGGGCATGCCGATTTCATGCTCAAGCAAACGGATTTGCTGACTGAGTGAAGGCTGCGCAATGCCCAATTTCTCGGCTGCGCGAGTAAAGTTCAACTCCTGGCACAGTGCCATAAAGTATTCTAATTGCTTGAGCTCCAACGACCATCCCTCCAGCGATTTATGACCTAATAATAGGATTTTCCTATCATTATAGAACAAATCATTATCAATTTATATGGATGTAGTGCACAATGCATATTCCATGAAAGAATGAGGTGATCTCTTGTGAATATCGAAATCCTTTCCATAAATGTAGGGAAACCCAAACAGGTACAGTATCAAAACAAAGAGGTTTCTACCGGCATTTACAAAGCCCCGACCACAAAAGCTCTTTATTTATCCTTTTTGAACTTGGAGGGAGATGGGCAGGCAGATCTTGTCCACCATGGAGGGAAGGAAAAGGCTGTATGCGTCTATCCGTATGAGCACTACCCATTTTGGGAGGCTGAATTACAAAGAGAGTTGGCAATCGGTGCATTCGGAGAAAATCTGACGATCCGTGGGTTAGTAGAAACGGATGTTTGTATCGGTGATACCTTTCAGCTAGGGGAAGCGGTCGTACAAGTTAGTCAACCGAGGCAACCCTGTTACAAATTGTCTGTACGATACGGCGTACCTGACATGCTGCTAAAGGTACAAGAGACAGGCTATACCGGCTTCTATTTTCGCGTGTTGAAAGAAGGGCTGGTATCTCATTCAGATGTTTTGACAAGGCTCTCTCGCCATCCAAAGGCAATAACGGTGTCGTACGCAAACCGAATCATGCATCAAGAGAAAGACAATATCGCTGGCATGAAAAAGCTGTTGGAAGTAGAGGAACTGTCCACAAATTGGCGAGCGACCTTTACCAAACGATTATCTGGCGTGGAAATTGATACCCGTGAAAGGCTGACCGGCAACCAATCGCAATAGACGAAGTAAGAACCATCTGAAATTGCTCTTCAGGATAGTTACCTATCATCAGGTAGCCACATAGGCTAAAGGGTAAATCCTATACACTGAAGAGGGGATGGAGATGTACAACAACTCTTACTATTACTATCAATGGCACTATCCCATGCTTGCCAGCTGGAATAACAACCATTTTCACTATGGATGGAGTCCTCATTATTACAATGGGAACCATGCAAATTGGAATAGAAGCCGAAATCCTTATCAGCGTACCATCGAATTAAGAGATTATGGACCAAAGCCGTTTGTCGTGAATATTGAGCAAGCCACAAAGCAAAACAACGCATTCCGTACGGCATTATGGACAGGGAAGCACTTGCAGGTGACGCTGATGAGTATAAATGTTGGAGACGACATTGGTTTAGAAAATCATCCGAATACGGATCAATTCATCCGAGTGGAAGAAGGTCAGGGACTTGTTCGGATGGGGGATCGCAAAGATCATTTAGATTTTGAACAAAGAGTCAACGATAACGATGCCATTATGATCCCTGCGGGTACATGGCACAATGTTATCAATACGGGTAATACGCCGCTTAAAGTATATTCCATCTACGCACCACCTCATCATCCATTTGGCACCGTTCATGAGACGAAAGCCAGTGCCATGGCTTCTGAGCAAAGCCCTGAATAAGAATCGAGTCGATAGGAAATGGTACCAGACATCACAGAAACCACCTCTAGGATTGGTCAGGTGGTTTTTCTGTTTGATACCTAAGAAAGGTTAACCGGGTATCATGATCGATGCCGTTCCTTTTTAAGGGGCGGTATTTTTTTTAGTGGCATAGATATTTTCTCAAGGATATTTTCAACAAGCATAGAATATTATCATTATTCACAATCTTCGTTTAAGGAAGGTATAAACATATGGATAAAGAAACTCAGCGAATCGACCTTAGACAAGAACAGTTCAATATGAAAGAGCTGCTTCAGTCACTTGTTGAAACGACTACGGACGCGATTTCAATTAGGGATATGCAGGGTAGTATACTTTTTGTGAATAGTGCTTTTGAAAAAATCTATGGTTGGACATATCAAGACCTCTTGAATGACCCGTACTGTCTTGTACCTGAAGATCTCATTAACGAAACAAAGGAAATTTTCCACGAGGTTAAATATGAAGGAAAAAATATTACGGGCTATGAGACCGTGCGTCAACGAAAAAATGGCCAGATCGTGCAGGTTGGTCTAACAGCTTCCCCTATAAGAGATCGAGAAGGAACGATCGTAGGCACTTCCGTCATCGCAAGGGATATTACGGACCGCAAAATGGCGGAAGAGGCTCTCGTGACAAGCGAGGCAAAGTACCGTATCCTCGTAGAAAATACAAGCGATGTGATTTGTCAACATGATGTACACATGAATAATCTTTTTGTATCTCCTTCTATCGAGCACCATTTGGGATACACACCGGATGAATTTCTGCAAACGAATAGTTTTGATCTCATTCACCCCGATGATGTGAAAATCGTGCAAGACCTGCGTTACTTACTCTCCTCGAATCCCCAAAATGTACAAATGGAGATCAGAATACGCCATAAAAATGGATCGTGGGTGTACTGGGAGTCGCGTTGTGTTCCGATCATGTCTGAGAACAAAGAGGACGATAGCTTTTTATTCGTTTCACGCAATATCACGGAGCGAAAACAGTCTGAAGAAGCTTTGCGCAAGAGCGAGGAACAGTATCGATTCATTGCCGAGCACACAGCAGACTTCATCTCCGTGATTGATAAGAATGGTCACGTATTGTATAGTTCACCTTCACATCTGAAGAAATTAGGGACGAGCCAAATTATCATTGGAAACATACATCCAGAAGATGCATCACTCGTTTGTGAGCGATTTTCCACTATGCTTCAATTCCATATACCTATTACATGTGAGTATCGATACAAACTGGAAAACGAGAAATGGATCTACCTCGAATCAAAAGGAATGCCTTTTTTCAGTTCGGATAGTGAAAGACAATATTTCATCAACGTTACACGTGATATTACGGAGAGGAAGCAAAATGAAGAACTTCTCAGGAGAACAGAAAAGCTGTCCGTAATTGGTGAATTGGCTGCAAGTATCGCGCACGAAATAAGAAATCCGCTTACGTCATTAAAAGGCTTTATTCAGTACTTGCGTCCAACACTATCAGATGGCGTCATTTATACAGACATTATGTTGGCCGAGCTAGATCGCATCAACTTTATCGTGAGTGAGCTGCTTGTATTGGCTAAACCGCAAACTCTGAATGTGAAACGGATTCTTTTACATCCTCTCATTGAAAGTGTGGTAAAGTTTCTCGAATCAGAAGCGAATCTAACCAACATTACGATCAACACCATATTCAGCCATATTCCGATAGCGATTAATGGAGAAGAAAATCTAGTAAAACAAGTCTTTATCAATATTTTGAAGAATTCTCTGGATGCGATCACGGCGAATGGCGAAATCAGCATAGAAACCACATGCCTACATGAAACCCACGTGCTGATTCGCTTTACTGACAATGGATGTGGCATTTCCCAAGAATTGCTACCTAGACTCGGTGAACCTTTTTATACTACGAAAGAGAAAGGAACAGGCTTAGGTTTACTTGTCAGCAATAAAATAATGAAAGATCATAAAGGCACCATCACCATCTCAAGTGAGATCAACAAGGGTACCATCGTGGAAATCATGTTGCCCATTTCGAAATAGGAAGGTGATCCTAGTGAATAATTTAATCGTTGCCAATAAGGTAACATTCACCAAATCCCCACCTACGTGTGCTGAAAAATCCAGAATTTTTAGAGGGGGAGAAAATGATGTGGAGGAAGTTACTACTTCATCCGCTTGCCGTTCGATACAGTGTGTTTATGATCGGACTGGCGGTCATGGCGTTTGGTATTGGCATGATGATTGAGGCTCATTTAGGTGTTGCACCGTGGGATACACTGCATATCGGATTACAGAAGACATTTGGACTGACCATCGGCATATGGTCGCAAATCGTGGGAGCCATGATCATTCTCGCTTCCTACATCATTGGCAAGATCCGGCCTAACGTGGGTATGTTTTTAAACATGTTTTTCTTCGGGCTGTTTATTGACTTATTTATGTGGCTGAACTGGATTCCTACAGGAGAGACCGTTATAGAACGAGCCATTTTGTTTGCTGTTGGTCTGCTCATCTATACGATCGGCACGGGCATGTATATTTCACCGCGATTGGGAGCCGGTCCACGTGACAGTTTTATGTTAGCTCTACATGAGCGAATGGGATGGGGTGTCGGTAAAGTCAGGATCGGTATAGAGTGCACGGTCATGGTGTTGGGCTTGTTGCTTGGTGGGCCCGTTTCGGTGGGAACCTTTGTGACGGCCCTTGCGATCGGACCACTGATCAAGCAGTTTATTCCGATGTGGGAGCGAATCCTGGCAAAACCGTACGGAACGGCTTAGACCAGAGAAAAAGAAAAAGGGTGCTCAAATGGAGTACCCTTTTTCACTTTGTTGCAGCTTGCGTTCAGCTATATAAGAAGCGATTCCTAAAATCAGACCCAGTGATACGAGCATAGCACCGACCCACGGGAGGGCGGTTATATCCAGATGAGTAATAACCCATCCGCCAATGAAAGCACCAGCTGCATTTCCTAGATTTCCGGCAGAATGACTGGAGGTAGAAGCAAGCGCCGGTGCATTCTGAGCGAGGTTCATCACACGTACTTGCAGCCCTGGAAATACAGCGAAAGAAGCAGCTCCCCATAGAAAAATGGTCAATACGGCAGCAATTGGACTATATACGGTAAACGTAAACAGCGTGAGAATGATGCATATCGTAAAGTAAAGACCGAGTATGGAAGGCATCAGCTTCCAATCCGCAAGCTTTCCGCCCACGATATTTCCGATGGTCACTCCAAAGCCGAAGAGGACAAGAATCCACGTTACATGATACTCAGCAAAACCGGTGATTTGCGTCAGCAGTGGCGTAATATACGTAAACACGGTGAATAGACCTGCGTTGCCTAGTGCTCCAATAAGGAGGTACAGAAGGAGCTTGGGCTTGAGAAGAGCGGTAATTTGCCCAGTGATACTCCCGGTGTTTTCTTGTCGCATTTTTGGGACGAAAACGAGTATTCCGATCAGTGCTATGACTCCCATGATCGCAATAGAGCCAAATGAAGCTCGCCACCCCATATGTTGACCGATAAAAGTCCCCAGAGGCACACCAATAATATTGGCGATCGTCAGACCTGCCATCATAATGGAAACGGCTGCGGCACGTTTGTCAGGACTTACAAGACTGGAGGCTACAACAGCCCCAACTCCAAAGAATGTCCCGTGTGTCAAAGCGGTGATCAGGCGTGCTCCCATCAATATGGCGTAGTTGGGAGCAAAAACAGAGATTCCGTTCCCGAGAATAAACAGAACCATGAGTAGACAGAGTAACTTCTTTTGGGGAATTCGGTGAGTGAGGACTGTCAGTATCGGTGCACCGATGGCTACCCCTAGCGCATACATGGTAATGAGTTGACCCGCAGATGAGATACTAACATCCAAATCCGCTGCAACATTCGGCAGCAGACCCATAATGACAAATTCCGTCATCCCAATGGCAAATGAGCCTACGGTAAGAGAGAGCAAAGAGATAGAAGACTTTTCCTTGTTGACCTGTTTCTTGGTAGTAGTGTGAGATAACGCCATGAAGTCAATACAACCTTTCTGCATTATGAAATCCCGTTTGTGGTGCGGGTAAAGATTACCTGTTCCATATAGTTAAGTCAAGGTATTCTTTTTACGCATATATTTAAAAAGCGGCAATTCCTGCAAGAAGGAATTACCGCTTTATTCGTTATCAGGAGAACCTTTGATTATCCATCCGGCATTCGCATTATGTCAGAAACCCAATAAGATAGGGGAAGGTACCTATTTGAAACACTCCCTCTGTCTCTTACGATTGGATAAAAACAAAACTTGTAGCTTGGAGGACCAATAATGGATCAAAGTCCGACTTATTCTGAACGCTCTGGCGATGAAGGGAAGGCGATGGATAACGGTTATCTGAAGCAAATCTTCGACCACTTGCAGGACGGGATAATTCTCATGGATCAGGAACGAAAAATTATGGTGATGAATCCATCCGCAGAGAAAATGACCGGTTGGAAACGAGGAGAAAAGGTGCCATTCTGCTCCTACTGCCAAAACAGAGAGCTGGAACCGGGAGAAGAACGATGTTATTTGCTCGCCAAACGGGAGGTTCCCTATTTTCTTTCTGCGATGCCCACGTATGAAGGGCGGTACGTCGACATGGAAATGAGCACGGCGGTCATCTATGAAAATGGTGAACATAACATGCAGGATGTCCTTTTAGTCTTGAAAGATATGACGGTCAAGAAAAAAGAAGAGGAGGTCAGAATCTCCAAGCAGGTGCTGCAAAAAACGCTAGAAGCCCAGGAAAACGAACATAAGCGTTTGGCCCAGGAGCTGCACGACGGCGTAGGACAATCCTTGTATTCCGTTTCGGTAGGCATTCAGGCGATTCAAGCGCGCCTCAACAAGGAAGGGCATTTCCGGGAATTCATGCAAGAGATCGTGAATGAGCTGGAAAAAGCGATACAAGACGTCAAGCTCTATTCTCTACAGCTGCGTCCGCATAGTCTCGATCAATTGGGGCTGATTCCTACAGTACGGCATCTTGTTTCTAGCTTGAACAAAACACATCAGGATGTTTCCATTACCTTTTCCTACAGCAAGGTTAGCGATCATTTTCAGCCAATCTTGGAAATCAATTTGTACCGTGTGATCCAAGAAGCCTTACATAATGCACTGAAATACGCGAAGGCGACACTCATTGAAGTCATCTTGTACAAGGAAGACGACCAACTGACTTTACTAATTCAGGACAACGGAATCGGATTTGTTCGCGATCAGGTGCAGGTTGGTCTGGGTCTGAAACATATGGAAGAACGAGTGGATCACATGGAGGGGACTCTTCAGATTCACTCCGTGCTCCACGAAGGTACATCGATCAAGGTAACGGTAGTGGGTAAGGAGGGAGAGCAGAGTGATACGAGTGCTTTTGGTTGATGATCACACGATGATTCGGAAGGGATTGCGTGTGCTTCTCGAAAGTTACTCTCAAATTAAAATTGTCGGAGAGAGTCATACAGGGAACGATGCCATCCTTAAAGCCAATCAGCTGGAACCCGATGTGGTGCTGATGGATTTGTCATTGCCGAATGGGCTGGATGGGTTTTCAGCAAGTAATGAGATTCGCAAGTCGAATCCTTTCGTGAAAATCGTCATATTGACCATGCATGACGAGGAGATTTTTGTCCAGAAGGCTATTACCGTCGGAGCCCATGGGTACATTTTAAAAAACAGCCATGGTGAGCTGCTGTTTCAAGCCATTGTGGAGGTCTACAAAGGAAAGCGCTTTTACAAGACTTCCGTATCGCAAGAGATCATCCATCTATGGCTGAAATCGGATGCTAAGACGATGCCTTCTGTTTTAACGCTACGTGAAAAGGAGCTTGTCAGACTCATTGTGCTTGGCTATACCAATAAGGAAATGGCAGACAAGCTGTTAATCAGTGTCAAAACCGTGGAGAACCACAAAACGAATATCATGCAGAAACTAGGACTGGATTCCAAGCATCAATTGATCCAATACGCCATAAAAAATAGATATCTCGATCTGGCATTTTGATCGCATAGATCAAAAAGTAGGGGACTTCCCCTATATGGAAAAAATGACAGAGGAATAAACTGAATAGAGAGACTACACCTCATGAACCATCATCGTACGATTGAAAACGATATCGTCGTCGAAGGAGGAACTATGGCAAAACAAGTTCATTATGCGGTTGTCATCGTGGGAGCAGGCTCAGCTGGTATCTCTGTTGCTGCTCGTATTGTCCGGGCTTCCAAAAAGCTCAAGGGACAAGTCGCCATCATCGACCCCGCGTCCAAGCATTATTATCAGCCATTGTGGACATTAGTCGGAGGGGGTGCTGCGAAAAAGGAGGAATCCGAGCGTGAACTTTCCTCTCTGATTCCCGCAGGCGTCGACTGGATTTGCGATGCGGTCACCATGTTTCAACCGGAACAACACACACTTCATACGAAACAAGGAACCATCCTCTCCTATGACTATCTCGTTGTAGCTGCTGGTCTGCAAATAGAGTGGGAGGGGGTAAAGGGCCTGAAAGATTCCGTAGGCAAGAATGGTGTTTGCAGCAACTACGCTTACCAAACAGTAGAAAGTACATGGGAAGCTATCCGGAGTTTTAAAGGCGGCACTGCCATTTTTACGCACCCGAACTCACCCGTAAAGTGCGGCGGAGCCCCTCAGAAAATCATGTATCTGGCCGATGATTACTTTCGCAAGTTACATGTTCGCAACCAGTCAGAGATCATTTTTGCATCGGCGAAGGGAAGCATTTTTGACGTTCCCACGTATGCAAATACCCTCAATGACGTCATTCGTCGCAAGAACATCGAAACCAGATACAAGCATAACCTAATGGAAGTGCGGGCGGATACCAAAGAAGCCGTATTCGAGAATCTGGACACCAAAGAGCAGCACGTATGGAAGTATGACATGCTTCATGTGACCCCTCCCATGAAAGCACCTGATTTCATTGCAAACAGCGCATTGGCAGACGCAGGAGGCTGGGTCGATGTCGATCCATTTACGCTTGCGCACAAAAGATTCCCTACTATTTTCGGCATAGGCGATTGCGCGAATCTTCCCACGTCTAAAACCGGAGCTGCTATTCGCAAACAGGCGCCAGTCGTCGAGAAAAACCTGCTCGCACTGATCAATGGTAATCCATTGACTGCCAAGTACGACGGTTATACATCCTGCCCACTCGTAACGGGGTACAACAAACTGGTGCTGGCTGAGTTTGATTACAACCTCATGCCGTGTGAAACCTTTCCTTTTGACCAATCTGAAGAGAGATTCAGTATGTACCTGATGAAAAGAGAGCTGCTTCCCATCCTGTATTGGAATGGCATGCTAAAAGGCTTGATGTAAGACAGTCTTTGAAAGAGAGGGGGAGAGCTACATTTTGAATGACAGGAAGGAACAGAGAAGCTCTGACATGTTTTTAGAGGATTTATCTGATCCAGAAGTTCAGGAAGCGATCACTATATTGATCCGAAAGCTCCCGAAGATAAAAGATACGATCCTGGCAGCCGAAGAGGGACTTGAAGTAGCCACATCGATCTTGCGCGATCAGGAATCACTACGGTATTTGTTCGAGCGAGTAGATGGTCAACTGTCCCGTTTCTTTGTTGAAAAAGAATCGATAGACGCCCTGTTTACTTTGCTTGATAAGATGCCAAAGCTCGTTAAGTATGTCAGCGTTCTCGAACAAGCTGCTGATTTTTTGGAAAGTCTCGGAAAGGATAAGCAATCGCAGCAATATTTGCTCAACGGTATGAAAACGTACATGGCTCCTGTGTCCGCGAAAGTGGAGCATGGAATGGCTGTCTTCCAAGAAGCAAAAGGAAGAGCCGAACATAATAGCGAACCCGTTTCCGTGTTCACGCTTTACAAGCTCATGAAGGATCCCACCGTCCAAAAGACACTTCGCTTTACCCAATCGCTGCTCGAAGTACTCGCGGAAAAATCAAACAAATAATAGAGGTGTAAAAGGAGGAATGCACGATGTTGTTACGTTACTTTTATGATGAAAAACTGGCGCATGCATCTTATCTGATCGGCTGCCAAAAAACTGGAGAGGCGATTGTGATCGATCCCGCCCGCAATCTGGCTCCTTATTTTCAAGTCGCAAAAGCAGAGGGGGTTTCCATTGTAGCCGCCACGGAAACCCACATTCACGCTGATTTTGTTTCTGGTGCTAGGGAACTGGGCGCAGCTTATCAGGCGAAGCTGTTTTTATCCAATGAGGGTGATGAAGATTGGAAGTATCAATACTTGGATGGTTTGAACCATCAGCTTGTACAAGATGGAGATCGCTTTTTTATCGGGAACTTGCTATTTGAAGTCATGCATACCCCTGGTCATACACCTGAAAGTATCTCCTTCCTTTTGACAGACCTCGGAGGGAATGCAGATCGCCCAATCGGAATCTTCACGGGAGATTTCGTCTTTGTCGGCGATATCGGAAGACCGGACTTGCTCGAAAAAGCGGCGGGAATGGAGGGTACGTCCGAGTCAGGTGCAAGAGCCATGTTCCAGTCCCTCCAAAAATTCAAGCAACTGCCGGATTATATGCAGGTATGGCCAGCTCATGGCGCAGGAAGTGCTTGCGGCAAAGCACTGGGGGCCGTGCCGTCTTCTACCGTTGGTTATGAAAAGCTGTTCAACTGGGCGCTATCACACGCCAGTGAAGAGGAATTCGTCAAGGTACTCCTGGATGGACAACCAGAGCCACCAACGTATTTTGCAGTGATGAAACGCGTGAATAAGGAAGGCCCTGCCTTGCTTAAGGAACTCCCTGTTGTTCAAGAGTTCAACTCGTTTGAACAGGTAAAGGAATCGCTGGAAAACGGACAGATTATTGATACGCGTCCTTTCCAGAAATTTGCGAAGGGGCATCTGGCGGGAACACTTCACATTCCTTTTAACAAGTCATTTGCCAACTGGGCGGGCTGGATTGTCGATTACGATCGCCCGGTTCACTTCATGGCCACCCCAGATGATCTGGACGGGATTTTGCAGGCCTTGCATGCCGTAGGGATTGATTATGTCACAGGCTTTATCGACAGTGGCAAGTTAATGGAAAGGGAAGTGTCTTCGCTCGAGACAATCGAAGAGGTAACACCGTTGGAGATTGCAGAACGGGTGGAAAAGGGAGAAGTACACGTAGTAGATGTACGGAATCTGGCTGAGTGGAAGGAAGGACACATTCCGGATGCACAGCACATCATGCTCGGTACGCTCGCCAAGCGGCTGGATGAGATTCCTCTCGATAAGCCGCTTCTCGTACAGTGCCGTTCCGGTGCCCGATCCGCTATTGCCGCAAGCATTCTAAAAGCAAACGGATTCAAGGATGTCATGAATTTGAGCGGCGGAATCTTGAAATGGCAAATAGACGGCTTGGCAATCGTAGAACGAGGATAAAACGAAGCGAGGTATTGCAAAGGGTGAGCGTATGACTATCGACCTTGTGATCACACTGTTTGTTATCGGTTTCGCGGGATCATTTATCTCTGGTGTCGTCGGAATCGGGGGCTCCATCATCAAGTATCCGATGCTTCTGTACATTCCGCCCGCCCTTGGATTCGTTGCTTACACAGCTCACGAAGTATCCGGAATAAGTGCAGTCCAAGTATTTTTTGCCACCCTAGCTGCTGTTTGGACTCTGCGCAAAGATAAGCTTATTCATTACCAGCTCGTTGCGTATATGGGAAGTGCCATTATTGTTGGGAGCTTGCTTGGAGGGTATGGAGGAAAATTTCTTTCGGCAGATGCTATCAATATCGTTTACGCCATCTTGGCCACCATTGCTGTAATCTTGATGTTTCTGCCAAAAAAGCGGATGGACGGACGTGAACAGACCGAGGTTATCTTTCATAAACCAACAGCCGTATTATCCGCTTTGATTGTCGGAGGCGCCTCCGGAATTGTCGGGGCAGCTGGCGCTTTTATTTTGGTTCCCATCATGCTGACCATCCTCAAGATTCCGACAAGAGTTACGATTGCTTCATCTCTTGCCATCACTTTTTTTTCTTCCATCGGTTCGACGATAGGGAAATGGATGGCAGGGGACATATTGCTGTGGCCATCCGTGATCATGGTAATCGCCAGCATCATGGCAGCGCCACTCGGTACGAAGGTCAGCAAACGTTTGGGCACCCGGATTCTCCAGACCATTCTTGCCTTGTTGATCCTAGCTACCACAATTAAGATTTGGGCTGACATCCTTATATCCACACGTGTGTGAAGATTTACTTTTTCCATAAATTATAAAGAAAAATCAATTGTCATTGAACAGCATTGACATATCCGAGTAAAATGATAAGATAAAAAAGAATTTTACGATGAAATTAAATTTCATAGAACATTCTTATCGAGAGTGGTGGAGGGGCTGGCCCGATGAAACCCGGCAACCTTGGTCTGATTGACCTTACGGTGCTAATTCCTGCGGAGTTATTCTGCGAGATGAGAAGGTGGGAACCGTGTAATCGCCCCTCTTCTTTTCGGAGAGGGGTTTTCTATATTTATAATTCTTAGTATTCATATCTTTTTACTATGTGTTATGTGAAGGAGGAAACAACGTGCTTCATTATGCGGTCAAGCGTGGCTTTCTCATGATCGTTACGCTGTGGATCATTGTCACGGTAACGTTTGTGACCATGCACCTGATTCCGGGTGACCCGTTCGCGTCTGACGCCAAAATGCTTCCAGAAGAAGTGGTAAAGAACATGCGGGCGGAGTACAACCTGGATCAGCCAATCACGGTACAGTACCTGCTCTATCTGAAAGGATTGCTGCAATTTGACTTGGGGCCCTCTATCCAGTCCAAGACGAGGGATGTGAACACGCTGATTGCAGAAGGATTTCCCGCATCGGCTATTCTGGGACTCCAGTCGTTTATTGTCGCGCTAGCAGGTGGAATCACACTGGGAATCGTAGCGGCACTCTATCACAATCGAACGCTGGATTTCTTGTCTATGTTTGCAGCCATCATCGGGATCTCCGTCCCCAGTTTTATTCTGGCGCCACTGTTGATCAAGTACTTGGCGGTCAAATGGGAGCTGTTTCCCGTTGCTGCGTGGGGGAGCTGGGAACACTCGATTCTTCCAACGCTTGCGCTCGCTATCGGTCCGCTCGCCATTATCGCTCGTTTCGTACGAGCCAGCATGCTTGAGGTTTGGCAACAGGAATACATAAGCACAGCGGAGGCGAAAGGGCTTGGCACCTTTTCTATTGTCGTTAGACACGGGATGCGCAATGCCATATTGCCGGTTCTTACCTTTATCGGTCCGCTGTTTGCCAACCTGATGACCGGAACCTTTGTGGTGGAAAAGATTTTTGCCATTCCCGGGCTCGGCAAATACTTCGTGGAAAGTATTTTTAACCGCGATTACCCTGTTATTTTGGGCACCACAGTATTTTACAGCTTTGTCCTCATTTTTACGTTGTACATCATCGACCTGCTGTATCGGGTGATTGACCCGCGCATCAGATTGACGAGTGGAGGGAAGTAGCGTTATGGCCAATCAGGCAACACAACTGGATTCGCTGTTTCGACCAGTAGACCGAACCCGGCTATCCGAGGAAATTCGGGAACGTCCCAGTCTTGGGTATTGGCAGGAGGTATTGCAGCGAGTATTCCGCAACAAGCTGGCAATGCTCGGGTTCTTCCTTCTCTTGGCAGTGGTGACCCTCTCCATCATCGGGCCGATGATCGTTCCCCACAGCCCGCATGAACAGTCATTGACGAAGGGAAATCTGCCACTGTCGGGCGAGCACTGGTTTGGATCGGATGACTTGGGTCGGGACATGTGGGCACGTACCTGGGTAGGCGGTCAAATCTCTTTATTTATTGGTGTGGCGGCAGCTGCCATCGACCTAGTGATCGGCGTTTGCATCGGCGGGATATCCGGTTATATGGCAGGGAGGAACAAGCTGGGCGACCGTGTGGACAACATCCTGATGCGATTGGCTGAAATTCTGTACAGCATTCCGTATCTCCTGGTGGTAATCCTGCTGATGGTGGTTCTGGAGCCTGGACTCGCAACGATCATTATTGCCCTTTCACTAACCGGCTGGGTCGGCATGGCCCGTCTGGTCAGAGGGCAGATCATGCAGATCAAGCGTCAGGAGTTTGTGCTGGCTGCAGAAAAGCTGGGTACCTCTCATGCCAAAATCATCATGAAACATCTGTTGCCGAATACGATCGGCGTCATCATCGTGAACTTGACCTTTACGATACCACATGCGATTTTCGCAGAATCGTTTCTCAGCTTTCTTGGGCTGGGAGTTCAGGCACCAACCGCCAGCTGGGGAACCATGGCCAACGACGCGCTGGCAGTTATGCTGAGCGGACAGTGGTGGCGGCTGTTTTTTCCGGGATTCATGATTTCCCTTACCATGTTCGCGTGCAACGCGCTCGGGGACGGTTTGCAGGACGCACTGGACCCGCGGATCAGGAAATGAGGAGGAGTACATCGTGAAGCCATTGTTGGAAGTAGATCAGTTGCGCGTCTCCTTTCGCACGTACGGTGGAGAGGTGCAGGCGGTAAGAGGGGTTTCCTTTTCTGTGAAGGAGGGGGAGACGTTGGCAATTGTCGGAGAAAGCGGCTGCGGAAAAAGTGTGACCGCCCGGGCATTGATGGGAATGATTCCTCCGCGATCCGGTCAGGTAAAAGACGGCAGCATTCGGTTTCGCGGGCGTGAACTGACTGGGCTGACGAAGCTGGAATGGCAGCAGGTTCGCGGGTCGCAGATCGGTATGATCTTCCAGGACCCGATGACCTCGCTGAATCCAACGATGAAAATCGGCCAGCAGATTGCGGAAGGCCTGATCAAACATCGAAAGCAGACGAAGACAGAAGCAAAGGAAGAGACGCTGAAACTGCTTGTAAGGGTAGGCATTCCGGAGGCGGCGAGGCGATTTGAGCAGTATCCTCACGAGCTAAGCGGAGGCATGCGGCAGCGTGTCGGAATCGCCATGGCGCTGGCCTGCCAACCGCAGTTAGTTATCGCCGACGAACCGACGACTGCGCTCGACGTGACCATTCAGGCACAGATCCTTCGTCTGATGAAAGAGTTGCAGGAACAATTGAACACGTCGATCATTTTGATCACCCATGATTTGGGCGTCGTCGCAGAGGTGGCCGACCATGTAGCGGTCATGTACGCAGGCGTAGTGGTGGAAAGCGGCCCGGTGGGAGAGATCTTTGACAACCCACGCCATCCCTACACACAAGGGCTGTTGCAGTCTGTGCCACGTCTCGATGCAGGTAAAAAAGAGCGGCTGATCCCCATCGAAGGGACACCACCGGATCTGTTTCGTCCGCCTGTCGGTTGCCCGTTCGCTGCCCGTTGCCGATTTGCCATGGAAATTTGCCTGGAGCATATGCCACAAGCGAATTCGTTTTTCAATCAGCATGAGGCAAGCTGCTGGCTGAACGACCCGCGTGCCATGAGAACAGAAGCGTGGATGATGGCAGGGAGGGAGACACATGATTGACAACATTGTAGGGGTGGAGAATCTCGCTAAATCGTTTGAGATTGGCGGGGGACAACAGGTAAGAGCTGTTGATCGAGTCTCTTTTGAAATCAGACGAGGGGAGACGCTTGGAATCGTTGGGGAAAGCGGATGCGGCAAGTCTACGCTGGGCAGGACTATCGTGGGCCTGTACCCAGCTAGTGCGGGGCGCATCCTGTTTCAAGGTAAAGACATCGCCAGGATGGATAGACGTGAACGACGGGAAGCAAACCGCCACATGCAGCTGATCTTCCAAGATCCGCAAGCCTCACTCAATCCGCGTTTACGAGTGGGCGACATTATCGCAGAAGGAATCGACTCCTATGGATTGGCAAAAGGAAAAGAGCGAGAAGAACGCGTCTATCGGCTGCTGGAGCTAGTAGGATTGCACCCAAGCCACGCAAAACGCTTTCCGCATGAATTCAGCGGCGGACAGCGGCAGCGTATCGGCATCGCCCGCGCGCTTGCGGTGGAGCCTAGTTTTATCGTGGCAGATGAGTCCATTTCTGCACTGGATGTGTCCATCCAAGCGCAAATCGTCAATCTTTTAGCTGATCTTCAGGCAGAGCGGTCTATCACCTATCTGTTTATCGCCCATGACCTGTCGATGGTGAAGCACATCAGCGACCGGATCGGCGTGATGTACTTGGGACAGATGATGGAGCTTGCACCGAGCGAGCAGTTGTTTGCCACACCGCTACATCCGTACACGCAGGCCTTGATCTCGGCTATGCCGGTTTCCCATCCAGCCCAGCGCGAAGAGCGGGAGCAGATAGTACTGACGGGAGAACCGCCCAGCCCCATTCATCCGCCAAGTGGTTGCCCGTTTCGCACCAGATGTCCGGTTGCACAAGGTGTTTGTGCCGAAACAGCGCCGGTCTGGAAGGAGGTGAGGCACGGACACTGGATCGCTTGCCATCTTGTACAGTAGATAGAGGAGAACAAGGAGGAAATCATAATGAAAAAGGGATTACTCGCTATTGCCGCATTGCTGGTGCTCGCTGTGCCTGCGCTTTCTGCGTGCAGCAGCAATAAACAGGTTGCGTCTTCCGAACAACAGACGGGAGCAGCCGTCAAACAAGTCATTACCACTAACCTGCGGGGCGAACCGTACACATTAGACCCGGCATTCGCTTCCGATACCACTTCGTACTGGGTGATAGACCATCTGTATGAAGGATTGTACCGTTACAGCGAAAATGGAGACATCAGCGAAGGCGCAGCAGAAAAGGTGGACGTCTCCCCGGACGGAAAAACCTACACATTTACCCTGCGCCCCGAAATGAAATGGTCGAACGGCGATCCGTTAACGGCACATGACTACGAATACTCCTGGAAGCGCGTGCTGAATCCACAGACCGCCGCCTATGAACCATCCGCACTCTACTACATACAAGGCGCGGAGGCATACAACACGGGCAAAGGCAGCGTGGATGACGTTCAGATCAAGGCAAAGGATGACCGAACACTCATCGTTGGACTGAAAGACCCGATCACCTATTTCCCGAAAATCATGATGAGTCGCGCCTATCTGCCGGTGAATAAGAAAGTCGTGGATCCAGACAAAAACTGGGCGGTCGAAGCGAAAGGCATCGTGACCAATGGCCCATACACCGTAGAGAGCTGGGACCACAACAGTCAGCTGACAATCGCCAAAAGCCAGAGCTATTGGGAGAAAGAAAAGGTAACGATGGACACCGTCCACTTCAAGATGGTAAACGAAGCAACCACCTACTACCAGATGTTCAAAACAGGAGCGCTTGATCTGATTGACTCCCTGCCGATCGACGTGATTGAGCAGGAAAAAGAAAAAGAAGAGTACAAATCATTCCCGGACTACAGCATTTATACGTACACGTTTAACGTAGAGGAAAAGCCGTTTACTAATGCGAAAATTCGTCAGGCCTTTTCCTACGCGATCGACCGGGATATTCTGACGAAAAACGTGACCAAGGGAGGCCAGCTCCCGGCGTACGGTTATACGCCATTCGGGGTGAAAACTCCTTCGGGTAAGGACTTCCGAGAAGAAGTGGCCCCTTACTATCAGTTTGATCCAGCCAAGGCGAAGCAACTTCTAGCTGAAGGCTTGAAGGAAGAAGGCTGGACAGAGCTTCCTCCAATTACATTGAAATACAGCACCGCGGAAAACCACAAGAAGATCGCCGAAGCGCTGCAAGAAATGTTCAAACAAAACATGGGCGTCCAAGTGAAGCTGGAAAATCAGGAGTGGAAGACGTACATCGATACGTTCAAGCAGAAAAACTTCCAGATGGCCCGCATGGGTTGGGGCGGCGATTACCTAGATCCGCTCGCGATGCTGGAGCTGTACACAGGGAAAAGCTCCCGCAACTTCACCAACTGGGCGAATCCAAAGTTTGACGAGCTGATCGAAAAAGCGAAGGTCGAACAAAACGAGGAAGTACGCATGAAGCTTTTGCACGACGCTGAAACCATTTTGATGCAGGACATGCCCGTCATCCCGGTTTATTTCAATAACGAAAACTACCTCAACAGCAAAAAGATCGAAGGCATCCGCTTTAGTGTAACCGGGACACCGGACCTGCGCTGGGCGAAAAGAGTCGCGGAGTAACGTAATCTATTAAAACAAGGAGCAGCTTGCCTAATGCAACTGCTCCTTGTTTTATGGACTCAACAATAGCTTTATTACGAAAGTCGTTTCCCAAATGATGAAAGTATCCTAAAATATAGAAGAACGGAGGAGATATGACGACCTATCAAAAGTGAAATCGGCAGATAATTATCAGACTATACTGAACTCTAAGGCGAAGGGGTATAAAACAAATGACAATAACCATGGATTCAAAAGAGTTCATCAATCGCCGTCAAAGACTCGCAGAAAAAATGCCTGATCACAGCGCGGTTGTACTATTTTCAGGGGTTGTCAAGACACGCAGCCATGACGATAAATATCCGTTTACCCCAAACCGCAACTTCTATTATCTAACCGGCATTGCGCGAAGCAACCTCATTCTCATGATCACAAAACGCGCTGGCATCGTGACCGAAACGTTATTTCTTCAGCGCCCAAATGAACGGGAAGCGAAATGGACAGGGGCCGTCTTATCGGATCAAGAGGCGAAGGAGCAGTCTGGTATCGAACACTTCGACTATCTCGATGAGTGGCTAGAGTCATTTGGAACCTTTATGAGGCGCTGCGAAGGCAAGTACTCCCTCTATCTTGACTTGTATCGCTATCTGTGGAGCGATGAGGTGACCCCCGCAGAGACTTTTGCCGAAGACGCGCAGAAGAAATACCGGAACCTGCAGATTCACGATGCGGGACTATGGCTGAAAGAACTGCGCAAGGTGAAGAGTCCGGCTGAGATCGAAGAAATTAGACGGGCGATTGCGATCACAGATGAAGCAATCCGACGCATGTGGTTGCATGCACGTCCTGGAATCATGGAATATGAGCTAGAGGCGCACTATGATTTCGCGTTGAAATCGCATGGTGTTCGCGAGCTACCTTATTTACCCATTATTGCTAGTGGGATCAATGCTACTATCTTGCACTATGAAGCGAATAATCAGCGTTCGGAAGATGGTGACTTGGTTCTCCTCGACCTCGGTGCAACATCGAACTACTATGCGGCTGATATTTCGCGAACGTTTCCCGTGAATGGTCGCTTTACAGAGCGTCAGAAAGCGATCTATCAACTCGTGCTCGAAGCAGAAATCAAGACCATCGAAGCAGTGAAGCCTGGTGTCACACTTCCACAACTAAATGATGTCACGAAACATGTCTTGACAGATGGCCTGCTACGTCTCGGTCTCATCCAAGAGAGCAGTGAGCTGTCCAAATACTATTATCATCCCGTGTCTCATCACCTTGGCCTGGATACGCACGATATCCCGGATTACAATGTTGCTTTGCAACCTGGTATGGTGATCACGATTGAACCAGGTCTGTACATAGAGGAAGAAGCGATTGGCATTCGGATTGAAGATAATGTGTTAGTAACAGAAGACGGCTGCGAGGTGCTCTCATCGCAGATCCCGAAGGAAATCGAAGAAGTGGAATTGTTGATCGGGAAAAAGGAATAGGGAACGCTTGCGAGCAAATGAGTTCATCCATTACGGTCACTAGCTTCAATTCCGAACTCTCGTAGTTTCCAATTTAAGGTACTTCCCACAATCCCAAGAATCTGTGCAGCCGCACACGCTCACATGCAAATAACCATAGCAATCTCTGTTATGGTTATTTGCATGTGAACATCCTCTTACAAAAACGATTAAAATGATAAAGAAATGTTTCGTGCACCTTCCATAATAAATCATTTGATTGTAAAATAAAGGAAAAATAAGAGGGTGATCCATTATGGGGGGACTGCTAGGGACAATGCACCAGTCGCTGCGGTCAGAAATCGAACAACATCGGCGAGCGCGCGGTTATACTTTGAGCAAACTAGGGGATCTAACTGGAATTAATCCGGGAACATTGAGCGAGATTCTAAATGGAAACCCGCCTCGGGCTATCACCATTGGTCAATTAGACGCACTCGCTGCCGTGTTTGACTACGAGCCTGGCTGGTTGTATGAATTATACCCCGATGAATGTTTATATGAAGGGAAAATCTCGCGCCCCCGATTGATACCTTACTTAATTCGAAGCGCCGAGAATGGACGAAAGGATTGCATTGAAGCAGTTGCCTCCCAATTGCTGGAGAATCCCAAAAATATCTCCATCCTTTTTACTGTGGCAGAGCAATTATACGAGGATGGGAAACTGGGAAAGGCGGTGCCATTCTATGAGTACGTAATTGAGAACGAGAAAGATAGCTACTCTACCCAGTTTGTGATAAGTCACTACCGGTTATTTCAGGCAATACTCGGGACAAATGCTGATGAAAATGAGAAGGCTGTTATTCGCTTTTCCCCATATCGAAAGCGATTACCAGAAACGGATCAATTAGACGCTTTACTTAATTTAGCTAAGGTTTGTTTCACTTTGCAAAAATGGAGTGAAGCGGAAACTTACGCAGATGAGCTAAGAGTGCTTTCCAAAATTATCTATCAAGATGAGCTGCAAAAACGCAGAAAAAATCGAGAGGCAGAGTTGATAAAAACAGAACGTCCACTCGTCTACTACTATGGAATGGGTTATTTATATAAAGGCTTGGTCCTACAGATGCAAGGCGGTTATTCCCAATCCAAAGAATATGTACAAACATACGCCGATTTACATTGGTTTGAACTTCTTGACGATGAAGGGAGAAGAATTGTTGAGCGGTTTGCATTCTTTGCGAAGGCGAATTGTTACACACTGGAAGTATTAATGGGGAATGAAGAAATCATTAAGGAATATACCGACTATCTAGCGGAACAGCCTGCTGAAATACTTCCGGGCCTCGTTACGATTATGGAAGCTGCTAATAAATATCATTTTTGCGTGGATGAAGTTTTATTACGTCTCTCTAAAGATATTGCTAGATTTCATGAACGAACATTGTTGGTTAATATGGTTCAGCACCTCCAATATCGATATCAAAAAGCAAAATATGATTTTACAAAGGGACGCATTGAAAGTGGACTCAATGAAACCCTACACTGTTTAGTTCAATCGGATTTGATGAATCGCCATTATGATGCTCTGCAATGTGTGCAGTTATTTGAAAAATATCGCCATCTTGCCTCGCCATCACAAATTCTCCAATATCAAGCTATTGTAATTGGAGAGAAGAAGGCCGAAGCTACATTTATAAACTAGTTGTAGGATGATGTATCAATAATCACGAAAAAGATGATAAGTAGAGAGGATGAAAAAGAATGAAATATGTATTCCTAGCAGTTCTTCTAACGTTTGGGTTGAGCAGTGGCATCGTTTACGAACCCCAAAAGTCTGGCACACCACACGTTATTAATTATCAGCATGGTGCAGATTTTTAGAAAGAGTTGATAAGACAAACAAAAAACATCCTTTCGATAGGATGTTTTTTTCTATTCAATTTTTTCTTAGTCGGTGAATTCTTGCATATTCATTTATAGTTATTATTGTCATATTTTGTAAATCATAGGAGGTGCTTAACATAAAGGCTACCGCAAGTTCATTAGAAAGGGACGTTCTTGTGCACCCAGGAACATCCCCGAAAAGCAAGAGTAAGATCTGGGGCGCGGGAATAGAAGCAAGTCGCCACCACTTAGATCTAGAAACAAGCATCGAACAACTACGACAGCAAATGATTGAATTGGCAGGAAAACATGGACTTTCAAGTGACGTAGTTTTGGGTGTAAGCCAGCAATTGGACAAATATATTGTAATGGCGCAAAACAACCATAAAGCGGATAGCATCTGGTGAAGGATTCACTATCGGCCTACTAAAAATGACTACAAAAGAGGAACCCTTAAGATAAATGGGTTCTTTTTTACTTTCATTTTTACCGCTGGGTGGATGCTGATTGCTACCGAGGAACCACCGAAGGATGAAAAATCCAGTGCAGTGGTTCTTTTTTTCTCTCGTCTCCCATGCCATCATTATAGATGGGGGCGATGAAGGATGTTCCAGGATTTCAAGCTTGTTGGTGACCGTCCAGTTGCGATACAAGTGAAAGAATACGTCAAACGTTTAATAATCAAAGGCGCGCTCCAGGCGGATCAGAGGCTGCCCTCCACACGAGAAATGAGCAGTTTGCTTAAGGTGAGCCGCAATACAGTCATCGCAGCTTACGAAGGCCTAGAGGACGACGGCTTTACGTATGCGATTCCCGGCCAAGGCAGCTATGTTACCACTATGGTGGGCCATTTGGCTGCGGATAACAGAGGCGCTGACAGTTCCGCCTCTTGGCAGATCGACTGGAAGGCACGAATGAACGAATATGCTGTATCCGCTGCAGAGCTGGACATGATGAAGCAGGGCATTCGCGCCAAAAAAGGAATCATTTCTTTTACAAGCATCGCGCCGGATGAGCAGTTGTTTGATCTGGGGGATGTAAAGAGAGCCTTTATGGATCGAATGGCAATCGAAGGACAGGTGCTGCTCAACTACGGCTATGCCAAGGGTTACAAGCCATTAATTGATTACTTGATGCGTTATATGGAGAATAAGGGCGTCGATGTAAGCGGCAAGGATATGCTGATTACAAGCGGGTTTACAGAAGGTTTTGACATAGTGTTGTCGGCACTGCGCCCTTCTGTTCGCCGTGGGGCAGCCATTTGTGAAAATCCGACCCATCATACTGCGATCAAGAATTTGAAGCTGCAAGGATTTGAGATTACCGGCATTCCGATGGAGAGTGATGGTATAGATGTGGAGCAGCTCGAGGCAGTTTTGCACAAGCAGACAAACAGCTTCGATCTGGCCTATTTGACTCCTTCCTATCACAATCCGACAGGCATAGTCATGTCGCCAGCGAAGCGCAGTACCGTTATGAAATTACTGATGCGCTATCAGATTCCGGTGATCGAGGATGGATTCAATGAAGAGCTGCGCTACTCGGGAGCGCATGTTGCGCCATTAATCGCCACAGCAGGAAAAGGGAACGGAGTCATCTATATTGGTAGTTTCTCCAAGGTACTGTTCCCAGGATTACGAGTGGGCTGGGTGCTTGGAGACAGCGCACTGATCGACAACCTCGAAAGCATTAAGCGTGCACGCACCATTCATACATCTACCATCGATCAATCGATCTTATATCAATATTTGCTGAACGGAAACTTTGATAAATATGTAAAAAAAGCCCGCATGGAATATAAGCGCAAATATGAGCTGACGAAGGCATGCTGTGAAGCACATCTCCCTCTGGCGCAGTTGTCTGGCGATGGGGGCTTGCATTTGTTTCTTACCTTTCCGTCAGGCGTAAATACACGCGAGCTGCTAGAAGCTTGCACAGAACATGGTGTCATTTTTACACCGGGCGACAAATTTTTTATTCAAGAAGGAACAGGGACGAATACGTTGCGGCTTGGTTTTTCACGAGTAACGGAAGAAAATATCGAGCGAGGTATTCAAATAATCGGCAAACAGGCGCATCGCTTTCTTAAGGCATAACGATTACAAACCGCACAACCATTTTGAAGAAAAATGAGGTGTCATCATGAAGATAGGCGTTATTATGGGTGGTATTTCTTCTGAGCGTGAGGTTTCTCTGAAGACTGGCCAAGAGATGATCAAGCATTTGGATCGCAGTCGCTATGAGGCAGTTCCCATTGTCGTTACGCAGAGAGCGGATTTAATCACACAGGTTCAGCAGGCAGGCATCGATTTCGCGCTATTGGCGCTACATGGCCAATATGGCGAGGATGGCACGATACAGGGAGCGCTGGAGACACTGGGTATTCCATATACAGGAAGCGGTGTCCTGGCAAGCAGCCTATGTATGAATAAGCAACTGTCCAAAATGCTGCTGAAGGAGGCAGGCATTCAAACGCCTGCAGGGCTTTACTGGAAGGACGTTTATGATCTTCAGGCGGTAGAGCAATTGGGTTACCCGGTGATTGTGAAGCCGAATACGGGAGGATCCAGCATCGGTGTCCAGCTCGTGCATAATGAGAAGGAGCTGCTGTCGGCTGTTCAGGAAGCCAGCCATTTGGATCAGGGGATCTTGATTGAGCCCTATTTGAAAGGGACGGAGATTACCAGCGCGATTCTGGATGGCGAGGTACTACCGATTATCGGCATTCGCTCCGCGCATTCAGAGTGGTTCGACTACCGAGCGAAATATGAGGACGGCGGTGCGGAGGAGAAGGTGATTGAGCTTCCTCCCGTTACCCAGCAGTGTGTGCGCGAGGCGGCGCTTGCTAGCTACCGACTGCTACAGTGTAAGGTCTATGCAAGGGTCGATATGATTTTGTGTCAGGATATGCCTTACGTGCTAGAAGTGAACACCTTACCGGGGATGACCGCCAACAGCCTGTTTCCAAAGAGTGCAGCTGCAGCAGGTATGACCTTTTCGCAGCTGCTGGACCGTATTATTGCGAGCTCGCTCCATGAACGGAAACAGGAATGGGGAGAACAATGCTAGCGGATAGCATCTATACAAGTGTCTAACGGAAGAGAAACCCTACATGTAGTGGGGTTTCTCTTTGTTTTCATTGACTTGAGTAGTGAATGACTACGGAACACTTTACGATACGATCTCCAGTGTTGCGATAAAGGTGTGGCCTGTCTGCTTTAAAAATCAAAGTATCCTCAGGTTCAACGATATAAACTTGTTCATTGACAACAACCTCTAACGTGCCTTCATTTACGAGAATGAATTCCTCAACCCCAGTTGTATGCGGTTCTGCTATATGCTCGCATCCTGGTTCAAGAGTTACTGAAAAGATCTCAAACTGTTGTTCAGGATTATAGGGGACAAGCGGATACACACGATATTGTCCGTTATTTTCAATAATGGGATTTACTTCTTTCTTTTTTACGATCGTAACATTGGGCTTGTATTGACTAACGAGTGAAGAAAAGGATAAGCGCAACCCACTAGCTATTTTCCAAAGGGTTGTGATTGTTGGAGCAGACTTGCCTCTTTCAATTTGTCCTAACATCGTTTTACTAACTCCTGTTAATTCAGAAGTTTTATCCAAGCTCAAGTTTCTTTCTTTCCGAATACGCTTTATGTTCTCTCCGATATTTGTGTGAAATTCTTCCATCAAAATGGCCCTCCATAGAGTTTGGACGTTATATTGCACGTATGTACGTTATACTTTACAATCGAGCTCTATATAGTTTGAAGCAGACACTATATAGTCCAAAATATACGAAAAGAGGCGCTATGTCTATGGAGAACACGATTTTATCAGGCGTTCATCAAGCGATTGGTAACACTCCCATGGTCCATCTTTCTAGGCTAACAGAAAAGCTCGCTGGAAATATTTTCGCCAAATTGGAATATGTAAATCCAGGCTTTAGCAAGAAGGATAGAATCGCTTTGCAGATTATTGAAGAGGCTGAGGAGGCTGGAATACTAGAACCGAATGACACCGTTGTGGAATTAACGAGTGGCAATACAGGGACTGGGCTTGCGATTGTTTGCGGAGTCAAAGGGTATAAATTCGTTGCTGTTATGTCAAAAGGAAATTCAATGGAAAGAGCGAGAATGATGCAAGCGCTCGGAGCAGAAGTTGTTTTAGTAGACCAAGCGCCTGGTTCCCCTGTAGGGCAAGTTTCTGGTGAAGACCTTGCTAAAGTGGAAGAAGTAGCACAGCAAATCACAAAAGAAAGGAATGCGTTTCGTGCTGACCAATTTCATCACATTGGCAATCTCCATGCTCATGAATTTCACACGGGGGAAGAAATTTGGAAACAAACAAATGGAAAAGTAGACGTTTTCCTTGATTTTGCTGGTTCTGGTGGCACTTTTACAGGTTGTGCAAAAACGTTAAAAAAGTATAATCCCAACATTCGTTGTTATTTAGTTGAACCTTACACCGCACCGTTCTACTCTGGTAAAGCTGCTACTAACCTCAATCACAAGATCCAAGGTGGGGGATATTCCATGGATTTACCTCTTCTGGATAAGAACTTCGTTACAGACTACATCCATGTTACAGATGAAGAAGCGACACAAGTTGCTAGAGAACTGGCAAGAAAAGAAGGAATATTCGCAGGATTTTCTTCGGGAGCAAATGTTGCGGCTGCCTTACAGCTTTTGAAAGGGAAAGAAAAAGGGGCCAATATTGTGCTAACGATTAATGATTCAGGTCTCAAATATTTAAGCACAGATCTCTATGAATAACTTCAACCGTCCAATCATGCGAGTTTATGAAGCCAAGTGTCACAACCACCTGGCTTTTTCCTATTCAAATTACACGACGGTGAACGCATGATCATCAGTTGGCATATTGCCTCTTGAATCTCAAGTTACTAGAGGTTTTATAATTGGCTAGGGGGTGTTGTCACGTGCACGGAAAGGCGAGGAACAGATTAGACACCACACAAAATCAACAAACTGATCGAACAATGAAGGACGTGAAGTTCTTCATCGGACAAGTGGCGAAAATGACAGGTTCTTCTGTACCCACTGTTCGTTATTATGACGAGATCGGCCTGCTTTCACCTTCTGAGATAACTTCTGGAGGTCATCGCATGTATACGGCAGAGGAAATCTGGCGGTTAAAACTGATCCTAACCCTTCGCTATTTAAACTTTGGTATTGATGAGATTAAGAGAATGTTAGCTGGGGATATACCTGTTGATATGGCGATAGAATGGCAAATCGAAGCTTTGGACATCCAAATGCGTACGCTTGCCAGCATGAAATCCATTTTGGAACAAACAAAGCAGAGTAAGGGTAACAGTGATTCTTTGAGCTATATGCACGATTTAATTGAATCAATTTCTACAGATGCATTGGAACGAGAAAAGTTTATTTTGGAAAAAATGATTTCGTCCGTTTTTCCTGAACAATTCCCGGTGGAATGGCGAGAGATATTTTTATTAGGGGTTAACGTCTCCTCGTTGCTGGAAGGCAAGCTTTCGGCAGCACAAACGGCTGCATTAGATGAGTTGGAGGAAATGTTTAATAATCCAGAGATTGTCCGGGAGATGAAGCAAGATGTCATGTCCTTCCTAGAAATAGTTCACCTGCCTAAGATCAGTGTGGAGATGTGGAGCGCCAGAATGCTTAAAAACCTTAAACAGTTGTTAAAAGCAGCTGAGCAACATGCAACTCCAGACAGTCCTGTCGTACAGGCGAATGTTCAAGAGTATGTCTTGATGTTTGCCGATGTTGACGAACTCCCTGTCTCGCAGTCATTTTTCCGTCGGTTTGCTGAAAAGATGCTTTCAAGCCAATCAGAAAATCTCGAACGTTTCAGAAGAATTTGCTCAATCCTGTATCCTAGTCTGCAATCGTATATGAAAACAAATGAATTATTCTACCAAGCATTACAGTGGAAACTTCAACAAATGGATAAAGAGTAAAAGTACTCTTTGTTACAGCTTGCGAAGGAGGTGAAATCATCTGTCATCATCGGAAGCTCTTTCAAAAAGAAAAGGGAAGGAGGTGGCATGCTGACATATGAAGAAAAACAAGCGAAAAACGTACAGTGTCTTTTGGCGGGGATTTGTCATTCTATGTATGATCTTGGTGGTTGGTTGCAGCACGCAAACAACTGTGCCAGCCGCGCAGCAGGAGGGTGCTGAACCCAAAACAGGCGGAACGATTACAGTAGCGTACCCCTTTGAACCGGATACGTTAGATGCTCACATGTCTGTTGCATCTGCTGGGGTCTATACCTGGTTGCTCGGTGGATCACTGCTATATAAGGATCCTGCCACAAACGAATACAAGCCCTCTCTTGCTAGTGACTATAAAATTTCTGAGGATGGCAAAACGTGGACCTTCACGATTCGTTCCGGGATTACCTTTCACGATGGGACACCTCTTACTGCAAAAAGTTTTAAGGAAACCTTCGATCGTGCTCTCAATCCGCAGACAAAAGCAAAAACAGCTGCTGAATTAATGGCTCCAATAAAAAGTGTGAAAGCGCCAGACGATCAGACTCTCGTTTTGGAACTACACGAACCCTATGCTGCCTTTCGCGATGCGCTAGGGAATTATTTAACGCAGCCGTTATCGTTGAAAGCGATTGAAAAGGCTGGAGAGAGCTATGGCCGGAATCCAGTGGGAGTAGGGCCTTGGAAACTTGAGAGCTGGAAAACAGGCGAAGGTGTCACCTATGTTAGAAATGAAGCCTTTCAGTGGGGAGAGCCTTACTATGAAAATCAAGGTCCTCCTAGAGCAGACAAACTTATCATAAAAGCAATTGCTGACAGCCAGCTCAGAATGTCAGCGCTAGAGAGTGGTGCTATCGATGTAGCAACGGAAGTACCTGTGAAAGATGCGAATCGTTATCGGAATAATCCGAAATATCAGGTGATGGAATACTTACGTCCTGGAGTGGGTTTAATGTTGGAAATGAATCTGACAAGACCGGAGTTCCAGGATATTCAGGTACGTAAAGCAATTAATATGCTCGTCAATAAAGAAGCCATTGTCCAAGCTGTTACGCAGGGAGAAGGCGAAGTAGCCCATACGGCGTTATCTCCATCTACGCTAGGGTATGACAAATCCTTAGAGAAGTACGGGTACCAGTATCATGTGAACGAAGCAAAGAAGCTGTTGGACGAGGCTGGTTGGAAAGTAAACGGAAGTGGTGTGAGAGAAAAGGACGGAAAAACATTTAGTCTGAATTTGCTGAGTACCGCAGATCTAGACAAAGAAGCCCAATTGCTTCAAGCCATGCTGGGAGAGGTTGGAATCGACACGAAGATTCAGAATCTAGAAATAGCAGGGTACATGCAGGAAGTCGTCAAAGGAAATTTTGATGTAACGCTGATATCGGGCGTCTATGATGACCCTGATATTTTATACTTTTATTTTCATTCCAACGGTCCCTACAACTTATCGGGAGTAAAAGATGACAAGCTGGATGCCCTCCTTTTGAAAGGGCGTACTACCATGCAGACTGATGCCAGAAAGCAAGTGTATATGGATGCACAGAAGCATCTGATTGAGCAAGCGTATGTTGTCCCTATCTATTACGATAAGGCCTTTACTGTCATCAATTCTCGAGTAAAAGGAGTCAAGTGGACATCTGTCATGCCGACATATAATGACAGCTGGATCGAGAACTAACTACATGTCAACAAAGGAGAGAAGCGCATGCCAAATAACGGATGGATTGAGTCTTTTGAAAAATACGCTCAAAAATGGATAACAAAAGGTCAGGTTCCTGGTGTTTCTATGGGAATAGCAAAAGATGGTCAAATCTTCTATAGTAACGGATTTGGCTTTCGTGATGTGGAACGGCAGTTAGGAGTTACAGTCGATACGGTATTTGGAATTGGATCCATCACAAAATCCTTTACTTGTGTGGCGGTCATGCAATTACAAGAAGCTGGTAAGTTATCCGTACATGACCCTGTTGTCAAATACTTGCCGGAGTTTCGACTGAAAAATAATGATGTGGGACAAATCACGATTCATCATTTTATGACGAATACGAGTGGGATTCCTCCCTTGCCAACGTTTTTTGCAAGTGTGATGCGAAGTTTGGAAGAGAATGAGGCAGAAGACTATCCATTTCTGCAAAACGAGACAGATGTTACGGTACCAATCGATACGTACGAAGACCTGATGAGTGTTATCGCTACATTAGATTTAGAGCTTTTAGGGCCACCCGGTACAGAGTTCAGTTATTCCAATGATTGTTTCGCCTTGCTGGGAGCGATCATTGAACGCGTCAGCGGGAAGTCGTATGAGACTTATGTCAAGGAGCATATCATAGATCCAATCGGGATGGAGCACACGAGCTTTTTTCTGGAAGAGCTGAATGGCTATGAGAATATTACAAATCTGTATATCATGCGAGACAGAGGCGATCACAAGGAAGTGGTCCCATCTCCGAATTGGTGGGATACTCCCGCTTCTCGGGCGGCAGGATTTATAAAATCAACGGTGCGGGATATGTTGCGATATACGGACATGTTCTGCAAAGGTGGGCTTACAGCAGGAGAAAATCGTATCCTGACACCTGAGAGTGTACAACTCATGATAACCCCTTACTTTCCGACTGACTTGGTACCTGGTCAATTTTACGGGTACGGCTTGCTCATAACTTCTGACTACTACGGGAAAAAGTTAGTTGAACATAGTGGTGGTATTAAAGGGGTTACGGCTCAAATGTGCTTCTTTCCCGAAACAGGACTGGCCGGAGTGGCACTGTCCAATCTAGAATTGTCGCCGGTTTTGGCGGTAATGGTAGGTGCGCTAAATAGTCTGGAAAACCGCCCTCCTGAAACCTCTCATCTGGTTAGCAAGATTGATTTTTTAACCGAGGAAGCCATGAAACAATTCGTGGGGGATTATCAATCGAGTGAGTTGGGGACATTGCCGATCAGATTAGAAAATGGTCAACTGATGCTCTCCTTTTTGGGAGAAAATTACGTAATGAGACCATTTGCTGAAGATCTCTTTGTAGTACAGGCGTTTGGAACAGATTTCTCGGCACGGTTTATCAGATTGAGAAATCATGAGATTGTTCGAGTGTCTTTTGCTGGAAGACAATTTTATAAAACGAGTGGGGGAAACGAGAAATGACCCAACAAGCCAATGTAAGCGATGCGAGATGCCGCCAGCTTGATGAGCTTTTTTCTACGCTTGCCGAACAAAACAATTGGAGCGGTAACATCTTGATTTTGGAAGAAGGGAAACCTTATTATCAAAATTCCATAGGATTGGCCAATCTAGAAACGGCTGAAAGATTGTCACCAGATTCGGTATTTGAACTCGCATCGGTTTCCAAGGCGTTTACAGCAATGGCAATCATGATCTTGCAAGAGCAAGGGAAGCTCGACTATTCAGATAAAGTTGACGACCTCCTTCCAGATTTTCCTTATGCCGATATGACTGTAGAGAATCTACTCGTACACACATCCGGTTTGCCTGATTACATGGAGTTGTTTTCGCAATATTGGGATAAAACACAAGTGGCTACGAACCAAGACATACTCGATCAGCTAATCAAGCATCGACCCAACGTCTTGTTTCAACCCAATGAAAAGTATGCGTACAGTAATACCGGCTATGCTTTATTAGCATCTATCGTAGAACACGTAGCTGATACACAATTTGCCGATTTCTTGCAGCAACAGATATTTCAACCACTAGGTATGCAGCATACGAAAGTGTACAACCGAAGATATTCGCCTGAGTTGATCCAGCATTACGCGTATGGATACGTGTATTCTGCTCAATCTGAAGCATTTGTGTTACCGGATGATTCCAGTGAGCACGATTTTGTCATTTATCTGGATGGCATTCAGGGAGACGGCGCGGTCAGTTCAACACTGGATGACTTGCGTAAGTGGGACAGAGCTCTCTACACAGAAAAGCTGGTAAAAAAAGAAACGCTAGAGAGAGCGTTTTCCCCCGTTCAGCTTACTGACAATAGTTTATCAAATTATGGTTATGGCTGGCGGCTGCGTGAAAATCAGGTGACAGGAAAAGTTGTGCATCACAGTGGGGGCTGGCCGGGGTATCGAAGCTACTTGATACGATATATTCAAACAGATAAAACGATTATTTATCTCACAAACGTGGATCAGGAACGTGATTTGACAGAAAAGGCTGTAGAGGCAATCGAGAATATTTTATTTGAACGACCGTATGACATTCCATAGCCATATAAAAAGAGGAGCCGCCATCGACGGTTCCTCTTTTTTCGTCCTACACAAGCATTTTTTTCACCAACTGTGTCCGGTTGCTGACATCCATTTTGTCAAAGATCGATTTCAAATGTTTTTTCACTGTGACTTCGCTCAAATACAAGCGGGCAGCGATTTCCGCATTCGTCAATCCCTCCAGCACAAGGCTGGCTACTTCCTGTTCTCGTGCCGTCAGCGTACTCATTTCTATCGTTGTGACTATGCCAGGTGATGTCGGTGGAGAAGCATCTGGAGTCGCTTCTTCTTCCAGGCGAAAATCCGCATCCAATCCGGATCGTTTAAGCAGTTTTTGCAAATAAGCGGGAAGATGCTCGCCTTGCGTATCACGGAAAAATACGAGGGTGGGTGTTACTCCGTCATAGTTGGTGTGGGTGGCGAAATCGGCTATATCAAACCCCAAACTTTCGTGGGCAGCTTTGAAAAAAGGAAATGGTGCAGGTGAACACAACAAAAACTCTCCGGAGAACATCAAACCGTGCAACATATGGCCAATAGCTGTATGTTGGGAAACATCCTCGTAATCATCTTGATGAATGGAGTGGATGAACCAGCCAGCCCGTGTGTGTTCCGGCACGCGAAACCGTTCTAGCTCTTGTTTGGATAGAGCAGTGAAATAGGAACGAGAACCGGAATGTTCCATCAGGTAAGGAAGGGTTTTTTCGTTGATGGGAACAACTGCAGCAAGTGCCGAGATCGCTCCGTTATCATTGCGCAAAACGCGAAGCACGTCGTATCCCAGCGAGAATAGACGGTCATGATCAAGCCAATTCAATGGGTACAAGGTTTGCTCCGCTGTCAGGTGAAAATCAAAATGTCGGTTCGTGTGCGGATCAAATAGCTTGATCGTTTTAGGGGAGGGACAGTGCCGCTGATTGCGGATATACTCCAGTAGTTCTTCCCGATGACCAGTGTGGATTGATTCGAACGGTTTGGGTAATGGGTCGAACCAATTTAAAAAGGCTCGGATGAGTGCGTCACCTAAAAAGAAGGTAAGCTCTAAAGCTTCTGGTGTACGGACCGAATGAGCTGACTTGGTGAACTTCTCATAATAGTAGTGAACGGCCCGCTTTTGCAAATCTGCAAAATGAAGCGGAGTCCGTGCCCGCATATCCTGGGCAATAGATTCTCTCATCAAGGAATGAATCGTCCAGCCGCTGTCCACTTTCCGTACAAACGAAAATCGGATCAATTGGAAAAACTCGGACGCGGTGATTTCCCTTTTTAATAAAAAAGACAGATTATCCTGATTAAAGTGTCGCAATACGGCTGCTGCTTCCACGAGAGGACGCAAATGCTCGCCGGGAACTTCGCGCAGCCATTGGCTTACGACAAACGGCAGCGTGTCCATTTCCTCATGAAAAGCCCCGTTTCCTTCCTGATCTTTCGGCTGCAAGGTAAAGGACAGCAATGACAGGGTAAGGGGATGCCCTTTGGAGCGCCGCCACATTTCTTGGATGATAGTCGGTTCAAAAATGTGACAGTAATGCGCATACCGCTCGACAGCATCGTAAGGAAGATGGGATAAAGGGACCCTACTGATGAAGTGCCGCCAACCGGGCGAAAGAAGCCAAGCTTCAGACAGCGGATGCCTCCCTGCGATCATGATCAGGATATTCGCGCTTAATCGTTTGAAAAAATATTCGCGCAACCAATGGTCCAAGCCGTCCAAGTTCTCGTAAATGTCGAGAAAGAGGACGAGTCTTTGATCGGCCGCTTTTTCATTCAGCTTCGAAACGCATTCCTCCAACAATTGGGATGGATGCTGCTCTTCTCCCTTATGATAGACATGCAATGCCTGCAAAATATGCAGGCAAAAATCAGAGGGCGTGTGCCAAAATTGCTCGCTGTCCAAAGAGAGAGTAGCTGCTTGCCGCAGATGAGCTTGCCGCCTGAGCTCGTCGAGCAAATAGCTTTTTCCTACGCCTGCGGTCCCGAAGAGATTCATGATTTTTTTGGAGCGCCGCTCATCCGCAAGCAACTTCAAAAAATGAAGGACTTCCTCGGTTCGTCCTACCAACAGACGACTTTCCAGCTCTTCAAGGCTATCCTGATAATTCATAGCATCACCTGCTCCATCACAAGGTTTTTCCTTTTTCTTCCTACGATTTTACTACGCTTCTTTTATACTGGGTACTCATATTTATCGCACGGGTATCCTTTTGGATGTATCCTTTCGAGTAATATCGAGCCCCGTATAGTCGGTGTTAGGATGAAACAGGCGAGTCAATACGAAAGGATGGAGGGAACATGTCAAAGCTAAGCCGCATGGGTCACATTTCCTTATATGCGCATGATGTTCGCAGATTGGCCTCTTTTTATGAAACCGCACTTGATCTTGCAGTGGTGAACCATAGCGACGAAACGGCATGCTTGGCGATTGATCCGCAATCGGGCAGGCACGATTTGCTCATCTTAAACAATCCGCATCATGTGCATCTGGCATTTTGGGTAGATACGTTGGATCACTTCAAGGAAGTGTGGAGGAGGCTGACGGATCACGGAATTTTGGCACATGGTCCGTATGTGGAGAGCGAATATGCACGTTTTTCTTTTCTTGATCCGGAAGGCAATCATGTGGAGATTATATGGGCGCATCGAGGAGAAACACCACATCCACAAAGAAGAAAAATCAGCTTCCGGGAGTTAGAGGAATTCGGCGTAAGCCAAGAATGATTCGTCCGTGCAATGGAGACTGGCTCGCACAAACTATTTCATTCATTGTGATAAGGGAGAGGAAAAAAGAATGTCAACTTCTACAAACACTTTCCATGCAGGGGGAAATACGCTCGGGATTACGACCATGGCTGTGAATCCGACAACCTTCCAAGCAGCCCCCCAAATGGTTCAGGATCGAATGACGTATCACAAAGCGGTGCTGGAGTCATTCGGAATTACATCCCTGTCTAGTCTGGGGTCGCTCAAGATCCGTGGGACGGTAGTACCTCAGTCGGGATTGACGAAACCAAGCCCAACTCTCGTCAGTGGGAATACCATGATTCAGTCTGCGTACCGAATCGACTCAGCTAAATCTTCATCAACGTTGCAAATGTTGAGTGGAAAAGCAGAACTGTTGCAAACCATCCCGTTTCCTAAAAAAATGACGGCTACATTAGCGGTACCATCTCCTGCTTCGGCCTTGAATATATCGGTGGACACTGCCTATTGGGCCGCATCGGAAATTTATATCGAGGATGGAACCAATGTTATTTTGAAATATCCGCAGCGCTACTTGATCATCATCGCCGAAAAGTTGACGGTCGGACAAAATGTTACGTTTACATGGGAGCGCCCTTACCGCTATGTTCCAGCCAAACGACAAAAACCAATAACACCCTCTGATGCACCGATGTCTTCGACGCTCTCCGGCATTCCGGGGACACCTGGAACACATGGATTGCCCGGAGACCGTGGATTCGACGGCGCTGCTGCTCCTGAACTCGAATTATGGGTACTTAATCTGGCGGGACGTCCTCATTTTGACTTGAAAGGGCAAGATGGCACACAAGGTGGGCCTGGGCAAGACGGTGGAGATGGTGGCCGAGGAGGAAAAGGCAAGCCAGCTGAATTGGATTGGGCAGGTTTCTGCAAAGCCGGAGCGGGAGCTGGTGGAAACGGAGGGCGCGGCGGTGCAGCAGGATACGGAGGTCCGGGAGGCAATGGAGGCGCTGGTGGTCGGTTGACCCTGTACGCGCCACAAACGATCATCCAAAATTATTCGCAAGGCTTTGCGATTACGATTGAGGGAGGCAGCCCGGGGGCAGGAGGAATTCCTGGTAATCCTGGAGCAGGCGGACCGGGTGGTGCGGTGGGTGACACCAAGAATGGAAAATTCGGTACGGCATGCGGTCCAGGGCCAAGAACAGCAGGTCAACCGGGAGAACAGGGTTCATTTGCCGATGCTGGTCGTGTCGGATATGCGGGAGGCCGATTGTCTGAACCTGTCAGCTTTCGAGCCATCGACGCAGATGAATTCAGACGCAAGCTCTTGGAGCCATCGATTAGCCATGTATCTCCGCGCTATGCATTCGCAGGTGATACAGTGACGCTGGAAGGAAGTCGTTATACCAAAACCGATGTCGTGCTGATCGATGGCACGGAAACGAAAACCCAGGTAGTAAGTGATACCATGCTCCATTTTGTCTTGCCTTTCGTGACAGGGGGCTCCCGCACGCTTCAAGTACGACAATCAGATATGACTCTTTCCAACAAGGCATCCGTCTTCGTGAATCCACGAGTCATTTCCGCCCAACAGGAAAATCAAGTGAAAACACGGGTGAGGCCCGGACAAAAAGTGATCGTGAACGGAAGCGGCTTTTCCGAAGGGACACTTGTCTTGGTAAACAACCAAGAAATGCCCGATGTACGGATGTTAAGCTCGACGCAAATGGAATTTACCTTGATTCGACCGGCCGATGTTGCGAGCAATCCAGCGGGTGAACAGGTGACCCTGAAAGTGCGGCTTTCCGATGGCACACCTTCCAATGAAATTCAACTGACCCTAGAAACTTTCCATATGCTCGTGATGGGCGATTCCGTGAGCTGGGGGCAAGGCTTGCAGGAGCATGAGAAGTTTTATTCCATCGTGGGTGCAGCCGTTCAGGCCAGAGAAGGAAATATCAAGCAATATACACAAGTACTCGCTCATTCCGGCGCCATTATTGGAGAGGGTAAGGATGATGTAGTGGCCCCCGTAGACGGCGAGGTACCTAAATCATTCCCAACGATCCTACAGCAATGTGCGTTCTTCAAAGGCGAGGCTGACTTGGTGGATCTGATTCTTTTGGATGGAGGTATGAACGATGTCGATGTTCGGACAGTTCTGAATCCTTTCCATCCAGCCGATTTGGGGAAATTACATTATGACTATTTCTTTGTGAGCATGAAGAAATTGCTGGTCGAGGTGACGAATAAATTTACACAAGCCAAGGTCATCGTTACCGGTTATTATCCACCTGTGTCTGAAAAGAGCGATATGGCTGTGGTAGAAGCACTATTGATCGGCGTAGGGGCCATTGTCGGAGGTGTCGGCGGCGGTGCAGCCGGAGGAATTCTGGGTGCAGCTGAGTTGGAAAAGGTATACAAACGCTGTGCCCAGCTTGAAGCAGAATCAAAGGTCTACTTGCGGAAAGCCATCGATGAGAGAAATGCGGAGCTCGATAAACCGCGTATCTTTTTCGCCGATCCGAATTTTGGTCCGGAGCATGCGGCGCTGACGGATGATCCCTATGTATTCGGCATCAATTTGGACCTGACTCCTCAAGACCTGATCGCAGCCGAGCGCCTCGTCTCCTGCACAGAAGCAGGGTGCACAGGCTTGGATTTCGAGATTTGCAAGCGTGCCTCGATCGGTCATCCCAATCAAAAGGGAGCCCAAGCGTACGCAAACGCAATCTTGCCTCTTCTGTAAGCAGTAGAATCATAGGATGATTGACACAGATACGCTGTCGGAGGAACTGATGTTCCCTGACAGCTTTTTCATGTGCCCAATCCTTCCATAAAAAAAGTTGGATTTCCATGTAGATCCGGTGATATAATGTTGCCGTAGCTGATCATAGTTGGTGAGTAATGACGAATTGCTCAATCATCCTGATCTCACCCATAGATATGTTGGGACGGATAACGAGTATCATTGGATGCTTCGAAATTAGCCCACCATCAAACGATTTGCGCATGGCCATGTGTTCATGCTCAGGTTGTTTGATGGTGGGCTTTTATTATTTTCTTGGAGGTTTTAGAGAAGATGCAAAAAATTAGCTTTGAACTAAATGGAGTGAAGCATGAAGCGGAGGAAGGAACCCGTATCCTAGATTATTTACTGCAACAGGAAATAGAGCATCCTCACATCTGCTACTCACCCATATTAGGGCCCATTCAAACTTGTGATACATGCATGTGTGAAATTGACGGGAAAATGATGCGGGCATGCTCGACTCCTATCGAGGAAGGGATGCATATCCTTACATCCTCCGAACGGGCAAAAGGTGCACAGGCAGAAGCAATGGACCGGATCTTGGAAAACCACATGCTGTATTGTACCGTCTGCGACAACAACAACGGAAATTGTCGGGTTCACAATACGGCAGAGCTGCTCGAAATTGAGCACCAAACACGCCCGTTCCGAGAAAAAAAGGAAGAAGTGGATATGTCGCATCCCTTTTATCGCTATGATCCCGATCAATGCATTCTCTGTGGCCGTTGCACGGAGGTTTGTCAGGATTTACAGGTAAATGAAACGCTCACCATCGATTGGGAACGAGAGATTCCTAGAGTGATCTGGGATGATAATAAATCGATTAATGAATCATCTTGTGTGTCATGCGGTCAGTGTGTGACAGTCTGTCCGTGCAATGCACTGATGGAGAAATCCATGCTCGGTGAAGCTGGCTTTCTGTCAGGGATAAAAAAAGACCTGTTAAATCCGATGGTCGATCTCATTAAAGAAGTCGAGCCTGGCTACAGCAGCATTTTTGCTATCTCTGAAGTAGAGGCGGCGATGCGGGAAACAAGGACCAAGAAAACGAAAACCGTATGTACGTTCTGTGGGGTAGGCTGTTCATTTGAGGTATGGACCAAAGGCCGCCACATTCTAAAAGTAGAACCAACGGAAGATTCTCCAGTCAACAGTGTCTCTACTTGTGTAAAAGGGAAGTTCGGTTGGGATTTTGTTAACAGTGATCAACGTTTGACTACACCTTTGATTCGAAAGGGAGACGCATTTGTGCCAGCTACGTGGGATGAGGCGCTTGCACTGATCGCCGAGCGAATGGGTTCCATCAAGCAAAACTACGGAGGCAACGCGCTTGGATTTGTTAGCTCATCCAAAACGACCAATGAAGATGCCTACCTCATGCAAAAACTGGCGCGGCAGGTATTTGAATCAAATAATATTGACAACTGCTCTAGGTACTGCCAGTCACCTGCCACCGATGGGTTGCTTGCAACGGTAGGATACGGTGGTGACTCGGGTACCATTCAAGATATCGCAAGTGCTGGATTAGTCATCATCGTCGGTGCGAATCCAACAGAGGGTCATCCCGTCTTGGCAACCCGCGTGAAACGGGCAAAGAAACTACACGGTCAAAAACTGATTGTCTCAGATCTGCGCAAGCATGAAATGGCCGAACGTTCCGATCTTTACCTGCATCCAAAGCAAGGGACCGATTTTGTCTGGCTGACGGCAGTCGCGAAGTACATCATCGATCAAGGCTGGCATGACGAAGCCTTTCTCCAAAACCGGGTAAACGATTTTGATTCTTATCGGAAAATGCTTGAAAAATACACGCTGGAGTATGCTGTGGAAGTAGCCGGGCTGACAAAAGAACAGTTAATTGAAACAGCCACAATGATTCGCGAAGCGGATGGTACTTGCATTTTGTGGGGAATGGGTGTGACGCAGAATATCGCGGGTTCGCATACGTCAGCCGCTATCTCTAATCTCTTGCTGGTAACAGGAAACTACGGTCGACCAGGAGCAGGAGCCTATCCATTGCGTGGACACAACAACGTACAAGGCGCTTGCGACATGGGGACACTCCCCACCTGGCTGCCGGGGTATCAGCCAATTACGGATGATCAGGCGAGGGCCAAATTTGAAAAGGCGTATGGCGTAACGATCTCGAACAAATCAGGCTTAACCAATATTGAAATGCTGGAAGCGGTGGAGAAAGGCGAACTGAAAGCCATGTACCTGATGGGGGAAGACATGGCTTGGGTCGATTCCAACGCCAACCACGTGCATGATACGCTCAGCAAGCTTGATTTCTTTGTCGTACAAGACATATTTCTGACCAAGACGGCTCAATTTGCCGATGTCGTTTTACCTGCGTCTCCATCCCTGGAAAAAGAGGGGACCTTTGTGAATACGGAAAGACGTATCCAACGGTTGTATCAAGTAATGGAACCACTGGGAGAATCAAAACCGGACTGGTTGATCATCCAACTAATCGCACAACGAATGGGCGCAAACTGGAGTTACCAACACCCAGGAGAGATCATGGACGAAATTGCGAGCCTGGCACCGATTTATGCTGGAGTCTCTTATGATCGTTTGGAAGGATGGAGCAGCTTGCTTTGGCCAGTGCAACAAGATGGTACCCACGAGCCGCTTCTGTACAAAGATCAATTCAACTTCCCAGACGGAAAAGCAAGACTTTCGCTCGTTGAATATGTTCCGCCTATGGAGTATCCATCGGAATTTGATTTTACCTTAAATAATGGACGACTACTGGAGCATTTCCATGAAGGAAATATGACGAATAAATCAAAAGGCATCCAATATAAGCTACCGGAAGTATTTGTGGAGGTTTCCCCTGAGCTTGCTCGCGAGCGGGGGCTAAAAGACGGTTCGTTGGTTCGGCTCGTCTCTCCATACGGAGCCATTAAGCTTCGTGTTCTCGTGACAGATCGAGTCAGCGGTAAAGAATTGTATGTACCCATGCACTCTGTTAGCCATGAAAATGCCATTAACCTTTTAACCGGCAGCGTCGGGGACGTTCGCACGCAAACCCCTGCCTACAAGCAAGCAAAAGTACGTATGGAGTTTCTCAAAGAAAAAGGAATGACTCCACTGCCCATGTACAATCCCCGCTATGCAAAGCGAAACCCTCAGTTGGGTGTCCAGGTAGAGCGCAAATGGGCGAGAGACGATTATGAACCGATTGCAGATGTAAACATGGTGGGAGGTAAAAAATAATGGCAAGACCGATTTCAAAAGTGGTAGAACCTGTTCTTACTGAAAGAGAAAAACAAGATCAATCGGTAGAAAGTGTCATACAAGCGCTCGCCAAAAATCCGGAAGGGATTCAGGCAACGATCAAGCTGCTCCAGGAACTCCATGAAAGTGGAATTCTTGGAGCACTCAACGCCGTCGTAGAGGCGAAGGAGGATATTGCCAAAATTGTCGTAGGGCAAATGGTACGTCCTCCTGTCACTACTATGATCAACAATGCGATGGCTGCCGCAGGTGGGTTAACAGAGCTAGATCCTGATATGACAAAAAAGCTGATGGGCGGTGTTACAAAGGGTCTACAAAGGGCCGATGATGCTCTTCGCTCTGGAAAAAAGGTTGGTGTCTTCGATTTGATGAAAGCTCTGCGTGATCCAGACATCAATCGGGCGATGGGTTTTGGTATAAACCTGCTGAAAGGATTAGGAGAGGGTTTAAAGGAATGATGAAAGAGACATCAATCGTGCACTTCTATCAACGGATGCTAAATACTTCACTCATCATTCTGGGGCTTGTCTTGAGCTTTTATCTAGTACGCGAACTGTATTTCATTGTGACAGCTGCACTTCTTGGTAATACTAACGTTCATGATATTTTGGAGGAAGTCTTAGCCTTTTTCCTGTACTTTGTTTTTGTTGCTATGATCGTCAAATATTTCAAGGAAGAGTATCACTTTCCGTTACGATACCTCATCTATATCGGCATTACCGGCACGATACGTTTTATCATCGTCAATCGTGATGACGCTATGAATAATCTGATTCTATCGCTAGTAATACTTATCCTGGTCATTTGTTACCTATTGTTGGCTCCTCGTAAGAACAAACAAGGGGAATGAAAGGAGAGCATCGAATGACGAAAAACCTCGAACATCAATTCAGCATGCTAGTTCGTGAGATACGAAAAGAATACGTCGGTAACGGTCCGAAAGAAATCGTTACACGTTTTTGTGGTCCATGGGTGATCTGTGAGATGAAAGGGAACCTGACAAATGTTGAAAAATTTATGATTCTGTCTGATGAAGGCAAACGAATGGTACACGATGCACGCACGAAGCTCGTGAAGAACATCTATAACGACCCTGAGGTAGTAGCAAAACTCGAAGATATCATCCACGCAAAGGTCTTGCGGATTTTTTCAGATATTAGCATTGAAGAGGACATTGCCATGACCGTCTATGTTTTAGATAGATCAATTTCTTGATCAGGATGGGAGGAAAGGAGAGAAACGCTCATGATTCAACCGGTGTGCGTTTTATCACATCTCCTGCATGATGAATATGGTACTTTGAAGGAAGTGGTAGATTCCATCGTGACAGAATCACCGATCGAAGTCATCTCCTACTGAATTGGCTCTTCGTCTGGAGCAGGGTCTTGGCATTTCCACGGTTGGTTTTATTCGAAATCAAAAGTTTAATGTGTACACGTGGCCCGAACGAATTGCAGAGGTTGAAAGGGGGAAGTCCAGTGATTCCAAGTGAATTGGTGGACGCTTTTGGTCGTGTCCATGACTATTTACGCATATCGGTAACGGATCGTTGCAACTTGCGGTGTGTTTACTGCATGCCTGCTGATGGGATGGAATTTGAACCTGATGAAAATATCTTGTCTTTGAACGAAATAACCGAGGTTGTGAGGGTTTTGGCCGAAATGGGGGTCAAAAAAGTAAGGCTGACAGGTGGAGAACCATTGGTCCGCAAAGGCATTGAACATTTGGTATCCGCGATAGCGGGAATTCCAGGAATCGAAGATATCGCAATGACTACCAATGGGATTTTCTTGGCGAGAAAGGCTCAACAATTAAAAGAAGCCGGCTTGAACCGTGTGAATATCAGTCTGGATACATTGAAAGCGGATCGTTTTTCGTTGATTACCCGCGGTGGAGATGTCCATCGCGTTTTGGATAGCATAGCTGCATGCCAACAAGTAGGGATAGATCCAATTAAGTTGAACGTCGTCCTTATGAAGGAGATCAACGATGATGAAATAGAAGATTTTCTTCAGCTTACGATCGATAGTCATTTACAAGTTCGATTTATAGAGTACATGCCCATCGGCCACAACGACATGAGATGGAAGCAATCCTATCTGCCATTGTCCACCGTATTGGAACGCTGTCATCATTTGGGCTGGAAAGTGGCTGAGAGTCATGAAGTGCGAGGCAACGGACCTGCACAAACGTTTCGGATAGAAGGAGCCAAGGGGAGTTTTGGGCTTATTCATCCCGTGAGCGATCATTTCTGCGAAACTTGTAATCGGCTTCGTTTGACAGCGGATGGAAATATAAAGCCATGCCTATATTGGTCGGATGAGTTTAATGTTCGTACGTGCATTGGAGATGATGAAGCGGTACGCGACCTCTTTTTTCGAGCATTGCATATCAAACCACTGAATCACGAAATGGCCAAAGCTTTAGTTGATGAGAGTCAGTCGCATGTACCAACAGGTAGGCGCATGTCTCAAATTGGAGGGTAGTGTAGACGACATGGATAGAGTAGATTGCGTGAATCGGTTTCATCGAAATGCGGTTCAAGTTGTGGAAGCACAGCGCAGAATTGAGCAACATCTGAACCGTCTGGATGTGGAAGAAGTCTCATTGGAAAATGCCTACAGTCGTACGTTGGCGGAGGATATCATTGCGCCAGACAATATGCCTCATTTCCGGCGTTCTGGGATGGATGGTTTTGCGATTATGTCCAGTTCAACTCGAGGGGCATCATCTGAATCTCCTGTCCTTTTGGAAGTGATCGACAATATTCCGTGTGGAGCTCTACCTACAAAAGAATTATCGCAAAGAACGGCCTCCCGAATCATGACGGGAGCCATGGTACCTGAAAATGCAGACGCAGTCATCATGCTGGAAATGACAGACGACCTTGAGGAGCAGGGCAAAACGTACATTTCCATTAAAAAAGAAGTCCATCCTGGGCAGAACCTGACTCCGATTGGCCACGAAATCACAATGGGCCATTGTGTTCTGCAAAAAGGTACAGAAATCCTCGCTGGTGAGACCGCATTGTTGGCTACATTCGGTTTCTCCCGCGTCAAAGTATATAAGCGCCCAACCATCGCAATTTTTGCTACAGGTTCAGAGCTTTTACCTGTAGATGCGCCACTTTGCGCAGGTAAAATTCGAAACAGTAACTCTTACATGCTGGCGGCACTTATTCGGGGGGCAGGAGGGATTCCATTACTGATGGGTTCCATCCCAGACGAAGCGGATCAGGCACAAACTCGTATTCTTGAAGTATTTTCCGTTGCGGATTTCGTGATCACATCAGGTGGAGTATCGGTAGGCGACTACGACATTCTCGTAGATATTTTTGAAAAATGGAAAGGGAAGGTCCTGTTTAACAAAGTAGCGATGCGACCCGGAAGTCCTACATCCGCAGGGGTTTGGAATGATCAATTTTTGTTTGCTTTGTCAGGCAATCCGGGAGCATGCTTTGTTGGTTTTGAGCTCTTCGTTCGTCCTGTGATTTTGGGTATGCAGGGTATTCAAAATAGATACACGAGAGACTTTACTGCTTTTCTAGGCGAAGACTTTACAAAGATAAATGCGTATCCTCGGTATGTTCGCGGAAAGTCTTATGTAATCGATGGCAAGGTGTTCGTAAAACCTGTTGGGATGGATCAATCAAGCGTTACGGTATCCATTAAAGATTCCGATTGCTTGATCAAGATTCCACCTGGAGGAAAGGGAATGCTACAAGGTGAACTTGTCTGTGCCTTGATGCTTAGAGGATAATACTCACCTTGCGGGTGCTTTGGTGAAAGTAACGGCTGTCCATTGGAAATAATAGGTAGGCGAAGTGCTTGGTTGTAAGCGAGAACTGCCAGAAGCGAAGATCTCCTTCTGAATGGTACAATGTAAATATAAGTAGAAATGAATACTATCGGAAGGATGTTTGGCATGAGCGAATCTAATCAGGAGTATATCGTAATCTCCGGTGCGAGGGAAAACAATCTCAAGAACGTATCCTTACGCATTCCGAAGCGGAAGATTACGATCTTCACCGGTGTATCTGGCTCCGGTAAGTCATCGATCGTCTTCGATACGATCGCCGCAGAATCCACGCGATTGCTGAATGAGAACTTCAGCATGTTCGTGCGCAATTTCTTGCCCCGCTATCCGCAGCCGGATACGGACGCGATCGAGAACCTGAGTATGGCGGTTATCGTGGACCAGAAGCGACTGGGGGGCGGCTCCCATTCCACGATGGGCACAATTACCGATATTTCTCCCATTCTTCGCCTGCTCTTCTCCCGAATAGGTCAGCCCAATGTTGGACAAGCGCATATGTTCTCCTTTAATGACCCCCAAGGCATGTGTCCCGAATGCAACGGGATCGGTCGCAGTCTGAGCGTTGACATGAGCAAGGCGCTGGACATGTCAAAGTCGTTGAATGAAGGGGCAATCATGCTGCCGGACTATAAGGTAGACGGCATGGAATGGAATATGCTCGTGCAGACGGGCTTTAATCCTGACAAGAAGCTGAGCGATTATTCGGATGAGGAGCTAGAGCAGCTGTTGTACGCCAAGGCGAGGAAAGTGGAGATGCAATTCGCCGGGAAAGCCGTGAATATTACAGTAGAAGGTGTCATGGAGAAGTTCACCAACAAATACATCAAGCAGGATCTAAAGACGAAATCTGAGCGTACACAAAAAGCAGTTGCGCCGTTCATCTCCGAAGGTTCTTGCTCCAGCTGTCATGGTGCGAGACTCAATCAGGCCGCACTGAACTGCAAAATCAATGGCCTCAACATTGCAGAGATGTCTTCCATGGAGGTCGGTCGGCTCATCCGCGTCATTCAGGAGATTGACGATTCGGTCGCCGCACCGATGGTCAAGTCGTTGACGGAACGGTTGCAGCATCTAGTGGATATCGGACTAGACTACTTGACGCTGGATCGTGAGACGGATACCTTGTCCGGCGGCGAGTCGCAGCGTGTCAAGATGGTGAAGCATCTGAGCGGCAGTCTGGTGGATGTTACTTACATTTTTGATGAGCCCAGCGTTGGTTTACATCCCCGTGATGTACACCGATTAAATGAATTACTTCAGAAGCTGCGCGACAAGGGCAATACCGTCATTGTCGTCGAGCATGATCCTGATGTGATCAAGGTGGCAGATCATATCGTCGACGTCGGGCCTCACGCAGGTAGCCACGGCGGTACCATCGTGTATGAAGGTAGCTTTGGAGGTCTGCTGGAGACAGGGACACTGACAGGTACCCATATGAAGCGGCCGATCCAACTGAAGCAAGATTCCAGGAAGCCGTCCGGTAAGTTATCCATTGTGGATGCCACACTGCACAACCTGCGGAACGTGAGTGTTGATATTCCAACCGGAGTGCTGACCGTAGTTACGGGTGTCGCCGGCTCAGGTAAGAGTACGCTGATAAACGAAGTATTCCTTAGCAACCATTCGGATGCGATCGTCATCGACCAATCGGCGGTAGGCGTGTCAACACGCTCCAATCCCGCGACCTACACAGGGATCATGGATGATGTGCGCAAGGCGTTTGCTTCCGCGAACAAGGTCAACCAAGGCTTGTTCAGCTTCAACTCCAAAGGGGCTTGCGAGAACTGCCAAGGTCTAGGGGTTGTGTATACAGACCTTGCATTCCTCGAAAGCGTCAAGCTGCCGTGCGAAGTCTGCGGAGGAAGACGGTTCAAGGAAGAGGTGCTCGCATACAAGCTGAACGGCAAGTCAATTGCAGAAGTACTGGAGATGACGGTGGAGCAGGCATTGGAATTTTTTGAGCTAAAAGAAGTTGTGCGCAAGCTCCAGGCGATGAGTGATGTGGGGCTAAACTATATTACACTCGGCCAGCCACTTAGCACGCTCTCCGGCGGGGAATGCCAGCGCATCAAACTAGCAAGCGAGCTGCACAAGAAGGGCAGCATCTACGTGATGGACGAGCCGACAACTGGCCTACATATGTCAGATATCGGTCACCTTCTGGAGATCATGAACCGCCTCGTGGATACAGGCAATACGGTAATCGTCATCGAGCACAATCTCGATGTGATCAGCCAAGCGGATTGGATTATCGATATGGGACCTGACGGAGGCAGCAACGGCGGTCAGGTGGTCTTCGAGGGCACACCTCCGCAGATCATCCACGCGGAACAGTCGATCACGGGAAGATATTTGAAGTAATGCATCTAATCTACTTTCGTAATGTATGGGAGCCCAATGTAAAAGCTGCTATGGCATAACGAATTCAGATCTCCTCATGGGAAACCGGAGGAGATTTTTGTTATACCGAGTGGAGTATCAGAAAATAAAAAATAATCTTGACATTAAACCAGGTGGTTAGTAAAGTGGTGATTACAAGCAACCTATCGATCGATCGATCGACTCGAGTTTTCTGCAATCATCAGTAGAAAGGAGCGCGCTTTTTTGACGAAAGAAAAAATATTTCAAGCAGCATTACGACTATTCGCAAGAAAAGGATTTGAAGCAACCAGCATTCGTGATATCGCTCTAGAAGCAGAAGTAACCTCTTCCACCCTCTATCATTACATGAAAACAAAAGAGGATCTGCTCGTTGCCATCATGCAAGAAGGGTTACAGACCCTACTTGGAAATGCAAAGGAAGTACTCGCTGAGCTTGAAGCGCCCGAACAACAATTGGCAGCGTTTGTACAGCTTCATGTTACTAGCCATGCCATTGACAAGCTAACAGCATTAGTAGTAGATACCGAGTTCCGTGCGCTGACAGGAAATACGCGCGTAGAAATTGCCAGGTTGCGCAGTGAATATGAGCTGCTCTGGCATCGTATTTTAACGGACGGATTAGAGGGGGGCGTATTTACGATAGAAAATACCAAGCTTACCGTCCTGGCTTTGCTTCAAATGTGCACGGGTGTCGCCCATTGGTACTCACCCGATGGCCCAAATTCATTGGATGAAATCAGCTTGAATTTTTCCGATATGGCGCTTGCACTCGTACAGGCAAAGCGAAACGGTCAGCAACTGACTGTCTCCGATTTGGATCTGCCTGAACCCGCTCGTTTTTTTATGAAACCATGGCTGGGGGCTGCTGCGCATGAACATTCTTGATGCCCGTGTCCGCTTGCCACAGCAGTTCCGTGAGGCACGCATCGGTGAAATGCGAAATGAGTACGTCGCTCAATATGATGCGGTGTTACAAGTAAGATCGACTATCGCGAAAACGCTCGACGATTTGATTCAAGAAATGAAAGAATCAGGAGTACACCATGCCATTATGCATGCAGAATACGAATTCGGCGAGAATGGAGATGCGCTGAATGATGCATTGGCAAAAGTCATATCCGCTCACCCTGAGCTCTTCTCAGGATTCGGTACGATTTCAATGGAGCATTTCAGACCGATGCGCGCTGTCCAACAAGTGAGCCGCATCAGAGAGCTGGGCTTTCTGGGAGTAAACATCCAGCCTGCATTTTTTGAGATGCCGATCGATGATCGCAAATTATATCCCGTATACGCAAAGGCTGCTGAGTTAGGCTTGGCAGTTGCCATTCATACGGGAATTAATTATTCGATGATTCATCCCATCCGGAATGAACACCCGCTGTTGCTGGATCAAGTCGCCTGTGATTTTCCAGAATTAACATTGATTGCGTGTCATGGGGGGTGGCCCTGGGTGCCTGAAATGGTTGCCGTAGCGCGCAAGCACCCCAATGTTCTGATGGATTTGGGCGGGCTTTCTCCAAGGTATTTGGGGGTGCAAGGAGCAGGGTGGGAGATGATGTACAGGTTAGCAAACAACCTCTTGCAAGATCAAATCCTCTTTGCAACAGACTGGCCTGTATTTCCTCTGAAACGCGCGATTGCAGAATGGAAGGAATTAAGCATAAAGCCCGAGGTGCTAGAGAAGGTGCTCGGTTCGAATGCAAGAGCATTGTTTTCCAAAATAAAGGCGGAGGTAAAAAAGAATGACAACACGTAAGGCGGTGGTAGAGTGTGAGATCCATCAAGAGATAGGCTGGATTCACCTGAATCGCCCCGAGCGGTTAAATGCGGTGATTCCACAATTGGTAGAGGAGCTGTATGGATCGCTCGATAAGTTGGAACGCGAAGGAGTAAGGGCGGCAATACTGGCTGGCCGCGGGAATGCTTTTTGTGCAGGACATGATTTGCGTCATGAAGAAAAGCCTGCAAATGAGGCTGAGATACGCCTTAACCTACAGAAAATTCAGGATATAACACGAAAGATCCAGCGTGTCCCTTTTCCAGTGATCGCTGCGGTCCATGGTTATGCATTAGGAGCAGGGTGTGAGTTTGCACTCGGATGCGATTTGATCATCGCCGCTCAAGATGCCGAATTCGGCTTTCCGGAAGTGAGTGTCGGACTTAGTGTTACTGGAGGAATCTCGCATATCCTTCCCATCGCGATCGGACTGGTCCGGGCGAAAGAATTGCTGTTTTCGGGCGAAAGGTTTGGTGCATCGCAAGCACTGCATCTAGGACTCATCAACAAGGTAGTGGATCATAAAGTGTTAGCTGAAGAAGCTGACAAGTGGGCGAAACGGTTAGCTGAGCTCCCGCAAGTAGCGCTTGCAAAAGCCAAATTTGCGCTAAATCGCGGAGCACAATGCGATCTGGAGGCAGCTTTTGAATTGGAGATCGAGCATGCGCTGGCAACCGTGCAATCGATCGAATCCAAGCAGACGGCTGAAGGGTTCCGAAAAAAAGGATCGGTATAAAGAAGGAGGGCTGAAACCTTTTGGACTTGCAAGAAATCAAGTCTTTGACGGCGCGGGCGGCCAAACGATGGGGAGAAAAAATCGGGCTTGTCTTTGATGAATGGAATGAACAACTATCATTTAAGGAGATAGAAGACCGTTCCAACCAGATCGCCAACATGCTCCAAGTGCTGGGCGTAGGCTATGGGGATCGGGTAGCCGTCATGCTGAGGAACCAGCCGGAATTCCCGCTTACTTGGCTGGCGTTGGCAAAACTGGGCGCGACTATCGTGCCGATAAATGTAAATTACAAAGAGTACGATGCACAATATATCCTCCACCACTCCGAAGCAATCGTTATCGTAACTTCACAGGAGTTTTTATCCCTGCTACAGAAGATCAGACCTTCCTTACAAACCCTCCAAACAATCCTCTCAGTAGACCAATCAGACGATCCCAACGCTGTCGATTTCAGAACGATGTGTGAAACAGCGCCCACGACACCAACAGCACTTACCGTTTTTCCTGAAACTTTAGTCAACATCCAATATACATCCGGCACGACAGGCTTCCCCAAGGGGTGTATGCTTTCCCATGAATATTGGCTCACCATAGCAAAAAAGATGATCGAGCAGCATCCAAATTTGACCCATTCAGATGTACTGTTAACGGCGCAGCCCTTTTACTATATGGACCCGCAATGGAATTTGCTGGGTGCGATCGCTGTGGGGGCAAAGCTTGTGGTTCTCGATCGATTTCATCCCTCTACATTTTGGCAGAAAGTACGGCAATATGGCGTTACCTTTTTCTACTGCCTGGGGATCATGCCCACGCTAATGGTCAAAGCACCACGCTCGCCCTTAGACAGGGAAAATAACGTTCGCACCATCTTTTGCTCGGCCATTCCCCCGCATCTGCACCGCGAATTGGAAGAGCGATGGGGCGCGCCGTGGTATGAAGTTTTTGGCATGACAGAGACAGGTGGAGATATTTCGGTAAAACCACACGATCATGACCGATTGCTCGGAACAGGCTGCATCGGAAAACCGGATAAAGACCGGACCGTCCGCATTGTTGATATTCACAACCGCCCCGTTTCGAGAGGCGAGGTTGGCGAACTCGTCCTACGGGGCTTGGGGATGATGGATGGCTACTATAAAGACCCTGATGCGACTTGCGCTGCCTTTCAGGGCGGCTGGTTCCACACCGGAGATTTGGTGCGAATGGACGAAGACGGATACATCTATTATGTCGGCAGAAAAAAGGAGATGATTCGCCGGAGCGGGGAAAATATTTCGGCTGCTGAGGTTGAGGAAGTCATGAAAATGCATCCGGCCGTGCAATATGCTGCCTGTCTTCCAGTGAAAGACGAAATACGCGGGGAAGAAATCAAGGCATACGTGGTAGTGAAAGCGGACCAAACGGTGCCTCCTCATGAGTTGATCTCTTATTGCGCCGAGCATCTTGCTTACTACAAGGTTCCACGATATTGGGAATACCGAAGTGAATTGCCTCGTACCCCATCTGAGCGTATAGCCAAGCATGTACTGGCGAACGAAAAAGCAGATCTTCGCATCGGTTCCTATGATCGCATGGATGATAGCTGGAGATAACATGCAAATGGAGAGGAAGATAGGGATGAATAGTTGGGTAAAGGTACTGAAAGAGCTGACAGAGGCTTCCGGAGTTCCCGGACAAGAACAGGAAGTGCGAGAATTAATGCACACGTACTTGGAACCGCTTACAGAAGAAGTGTTCACAGATAATCTGGGAAGCATAATCGGGCGGAAAACAGGCCTGGCCAATGGACCCAAAATCATGATGATGGGCCATATGGATGAAGTGGGGTTCATGGTAACGCGTGTCATGAAGGATGGATTCATCGCCTTCCAGCCGCTTGGTGGCTGGTGGTCGCAGGTGATGCTGGCACAGCGCGTGAACATTAAAACACGCAAAGGGGATATCGTCGGCGTAATCGGGTCAAAACCGCCGCATCTGCTGTCTTCGGAAGAACGAAAGAAAGTGGTTGAGATCGAGCGTATGTTCATCGACATCGGAGCATCCAGTGCAGAACAGGCAAAGGAACTGGGGATTCGTCCAGGTGATCCGATTGTGCCGATCTGCCCTTTCACGGTGATGGCGAATGACAAGATGTATATGGCAAAAGCGCTCGATAATCGCGGCGGTTGCCTTACAGCCATTGAAGTAATGAAACAGTTACAAGAAACGGATCACCCCAACATCGTCTTTAGCGGCGCTACTGCACAAGAAGAAGTGGGATGCCGCGGTGCATTCACGAGCACGTATATGGTGCAACCAGATATATTCATTGCATTGGAGACGGGGATAACGTTTGACACGCCAGGAAGCGCCGACTCTCCTAATTTGCCTGATATCAAGTGCGGTGGCGGGCCTACAATTGGTCTATTCGACGGCTCGCTCGTACCCAATCGAAAATTGCGGGAACTGTTATTTGATACGGCTGATGAGGAAGGCATCCCGTATCAATATGGTGCTATTGCAGGTGCGGGTACGGACGCAGGAGCTGCACATATGGTTGGCAAAGGGGCTCCATCAGTTGTTATTGCAATCCCTGCGCGCTACATTCACAGTCACGCTTCGATTCTTCATCATGATGATGTAGAAAATACGGTGAAATTGCTGACGGCTCTCGTCAAAAAGCTGGATCAAAAAACGGTTGATTGGCTCAGATTGTAGGAGGCAAGGATATGTCCCAAACAAGGGAGAGTGGTGCCATTCATGGGGATAAGAAAGCGGGAAACCACCACGTTTGTGAGCATTGTCCTTTCCTGTTTCGTATTGTTGGCAAGCGTGGTCGGCTGCGGGACGCTTGCCACGAAACCAGATACGGATGAAGGAAAAAAAGATGCCAATATATCCGAGAAAAAGGGCGGTACGATCACCGTTGCGATCGGCAGTGAACCAGATACACTGGATGTCCACAAATCAACAGCGTTAAGCACGGAGGGGGTCGCGCTCAATCTAGGAGGGGCCCTTCTTTACAGAGATCCCCAAACAAATGAGGTCAAGCCCCATCTGGCCGAATCGTACTCCATTTCGGATGATGGGAAGACATGGACATTTCGTATTCGCCAAGGCGTTACCTTTCATGATGGGACACTGCTTACTGCACAGGCGTACAAGCGAACGTTTGAGCGGGCCATGTCTCCGGAAATCGCTCCGAAAGGCGTAGGTATGATTCTTGGCATCATCAAATCGATCAAAACACCAGATGATCAGACCCTTATTTTGGAGTTGAATGAACCGTCTGCCACGCTCCTCACCTATTTCACTTCCGCGAGCTGGATGCAGCCGCTCTCTGGGGACGCGGTGCAAACGTTTGGGGATCAATACGGAAGGAATCCGGTTGGTGTCGGTCCATGGAAGATGGAGAGCTGGAAATCAGGAGACTCTATCACGCTGATTCAAAATGATGCGTATCGCTGGGCAACGCCCTTCTTTAAAAATCAAGGACCACCGAGGCCGGACAAATTAGTTCTGAAATTGATTCGAAATCCGCAAACGGCTGTCGCTGCTTTGGAGAGTGGAACCATCGACATCGCTGATCTGCCTGCGAAAGACGCGAAGAAATTCAAGAACAACAATCGTTTTACGGTACTTGAGCAGACAAAGCGCGGCTTGGGGCTGTTTGTCGAGCTGAATTTGAATAACGAGATTTTACAAGATAAAAACGTACGCAAAGCGTTGCAAATGGCAGTAAAGAAAGATGCTATCGTGCAGTCGCATCTGCAAGGCGAAGGAATTGTTGCAGATGGTCCGCTACCAGCAAATTTGTTCGGATACGATCAATCCATTGCCCAATATGCATACAAATACAACCCCGAGGAAGCAGTGAAGCTCCTGGAAGAAGCCGGATGGAAACTGAATGCACAAGGGATAAGGGAGAAAGCAGGAAAACCGCTTCATCTCGAATTGTTGAGTATGGAAGTATGGTCTCAACCTGCCCAGTTGATGCAAGGAATGTTCAAAGCGATTGGGGTAGACGTGAAAATCATTACTCTGGAAGGCAGCGCAGTCGACCAGTTAACTGCTGCCGGCACATTTGACTTGGCGCTGGATGGATACGTCGCTGATGACCCTGATATCTTGTTTCCGTTCATGCATTCAACACAGATCGGTGGGATGAATCGTTCAGCCATCCATGACAAAACGATCGATTCCTTGCTGGAAAAGGGACAGGTGACGATGAAGAGCGACGATAGAGCGAAAATTTATGAAGATCTTCAGAAGCGCGCTGTGGAGGAGGCGTTTTGGATTCCCATTTACACGGAAAAACGGTTTGTCGTAGTAAACAACCGTGTTCAGGGACTGATGCTTGATCCATCCGGACTGAAATTGTATCAGGACGTGTGGGTTAAGTAAACGAGGAAACAAAAAACAAGGAGAACAGGTCATGAACAATCAGGAATGGATCGTGAGTTATGAGGAGTTTGTCCGGGAAACAATGATGGGAAGCAAGGTGCCTGGAGCTGCAATTGGAGTGGCCAAAAACGGACAGCTCGTTTATGCCAAAGGCTTCGGCTATCGTGATACCGAGCAAGGTCAGGTAGCGACAGTTGATACTTTGTTCGGAATCGCTTCGATTACAAAATCGTTCACCGCTATTGCGATCATGCAGCTACAGGAAGCCGGAAAACTGACGGTTGCCGATCCTGTTTCCCGTTTTTTGCCAGAGTTTCATGTAAAAACGGGAAGTGGAACGGAAGCAATCACCATTCACAACTTTCTAACCCATTCCTCCGGTTTGCCGCCATTATCTTGCGTCGATGAAGCACTCAAGCGTGGAATGAACACCTATGAGGAATTAATGACCTATATGGCACAACTGGAATTTACTTTATTGGGCGCACCAGGTACGGAGTTCAGTTATTCCAATGATTGCTATACGCTCCTGGGTGCTATTGTTGAGCGGGCAAGCGGCAAGCCATATTCGACGTATGTGAAGGAGCATATTCTCCAACCAGCTGGAATGCAGCATAGTTGCTTTTCTTTGGAAGAGTTGCACGGGTACGAGGATAGGACACCGCTATTTGAGACACCGCCGTTTCAATCATCCGGGGGATTAAAATCAACGCTCACCGACATGATGAGATACACCGAGTTGTTTCGCACGAAAGGTTTGATTGGCAAGGAACGAATTCTTCGCACGGAAAGTGTGCAGCAGATGACCACCCCTTATTTCCGATGCGAACAAAACCAATATTACGGATATGGTGTAGCGATTACACCCAATTTCTACGGTGCTGTGATGCTGGGTCATAGCGGCAGAGAAAAAGGGATCCAAGCCTACATGAGCATCATCTCCGAGAACGGGTTGGCTGCCGTGGCGCTCACCAATCTCAGCGGTTCACCGGCTGCCGCATTGGCACATGGCACGTTTCACTGCATCGAGAATCGTCCTGCGAAATCAACGCATGTCACGTATAAGGAATATGACCTCCCGACAGATCGTCTGCTTGAATATGCGGGCGAGTACGGATCTATGGAAGGAATTCATCTTCAGGTAAGCGTGGATGCAGGCACGCTGATCGTAACGGTCGATCATTCGGACTCATTCTCTTTAAAAGCTATCGACGAGGACGTTTTTCTCGCGAACGTTGAAGGTTCGGATCAAACCGTACGCTTTATACGAGACGGAAGTCAAACGGTAATTCGCATGATGGGCTCCTATCGCCAAATTCCCAAGCGAGTTTAGCCGTAAGCAATGAATACGCATTCTGGAAGAGAGGAGTGAACGAATCATGAAACAGTATTTGTTGAATCGGATGCTATCAGGAGTGATTGTCCTCCTCGGCATTTCCATCTTTTCGTTTGCGCTCGTTCATTTTATTCCTGGAGATCCAGTACGGATCATGTTAGGGGAAAAGGCTACAAAAGCACAAGTGGAACAGTTACGTGAGCAAATGGGGCTAAATCAACCCCTTCCTCATCAGTACCTGACCTACATGGAAAAAGTCATCCAAGGGGATTTCGGGACTTCCTTACAAACAGAAAGACCTGTCATCGTGGAAATAATGGAACGGTTTCCGGCAACGGCCAAGCTAGCCTTCGCTGGGATTGGCATCGCAGTCGTGATTGGCTTAACGATGGGAATGATCGCTGCGAAATACAAAAATACGCTCTTGGACTTTATGCTGATGGCAGCAGCTTCGATCGGATTATCGCTGCCGAGCTTCTGGCTGGGGTTAATCGTAATCATGTTATTTTCTGTTCAATTAGGCTGGTTTCCCATCGCGGGCGGTACGGGATGGAAGGATCTTGTTTTGCCTGCTTGTACCTTGGGCGTTTTGTCTTCCGCGATGATCAGTCGACTGACGCGTTCAGGTATGGTCGAAGTGCTTTCCCATGATTACATTCGAACGGCACGAGCCAAGGGATTGAGGGAGTCGATAATCCTATTTCGACACGCCTTGTGCAATGTCATGATTCCTGTTGTTACGGTGGTAGGCTTGCAAATCGCGACTCTGCTGGGTGGGGCGGTTATCATCGAACAAGTGTTCAACTGGCCTGGTATCGGCACATTGGCTATCCGTGCGATTTCAGCCCGTGATCTTCCGATGATTCAGGGCATTGTGCTGCTTATGGGCTTCGTCTATGTCGTGGTAAATATGATGGTCGACCTCCTCTATGGTTTGATTGATCCGCGTGTCGACCTCATTACGGAAAAGGAGGGGCGGTAACTTGAATGAGATGAGCAAAACTGTCGCACATGGGGCGACGCATGCCAACTCCCCGATTTTCCCCAAGCTTGCCTTTTGGGAAAAAATCAAGAAACAGCGAGCAGCAAAACTAAGCTTGGTGGTGCTTTTACTCATTTCTGTGATCGGAATCGTCGGGCCTTGGATCGCTCCTTATGACCCTACTGAAAGTAATTACGAAGCCTTTTTGCAAGGCCCGTCTGCCAAGCATGTTCTCGGAACGGATGCGATCGGCCGCGATTTGTTTTCCCGTATTTTATACGGAACGCGCGTAACGCTTGTGGTTGCTGTCATGGCGGTCGGCATCACCGTATCGGCAGGAACGATGATTGGTGTCATCAGTGCGTATATGGGAGGATTTATTGATCACCTGCTCATGCGGATTATGGATATTTTGCTCGCCTTGCCGGGGATCATTTTGGCCTTGGCCATCGTCGCGGCGCTTGGACCGAGTCAAACGAATGCGATGATCGCAATCGGCATTTCTTCGATTCCCAGCTTTGCGCGTCTGATCAGGGCAGCGACTCTCGTCATCATGTCGTCTGGATATGTGGAAGCCAGCAGGTCGATCGGGACGCCGAGCTGGTGGATCATTCTTTTCCAGGTTCTCCCCAATATTACGAATGTATTGTTCGTTTACATGACACTGTTCGTCGGGGGAGCGATTCTCGATACGGCTGCATTGGGCTTTATCGGCTTGGGCGCGCAGCCGCCGACTCCCGAATGGGGGACTATGTTGAATGAAGGAAAAGATTATTTGTCCGATGCCTGGTGGCTTGCGACATACCCGGGATTGGCCATCACCATTGTCGTGTTGGCAGTAAACCGACTGGGAGATGCCTTGCGTGATATTTTTGATCCTCGTACGCAAAAGTAAATGGGCAATAAGAGGATTGGAGAGGGGAACTCCATTTATGGACAATGTATTGGAAGTGACAGGGCTGACAACCCGGTTCTCGAAAGAGTCGGGTACGGTTACGGTTGTTGATCAGCTTGATTTATATGTGAAAAAAGGGGAGACGCTGGGAATTGTCGGAGAGTCGGGGTGTGGCAAGAGCGTCACTTCGCTCTCGCTCATGCGACTGTTGGACGATAATGCCACTTTGACTGGAAGCATTCGATTCAACGGGAAAGAAGTGCTTGCGCTGAGTGAAGCCGAGATGCGCAGTCTCAGAGGCAAGGAAATGGCGATGATTTTTCAGGAACCGATGCATTCGTTAAATCCGGTGTTGACGATCGGCCGACAAATCAGTGAGGTACTGCATGAGCATGAGGATGAAAGCAAAGCGGCGGTAAAGCAACGGGTACTGGATTTGCTTACCGTGGTGGGCATCTCCCGAGCAGAAGAGATTTACAGGGATTACCCGCACCGTTTGTCAGGAGGAATGAGGCAGCGGGTGATGATTGCCATGGCGATCGCATGTAATCCGTCATTACTGATCGCTGATGAACCGACGACCGCATTGGATGTGACAATTCAAGCGCAAATCTTGAATCTGATCAAAAAAATCAGAAGGGACATCGGCATGTCAGTGATCATGATTACGCATGATTTAGGGGTGGTAGCTGAAGTGTGCGACCGCGTCATAGTGATGTATGCGGGACAAGCGATTGAAACAGCCGACGTACGGTCGTTGCTGCGCAATCCGAAGCACCCATACACCGTAGGTTTGCTCCAATCGACACCAAGGCAACGCACAAAGAGGCTTCACAGCATAAAAGGCAGTGTGCCGACACCGGAAAACAAACCAAATGGGTGCCGGTTTGCCCCGCGATGCGATAGAGCGATGGCGATATGTTGGGAGCGAAATCCTGTGCTCCGTCCAGTGGATCAGCATTCTTCTTGTCGATGCTGGTTATTTACCCAAGACAAGGATCATGAACAGGAAAGCTCGGTGGTAGGTGGATGACGACTCCAATCCTGGAAGTGAAAGGGCTGCGCAAGCTGTTTCGCATGAAAAAAGGGTGGTTTCAACAACCGCATGATGTTCATGCTTTAAACGGGATTGATGTGAGCGTCTATGAAGGAGAAACGCTGGGGATTGTCGGGGAGTCAGGCTGTGGAAAGTCTACATTGGGAAAATGTATTCTGCGTTTGCTGGAGCCGGTCCAAGGCGAAATTCGTTTCCAAGGTAAAGAAATAGGAAAAATGAACAAAAACGAAATGCGTGCAGTAAGGCGAAATATGCAAATGGTTTTTCAAAATCCATTTGAAACATTGAACCCGAAACTAACGATCGGGCACATCTTGACGGAGCCGCTGATTTCGCACGGTATTCCTCGAGAGCAGAGACAAGCGCTACTGGAAGAAACGATTGAGATTGTCGGCATGAGCAAGCAGCATCTATCTCGCTATCCTCACGAATTTTCCGGAGGGCAAAGACAACGAATTGGCATCGCCCGCGCCCTGATTCTTCGGCCAAAGCTGATTATCGCAGATGAGCCTGTCTCCGCACTTGATGTGTCGATTCAATCGCAAATTCTTAATTTGCTGCAGGATTTGCAAGAACAATTTTCTTTGACCTATGTCTTCATTTCACATGATTTGAGCGTAGTTGAGCACATTGCCGATAAAGTGGCGGTCATGTATTTAGGTGAAATCATCGAGTATGCTGAGAAAGAGAAGCTGTTTGGACGACCGCTGCATCCCTATACACAAGCATTGCTTTCAGCCAAACCCATTACCGATCCTGATGATACGCGAGAGCAAATTGTGTTGTCCGGAGATCTCCCGTCTCCGTCTAATCCGCCGAAGGGATGTAAATTCCATCCGCGCTGCCGGTCCAGCATGGAAATATGCAAAGTCGAGTTGCCAAAGCTGAGTGAAATAGAAGGGCAATCGGTCGCTTGTCATCTCTATCAATCATTTCCTGCAATCGATCCTACTTAAAGCAAGGTGACTGCTCCATAATCCTGGAACCTTTAGTTTGCACGGTACATCGGATAAAAGGAGGAGAGAAATGTTTGATCTTGGGATCCCGTTTAAAAAAATGAATGGCTGTGGCAACGACTTTATTGTAGTAGACAATCGCGATGGCCTGTTGAACGAGGTTGCGCTTTCAGCCTTTGTCCAAAATGTATGCAGGCGAGGCACTTCAATCGGTGCGGATGGGTTCATGCTGCTGGAGAACTCCAACATCGCCGATTTTAAGATGAGGTATTTTAACGCTGATGGCAGTGAAGGAGAAATGTGCGGTAACGGTGCAAGGTGCATGTCGCGCTTTGCGTACCACATCGGGGCAGCCAAGACGAAGATGAGTTTCGAAACGATGGCCGGCATCTATCAGGCAGAGCTCAATCAGAACGGCGTAAATGTCAAGTTCCCCGACGTTCAATTGCAAGCGCTGAAGCTGAATCAACCATATGAGTGGGACGGACCGAGCGGCGCCTACCACTACGGTGTTGTCGGAGTTCCCCATACGGTCTGGTTTGTCGAAAATGTTATCGCGATAGCGGACGACCAGCTCAGAGAATGGGGACGAATGGTCAGAAATGATCAGCAGCAGTTTCCCAATGGTACTAATGTAAATTTTGTGGAACTGATTGATAGGCAAACGCTTAGCATCAGAACCTATGAGCGCGGAGTAGAGGCAGAGACCTACGCGTGCGGTTCCGGATCGACTGCTGCAGCAATCATTGCCGGTATTTTAGGACATGTAGACACCTCTGTAAACGTGCTTACTCGAGGGGGACCTCTTAAAATTTCTTACCATCTCACAGATTATGCTGCCGAATCCGTTTACTTGGAAGGCAACTCAAAGCTGGTAGCAGAAGGACATTTGTTGCCCGATGCATGGACATGAGAACGCCCCATAGTGATAAACCCTTCTGTTACAAATAAGACACAAGGTGACATATTTAAAGGTCTAAAATGGAAGTAGATGATCAACGAAAGGAGTAACTATTCATGAAACGAAGAATCATTTTAGATCTAGCCGTTACCTTAGATGGTTTTATTGAAGGGAAAAATGGGGAAGTTGATTGGTGCATAATGGACGCTGAAATGGGGTTTGTTCATTTCTTACATCAAATTGACACGATTCTATATGGAAGAAAAAGTTATGATTTATGGGGACAATTTTCGCTAGAAATGGAACATACAGATACGGAAAAAGAGATTTGGGGATTGGTTCATAGTAAAGAAAAATATGTGTTTTCCAAAACACAAAAAGGGACTGATCATAAAGCAATATTCATCAACGATCATATTCTTGAAGTAGTCAATCAATTAAAGAATAAGACTGGTAAAGACATCTGGCTATATGGTGGAGCTAGTCTTATTACAACTTTTATCCATTTAGAGCTTGTAGATGAATTTCGATTATCTGTTCACCCTGTTATTTTGGGAGAAGGAAAACCGCTGTTTATGGATATAAAGCAGAGGGTGAATTTGAGTTTGGTGAATACAAAAACTTTCTCCTCTGGTGTTGTGCAACTCATCTATCGTTTGAATGGGAAGTAATATTCAGGATCGTATGTCACTTCTTCAACGAACGAGGTTAGCTATTTCAATCATCACAGCGGTGAGCCAAAGACTGTATTTTCAGGTCATGGGTCGCCGCTGTTTTATTATTCAAAGTCAGTCCAAAATCAACTTTTATGAAAATGGAGATTACTTCGTTGGTATCATCACTTTACAGTTATATAACCAGGTGGCAGCACGTCAATATGGGGTACGGATTGAAGAATCGATGGGGATCGTGGTAGAATTTGTCACGAGATGGCCTCTTTCTTGAATAGGTTTGACGAATTGTATTGGAGCTGAGATAAACCATGAAAACGGAGATCATAAATAGATTCATCTCTTACGCACAAGTTGATACACAATCCGATGAGAACAGCGAAACTTGCCCCTCAACACCAGGGCAGCTAGTGTTGGCCCAAATGCTCGTGGACGAGCTGCAAGCCATAGGTATGCAGGAAGTAACGATGGATTCGAACGGCTATGTAATGGCAACCCTACCATCCAATACAGACAAAGAGATTCCAACAATCGGTTTTCTTGCTCATATGGATACAGCCACCGATTTTACCGGCGCTGGCGTGAAGCCGCAAGTCATCGAAAATTATAACGGACAAGACATAGTCTTGAATGAAGCACTTACTATTGTCCTTTCGCCGCGCGATTTTTCAGAGCTGACTGGCTACAAAGGGCACACGTTAATAACGACAGACGGTACCACATTACTTGGCGCTGACGATAAAGCCGGTATTGCCGAAATCATGACCGCTATGGCTTATCTGATTCAACATCCAGAACTAAAACACGGGAAAGTGAGAGTAGCTTTCACTCCGGACGAGGAAATCGGCAGAGGCCCAGACAAGTTTGATGTGTCCGCCTTCGACGCAGTATATGCCTATACGATGGATGGCGGTCCTCTTGGCGGGATCGAGTACGAGAGCTTTAACGCTGCATCAGCTATCATTACTTGCAAAGGAAAGAACGTTCACCCTGGCTCTGCCAAAGGTAAAATGGTTAACGCTGCTAAAATAGCCATGGAGCTGCATGGAAGGCTGCCGATTCATGAAACTCCTGAGGAGACGGAAGGCTACGAAGGCTTCTATCATCTGTCTTCCATACAAGGTGACGTCGAGCAAACTCAGCTGCGTTATTTGATCCGGGACCACGATCGTAATCGGTTTCAGGAGAGAAAGTCCCACCTAGCTCGTATCGTAGAAGAACTACAGAAAAAATACGGAGAGAAGCGAATTGAGCTCGAAATCAAAGACGAATACTTCAATATGCGGGAAAAGATTGAGCCTGTAATGGAAGTAGTGGACATCGCTACACAAGCACTAGAAAACCTCGGAATCCTGCCGATTATTCAGCCGATACGCGGTGGTACAGATGGCTCTCAGCTATCCTACATGGGGTTGCCAACACCGAATATTTTCACTGGCGGGGAAAACTACCACGGGCGGTTCGAGTATGTTTCCGTTGACAACATGATGCACGCTGTAAACACCATCATCGAAATCGTTAAGCTGTATGAGCAAAGATCCTGATCACGGGGTATCCTTAATAAAACTCATCTTCCTATCAAAAAGACTTGAGATTACCCTAGGGGTAGAATTTGCTTAGGGGATGTTGTCAGGAGGGAGCGCTCATGAAGAAGAATCAAAAAATTGTAGTGGTTGGTGCAGGTATTGTTGGTACATCCATGGCCTACTACTTATCAAAACAGAATCAGAATGTCACTTTAATAGAGACGAATTCAACTGCTGCATGTGAAGCCACTAATAAGTCTTTCGGTTGGATTCATCCATCGTACCAGGTATCAGAAAATTATCGACATTTGTATGATGCATCGATAGCCGAATATCATGAATTAGAAAAAGAGATACCTGATCTAGAAATAAAATGGGATGGAGCACTGACTTGGGAAGTCCCTATAGATTATGAGGAGTCTCGTAAACAACCATTAAATCGGCAGCAAATCATAGAATTAGAACCGAATCTAAAGGAATACCCCGAGGAAGCTTATTATGCGTACGAAGAAGGCGCACTAGATCCAATTTTGACTGCAAAACTTTTGGTGAAAAAAGCAGAAGAAAATGGAGCGAGCGTACTGTTTGATACAAAGGCGATGCAAATAATCACAGAGGGATCTAAGGTTGTTGGGGTAAACACCTCCAATGGTTTTCTAGAAGCAGATGTTATTGTAGTAGCCACTGGCGCAGCTATACCCGAACTCTGTAAGCCATTAGGCTTTGATGTTCCTGTCGCTCCTTCACCTTCTATACTGATCCGAATGAAATCGAAAGAAAAGTTGATCCGCACCTTAGTTTCAAATTCTAAATTTGAAGCGAGACAACTAACCGATGATCTGTTACTAGCAGCGGAAGATTATATCGATGAGTCTGAACAAAATGGACCCGAGGCAGTTGGAAAGCGGGCGTTTGAAATTCTACGGCACAATCTAAAAGGCGGAGAGAAGTTGGAACTGGAAAGCATCCAGGTAGGCTTGAGACCCATGCCTGAAGACGGTTACCCTATTGTTGGATTTCATGACGAAATAAAGGGTCTTTATCTGACCGTTATGCATTCAGCTGTTACACTAGCGCCTATTATCAGCCGCTTAGCTGCGAATGAGATAATAAACAACGTACAAATGAAAGAATTAGAGAGCTGCCGACTAATCAGATTTTTATGTGAAGTAGATTAGGGGGAAAAGGCGATACTTTCGAAAGGGCGGATGTCTAGTAGAGACGATTCGCCCTTTGTCATGATTCATTTCAATCTCTTCACCATGTAACTCCATTTTTTCTCTTTAAATAAAAGATGTGATAGGAAGCTGCTTTCTCGCAATTGCGTATGGAACGATAATCGCTGGTAAAGCTGCTCAGCTCGGGGGTTTTTACCTGCGACGTACAAGCTTAACTTGTCTAGGCTTGGCTGCGCTTGTGCGAAATTGTGCGCCCAATGCAATAGCAGGTTTCCAACTCCTTTGCCTTGATGATTCGGATGGACAACAATATCTGTAATATAGCATTCTCCAGCCTGTGGTTTATGGTCTAGGAAAGATAACCCGATGAACATTTTCAGGAGATTCCATCTGCCAAAACGGTAGAAGTTCTTCCATGCGGGAAATATTCGCCTACTATCAAATTCAGTTTTCCACTTGATGGATATCGTCCCGATAACTTCTCCCTCTTGTAGCGCGACCATTCGTTGACTCGCACGATCTGTAGGAACATGATCAAATAATTTTTCGAAAAAGAGGGCGAGCTCGCCATCATTGAGCTTCGTAAGAGTTTGGAATTTCCCACGAAACCCGTGAACAAGAAGTTGACCAATCTGTTGATTGTACGTGGAATGCATCGGTTCTATTGTAATTGGTGATCCAGTCATGATCGGTTTCCCCTTTCGGAATGGGTAGTCGGTTCGATCAAAGCTTGTAGTTCATAGTGCAGTTGGTTTTGACTAAATAGGGATAAGTAAGATCTTTCAATGAGGATCAAGGGTCCCTGTATAACATGAGACTGTGCTCCGGCATAGGAGTAAAACTGTTCAATCACTTGTTCAAGCTCATCCTCTTCATGGATTAGCCTTTGGGTAGACAGATAGTTGCCGCTGGGCAATGAAAAGTCGCCAGGCGCTTCTGTTTCCGTGTATAACGTAATGGTACTGGAATTATCCTCGATGAAATGAAGGTCCGATTCGAACAAGTTCGGGACAGACTTGGCCTGTTCAGTCAACAGTTTGGCGTTTAGCGTTATTTGTGAATCCATGTCTATCCAACGTGCCAAATAGGTGGTTTCACGCCACTTTATTTGGTAGTCATTGGAGTGCGAAATAAAATTCTTTTGTTCATGCAATACCCTGTTTATGAAATGCTGTAGTTCTTGAAGGCGAAGTATCTCTGCATGTATTTCTTTCAAAGAATGATTGAGTAGCTGCCCGTATTGATCAGTAGAATAGGAAGTCATGCATTCTTTAATCGACTGGACAGGCACCCCCAATTTGCGCAGCAACAGAATATGGGATAGCTGGTAAACTTGATCCATGCTGTACATCCTGTACTGATTGTTATCTAGGTAAGCAGGTAGAAGAACCCCTTTCTCTTCAAAATAACGAATCTGATGAACAGACACATTCATAAGCCTAGCTAATTCGCTAATGGTAATATCACTCTTCATAAACGTTACTCCCTATGGATGTTGTGGAATATCTCAACCATACACCTTAGGTCAGACCTAAGGTCAAGATGTACGTTCAAAGAAAGGCTCTTTTGTAGATGCTCTCGATACCAAGCGATATTGACACATCCATGCATTTGGAGATATTGTAGATATAATAAATCTACAATAGATTTTCATGACAGGAGGCCGGTGAGTATGGCGAATATTTGGAATGAGCGCTTTCATTCGGAAGAATATTATTATGGGGAAGAACCTAACGTTTTTATTCAACAACAGGCTTATCGGATAGAACAAGGACAAAAAGTGATCGCGTTTGCAGAGGGTGAAGGCCGGAATGCAGTTTTTTTAGCAAAAAGAAATCTTGAAGTGACAGCCATTGACTATGCGGAGAGCGGATTGCAAAAAACGAAAATACTGGCTCAGAAGCATTCCGTTGACGTACTTACCCAAAAAATTGACCTTTTGGAAGAGGATGTGCCGAGCGAAGAATATGATGTCGCGATTATGGTATATGGCCATTTTCATAAAGATGCGCAGATCTCCGTTCTTAATAAAATGAAAAAGGCGATAAAGCCCAAAGGAATTCTCATGCTTGAGGTCTTCTCCAAGGAACAAGTAAAGTATGGAACGGGCGGGCCTCCAGAACTTGAAATGCTATATGATCCCAAAGATATCCTTGCTTGGTGCGAAGGTCATGAAGTGATCCATTTCTTCTATGGTGAACAAGAGCGTGTGGCAGGTAAGGCCCACAATGGATTAGCCCATGTTATTCAGCTTGTATTACGAAAATGATGCGGAAACTACTGGGGCTTCCGAATCTCGATCAATTTCATGATCCACCCTATTTTCAAAAGAATCAGAGATGTAAATAACCTTTACTATAATACGCAATAAATCCGATCGACCTTATGAAAGGAATTGTACATAATGACAGATCAAGTAAGTAGTGTACCTGTATTTTCACAAACGATCACTGACTTTTGGCGGGAGCAATTTTTGAACGGTGACGTCCTCTATAGCGATGAATCCTTTACTGTTGCCATAAATCCTACACTTGACGAAGAAAGTCGGGTCATGATGCTGGAAACCTCCGACGGGCGTGTTATGGCGGTCTTGACACCTGCGCTGGCTGATAAGATAGGTCTCTTTCAACAACAATCCTTGTCTGAGTCGACCTTTCGCCAGAAATTGAATGAAGCGGACATCACACTGCATGGCGCAGATTATCTTTTTTATTTTTCAAAAGCGGATAAAAACGTATTGCTGCACGAAAATCTGGAAGGTAACTTGCGCCGGCTAACCGAGCAAGATGAGGCTGTTTTCTTCGAGTTCACATCTTCCGCATCGGAACAAGACTTGGACGACGCTTATGTAGAATTGGATCACTGGGCGGTGTTCGGCTCTTTTGAGCAAAATTGCCTGGCTAGCGCTGCCAGTATGTATCCATGGGAAGAGGATCTGCAAATTGCGGATATCGGCGTACTGACGCTGACGTCCTTTAGAGGAAAAGGGCACGCCCGTAAAGTGGTGCGTTCCATCTGTAAATACGCCTATGGTCAGGGATACGAACCACAGTACCGATGCCAACTCGATAACCATGCGTCTACTGCCTTGGCGAAGGCAGCGGGTTTCACACTGTTTGGAAAATGGGAAGTGATTTCTCCGGATTCTACTGACTGAGAATCCCATCTCATGTCATAGTGCTCGAACCATTCTTTTTGATCACATGGTAGGAAGACATGATCAACATAAACAAGGATGCGAAGTTGAAACGATTACGCATAAAAAGCCCACACATTCCGTGAAGAGGAGAATAGTGGGCTTTTTGTGATGGAAGAGAGGCTATCGAGCTGGTGACAAGATCATAATCTAGCCGGTCCCTGCATACGTTAGAATCAGCCATTCGGAAATGAAAGAGTTCATATATTTTATCGTGTTCTTACGATTCCCTCTCTGCCTGCAATACAATGCCAATTACTACTGTCCATAAATCCTTAAGATGAAAAAAGCAAAAAGATGTTGATTTCTATTGTTAACTGCTATATAAATTAATTAGAAGTATTATTATTTAATACTTAATTTAAATGACGGGAGAGGGACAAATGGACTCTATGGCAACTGCTAACACTGGAAAGTGCCCGTTTTCGCACGGTAGCACTACGAATCACAACCCAAGTGCTACGTCGAATAAACACTGGTGGCCCAACCAGTTGAACTTGAACATCTTGCATCAGCATGACAGAAAATCTAACCCTATGGGCGAAGACTTCAATTATGCAGAAGAATTCAAAAAGTTGGACTATCAGGCTCTCAAGCAGGATCTTTATGATCTAATGACAAACAGCCAAGAGTGGTGGCCTGCCGACTACGGACATTACGGGCCATTATTTATCCGTATGGCTTGGCACTCCGCTGGTACATATCGTACAGGAGACGGACGTGGAGGTGCTGGAACTGGCACACAGCGTTTTGCTCCACTTAACAGCTGGCCAGACAATGCCAACCTTGATAAAGCTCGTCGACTGCTATGGCCGATCAAGCAAAAATACGGTAACAAGATCTCTTGGGCCGACTTGTACATTCTAGCAGGTAATGCTGCTATTGAATCCATGGGTGGGAAGACAAGCGGTTTTGGAGGCGGACGCGCGGACGTTTGGCATCCAGAAGAAGATATTTACTGGGGTGCTGAAAAGGAATGGTTAGGCGATAAGCGTTACTCCGGCGATCGTGATCTCGAGAATCCGCTTGCTGCTGTTCAAATGGGTCTTATTTATGTGAACCCGGAAGGTCCGAATGGGAATCCAGATCCGCTTGCAAGCGCTCGCGACATTCGCGAAACCTTCAAACGCATGGGAATGAACGATGAAGAAACCGTTGCACTCGTGGCAGGTGGCCATACGTTCGGTAAGGCTCACGGCGCAGGAGATGCTGCTCTTGTTGGACCAGAACCGGAAGCTGCTCCTGTGGAAGCAATGGGCTTAGGATGGCAGAGCACACACGGTTCCGGTAAAGGTCGCGACACCATCAGTAGCGGTATTGAAGGTGCCTGGACTGCGAATCCAACTCAATGGGATAATGGTTTCTTTGAACTACTGTTCGGCTATGAATGGGAGCTGACCAAGAGCCCTGCAGGTGCACACCAGTGGGTTGCAGTAAATCCTGCTGCTGAGCATCTTGCACCAGATGCAGAAGACGCATCCGTTCGCGTTCCAACCATGATGACCACTGCGGATATGGCCTTGCGTATGGATCCAGCATACGAAAAGATTTCTCGTCGTTACTATGAGAATCCAGAGGAGTTTGCAGATGCATTTGCAAGTGCATGGTTCAAACTCACACACCGTGACATGGGGCCTCGTACAAGATATTTAGGTCCAGAAGTTCCAGCAGAAGATTTTATTTGGCAAGATCCTGTACCTGCTGCTGAGTATGAGTTAACCGATGCAGATGTAGCAGAGCTGAAGACACAGATCTTAGACTCGGGCCTTACCGTCAGCGAGCTGGTAACAACGGCTTGGGCTTCCGCTTGTACCTTCCGCGGCTCGGATATGCGTGGCGGCGCAAATGGTGCTCGCATCCGTCTTGCTCCACAGAAGGAATGGGAAGTAAATGAGCCGAAAAAACTTGAAAAAGTGCTAACGATCCTGGGAGTCATTCAAGAGGACTTCGGCAAGAAAGTCAGCTTGGCCGATTTGATTGTACTCGGCGGTAGTGCCGCAGTCGAAAAAGCTGCACAAGATGCTGGCTTTGATGTAACCGTTCCTTTTGCTCCTGGACGTGGCGATGCAACACAAGAGCAAACCGATACAGAAAGCTTTGCTGTGCTTGAGCCAATCGCTGATGGTTTCCGGAATTATCAGAAGAAGCAATATCGTGTCAGTCCTGCGGAGCTCCTGATAGACAAGGCACAGCTACTAAACCTTACTGCTCCAGAAATGACTGCACTCGTTGGCGGTATGCGTGTTATTGGTACAAACCACGATGGCACCCAACACGGTGTATTCACGGATCGTGTAGGCACACTCACAAACGACTTCTTTGTTAACTTGCTAGACATGGGCGTACAGTGGAAGCCTGTAGACGGAGGCGTATTTGAAGGACGTGATGGCCAAACAGGTGAAGTCGTGCGTACAGCGACTGCAGTTGACCTCGTATTCGGTTCAAACTCTGTTCTGCGTGCCATTGCAGAAGTTTATGCGCAAGACGATAACAAAGAAAAGTTTGTGCGTGACTTCATAGCGGCATGGGTGAAGGTAATGAATGCAGATCGTTTCGATCTTAAAGAAGCATAATTTGAAAATATAAAGCAAAGAACAGTATTTGTTGTTGGATACTGTTCTTTGCTTTATATTTTCTATAGTAATAGTAGAAATTGATTCGGTTACGATGTTCTACTTACCATCTGAAGCAAGCCTCCAGGTGGTTTTTATAGAATTTACAACTTGGAGACAACTGAAAGATACTTTTAACATATGAACGCTATATTCTATGAACTGTAACAAGGGTTTCGTACCCAAACCAAAAACAAAAAATTTCAGGAGGCATTATCATGAACAAAAAGAATATTCTCGTTTTGTCAATGGCACTAACAATTGTAGGCGGTGCCACAGCAGCGGTATTTGCAAGCGATAACGCAATTAATTCTACGAAAAACAAAGTCGTTACGTTGGCAAGCAAAGAAGGAAATGGCACAACTCAAACCACTACAAATGATGTAGTCAAAGTAGCAAATGGAAAGATTAGCGATGAAGAAGCGGTAAAAATGGCAACGAAAGCTCTAAAAGACTATAGGGGGCTTGACGCGAAATCTTTTGGTGAGGCGCATGTAAATCGAACGAACAACCAAGAAGACTTTAAGTTCTTTATGGATATCGTTTCAAAAGAAGATGCAGCTGTATTAAAAGAAAACGCCAAAAAAGATACGGCAGATGTTATCGTTGTACAGTTTGTTCGTGCTGAAGACTTAAACCAGCCAATGCCCGCTTCTAATCGCATTGTCATAAATGAAAAAACAGGTGAAATTGTTTCTCTAACTGCTTTCACTGATGAAAATCGAAGCTCAGAGACAACAATCGATGATGCGAAAGTTAAATCTGCGGTTATCAGCTTTTTTGATCAACAACAGAAAAAGGTTAAGGAAAATACGATGAAGGTTAGTAAGAGTGCTAGTTCCGGAACCGTACGTGTTCTTTGCAACCTGGAAGATGGAAGAGATGTAGAGATGACAATTAGTCTGAAGAATTATTCAGTATCTAGTTATGAGATTAATTATGACAGACTACTCCCTCTACCTTCCGAAGAAAAAGATTACCGTGAGAATTTCAGAGAAATGTAAGTAAATGAAGATATTTTAGGACGGATAAGATGGAGTAAGTGCCCGAAATGATACTTACTCTATCTAACCCAAAAATCCCAGGAGGCATTACCATGAACAAAAAAAACATTCTCGTTTTTTCGATGGCACTATCCATTGTAGGCAGTTCTACTGCAGCTGTATTTGCAAGCGAAAACGCGGTTCCTTCTACTAAAAACAACGTCGTAACAATGGCAAGCAAAGCAGGAAATGGCACAAATCAAACCACTGTAGCCAAAGTAGCAAATGGGAAGATTAGTGATGCAGAAGCGGTAAAAATGGCAACCAAAGCTCTAAAAGACTATAGGGGCCTTGACGCGAAGTCTTTTGGTGAGGCGCATGTAAAGCGAACGAACGCGCAAGAAGACTTTAAGTTCTTAATGGGTATAGTTTCAAAAGAAGATGCAGCTGTATTAAAAGAAAACGCCAAAAAAGATACGGCAAATGTTATCGTGGTACAGTTTGTTCGTGCTGAAGACTTAAACCAGCCAATGGGTGCTTCTAATAACATTGTCATAAATGAAAAAACAGGCGAAATTGTTTCGTTAGCTGCTTTCACTGATGAAGATCGAAGCAAAGAGACAACAATCAATGATGCGAAAGTTAAATCTGCGGTTATCAACTTTTTTGGGAAACAACAGAAAAAAGTGAAGGAAAATACGCTGAAGGTAAGTAAGAGTGCTAGTTCTGGAACCATACGTGTTCTTTGCAACCTGGAAGATGGAAGGGATGTAAAAATGACAATTAGTCTGAAAAATTATTCAGTATCCAGTTATGAGATTAATTATGATAGACTAATCACTCTACCTTCCGTAGCAAAAGACTACCGTGAGAATTTCAGAGTCCTGAAAGTGAATTAAAAATTGTAGGATGGATTAGATGGAGTACGTGCCCGAAATGGTACATACTCCATCTAACCGTTACAAAAGGAACGAGGTAAAAACGCAATGATAAAAATTTTAGTGGTTGAAGATGATATCGCAGTAGCAAATTTAATAAAATTGAATTTAAATACGGCAAATTATGAGAGTACAGTCGTTTTTGATGGAGAGGAAGCCCTAAATGTGATTGAAAGTGATCGCTTTGATCTCATACTTTTGGATGTGATGCTTCCAAAAGTGGATGGATTTACTTTATTCGAAAAAATTAAACCTTTAGGGATACCTGTCATTTTTTTAACTGCGAAAAGTTCGGTCACAGATAAGGTGTATGGATTAAAAGCGGGAGTAGATGACTATATGACGAAACCCTTTGAAGGAATTGAATTGCTGGCCAGGATTGAAAATGTATTAAGACATTACAATAAAAAAAGCAACATCATAAATTTTAAAGACACAGAAGTATACTTGCAAGAAATGAAGGTGAAAAAGAACGGTGAAATGATTGAGCTTACCTTGAAAGAGTTCGAATTATTGGTGTTTTTAGTGCAAAATAAAAACATCGTATTAACGAGGGAAAAAATCATAGAAAAAATTTGGGGATATGACTACGTTGGCGAGACGCGGACGATTGACAACCATATACAAAAGCTAAGAAGAAAGCTGGGATGGAAAGATGAAATTAAAACCGTATTTAAATTGGGATATAGGCTGGAGGAATAAATGAAATTTTGGCAGAGGATATTTTTATGTACATTAATCATATTTGAAATCTTTTTTGTACCAGCATCCATTTACCTGATTAATAGCAGCTTTGAACTCAATCTCAATATGGAGATCCGTTCCGGGATAAGCGAACAGGATCGATTTGCTAACTCTTTAGAATCAAATCTATATCTGCTTAAAGTTCAAAAATCTTCAAACCCGGATGCTGAAGGAGTTGGCAAACCAAACATCGATTCAATGATTCGTACATACTTGGACAACCTCGGAGAACAGGATGTATATCTGGATGTAATAGATGAAAATAATAAGGTTATTTTCAGTCATTTTAAAAACAACAAGATAACTCTTACTCATCGTGAAGAATTAAACATACCATCAGATAAAGTAAATTACATCATACGGGATCTAGGCGAAAAGACGTACTTATTTATAGCTAAGAATATTTATTTGGAAAATAATCACTATAAGCTTTCTTACGTGAAAGATATTTCGAGTGTTTATGAAAATAGAAAAGACTTATTAAGCCTTTTAATCAAGTTAAATGCTCTTATCTCAGCAATTTTGGTCATCGTTACCATAACAATGAGCAAGTTTATAGTAAAACCGATTAATAAACTTATCAAGTCAACAAGAATTATTGCAGGCGGGAATTTCAGCGAAAGAGTAAAGGTGAAATCGAATGATGAAATCGGGTTGTTAGCGGAAAATTTCAATTTGATGGCCGTTGATATAGAAGATAAAGTAAACCAGCTTAAAAAAACCTCAGAAGACAAGCAAAGGTTTATCGATAACCTGGTACATGAACTAAGAACTCCCTTAACGTCGATCATAGGCTATGCGGATTATTTACGAACGAATAAATATGATGAAGAGACTTATATCAACTCATTAAGCTTTATCTATGAAGAAGGAAAGCGGCTAGAGAAACTGACATTTAAGCTTATGGAGCTCATTGTTTTGCGAAAAGAAGATTTTGAGTTAAAAAAGGGAAAACTTGACGAACTTTTTGTGGAAATCAAACATTCCTTTATTCCAAAGCTGAACATAAAGAATATAGATCTGGAAATATCGACGGAGCATCTTAGTGTTTTAATGGATAAAGATTTGATGAAAATTTTACTTGCAAACCTGATAGACAATGCGATTAAAGCATCGAAGAACAACGATAAAATACTTCTGCGTTCTTACAGAGATGCTGAGTCGAAAATTATTCTGGAAGTGAAAGATACAGGGATCGGTATTCCTGATGACGACATAACAAAAGTCTTTGAGCCATTCTTTATGTCCGACAAATCGAGATCGAGAGCCAATGGAGGAGGCCTCGGGCTCGGGCTTTCATTATGTAAGGAGATCGCTAACATTCATGACGCTGAAATAAGAATAGAAAGTAAGCTCGGTGAAGGTACAATTATCCAATTGGTTTTTAACTATTAGATGAAGAAAGCTTTACCGTACTTGAGCCAATCGCTGATCACGGATTGTGTAGGTACACTCACGAACAACTTCTTTATTAACTTTCTAGACAGGGAGTACAATCTGAAAATGTTAAAATCTAGTTTCAGGATGAAGCGATTCATGATTAATGAAACGTTGGATGATCCTAAAAAAACCTGATTCCCTGAATCCAGCGCTGAAGTAGCTTTAGCGTTGCCAAACATCATTTAAGGTCGCAAAGTGAAAAACTTGCAAAGTAGTAAGTAGACGAAAATACGTGGTGGCGATAACGTAGCTTAATCTTGTTGTTTTCTGAAAATAATGTTTTAGACTTAAAAATAAAATGTTAGACTGTGAAAAAAATAGATACATAAAAGAGGAAGATTGATGGTGTATGCACAAAGCCGAATGGAAGTACTACCGGACGATACCTATGAGCATAAGTAACGAGCGCTCAGCGTGTCGATGGAGAGAGAGGGTCGCCTATAGCGTGGCCGTTTTTGTTGTCATGGCTTTGGGCTTAGGGTCCAGAGCGTTCGCTGATATGTTGCCTGTCTTTGTAGCTGAGCATTTTGGCGATGCATTATGGGCGTGCATGATCTACTTCGGCTTTCGCACATTTTATGCTCATAAAAAGATTTCTTTCGCGCTGTGGTGGAGCCTCGCGTTTTGCTTTGCGATCGAGGGCAGCCAATTGTATCAGGCCGATTGGATCAATTACCTCCGTGCGACAACTATGGGGGCGTTGGTATTAGGAAAAGGCTTTTTGACGGCGGACCTTGTGCGGTACACTGCGGGAGTTGCCGTCTCTTCTCTGCTCGACCTCGCTTGGCCTTGGCGTAAGCACTCGTGATTTTTGGCGGAAATCTATCGTAGACTTTAGGAGGGATCATGTTGCAGCAGCTCTTTAACGATATGATTAAACAGGACGTAAAGCCGTTCCTTTCCAAGCATGGCTTCGCAAAGAAGAGTTTGAATTTCCATAAGAGTACAGAAAACCTCATCTACATGTTCAACTTCCAAAAATCTGCTGGCAATGCAGCGGACAATGTCATGTTTTATGTGAACTGCGGCATTTATGCAGCGGAGTTGGCACAAATACAGTCGAGAGAGATTCTAACAGCACCTAAAGAAGCGGAGTGTCATTTCAGAGCAAGAATTGGAGAAATGGTTGAGTCTGCTCCGGATCGATTTTCAATCACTCCTGATACGAATATGGATGATGTAAGAAAAACGCTGCTAAGTGGATTAGAAGAGGTTATCCATTTCTATGATACGATGACCAGTGCCAGATCCATTGTTGATTATTACACTTCAGGTCCATTTTTACATCTGAGCGAAGAAAGCTTTCATTTGCTCTTACAATCTAATGATGTAGTAGCGGCTAAACATTATTGGAAGACGTTGCAGGAAAAGTACGGAACAGAAAAGCGATGGACCATATTCGAGAATAAATACACGGCCATCTTCCATAAATACGGCGTAGAATTTGATAAGCGATAAGTCAGCATTGTGATCGCAAGTGAGAAACGATTTGGTGGCGGTGGCAAAATCTTGATGATGCCTTACCCCGTTATGACATGAACCTAACGTAAACGTTCGTTCAATAAGAACAGCGGCCAGTATAAGACTTTATTTTCAGGTCTTAGCTGGCCGCTGTTTCATTTTGTGGAGTTAGTCTGAAACCAGTTTCTGGTAAAATAGGCGAACGAATAGGCGGAAAAACCATAACGTAAAGTGTATCAAAGCCAATGGAGGAGGGAAATTATGTACGGGTGGTATCCACAAGAGGGTTATTATCCAATTTCGGCGGGAGAAGGCAGACGCTACAACGATTACGAATTACTGAGACACATCGCCAGATTAGAGCGACGTTTGGCAGAAGTACAAGAAGCCTTGTCAGCATGTATGAAAAAGAATGACGGATTAAAAAAGGATTTAGAAGTTGTTAGACTGCAAAGCCCTGTGCAAACTCAAAATGATCAAACCTATCAACAGCCAGCAGTCGATAAAGTAAATGTCAAATGTATAGCAGCGACAGGGACATCGGTAACCTTTGAGATATCGGAAAGAAGATTAACATTTGATAGCGATTATTATGGTAAATATGTAGGCGAATATACCCCTGGAAAAGTATACGCAGCCATGGCGGATTATGGTGCGGGGCAAATCTATCTAACTATTAAGGATGATAATGAAATTTGGCATACATTTAGATATTCACGTTTCGAATCGTAATTGACAAGTTGTTGTCGAGTGATGTAACCAAGAATACTGACTGTGTGTTGCCAGAAAATGCTTATGTCACTCGACATGATACATACTTCGAAAAGTGCTATGTAATAAAATATTTAGCCAAACCAAATAAGAAAGTACAGAAATGTTATGGGAACTCAAGTGCTTATTTATGTTCGATTTCTTGACGAATTACATGCCAAAATGCGTTACGTGTGGTTTCCATCAACTTTCATCAGCGTTATCTTGGGCGTTGAAACAACATATGGCTGTCTTCCTTATCGTCAAGCCCATCAGTCGAGCCAAAGATCACTGGGTGTCCGGAGTGGAGCTTCAGCACGGTTCTACGGCTTTCTGTCGTCTTTTTACGGAGGTATTTGCTAAGAAGTGCTCATGCGGTAGTCAATTTAGCGCTGACATCGTGCTACATGTGATCTTGAAAAATAAAACATAGAAAGTAGGAGAAGCAAATGATAGTTGTAACTACTGAAAACATTCCAGGATATCGTGTCGTTGAAGTAAAAGGAACCACATTCGGTTTAATCGTTCGAGCACGCGGAATTGGCGGAGACATCATGGCAGGTCTTCGTTCAGTCGTTGGCGGCGAAATCAAGGAATACACGGTGCTCCTGGAGGACGCGCGCAAACAAGCGCTTGACCGCATGATTAAAAACGCAACTGCCATGGGAGCTAACGCTGTGGTAATGTGTCGTTACGACACTGGAAATATGGGAAATATGGGGGAAGTTGTCGCGTACGGTACAGCAGTTGTCGTTGAAAAGGTGTAATGAATGATTTATGTCGTTTATTACATTGTTTTTCAGATCTTGCTTTTAATCACTTTGCTAATCATTTCCAAAATAAAGGACAAGCGACTGCACCAAGACCACGGAGAAGTCGTCCCGCCCGGATTTGAGCCCACGAATGAAGTGACGATCGATCCGGTAACGCAGGAAAAGCGTCGTGTATACTTCAATCCGAAGACCGGGGATCGCTATTACAAAATTGAAAAATAAGCGATGAGGATGACTGTCCAGCTCATGGGGCAGGAAAATATGGAGATAGTAGAATTAAGTAGAAATGAGCCAAATCTTGTTAGCTGACAAGATTTGGCTTTTATTGTGCGCCCAGCAAGGGCGATAGCTCTAGAGTGTAAGTCCCGAACGGGGTTTGTTGAACCATTGACAAAATATTTACAAATTATTAAATTGCCATATATTGGAAAAAGTAATAGTATATAGCTGTATGAAACATTACCGAATAGGAGGGATTTAAAATGAAAGGTGTAATCAAGTTAATAAGTGCTTTAACAACGTTCGTGTTGGCATTCATTGCATTAGGGTCAGGTCCAGTATCAGCGAATGGGACAGGTTCACCAGTAGCATATTTGTGCGAAGATGCAGACTATCAAGGTTACTGCTTAGGTCTATACGCGGGCACTAGAATTAATACACTTGATGAAAAATTCTTCAATGACAAAGCTTCCTCGATCAAGATTTTAGATAATCGATACAACGTAACTGTTTTCGAACACTTAAATTGGACTGGACGTAGCACTACTTATTTGTTCAGTGATCGTGACATGAGTGACGAAAAGATTGGGAACGATGAAGCTTCTTCTCTTTATGTTTCTGGACATCAAGAAGAGCTAAATGGAGTTTACTTGTACGATAACCACGGAATGAGCGGCGATTGGATCAAGGTTACCTCAAGCGCGAACACTATCCCACTTAATGACAAGATTTCGTCCATTCGTATCGTCGGACCATATGATATAACGATATTTGAACATGCAAACTTTACTGGAAGAAGTTTGAGTTTTAGTGGTAATGCTTATCTAGAGGGCACCACGATTCCCGATTTGGTTCCCCACGGATTTAACGACATTACATCAAGCATATTAATCACAAAGCGCTAATAAAAAAGTTCTTCATGTCTTTGCACTCTATTTTTCTTCATTGTCAACTAATAAAACAACAGGTACATCCATCGTTAGCCTACGAGATAATAATAGAACCATCCAATATTAAAAGTGACCATTCATTTGGTCACTTTTTGTGTTACACCCTTTAGGTTTTGTTGTTCGAGTATTCTATCTAGGTTATCAAAATCCGATTATCATCAATCCGGCAGGAAAGGTTTTCATCTGTTATCACGATACCGGGGAGATCAAGTTAGTAGCGGATTCATTCGAGATGCTGTCGAGGAAAATTTTTATGGAAAATGCGTCCTCAACGACCTTTGACAGTACTGCCATATTGTGACGACCCCAAACTCATGATAACATTCTAAAAAATATCTTTTGGAGAGATAGAGGACGAGAGGTCATTAGCATGACAAAAACGATACTGATAGTGGAAGACCAGCAGGTTTTGCGAGAGATTATGAAGGAATACTTGATGGACGAAGGATACGAAGTGCTGGAAGCCGGGGACGGGAGTCAGGCGCTGACGTTATTTCAAGAGCATGAAGTACATTTGATCATTCTGGACATTATGCTGCCGGAATTGGACGGGTGGTCAGTATGCAGACGCATTCGCAAAGTTTCCAACGTCCCCATTCTGATGTTAACAGCTCGTGCGGATGAGGATGACACGTTGCTTGGATTCGAGCTCGGAGCGGACGATTATGTGGTGAAACCGTGCAGTCCTCCCATCCTGCTGGCACGCGCCAAACGGTTGCTGGAAAATCGGCAAATTCAAGAACCGGGGGATATGTTGTCCGGCGGCGGGATTACGATTCACTTGCCGTCCCGAACCGTTTCGATTGAGGGAAACAACTATAGCCTGACGCACACGGAATTCGAAATTCTGGCCTACTTGATGAAAAACAAAGGCATCATCCTAACCAGAGAACAGCTCCTTACAAAAATCTGGGGTTACGACTTTGACGGCGAGGATCGTACGCTCAGCAGCCATATTCGCAATTTGCGTTCCAAGCTGGGAGAGCATGCGAAGCATATCGTCACTGTTGTTCGGTCCGGTTATAAATTCGAGGATCGGCCATGAGAACAAGCATTGTACTCAAGCTATTTCTCCTCACAACGGGATTATGCCTGTTTGTGATCGCGAGTATTTTTATCGGACAAACCGTATTTTTCGAGCAGTTTTATGTGCATCAAAAGGTAGAGAAGGTGAAGGAAGCCCTTCAATTCTATCGGCAAAACGAGTTGACTCATGCCGGGGATTCCCAGGATGAAGTCAGGAAGGAACAGGAGTTTTATCAAAAGACGAATGCCTGGTTTGTTCGATTGGATGATAGAGGTCATTTGAAATACACCGACGATTTCGAGATGGAGGTCCGGCTAGAGCACTCGGACGCCACCCCTACTCTTTCTGGCCAGTCGATTGTCGTTCCGCTGTACACGGTCATGGATGTGGAGGATGTAAGCGCTGATAACCCCTTCATCGATACCTTTGTGAAAGCGGGTCAACAGATTGCCATGGAAGGGATCATGATCGATAATCAATGGTTTCCGCAGCGGATCGGGAGGAGTGTCTCCAATCTCAGAGAGGAAAATCGACTAGAGAATCAGCCCCTCGTCAAAAAAGAGTATGAGGTCGTCCCGAGATTCAAGAGTCCTACCGAATACCATGAGCGTTATCCCAGCGTACTGGTGCACGGAACCATCACACAGGTCCGGACACCGCAAGGCGCGGATGTATCCCGCTATACGAACCGCTTATTTCTTGAACGGGTGAAAGCTTTTCAAGCAGATCTGCTATACGGGGATTATGTGGAGCAAACAAGCACCATAACGGACTACAATGAGAACGATATGGACTACAAAATATTCGTAGAGCGCGTGACCGATCCAACAGGGAATCCCGCCTATCTATTCGCCATGACATCATTGCAGCCTGTAAACGAAGCTACAGAGGTCATGAGAAGTTATTACGGCTACATCCTTGCAGGTACCTTGCTGCTCGTTCTGCTCGCCTCCTTCTATTATTCCCGCAGAATAGCAGCTCCTTTGCTCCGCATGGACGACATGACGCAAAAAATGGCCAAACTGGACTTCTCTGAAAAAATTCCGATCAAGACAGAGGATGAGATCGGCAGCCTGTCACGGAATATTAATCGGCTTTCGGATATGCTGCATGCCCATATTGTCCGGCTGGAGCAGGATATCGAGAAAGAAAAGCGGCTGGAGCAAACGCGTAAAGAATTTATAGCTGATGTGTCGCATGAGCTGAAAACTCCGCTCAGCGTCATGGAAAGCTGCCTTTACATTTTGAAGGATAAGGCGGACAGCCCAAAGCGGGACTACTATTTTACTGCGATGGAAGATGAAGTGAAGAAGATGAACCTTCTAGTTGCGGATATGCTGGAATTGGCAAAATATGAATCCGGTACGTATAGAATGCAGATGGATTCGTTCCGAATTGATGTGGTACTGGAGCAAATCTGCGTAAAGTTGGCACCGGACCTCTCCGGCAAGCAGTTGCAGTTGCACAACCGTTTCGCCCCAGTCGAAGTCATCGCCAATCAGCATCGAATCGAGCAGGTGATCGTGAATTTCCTGACAAACGCCATACGCTACACGCCGGAGCAAGAGGACATTGTCATTTCGACAGTTGAAGGGGAGGATACCGTCAAGATTTGCATCGAAAATAAAGGCGTCCATATTCCGGTCGAGCAATTGGAGAAGATATGGGATCGTTTCTACCGCGGCGAGCACTCCCGTAACCGTGCGACCGGAGGAACCGGATTGGGCCTGGCGATCTCCAAGCAGATATTAGAACTGCATGGGTCGTTCTATGGGGCAATGAATACGGAGGAAGGAGTCTTGTTCTATTTTGAATTAAAGAAAAAGAAAGTGTAGAACCTTGGTTCTGCACTTTTTTTATTGCATTTCTACCCAATCTGCACACGATCTGCATCTGATCTTGATCTCCGACGATTACTCTTTACCTTGTTCAAGAAGAAAGGGGAAAGATGAAAGTGCAAAAGAAAATGATGGGTATTACACTGATCGCAATGGTCGCCTTATCGGTTGCGGCATGCGGCACCAATGGACAACCACCTGCTTCCGAGATGACTAGGCAGGCCGTAGACATCTCCACTCCGGAGCAAACCTCATATGCATCACAGTATCAAACAAGCGTTTTTCTCGGAGATTCGATTACGGAGGGATTGTCTTACCATGATGTGCTGAAAGACAAGAACGTGCTGGCAGGTGCAGGGAAAACGGCTGAATTCGCGCTGCAAGATGTGGACGAATTGGTCAAGCGCAAGCCCGAGCATATTTTTATCCAGCTAGGTTCGGATGACATTTTATGGCCGACCGACAATCCCAAGGAATATTCGTTGTCGTATTACGGCCAATTGATCGATCGCATCAAAGTAAAGCTTCCAGAGGCGTCCATCACGATATTATCCGTTACCCCGGTTACGGCAGAGGCAGAAAAAGCGGAGCCCCGTTATCGAAATATCGGCGACTACAATAAGGGACTGAAGGAGCTGGCAAGCAAGGTACAAGTCGGATTCATCGATGTGTCGTCAATCGTGTCCGCTCATCCTGACATGTACGATGCGGACGGCATTCATTTCCAAGCCGAGTTTTACCCGATCCTGCTCGATTACGTAAAAGATGAGCTGGGTCGTCAGAAGAACGCAAAATAGCGGCGCGGGAGGAAGCGAACGTTGGTATTCAGCAGTCTGATATTCCTATTTCAATTTCTTCCCGCCGTGCTGCTCGTTTATTATGTGTCGCCCAAGAAGCTGAGAAATGCTGTTCTGTTCGCAGCGAGCCTCATCTTTTATGCATGGGGCGAACCAGTTTATATCATCATCATGATTTTTACAACCGTATTTGATTATATCAACGGGCTTGTGATCGACAAGTACAGTCACCGTAAGCCGATCGCCAGAGCAGTGTTGTTCGGCTCTATCTGCGGCAGTCTGGCGATTCTCAGTTTCTTCAAATATGCCGGGTTTGTCGTTTCGAATGTGAATGATCTATTCGGTCTGCATATACAAGTGGCTGATCTGCCACTGCCCGTCGGTATTTCCTTCTATACGTTCCAAACGATGTCCTATGTAGTGGATGTATACCACGGTAAAGTGCCGGCACAACGAAATATCATCGCTTTCGGCACTTACGTCACGATGTTTCCCCAACTGGTCGCAGGTCCGATCGTCAAATATGGGGATATCGCGGAGCAACTGGTCTTTCGTAAAGTGACGCTGGAGCAGTTCGGAGAAGGGGCGGAATGGTTTATCCGGGGATTGGCCAAAAAAGTGCTGCTAGCCAACAATATCGGACTGCTATGGACCAACGTGAAGTCGACGCCGATGGAGGACTTGACTGTCCTCTCCGCGTGGCTCGGCATCCTGGCGTTTACGTTTCAAATCTATTTCGATTTCAGCGGGTATTCAGATATGGCGCGCGGGCTCGGCAAAATGTTCGGTTTCGACCTCCCAGAAAACTTCAAGCATCCGTATATTTCAAGAAGCGTTTCGGAATTTTGGCGCAGATGGCATATTTCCCTCGGTTCTTGGTTCCGGGAGTATGTCTATATTCCGCTCGGCGGCAACCGGGTGGGCTTGGGAAAGCAGTTCCGTAACCTCTTGATCGTATGGTTCTTAACCGGTCTGTGGCATGGGGCGAGCTGGAACTTTATCGTATGGGGCTTGTATTTCGGCTGTTTTGTTGCGTTTGAGAAGCTGTTTTTGCTGAAGTGGCTGAATCGTTGGCCGAACTGGGCAGGACATCTCTACACGCTGACGATTGTCGTTGTCGGGTGGGTCCTTTTTGAATTTGAACATTTGCCTTCCGCGTGGATGTTCATCCGTGCGATGTTTGGTTTCGGGGGTCACGAATGGGTGGATCATCAGGCGCTCTACGACCTGACGACGTATGGCGGATTGCTCGTTCTGTTGGCCTTGTGCGCGACACCGTTGCCCCGGAAAGGATTGGAGCAGATGAAAGCCCGATGGAATTCGGTAGGCATGATCGCTGCTTTGGCACTTTCTATCATCAGTTTGGTTTTGTCGTCCGCTTATTTGGTCTTTGAGGATTTCAATCCATTCTTATATTTTCGGTTTTGAGGGGAGGGAGCAGTTTGACCAGATATGACAAACGCACGCGAGCCGTGACGGGCTTGTTGTTCTTGCTGTTTATCCTCATGGTGGCTGTTTTGAACATACTGACCCCTGATCAGGCATTTTCGGAATCGGAAAACAGGATGCTCGAGAGCAGGCCGCCTTTTTCACTGCGATCACTACTGGCGGGGAAGTTCACATCAGATTACGAGACCTATATCACCGATCAATTTGCTTTCCGAGACGTTTGGATCGGACTAAAAACGGATGCGGATCGTGTTATGGGCAAAAAGGACAGCAACGGTGTTTATCTGGGTAAGGATGGGTACCTGATTCAACATTTCTCATCGCCGCAAGACGCCGAGGTGAATGACAGAATTCAGGCCATCCATTCGATTCACCAGAAAACGCCCGACCTCCGCAAGTACATCATGCTGGTACCGACCGCCACCGCGTTGCTTCGGGATGAACTGCCCGCCTACGCACCAATTGGTGACGAACATGCCGCTCTGAATCGAGTACGGCAATCGCTTCAACCTGATATTCGCTTCGTTGATGTCTATACCGCGCTGTATGCCGGACGCGAAGAAGCCATTTTTTATAAAACGGATCATCATTGGACGAGCAAAGGCGCTTATTATGCTTATCGGGTGTTGTGCAAGCAGATGGGGATTGTTCCAAAAGACGAAGCTGCGTTCAACATCCGACAGGTGACGGATGCATTCTACGGATCGCTCTATTCGAAGAGCGGATTCCGCCATTTACAGCCTGATCGTATCAATCTTTATTTGCCGAAAGAGGAAAGCAAAAAGAAAGTGGAGTACGTGGACGAAGGCCGTACCGCGGATTCCTTGTACCAAATGGACAATCTGTCCAAAAAGGATAAGTATGCGCTATTCCTCAACGGCAACCATGCACTGGTCCGAATCACAACGGAGCATCCGGACGGGAAGAAGCTGCTGATCGTGAAAGATTCGTACGCCAATAGTCTGATTCCCTTTTTGGCCGAACACTTCACAGAGATCGATGTCGTTGACCTTCGCTATTATGAGGAATCCGTAACAAAGCTCATACAAGATCGGCAGTTTCATGACATGCTATTCCTTTACAACGTCAAAACGTTTTTTGAAGACACCTCTATTCTGAACATTATGGAGTGAATGGAATGAAGCGATTTTTGTCTGTACTGCTTATGTTTGCTATCGGAATGGGCATATTGGCCGGATGCTCCAGTGGCGGCGGGACTTCCGAAGAACTTTCGGCCGCAGAAGTGGGAGAAAGAATTCAACAAACAGTAAGTTTTCAGGATATGAAGCAAGGGGATCTGGAGAAACTGCAAAAGTTGTATCAGATCGAGGCAGGAAAAGTAGAGGATTTCATCCTGTACACGGCTTCATCCAATGTGAAAGCGGATGAACTGGCTGTGATCAAAGTCAACGATGCGAGCGACACCGAGTATATAAAAGAGAAAATACAACAACGGATCGAGGCACAAACAATTAAATTGAAAGACTATCGCCCAGAGGAGTATTTTCTCATCGAAAAACATGTTTTGAAGACGAAAGGGACGTTTGTTTTATTCGCGGTGTCGAAAGAGGTTGATCAAATAGAATCTGTGTTTGACGAAGCTCTGAGGTAAAGTCACGATGACAAATCCTTTTGCATGGGATGTAAATGAGTGTAGCTACACAGAGACTCTTAACGATAAAGGGACCTATCCTGATTCTGACAGGGTGGGTCCTTTTCCTGACAAACCGCCCTCATGCGTAGTATTTTGTAACAAAAGAAAACGGTAACCCTATTAGCTACCGTTTTCATACGGACCCATTTATCTTACTCGGATAAACACCAAAACATTATCTCTTGATAACACACGTTGGAACCCGTTATTCAAAAGACAACGTGCAGCAGGACCCACACGTCTACCAATCATTAAAAATCGGTTACATGGTGCGGCACTTCCAATGATGCTAACGTCTCGAATAATTCGCCTCCGTACGCCATTCACTCTGATACGTCTAAATAGTATTACTACCACGTCAGTCATAGTAATCACCTCGCTTCTCTCTGCATGGTATAGAGCATGCAAATGGGGGAAGTTTGGCAACTGATACGAGCCTTTAGTATATGAAAATGTGCGAATTGATACGGCAATTTACAAGAAAGTGTTAGTCAACTATTCTTCTTCTCCATTCTTATGTTTTAATGAGAAAAGAAATGGCAGTCGAGTAGCTATGGAAGAGGGATAACATGAAGCGTCTAACGATCGGCTTGTTTGCCCATGTGGATGCGGGCAAGACTACTTTCGCCGAACAGTTGCTATATCATACGAACAGCATCCGGTCACGGGGCCGGGTGGATCATCAAGATGCCTTTTTGGACAGCCACGATATCGAGAGGAAAAGAGGCATTACCGTGTTCGCCGATCAGGCGGTTATGCACCATAAGGGCGACGTTTATTATTTGATCGACACGCCTGGACACGTCGATTTTTCTTCCGAGATGGAGCGGGCGATTGGGGTAATGGATTACGCTATCGTGATTGTCAGTGCGGTAGAAGGTGTCCAGGGTCATACCGAGACAGTCTGGCAGTTGTTGCGCAAACATCGGATACCGACATTTTTCTTCATCAATAAAACAGATCGCATAGGCGCGGATGCCAGCAGGACGGAAGAGGAGATACGCAGTCAGTTGACAAGGGATGTCTGTTCCGTCAAGGACAACTTCGCCAACGGTTTCGTCGGTGAGGGGCTACGGGAGATGATGACGGAGCGGAACGAGTCATTGCTAGAAGCGTTCATAGAGGAAAGGGACGATCAAGCTTTTTGGCTGGGTGCCTTGCAGGAGATGATACGAGATGGGAGTCTTTTCCCCTGCACCTGCGGCTCGGCACTGCAGGATGATGGCGTTGTTGAGTTCCTGAATCAACTGTCCTTGTTGACGACTGCGACTTATGACGAGACGGCTCCGTTCGGGGGGCGCATTTATAAAATTCAACACGCTGCAAACGGGTTGAAGCTAACGTTTGTCAAAGCGCTGAGCGGCAAGCTGAAGGTACGGGAGCTGCTTAGCTATGAGAGCGGTGGACTGCGATACGAAGAGAAGATCACACAAATCTTCATGTTTAATGGTAGGAAATCACACTCAGTTGAACAAGTAGCTGCAGGCGATTTGTTTGCGGTCGTCGGCTTGTCCAAGGCCGAAGCTGGACAAGGGGTGGGGCTCTACTCAGACAAGTTTGCTTATGAGACTGAGCCGACACTACAGTCGAAAGTACAGTTTGGCGGTTCGCTTCACGTGCAGCAAGTGCTCGGTGCGTTTCGCATTCTGAATGCGGAGGACCCGTCGCTGAATGTGGTTTGGGAAGAGAGTTTGCAAGAGATTCACATTCGCGTCATGGGTTTGATCCAATTAGAAGTGCTGGAGCAGGTTGTGAAGGAACGCTTCGGTTTCGTGGTCTCTTTCGGACAACCAGAAATCTTGTATAAAGAAACGATACAGTCTGCTGTGACGGGATATGGACACTTCGAGCCGCTCAGGCATTACGCGGAGGTGCACATCCTGCTTGAACCGGGAGAGCGAGGCAGCGGAATCCACGTCAATAGTGTATGTCATCCTGATGAACTGAGTTTTAACTACCAGAATCTGGTTCGGTCTCATCTCTACGAACGGGAGCATCATGGGCTATTGACAGGCATGCCAGTCACCGACATGAAAATTACGCTCCTAAGAGGCCGTGCGCATAACGAACATACGCATGGGGGCGATTTTCGTGAGGCCACCTTCCGCGCGCTGCGGCAGGGGTTGGAGAAAGCGGAGAATATGCTGTTAGAACCCTATTATGACTTCAAAATAAAGGTGGGAATGAACGAGATGGGGAGGGTACTTTCGGATATTCAGCGTGCCTCAGGTTCGTTCGAGCCACCGCAGATGTCGGATACGCATGCGGTGATTACGGGAAGGGTGCCCGTAGCAACATTCATGAATTACAGTACCGAATTCGCTTCTTTCACCCATGGACGCGGCAGCATCCGCTGTGTATTTGGCGGATACGATCGCTGCCATAACGCGGAGGAAGTGATGGAAAGGAAAAGCTATGAAAAGGATGCAGATCCGGTTTATACATCCTCCTCGATCTTTTGTGCCAAGGGGGCAGGCTACTCGGTACCGTGGGACGAGGCAGAAGCCAAGATGCATCTGCTCTAAGCAGAACTGAACAGGGCTGTATCAAGATTTTCAACGGTTATTTTCAATGCGGAGGGGCGAGCCTGATTAGGCTTCGCCCTATTTACATTGGATGCGAGAATAAATCCCACGCAGTCCCTCTACATCCACAACTCGAATGGCACTCCGCTCAGATAGCTCAATCAAGCCTTGCTGTCGCCATTTCTGCAAAGTCTTGTTCACCGTAATGCGAGACGTATCAATATAGCGTGCAAAAGACGTCTGATCGATAGGGATATGATTAGTTCCGTGCACAGCTATCAGTTTGAGCAGATAATTAGCCATCTGTAGCTCAATTGGACTGTCAGTGAATGCGATGATTTCAGCTAGGAGACGGAGCTTATAGATTTGTGAATTGGTGAAGATCACTGCCGACTGTGGGTAGTCTTGGCATATGCGCGATAAGACCTCGTCGGAGAAAAAGTAAATGACGGAAGGAGAAGTGGTTATGGCTGATGTCAGGTATGAGCCGTTATAGGCGCCGTGCTCCCCGAACAACCCACCTGTGGGAATGTAATCGATAGTCCGCTCATGCCCGTTCTCAGATAAGAGAGTGATCTTTACGCTCCCTTTGTCTAGATAATAAAATCCAGTTCCCACATCGCCTTGATGGTAGATCGTTGTATGTTTTCCCATTTCGATCTTCTTGCCATACATGAGGTACGGGGTCCACTGATAGCGGAGACAGGCCATTGTGACCACCTTTCACACTTAATGGATGTTACGGCGCTTCTCGATAGAAGGGAAGGGAGTTGCTGTGAGTTGTGGAGGCTTCAGCATATCTGGGCGTTTGACGACAAAGGATCGGTTATTGATTTCAATGATGCCTTGTTCCTTCCATGCCTTCAGGATCTTGTAGACAGTGATACGGGTGAGGCCAGCACATTCAGCTAGCTCTTGTTGAGTGAGGGGAACCTCGTGGTTTTTAAAGTCTTCGCAAATGTTGAGCAGGAGACGAGCGATTTGCTCTTCTGAAGTCAGTGCCTTCATGTTGATGGCAGTTAGAAGAATCCGCATTTTTTGATTGATGGTTTGGGTGAAAAGAGACAAGAGTTCAGGGCGTACCTTCAGCATTTCGAGGAATTGCGAACAGGAGAAATGGTAGACGACTGCATTCTTTACAGCAATAGCCGTGGTGAAATGAGGTTGTTGATCCATGGTTTGAAGTCCCATGATTTGACCAGGGACTACGATGTTCACCAGGCGATCTTTCCCCTTGAAGGTAGAGGTCACAATCTTGACTAATCCCTTATGTAGATAATAAAAACCTTCTCCCATCGTCTCTTGCTTATAGATAGCTGTTTTTCCTTTCACAAATTGACGGGTGCCGTATGCTAAAAGGGTTTCCCATTTCAAATCCGTTTCAAAAGGAGATACCATCATCACCGCTCCTTTCCTCATCAATGATCTTGCCTCTTCCAATCATCCACTCAATGTTAAGTCTTAATTTTCTGAACTTATCACTTTTGATTATATGAAAATAAAAAGCTCTTTACCAATTATTTCAACGTGAAAATGACGAGCAGTCGAAAGAAAAACAGAATGGATGTTAATTCGTTTACATATCCTCCGTTGCCCACGAATCAGGTGAGCGGCCTTTTATATTTTTCAGCCGTGATGTTAAGCGGGTTACATTTTTCAGAAAAGCCAGACACTATAATGCGGTTTAAGAACAAAATCGACTCAACCAACCAAAACCAACAGGGAGGAATTGTGGTGGGGATCCGCACAGGTGACCAATACATTCGGGGCTTGAAATCACGGCAACCGGAGATTTGGCTGCAAGGAAGAAAGGTGACAAAGGTATGTGAGGAAGCTGTTTTTCGACAGCCGATTCATGAAATAGCGAAACTGTATGACATGCAGCATGACGAGAAGTATCAAGAGAAGATTACCCATATTTGTCAGGAGACTGGTGAGCGTGTGAACAACGCCTTTCTCGTTGCAAAGACCCCTGAGGAATTGCAGGCGAAACGAGCCATATACGAAGCTTATGCGGAAGCCACTTTTGGTTTGATGGGAAGAACACCGGATTTTCTCAATATCGTCTTGACGTCGCTATACAGCAATGCGTCTTTCTTGGAAAAGTACAATCCGCAGTGGGCGGAAAACGTGAAGAATTATTACAAGTATGTTCGCGACCAAGACCTATTTTTAACGCATGCGATTATCAATCCGCAAAATGACCGCAGCAAGTCCTCGCACGAACAAAACGATGTGTACACCCATTTGGGGGCAGTAGAGGAGACGCCGGAAGGACTGATTGTCAGAGGAGCGAAAATGCTCGCGACACTGGCACCGATCACGGACGAAGTCATCATTTATTCGTTCCCTGGGTTCAAGCCTGGCGATGAGCGTTATGCCCTGGCATTTGCCATTCCAATTGACACGCCTGGCTTGCGCATCATTTGCAGGGAGCCCATGCAAGATGGAAATCGTTCGGTCTATGACCATCCTTTGGCATCGCGCTTCGAGGAAATGGATGCTGTTCTCGTCTTCAATGATGTACTCGTGCCTTGGGAGCGATTATTCCTGTACAACAATGTAGAAGCAGCCAACCTGCTCTATCCAAAGACAGGCATCGGACAGCAGCCGGCGCATCAGACAGGGGTGAGAGGACTGTTGAAGCTCCAATTTGCTACGGAAGTTGCCATGCGGCTGGCAGACTCCATCGGGGTAGACGTCTATCCGAATGTCCAAAACATTCTCGGGGAGCTAGCGCAATCGCTGGAATCCGTCAGAGCCCTCCTGAGGACAGCTGAACTGGAATACGAGACCTTGCCGTCGGGCGAGCTCATGCCGGGTTACGTACAGCTCGAAACCATTCGCGGACTGCTTCCGAAGCTGTACCCACGGGCGATTGAAGTCATCCAAATTATTGGAGCAGGCGGTTTGCTCATGTCCCCGACAGACAGTGACATGGAGCATTCCGAGCTTGCGGCGGACATGGAAAAGTATTATGCGGGACGTGACGGTATTTCCGGTACAGATCGGGTTCGCCTGTTTAAGCTCGCTTGGGACCTGTGCGGGGAAGCCTTCGGACAGCGTTTGCTGCAATACGAGCGATACTATACCGGTGATCCGGTGCGCAAATTAGCGATTTTTTACAACAATTATAAGAAGTCTCATGCATGTACGATGGTCGATGACGCGCTCAGTGTTTTTGCTGCCAAATCGGCATCGCAGAGGGAACAAGTTCTTTAAACAAGTCCAGACGAAAGGGAAGGGAAAACCATGAAACTACTGGGCATAGCAGGCACAGTAATTGGGGCGAAAACAAGCATCGTCGTGCAAAGCGTACTGGATGAAGTGAAAAAAACGGCACCGGAAATCGAAGTGGAGCTACTCGACCTGCGCGAGCACCGGATGTCTCTGTGTGATGGACGAGATCCGGCGACATACACGGATGATACAAAAAAGGTGATCGACAAGGTATCATCCGCTGACTTTTATCTGATTGGTACACCTATTTTCCAAGGCTCGATGACAGGGGCGCTGAAAAATTTGTTTGATCATATTCAGCCTCAGGTTCTTCGACATAAAGTAATGGGCTTCGTGGCAAATGGTGGGACGTATCAGCATTACCTCGTGATCGAAAACCAGCTGAAACCAATTGCGGGCTTCTTTCGCGCTTACGTAGCACCAGGATCGGTGTATGTACACGCCGATCATTTCAACTCACAAAACGAAATTTCAGACGAAGATGTTTTGCGCAGAATCAACGAATTGGCACGAGAGCTGGTTCATATGCAAAAGGCATTGAAACCAGCAGGAGAAACGATCTCACATAATCGTTAGGAGTTAAAAAAACAAAGGAGGGAATAGAACATGCATACATTGGCACCTATCCATTTGTGGAAGTTTATCGAGGATCACATCGATCAGCTCAAGCCACCGGTGAATAACAAGGTGATTTGGAAAGATGCAGAACTAATGGTCATGGTAGTGGGAGGGCCGAATAAACGGCGGGATTTTCACATTGATCCATCCGAGGAAGTCTTTTACCAGCTCAAGGGTGATTGCTTTGTTGAGATCATGAACCAGGATGGGAAGCGTGAGATCATTACGGTCAGAGAAGGCGAAATGTTCCTTCTTCCTGCGAATGTTCCTCATTCCCCACACCGGATCGCGGATACGATCGGACTCGTGATTGAGCGCAACAGATCTGAGGGAGAACTGGAGGACTTTGCTTGGTTCTGCGAAAACTGCGACCACGAAATGCATCGCGTACGGATTCAACTGACCAACATAGAGGTGCAGGTAAAAGAGGCGATCGAAGGATTCAACAGCAATCTGGAGCTGCGGACATGCCAAAAATGCGGGCACGTCATGTCTCCGGAAGCGAGTGAGTGGAAATGCGAGTAGACTTCCATACCCACATTATTCCAGAGGATGTTCCCAACCTGGCTGAGCGATTTCATGGTGAGCGCTGGCCAGTTCTGCACCGCACTTGCACATGCGGGGCAAATATCATGGTCGGGGGAAAAGTATTTCGCGAAGTAACGAATCAGGTGTGGGATCCCCAAAAACGGATTCATGACATGCAGCGAGAAGGCGTGGATATGCAGGTGCTGTCACCCATTCCGGTTACGTTTTCCTACTGGGCCCCGGCAGCCGAAGCGGAAGTGATGGCGCGGATTCAAAATGATTTTATCGCAGAGACGGTTAACCAGCATCCGAATCATTTCATCGGATTGGGTACTGTTCCCTTGCAAGACACCGAGGTAGCCATCCGGGAAATGGATCGCTGCATGCACGAGCTTGGCCTGAGAGGAATCGAAATCGGTACTAACGTAAATGGCAACAATCTGGACGATCCGGGACTGATTCCTTTTTTTGAAATGTGTCAGACATGGGATGTGCCACTCTTCGTACATCCATGGGAGACGCTGGGCAGAGAACGGATGCCGCGGCACAACCTGATGTACACCGTCGGGATGCCAAGCGAGACAGCGCTTGCCGCAGCAAGTCTTATCTTGGGAGGCGTGATCGAGAAGTTTCCGCGCCTGAAAATCTGCTTTGCCCATGGCGGCGGCTCTTTTCCTTATATCCTTCCCAGACTGGACCAAGGCTGGAAGGTATGGCCGCATTTGCGTCTGACCGATCAACCACCTAGTGTGTACGCGAAACAATTCTACTTTGATTCCTTGACGTACGACCCATTGAACATCTCATACATGATGAAGCGCTTAGGCGAAGATAGAATCATGATGGGCTCGGATTATCCCTTCCTGCTTCGTGAAATACCTCCCGGGGATGTCATCGATCATACTTTGGAGCTAACGGACGGGCAGAAGCGGGCGTTACTGGGTGAAAACGCGCTACGCTTCCTGAACATAAAGGAGATGAACGGACTGTGAAGCATCAGACTGAAACGCCGGAACAACGTCTACAGGCAATGGGCCTTGACCTGCCAGTACCGAGACAGCCGGCCGGTAATTATGTCGGTTGTGTCCAAGCGGGCAATCTCCTCTTTCTGGCAGGCCAAGGGACAAACGAATATCGCGGGAAGCTGGGACAGGATGTCACGATAGAGGAAGGCTACCTAGCTGCCAGGCAGTGCATGCTCAATCTGCTAGCTGTTGCCAAACATGAGCTAGGGGAACTGGGGAGAGTCAAACGAGTAGTCAAAATACTCGGATTCGTTAACAGCGATCCAGCTTTCATAGATCAGCCTAAAGTCATGAATGGGGCATCCGATTTGTTGGTGGAACTATTCGGCGAGAAAGGCAGGCATGGGCGGTCCGCTGTAGGGATGGCCCAGCTCCCGCTAAATAACGCCGTAGAAGTAGAGATGATCTTGGAAATCGCGAATTAGGAGGATTCCCATGAGTCAGACTGCCAAGGAAAACCGGGTACGAAAAGACGCCAAGCTATTCATAGACGGAGATTACGTGGACGCTGTTTCCGGTGAAACCTTTGATACGATCAACCCAGCGACAAATCTCAAGCTGGCTTCTGTAGCTAATGCAAGTGAGCAGGATGTAAAAAAGGCGATCGACGTGGCGCAGCGTACGTTTGAGTCAGGCGTTTGGAGTGAGATGTCTGTAGATGAGCGCGCCAAGATTCTCTGCAAAATGGCTGACCTGGTGATGGAACGCGTGGACGAACTGGCTTTGGTGGAGACGCTCGATGTCGGCAAGCCGATCAAAGAAAGCCGGGGCTTTGATATTCCGAGAGCGGCGGCCAATTTGCGATTCTTTGCCGAAATGGCCAAGTACATGGTTCATGAGCATTATGAAATGCGTCATTTTATGTCCTACGTCAAATATGCTCCGGCAGGTGTGACAAGTCTGATCATTCCATGGAATCTGCCCTTCATGCAGATGACCTGGAAAGCATCGGCGGCTTTAGCGGCAGGAAATACCGTCGTTGTAAAGCCAGCCTCGTACACGCCTCTCTCTGCGGTGATGCTCGGAGAGATTGCCAATGAAGCAGGTCTTCCTCCTGGCGTGCTCAACATCATCACTGGTCCAGGCGGGACTGTCGGGGCTGCGATGACGACGCATCCCCATGTGCGCCGGATATCTTTTGTGGGAGAATCTAACACCGGCAAGACCGTCATGCAAAATGCCGCTTCGCAATTGATTCCGGTATCGCTCGAATTGGGAGGCAAATCAGCCAATATCGTATTTGAAGATGCCGATCTTGATGAAGCGGTAATAGGGTCGATCGAGGCAATATTCCGCAACCAGGGTGAGATTTGTCTGGCGGGATCGCGTTTATTGGTACAAGAAAGCGTATATGATCAGTTTCTGGACAAATTTGTGGCGGCTGTTCAAAGGATCAAGGTGGGAAATCCTCTGGAACCAGACACGGATATGGGAGCATTGGTGTCCCGCAGTCACATGGAGTCGGTGGAGCACTACATTCAGCTCGGACTGGAAGAAGGAGCCAAGCTCGGTTACGGCGGAAAACGGATCAGCGGGCTGGGTGACGGCAATTTCCTAGAGCCAACCGTTCTCTATGATGTAGACAACAAAATGAGGGTGGCCCAGGAAGAAATTTTCGGTCCTGTCATCGTGATCATTCCATTCCGTACAGAAGAGGACGCTATTCGGATCGCCAATGATTCGGCTTACGGCTTGGCAGGAGTGGTTTGGACCAACGACCTGCGGCGCGCGCATCGCGTGGCTGATCGAGTGAAGTCAGGTCTTTTATGGATCAATTGCTGGTATGTCCGTGACTTGCGAACTCCGTTTGGCGGTGCCAAGGACAGCGGGATTGGCCGCGAAGGCGGGCGTCACAGCTTCGAATTCTACTCCGAGGTCAAGACAGTCACCATGAAATTATAGCGAGAAGGACAAGGACAGCAAATCAGGGAGGGACCCGTGTGGACAAAGAAAAGATCACGCGATTCGCCGATCATTTAGCGGCGGCGAGTCGTGAAGGGGTGGGAGTAGCGCCACTCACTTTACTGGATCCGCAATTCAGCGAGATAGAGGCATATCACGTTCAGTTGAAGACGATTGAGCGAAAAGTGAAAGATGGCGCGAGGATTACAGGGAAGAAAATCGGCCTGACCTCTCGTGCCATGCAGACACTACTTGGCGTGGATCAGCCAGACTATGGACATCTATTGGACGACATGGTCGTGGAAAACAACGGAGAACTACCTTTCGAGTATGTCCTTTCGCCAAAGGTAGAAGCAGAAATTGCCTTCCTGCTGAAGCGCGATCTGGAAGGGCCTGTAACCATCTATGACGTCATGATGGCAACGGAATATGTAGTGCCTGCTTTAGAAATCGTGGACAGCCGGATAGCCAACTGGCAAATCAAACTAGAAGATACAGTTGCGGACAATGCCTCTTCGGGCTTCTATGTGCTGGGTGGGCATCCCGTGAAACCGCAAGATCTGGATCTTCCCCTAGTAGGAATGGCGTTTTATAAAAATCAGGAGCTGGTCAATACCGGTGTGGGTGCCGCCGCATTGGGCAATCCCGCATCCTGTGTGGCGTGGTTGGCGAACAAGCTGTATGAATTAGGGATTACACTCAAAGCAGGAGAAATCATCTTGTCTGGTGCGTTATCAGCAGCGGTTGAAGCTAAGCCTGGCGATGTATTTCACACACGGATTGCTGGACTTGGTTCAGTAGGAGTCAGGTTTGGCAGATAAAAAATAGGAAAGGAGTGCATGCATGAAGAAAGTAAAAGTAGCAATACTGGGCTCGGGGAACATCGGGACAGACCTGATGATCAAGCTAGGAAGGTCGCCAGTTCTTGAACTGACGTCCATGATTGGAATCGATCCTGATTCGGATGGTCTGCGTAGAGCAAAAGCAGCTGGATACTACGTATTTAACGACGGATTGAAACCGTTTTTGGAAAGCGATGCGGATCTTGCGGATATCGTCTTTGACGCTACTTCTGCCAAAGCACATATTGGTCATGCCAAGGCGCTCAAGGAGGCAGGAAAGCTCGCCATCGATCTGACGCCTGCTGCTGTAGGCCCCTATGTAGTACCATCTGTGAATCTCGGTGCGCATTTGAATGAAAAGAACATTAACCTGATCACATGCGGCGGCCAGGCTACTATTCCGATCGTTCATGCAATAGGGAGTGTGAGTCCGGTCAGCTACGCAGAGATCGTGGCCACTATTTCCAGCAAAAGCGCGGGTCCTGGCACACGTTCCAACATCGACGAATTTACGGAGACGACCGCACGTGGTATCGAAGCGATCGGCGGAGCGAAGAAAGGCAAGGCGATCATCATCCTGAATCCGGCGGAGCCGCCGATCCTGATGAGAGATACGGTCTATGCAATAGTGGAGGAAGAGGCGGACCGACAGGAGATCGTGAAGGCTATTCACCAGACCGTTGCCTATATTCAATCTTTCGTTCCTGGTTACCATCTGCGCTCAGAACCGATCTTTGATGAAAACAAAATCACCGTTTTTTTGGAAGTGGAAGGCGCGGGTGACTACCTCCCTACGTATTCAGGCAATCTGGATATCATGACGGCGTCAGCGGTGAAAGTAGCAGAGGAATATGCCAAGCATGCTGTCGGCACCGGCACGGGTATATAGCCACGGATGAAAGGAGGAACCGCATATGAGTCGTGATATTGTGCTCACCGAGGTAGCGCTTCGAGATGGGAGCCATGCGATCAATCACCAGTTTACTGTGGAGCAAGTAGTCGAGGTAGCGCGAGGATTAGATGAAGCGAACGTACCGCATATCGAAGTCTCCCATGGAGATGGATTGGCCGGATCGTCCCTGCAATATGGGCTGTCCAGGACCCATGAACTGGAGCTGATCGAGGCTGCCGTTTCCGTTTGTAAACAAGCGAAAGTGGGCGTGCTCTTGCTGCCGGGAATCGGCACGATCAAAGATTTGAATACGGCAGCAGGGCTAGGCGTAGGCATGGCACGAATCGCCACACATGCGACCGAAGCGGACGTCTCCGCTCAGCATATTTATCGGGCGAAAGAGCTTGGCTTGACAACAGTTGGCTTTTTGATGATGTCGCATATGGCTGCTCCGGAAAAACTGGCAGAGCAAGCTGGACTCATGCAAAGCTATGGAGCCGATGTCGTGTACATCGTCGATTCTGCTGGCGCTCTGCTGCCTGATCAAGCAGGGGAACGAGTCCGGGCATTGAAGCAATGTCTGAATATTCCCATCGGCTTCCATGCACACAACAATTTGTCTTTAGCCATGGCCAATACACTCGTCGCCATTCAAGAGGGTGCCACCTGGATTGACAGCAGTGTTCGGTGCTTGGGTGCAGGTGCGGGCAATACACAAACCGAGGTTCTCCTTGCTGTACTGGATCGAATGGGCATTCAGACGGGCGTCGATCTGTACAAAATGATGGACCTGGCAGAGGAAATCGTATCGCCGATTCTTCAAGTACCACAAGAAATTACCAGAGACGCTCTCGTTCTCGGATACGCGGGTGTCTATTCCAGCTTCCGGCTTCATGCCGAGCGTGCAGCCAGGAAGTTCGGCATCGACTCCCGGGACATTTTGATCGAGCTGGGAAGACGAAAGGCCGTGGGGGGACAAGAAGACATGATCGTGGATGTCGCAGCGGAAATTGCCCAATTGAATAGCTCTACCAAAATCAGATAGGGGGTGATCAGCGTGCAATCGGAGCTATTGTACAAAAGGTTGGCTCAGAAACTGGTGGATGCGGAGTTGAATAGGGAAGAGGTCGTGAAACTGACAGCTGAATACCCTGAGCTGAAAGTGGAAGATGGATATCGTATTCAAAATGAACTGGTCTCCCTCAAGCTTGAGCAGGGACATCGAATCTTTGCCTCTAAAATGGGTTTGACCAGTCAGGCAAAAATGAAGCAGATGAATGTGCATGAACCGATTCGGGGCTACATTTTTGACTATATGAATATCGAGGACGGCATTCTGCTGATCAATGAATTGATTCATCCCAAGGTGGAAGCGGAAATCGCCTTTGTTTTGAGTGAGGATTTGGAAGGTCCCGGCATCACTGAGGCTCATGTCCTGACATCCACTGACTATGTAGTTCCCGCACTGGAGATTATCGACAGCAGGTATGCGCAGTTCCAGTTTACCTTGCCTGATGTCATTGCCGACAATGCTTCGTCTTCCCGTGTGTTTATCGGATCGACGTGGAGAAAGCCTGATGAACTTGAACTCGATTTGGTAGGTGTTACTCTTTCGATCAATGGCGAGCTCAAAGACTTGGGGGCTGGTGCGGCAGTTCTCGGTCATCCAGCGCACTCGGTCGCGATGCTGGCGAACATGCTGGCTCGCGAAGGACGCAAGCTGCACAAGGGAGATTTGATTTTGTCCGGGGGCATTACCGGTTCCCACCAGCTACGGGAAGGGGATGTCGTAAGCGCTAAATGGGGTGGCCTCGGAAGCATTGAGTTTGTGGTGAAAACGGATAGGCAGTAAGGCGAAAAGCCGAGAAGAATGCAGGGAGTTATTCCGTATTCTCTCGGCTTCTTTTTATGTTGGGAAGCGAATAAAACAACCACACATAGGGGATAGGCAAATCCCCTAATGAATCATCTTGACAATCAGCGAAAGCAGGCGATATTATCTAACTAACGTTAGGTAGAAAATGGTGATGAAATGAATAAAAGCGAAGCAACACGACAAAAAATTCTTGAAACGACCACATGGTTGATCGGACAGTATGGAATTGAAAAAGCTTCACTTTCCATGATTGCTCATTCTGTAGGCATACAGAAGCCATCCATCTATTATTATTACTCTTCGAAAGAACAACTAGTAGACGCTGTATTCGCTTGGATTTTAGAAGGATATAGTTTTGAAAAATATTTTCAGATTAATGAGTATACGAAAAATAATTTTGTAGAGAAGATGATTAGTGACGGCTTGCAATTGTTGGGTGAAGAGACTACAGATACACAAATGCTTGTTGTACAGGTATTAAATGAGTTTCTTTTATATGGAAACCGAGAATCTTCCCATAATAAAGAGTACAGATTAAAAATTAAGGGCGTACAAGAAGGCTTTATTGACGGTTTTTTAAGACTACTACAAAAAGGTGAAGAATTTGGTCACACTGATTCAAAAGGCTTACGTGAAAAAGCATGTGTATTAGCGTTAACACTTGATAACTTATCAAATTATCCGATGATTGGCATTGAACTTGATGTTTCAGCTGTATGGAGAGAAACCATTACAAGTGTATTATCTAAAAAAGGAGACTTTAAATGAGTGAGAATCATACATTATTAAATTTTTCAAAAACGGACAAGGTTATCTTGTGGCTTGGTTTCCCTCTTATCGGCTTAGTGTTCGGCTGGTTTCTTCCGAGTATTGCTAAATGGGGCAGTTCTTTGCCTTGGATACCTTTCCAGGGGCCCTTAAAGCTCATTGCATCCTATAGTGGAGCATGGGTAGGCATTGTTACAATGATCCTTGGCTTGATTGCGGGCATTGCCTTGACTCTACTCTCTTTTCATGAAAGCTTAGAAACGTCTGTATACGATGATAAAGTTACCTGTAAACTTAGAGATGATGAAATTCTTTTCAAAAAGAAAGATATCTCCCTTGTATTTATGGATAAAAAGCAATTGGTGTTTTTAGGTAATGATGAAAAAGAACTATTTCGTTCTAAGCAAGAGCTTACTAAAAGCACAGTAGGTGCTGCATTTAGAAAACATGATTATGTTTGGAGCGATACCGATCCATTTCAACATGATTTTAAGTTATGGGTTGTGGATTCTCCTGACCTATCTCCTGCTGCGAATGCTCTATTAAAAGCAAGGGGAATAGCCATTGAAAAAGGAAATGATAAAGAAGCTTTTCAATTGGCTCAAGAACTTTGGAAACTAAGAGTATCAGTAAAAGAAAAGGACAAAAGGCAATATTATCGATAAAAATCAACAAGTATTAACGAGTAACATGATCAAGGTTATTCTAACAAGGAGTTCAGCTTAGTATGACGAATTCAGCTTGGAAAAAGTACTTGGGAGGTAAAGTTGTTTTGAATGACTATATAGGAACAATGAGAAAATACATTGGTCATGAAACTCTATTAACCGTTGGCTGTGGGGCAATAATTGAAGACGACTCTGGACGAATTCTACTACAACAAAAAAGAGATATTTGGGGTCTTCCTGGTGGCCTTCTGGAAATTGGGGAAACATTCGAAGAGACTGTTAGAAGGGAAGTTTTAGAGGAAACGAATCTTCAAATTAGTCAAATAAAGTTGTTTGGAATATACTCCGGAAAGAATGGCTTTGCTCAATATGCAAATGGAGACAAAGTTTTTAGTGTACAGATCATTTTTCACGTGACGAAATACGAAGGTACAGTTCAAGGAAATGAGGAAAGTACACGACTTCAATTCATACATAAAAAGGATATGCCAAGTAACCTAAACCCTCATCAAGCCCCATTTATTTTAGACTGGTTACATGGAATACAGCCACCAATAATTAAGTGAGTTTTTACTTTTATCTGAGGCAGCTTTAAAGGCTGCCTTTTTCAGACGCTAAATAAGCAAAGTGTTCATATTATTAATAATATTTCTGACGAAATGCTATCCAAAACTTTGTAACATAGGAAATAATCAATGTAAAAATTACGAAAGAAGGAAAATGCATTGAGAACTAAAGTATACGTTATATCTGCTTTCACTAAAAACGGAGAAGGGGGAAACCCTGCGGGAGTAGTTCTAGATACAAAAGATCTCACAGAGAAAGATATGCAAGTTATCGCAAGTACATTAGGTTTTTCAGAGACTGCTTTTATATTCCCTTCTATAAATTCCGATTATAAAATTAGGTATTTTACACCGAATGAAGAAGTAGATGTATGTGGGCATGCCACGGTTGCAACTTTTTCCTTACTAGCTCAAAGCAGAATCGTACATCCAGGAATTTATACCACGGAAACAAAAGCGGGGGTACTACATGTACAAATTTATGACAATCAGATGATTTTCTTACAGCAAAACCTCCCGAGTTTTTTAGAAATACTTCCTTCTAAAGAGATAATAGGATCATTACGTATAAATGAGGACCAATTAATGCCTAATATGCCTATCCAAATTGTTTCTACAGGCTTACGCGACATCATTGTACCTGTAAAAAGTCTTAAAGACTTATTAGAAATAGACCCTGATATGGAAGACATCACTAAAATAAGTAAAAAATATAATGTAACGGGGTATCATTTATTTACACTAGAAACCCTACATGATTCCACAGCTCATTGTAGGAACTTTGCACCTTTATACGATATTCCTGAAGAAAGTGCTACTGGTACATCAAATGCTGCTTTAGCTTGTTACTTAGTAAAATATAATGACAAGAAAAAAAGCAGAGAAAGAACCTTTGATTTTGAACAAGGGTATACAATGAACAGCTCCTCAGAAATTACTGTAAATGTATCTGTTCACTTAGGTGATGTTATATCTGTTCAGGTGGGAGGTTCTGCTTCTACATTCCAAGAAAAATGGATTGATATTTAAGTAAATATCTGAAGGCTATAGTGGGAATGACGGGATCGCGAAGATTCCGTCCCTACAGCCCTCTTTGATTGATCATCTCGGCAAAAGCGGCAAAGGCCTTGCTGGAGAAGCGGTCCTTACGGCGTACGAGTCTTTTGGTCGCCATGCCGTACTCCTCTGAAATGGGATGAGCCGCCAGGGTTTGATATTCTCCCGAAAGTATGGTCGCCGGAAGCAGCGTCGCCGCCAGCCCGGATTTGACACAGCTCAGGAGCGTTTCTAGCGAGCTGATTTCAATAATGTTTTCAAAAGGAATCTCTCTACTCGTGAGCCATGCTTCCAACGCTTTGCGGTATGGACATCCCTTTGGATGAACCGCCCATTTCACCTTATTCATATCGAAAGGATCGGTCCCCGCTTCTTTGCTCAGCAAGACCAGTTCATCCTGTATGACGTACTCAGTTGTCAACATAGGTGACTCTACATCACCTGTTATGAAGGCCCCGTCCAGTTGATGATTCAGCACCATGGACGCAAGCTCCTGCGATACGCCGGTTACAATGGAGAGAGACACATCCGGATAGCGGTTTTGAAACTCGGACAGTGTGTTCATAAAATTTCCGCAGGTGACTGTCTCTATCATCCCGATCGCGAGGTGGCCGCTCGGGTAGGACTTTTCTTGCACCACTTTCACCGATTCATCGGCTAAATTTACGATGGAGAGCGCGTAATCCCGGAAGACGGTTCCTTTATCGGTCAACTTCACCCCTTTGGGATGACGGTGAAACAGCGGAACGCCAAGCTCCGCTTCCAACTTGCGAATCCGGGTCGTCACATTCGATTGGACGTATTCCAGTTTTGTTGCTGCCCCGGATACGCTGCCTTCCGCCGCAACGGCCAAAAACACTTTAAGATCCGTTAATTCCATCTGCATTTCCATCCCTTCGCACAAGGTATCAAAAAAAATGATGTATACATCGATATCAATCATTATACGTTATGCGATGGCTGATTTACACTGTTGGTAAGAAATCGACAACAACAGGGGGAAGAAAGGCTTGCAAAAAGAGTGGATGTTTCTGCTGCTAGCTGGAATTTTCGAGGTGGTATGGGTATATGGGTTGAAGCATGCAACCACGTGGTGCGAATGGATTATTACCATCGCGGCGATTTTGTACAGCTTCAAGGTTCTGATCGACGCGGCGAAAAAACTACCCGTCGGCACGGTTTACGCGGTTTTTACAGGACTGGGTACAGGGGGAACCGTGATGACGGAAATCCTCCTCCTCAATGAGCCGGTCCATCCGCTTAAGCTCGTGTTCATTGCGACGCTTTTGGCAGGTGTGATCGGGCTCAAGCTGGTGACCCAGAGTGAGGAAAGCAATAAGAGGGGGAATAAAAATGGAGTGGATGGCGCTGTTGACCGCCGGTCTGTGTGAAGTGCTTGGGGTTCTTGCGATCAAACATGTTGCGAAGCGCAGCGGTTGGGGATCTTGGTTGCTTTTGGTCGTAGCGTTCACAGCCAGCTTTTCGTTGTTGATGTTCGCAATGACGCGGATTTCCATGGGCACAGCCTACGCCGTATGGACAGGTATTGGGACAGTGGGGAGTACGATTCTGGGGATGTTCGCTTTCGGAGAACCGAAGGAGTGGATACGCATCTTATTCATCAGCCTAGTTCTTGTGTCCGCGATCGGCCTGAAATGGATATCATAAACTCAGGGACCGTCGGTGGACCAAAAAAGGAGCTGCGGATGCGGCTCCTCTTTCTGTTACACCAGTTAGGTTCATCAAATAATGTCATCCTGATTTTTTACGGACACTTCACCATTCGGATAACGATGCTTCAGATAGTCTCCGCCCCAATTACATAGGACTTTTAAAACTTCTTTTAATGATTCACCATATTCAGTCAGGGCATATTCAACTCTTGGCGGCACTTGATCGTATGTTCTTCTGGTGATCAAGCCGTCTCTTTCAAGCTCTTTTAATTGTACCGTGAGCATTTTTTGTGAAATCCCCGTTACTAATCGTTTTAATTCTCCTGTTCGAATAGGTCCCCTTGTTAAGTGATATAAAATATGAGCCTTCCACTTTCCACCAATTACCTCTAAAACGACTTCCAGTCTGTTGTTGTACTGTTTCATTTCCTTTAACTCCTTTATAAATATATAGGTACGTCGACGTACCTATAGCACGTTTGCGTTCCTATAGTACGTAAAAGTGCGTACTTTGCAATATTTCCTTTTCCTTGCATAATAGGGTCGTCACCAAGTTATGAGGGATAGGGACTATAACCATTATACCCATAGAAGTATCATGCAAAAAATATGTAGGAGGTACTGTTATGATGAAAACAGCAAATCGCACAGCAAATTTTTATGACGTAATTCGTGATCGTCGTTCTGTTCGGACTTTTGATCCTTCTTATACAATCTCAGAGGAAGAAATCAAAGAACTCATTGGAGAGGCAATGCTCGCTCCGAGTGGTACAAATCTGAATCCTTGGCGTTTTATGGTTTTTACAGAAAAGGCGCTCAAGGAAAAGTTGCTTCCTATGGCATTGGGACAACGTCAAGTAGTTGATGCATCCGCAGTCATTGTGGTGCTAGGAGATATGAACGCTTATACCGTGGAAAATGCAGACAAAATCAATCAAAGAGCAGTAGAAGCCGGTCTTATGCCAGAGGAAGTGAAAAACAGAATTAATGAAAGTGTGGAAGGGTACTACGGTACAGTGAGTGAACAAGTATGGAGAGAGTGGCAGCACCTTGATGGAGGTCTTGTTGCGATGCAATTGATGCTCGCGGCAAAGGCAAGAGGATACGACACTGTACCGATGCTTGGTTACAACACGGAAGAGTTCCGAAAAGCATTTGACGTTCCAGATAACTGGGTGAACATTCTTATGATTCCTGTAGGCAAAGCAACACAACCAGGGTTCCCGACTGTAAGGTTGGGTGTTGACGAAGTGACGTACTGGAATGGCAAGTAACGATCACAGATAAATTGGAAGTACCGCCACATCTCATCACATGCATGGTCATGTGGCGGTTTCCCTGAAAGGAGTAGCTTGGTTTGCCTATCGGGCCTTTTCGATAAATACATGATTTGTCGTCATTTTATAAAACAAAATTACGGATATTAAATGTCCTCATTAACTACGAAAGAAGGTCTTACTATGAAATTGAGTGTCTTGGATCAAACACCTACAGCGAACGGACAAACTTCTGCCCAAACGTTTCAAAATACGATTGAGCTGGCGAGGCTCGTGGATGATTTGGGCTACAACAGAATTTGGTACTCGGAGCATCATGGGGCTGTAAACTTGGCAAGCGCCTCACCTGAGATCATGATTGCACACATTGCTTCCGTGACAAACAACATTCGCGTTGGTTCGGGTGGAATTATGCTCATGCACTACTCTCCATTAAAAATGGCTGAAGTTTTTAAAACGTTAGCAACGCTTTATCCCAACCGTATTGATTTCGGTGTGGGTCGTGCTCCAGGGGGAGACCGGTTCTCCACGCTTGCCCTGCACGAAGGAAGACAATCCAATTTGCTTAACCAGTACGATAAGCTGATGGAAACGATGATGTTTATGACGGACACGATGCCTGAAGACCATGTGTATAGTCGCACATTGGCTGCACCAGTCGATGCACCAGTTCCAGAGGTGTGGCTGTTGGGATCGAGTGGAAGCAGTGCTGCACAGGCAGGAAGATTCGGGATTGGTTACTCTTTTGCCCAGTTTATCAGTGGACAATTAGAGTCTCCCATGCTTGAAGCGTATCGCACGAACTTCACGCCCTCAGCGTTTATGGAGACACCCAAAATCAATGTTGGCTATTTTGTGATGGCGGCAGAAACAACAGAGGAAGCTGAATATCACGCAGTGAGCCTGGATCTGAACTTGCTGTTTCTGGATAAAGGCATGCCGTTTCAAATCTTCTCACCGGAAGAAGCATTGAATTATTCCTATACCGAAATGGACAAAATGCAGATTGAGCACAACCGCAAGCGATTCCTGGTAGGAAGTGCAAAAGATGTTGCCAATACGCTGCGTGAACACGATGAAAAATACGGGGTTACAGAAGCGGTGCTTGGGACAATCAGTCATAGTCACGAGGCGAGATTGCAGTCGTACCGGTTGCTTGCAAAGGAACTTCTATAAATTGAAAGGTGGAAAAAGTGATGATCCCGATTTTAAAACGAATAAATAGCCTAGCGAAAAAACAACGCGAAGATGGTTTAACCCAAAAAGAAAAAGAAGAACAACAACAACTCCGTCAAGAATATCTGAAAATCATCCGAGGCCAAGTCTTGCACACATTTTCTGGGCTAACTATATTAGACCCGTTGGGTAATGATGTGACACCAGAAAAATTGAAAATCGCTCAACAAAAACAGATGTTCAACACAAATGATGAATCATGAATATGAAGTCTGGCGTCGAACAGGCCGTATATGCTCTTCTAGTGCTAACTCGACTACCTAGACAGGCGATGTTATCTGGTGAAGCCCTAAGTCAACAGCTCCACGTCTCTCCAACTTATTTGCAAAAGTTAATGAGAAGACTTGTACAGGCCGGGATTGTTTTATCCGTCCCTGGAGCAAAAGGCGGCTTTCGACTGCAAGCTTCACCAGAAGACATCACCATTTATGATGTGTTCATGGCAATAGAAGGCGTGAAATCTCTCTATCGTTCGACAGGAATTTTAGAAGGGATGTTGCAGTTAAATGAAAACAGCACCTGCTTGCTATCCGATGTGATGGACGAAGCGGAGGATGCTTGGCAGACTGTATTAAAACGTCAAACGATCGCTTCTTTACACAGAGAATTAAACGCAAACTGTTCCACTGATGATTTGATGAAGTTGGATTCGTGGTTAAAAGGTGCAATTCGTTAAAAGCGAATGATTTTAGAACAAGGAGGAAAGAAGATGTATGTTCGAGTGGTAACGATCAGCAGCAAAACGGGAATGGAGGAAAAACTGCGCCAAATAGGACGAAATGTTCTTGTTCCTATCAACAAAGTTTCAACGAACAAAAAGAGGTAAACAAAAGAGGAAACCACGTAACGATCACTTGGTTTCCTCTTTTGTTTATTTACTGTAGAAGTGAGGTTGGCTGATTGGCTGGTGCAGAAAGTTGATTTGGATCTGCCATACCGAGTTTTACTCTCATGTCTGCATTGAGCTTATCCATCTCTTGGATGAAGTTTTTACTAGAATTGATAATTCTCCGATTTGAATCTTCGGTAATTTGGATTGCACTATACACATCATTAAATGCCTGCTGTAGTTTATTGATTGCGATACTTGGTTGCTCCAGCATCGAGGTGATTTCTTGTGTATTCTGTTTTAAGCTTTGAGCATTGGCTACCAGCATATCCTCAATGGCTTGATTGGTACCTTGTACAGCTTCGATTACCTTCTTCTGATTATTCAAGGCCAACTGAATTGCAGCGGAAACCGTGACAACGTTTTGCGTCATCGTAATCGCGTTAAAGACAGCTTCATCCAACTTTTCGTTATTGTCCGCAATAACATCAACAGAAGCGATGGATTGTTGTAAAATGTTGATCATTTGACTCATATTTTTTACTCTTGTTACGACTTTGACCATCGCTTTTTCAAATTCGGGTTTGCGAAGTTGATTTTCAGGCTTATTGCTTTCGACTTCAAGCATCTCAAGCAACTTGTTGCCGAAGTAAATCCGTTTTTCTAATTCATAAATATTTTCACCGGATTTTTTCTTAATGTATTTCAAGTTAATGACATCTTCTTTTAACTTGTCACTGCCATTAAGCAAGGAGGCAATGATGTTATCAATTTGTGTTCTAACGGATTCATATTTTCGAATATAGGTGGAAATTGGGTTTTTCCCTAAGATTCTGTTGAAAAGATTGCTGATCCCACCGCTTTGAAAGATTTTATTAGGATTCAATTCTTCTGTGCAAGTACGAAGCTTTAAGAGTGTATTGGGAATATCATTGTTTTTCCCATCCATCAGATCTTTCACAGGTCGTTTTAGAATTTCAAGAGATTCAGCGGCATTTCGTTGGGTGCTTTCACCCAAATTACCCAGCTGCTCAAAAATTGAATCCATCTGGCTTTGATTATCAGTTTGCAGCTGGCGTACCACATTTTCTGCTTCAGATTGGATCTTGATGATGTCTTCTTGTTTAACTAATTGGATAGCCTGTGTCGTCATTGCTATAACACGCTCCTTAACAGTAATTAATAAATTTCTTTGGCATTATATTTTTCGGTAATAAGATTAAGCTTTCTCTCCAACTCATAGATGTCGTGTTGTTCAATGGATGTAGAGATCACTTTCAGCTTTAGGTTAATGTCACGGAGACCGTCTAATAATTTACGCCTATTATTCAACTTGTTTTCAACACTCAGCCTCAAGAAGGGGTTGATGACACTATTCAAGTCTTTCATAACGAGCATTTTAATATCATGCTTCGTTTGCGCACTACCGAGCGTTTCTATGTAGGGGAGGAGAGTATCGATCTTAGAACAAAGGTTTGTTGTCTTTTCGGAAATTTCATCATCGAGGTTGCGCTTGTCATTTTCGTTAACAACAATTTCCTTAATAATTTGAAGATACTCTCGAATTTCTGAGGAGTAGGTAGATTCCGGTTCCCTTTTCGTTTGTTCACTCTCCGCTTCAGTAGAAGTAATTCTCTGGTCCGGTTCTGGTACCGTGAATCTACTTAATTGCTGCTCTTTCTTTTCAGCAAAGACAAACCCTATGGCTGTTGTTAGCAAAGGTATGGCTAACATAATAAAAGTCGGAAGTATCGTGGATGCAAGTAAAGCTATGAAATATCCCGCTACAGCACCAAGGAATGCATATCTTTTTTGGTATCTAACTCTTTTTTTCATCTTTTATCCTCTCTTTCTTACTTGTTTATCGGAAACCTTGTAAACCATAATCAATTGGGGAGGAACAATGAGTTGGGTATGCGATTTGACCCATCCTAGTTGGGTTCCCTATATATTCTTGATTTTAGCATTTTATGTCACATTTTGTTTAATAGATTCTACATATTTCTATGGACCAACTAAAAGTGTGTATTGCATGTAGAACAAAAAAAACAAGAAAACGCTAGTGTGATAATGATTTTGCGATATATGGCACGCTTTGTATGGTCGAATCACAGCTTTCTATCGAGCAGCTTGCGCTTGGTGTGAAGTTTGATGATAATCGCTCGATTGACATCTTTCTGTTTGGCAAAAATGATTACGAAGGAGGAGAACTCTCTGAAAGGGATTTCTTCAACTTCGTCAATAATCACATTGTCAGGAAATATCAACTTGAGGGGATGAGCTGCATGGGACACTAAGTTGGAATGGATGCGGCCACACAGGCATAGTTGCCTTGTTGAAAAGGTTACTGACCGCACCATCTAAAGGGTGGAGGATCATGACTGAATAACTAGTTCAATTAAGTAGTCATGGAGAGGAGGATTGGTGAGAAAAGGAAACAGAGGTTGAATGAAAAAATCAATTTTTTCATCACAAATTGAAAATTGAATCACAGTAAAATTTATTTATTTCGTTATAATGACTTTCAGTTCATAAAATCGATATTTCATGAACTGAAATGAAAACGGATCATTCACTAGTAGAGGAACAAGTACATAGAGAGTCTATTCTCGAATAATTACCTTATAAATAATATAAAGAATGCTAAGTACTTTAATGTGCCTTGAATGAGTATGGATATTAATGAAGCTCAATTGGTTTAATCGGGCTATCAATGGGTATCAACGAGTAGAATTTTCAGTTGAAAGTAAGCAGTATAATCAGTTGGATCGCTTAAGACATGCTGTTAACTATTACCGTGAAAGGGAAGACAATGGCGAGGATACATACGTTTCTACAGACATTCCTTCGATATCTAGGGTCTTTATCATCACTGGAATTGAACATGCCATGCTTCAGGGGTTCTTACCATTTGCCAAAGCATTTTTCCATCATTTGCAAAAACACATGCAACAGCTTTCACCTTATGCTCAATCTTTCAAGAAAACTTACGCTTATCTGCATGTATCTGAACAAAAGGCGATATACGATTTGTATGCTATGACCCAAGAGTACGTGGAAGATGAACACTTGAAACACATGCAACAAAATTATGTGTTCTCTGAAGCAGAGCTCATCCGCTTTTTCATTATGTATGGAAGCAATGAGTTGAATAACAAAGCTGTAAAGGAAGCCTCGCGCTTATTGTCGGTACACTCCATTTAGCAAGTAACGGGACATCGGACATCGGACACTGTCCATGAGATCAGGTTGAAAAGGGGGCGGTTTTGATGGTAAAAAGAGTGGGGGAGAGGGCACAAAGGAAGGATAAGAAGAAGCAGTTACGACCTTGGTTACCAGGTACACATTCTGCTGAAATTCGCTCTCTAACGAAATTCAGATACAGTTCATGTATGTATTTTGTTTATTACTATCTACGGAAATACCGCGAGATAGCCCCTTTCCAAGAGGCTATCTCGTTTTTGATTTAAGGAGTTGCGTTGTATTTTATGCACTGAGGAAAAATTGTACTTACAAAATAAGAGGTCATGATATCACTGATAACGCCTTAGAATGCATCAGTTGAGAATCGTATTTGGTGAGTCAATCTGTAAAGGTTATGGTATAATCTACCTGCTACTTTATCGGGAGGGCAGAAAACATGTCAATTAAATTGAAACGAAGTTTACTTTTGGGGTCAGTTATTGTTATTTGCTTATCCATATGGGCGATTGTTTTCCAGAGCATGACTGGGAGTAAGTCGTTATCATCAAATTCAAATTCGAATGCTCAGAACCAAAATACCGCAGCGGATAAAGCGCCTAATCTGAAAAAGGAAATCAATCCAAACCCTGACGTTCCAACTCAAGACGGAACGCCAAGCTTAAGTAAAGCTAAAGATGAAGTATCTAATCAAGTGGCCAAGTCCGGAAATGATAAATCTAATCAACCTGAAGTATCGATGAATCTCGATTATGATCAAGTAATTAGACTTACAAAGGGTGATAAGATAGTTGCCATTGCAGATGATCAACTGGCTTCAGAAGAAGCAAGGCAGGCAAGACAAGAAATAGATGATTCTTGGAGTCGGTTTGACGCCTTAACTTTTAATGCTTCATCTCTGGATAATAAGATAGACAAGGTGAAGTTATATTTGAAAGCTGGAATGGACCCAAATGCATACATAGAAGGGGAGGTAGGAAGGAAGAGTCGTCCCATTCATGCCGCAGCTAGTAATGGCCATTTGGAAATGGCTAAACTCCTCCTTGAACATGGAGCAAATCCAAATCACCTGGAAGGAAAATACTCAGTGATCACTTTGGCAATTGACAACTATGACATGTTGGCCGAGTTACTAAAGTATGGTGCGGAGCCTGATTTAAATTATCAGAACCATCGATCACCACTAATGAGAGTAGTACAGGATGATAGAGTAGACATAGCAAAGTTGTTATTGGATCACGGAGCAAATCCGAATCTTTCGACTCCTTACGGCCCAGATTATCCATCCACCTTTATGACTCCGTTGGAGGAAGCAAGAAGGAGGGGAAATCAAGAAATGATTGCTTTGCTTGAGGCATATGTCCGCAACTAGAACTTGCGATAAATTTAAAGCCGAATTACCCTACGGTAATCCGGCTTTTTTGCTTATTTAACTTTAGAGTTGAAAAATTACATTTCTCATAGGATACCCCACTTAATTAGGTTTACGTCTGTCCTTCCACTCGTCAACGTCTCGTGGATCGATGTTGAGGACTTCGCAAATGTGAAGCGCAATCGTAACCGTTGGTATCGTGATGCCATATTCGATGTTTTGGTAGTGTTTAAGTGATACATTTATGATCCGACTTACTTTCTCCTGTGATAGTCCTTTTTGTTTCCTTGCGTCAGATAGATTCAAGTTGAGAAGCTCCTTAGTCCATTTACTCTTATGTTAGTCCGTTCGTGAATTTTTAATCATCCATTATACTTGGTGAATTATAATTTACGTATTATAATTATCAAGATTCCAGTAATTTACAAATGGTGGTATTCTTCGTTTTGCAAATAAAAGTAAACTAAAAGAGAGTATGATTAACTGTTTTAATGGCGCAAATTACTGGACAATAATGAACCTTTTTAGGGAATAGAGGAGTGTTTGTATATGAGGCTGCAAGAGACATTGCAACGGTCGTTGCGGTCGGAGATTGATAGGCTTCAGAAGCAAAACGGTTATACGCTAAGCAAGCTCGGAGAACTGTCTGGTATTAATCATGGACACCTTAGTGATATTGTACGGAGCAAACGATCTATTACGATAGGACAACTAGACGCACTGGCTAAGGTTTTTGGTCAGCCTTCTGGATGGCTATATGATTTGTATACAAGCGAGTGCTTCACAAAAGAAAAGGTATCAAGACCACGATTGATACCATACCTTATTCGATGTGCGGAAATTGGCCTACATGATAGCATTCAGCAGGTAGTCTCTAAGTTACTGGATGACCGTAAGAATGTGGGTATCCTCTTTTCAGTGGCAGAGCAGCTCTTTGCGAATGGAAAGCTAATTCAGTCTGTCCCGTTCTATCAACACGTAGTTGATAATGAGAAGGACAGTCACTCGGACCGCTTTGTTATCAGTCAGTATCGATTATTTCGAGCAACAGTCCAGGGAACGAATGCTGAAGAAAATTGGGAGGCGGTAATCAGATTTAAACCTTACCGAAACCGCTTACCTGAGAATTACCAATTAGATGGGCTGCTTCAGTTATCGACTGTGTGCTTCGAGTTGCAAAGATGGGGTGATATGGAAATCTACGCTGACGAATTACGCTCTTTATCTTTTAAAGTCTATGATAATGAGTTGCGTAAAAGGAAAAACAACAAGGTATGCGAACCGTTAAAAACGGACCGTCATTTAGTTGTGTATTATGGACAAGGTTATCTCTTAAAAGGTGTCGCATTACAAATGCAAGGATTGTACAGTGAAGCGAGTGAGTTTGTTCAAGGCTATGCAGATCTTGCATGGTTTGAACTCGTGGATGAAGTGGGGTTAAAAGAAATTGAGAAGTTCAGAATCTGGGCAAGAGCTAATTTATACACGTATAGTTTGCTGATGGGGGAAACCGCTATTTTACCTGATTATCTGGAGTTTCTATCAAAATATCCAGTTGAAATCCAAGCGGGACTTTTAACTATTATGGAGGCAGCTAGTAAATACGACATTGATATTGATGATAAACTGGATCGGTATTCTGAAGAAATAAAGCGTTTCTCTGATTACAAAGGTTCGGTTAATATTGGCAGACATTACAATTTCAGGTATTATAAAGTCGAATATAAATTGAAGAAAGGGCGCATTAATAAAGCGCTCGATGAGATTCTATGTTGCTTAGACTTAGCTGACCAGTTGAATAATCAACAAGCATTTAAGCGCAATACAGCACTGTTTTGGGCGTACCGTCAGCACGCGTCAGAGCAACACGAACGTAATTATCAAGAAATAATAGGGAGGTTCACAGTATGAAGCTGAAGACGTACTCGTTATCGCTTTTGCTAGTTTTTGGCCTGTGCATCGGTATCGCAAATACTGAAACATCATCTAATACCAAAAGCACAGTACAGATGTACACACATGGAGTAGGCGGTTAAATAGAGTAGACAAAGGTCAGTACCTACAAAAGGTACTGGCTTTTTTTATGTTTCCTTATTTTTGCAATACCGAGTTTTTAGGAGAGTCTAGTATAGTGAAAATGTCCTTAACATACATAAAAAGGAAGGAATGGTAGTCTGTAGCTGTGAAAAAATTGGATTCTTTGGAATGTATCGTCGTCTCTCCTATAGACCAATTAGATGTAGAACCCCTTTCCCCTAAACCCAGATGTATGACACTGCTGGAAAAGAATCAGGAGGATTTAGAGAAAGAAATGGAAGATTTACGAGGACAGCTAATAGATCTTGCGAATGTAAAAGGTTTTTCCAATATAGAAGTTGTGGAGTTGAGCCAGCTCCTGGACGAATATATTGTGCAGATCCAAAGTATGGTGCAAAAAAGAACTAAATGATTGTGAACAGACACATGTCACAGGAAAATAGTATTTTTACTCGATCTTACTTAGTGAACAACCATTTAGTACATACGGAATGCTAACGAGATAGGCGCCTGTTATATAAAGTGTCTATCTCGTTATAATTGACCATAACATAAATAAAGGAGAGGTTTAGGAGAAGCTGTTTAAATCCGATCTATCTTAACTTGATTTGTTTAATGTAGCCCTTTTCATGTAAAGCTGATGGGAGCGGCTGCTTTTTTGCATAGTTTGTACATATACTTAACAACCGTCTATAGTCTCCTGACTATAGTACACTCTTCCTAACCAGGAGGTAAAACGCGATCGAGAAGGCTAAACTCGGTAAAAATACGGGAGAATTTTCGCTAATTCCCTGCTTTAATCAATACGCTGCGTATCTGGCCTGCTGCATTGTCCGTGGCTCCCGGTAGTTCATCTGCCGCTTTCATAGTAGCAGGCAATACACTTTGGTACAATGAAATTTCTTGCAGTAAAGCCAATTGTTCTCTGTAAAACTCTTGAAGATCCTACTTATTTTCCTCAATTAATTACATAATGCAAGTCATTTCTACTCAAATCACTTATCTCAAATGCTGGGACCAATTGTTCATATTACACGCTCAAAGACTATTTGCAATTAGGTTATGAAGAATATTGTTTTTAATTAAGTGATAGACTAAATCCCCGATTGTGCAACATGGAAAATATGACATTATACTCATTTTGTATATTAGCAAGTAATGATATCATTTTTACTCGTAATAAAATATGGAAAGTGAGGTAGTAATTGTGAACAGAATCGTATTTGATTAACAACAATAGTGATCTCTGTGTTTCTAGTCATTAGTCAGTGCTGCTCAAGTCGGGTAGACAGTAGATTCAATTGTATCAAAAGGCCTAATGAGTTGATTTGGTAAGAGGGTACATTACAGCGAAATTACATATTCGAGTAGGTGAATTTGATTATTGATCGTGGAGCTATCATTTTTCAGTTTGGGTTTATTAAATTTCGAAGTATTTTACTGAGATAGTGACTCTTTCTACTGAATGTATATTGAACAAAACTCCATTTTCTTAAGCGCTGTTCTCGAATGTCAAACTAGTAGAAACCTAACCAATGAGGAGAGCAAAGTGAACATTAACATGAAAAGATATTTGTCCGTGCTTCTAGTGCTGAGTGTGCTATTGAATATGGTAGTACCTCTTTCATATGCATCTACGAATCCAGATATTCAAATGAACACAGCGGAATCAAATGAAAATACATCTTCAGAAGGTGTAACGAGTACAACAGAAATAGAAGGCGAAGGGTCTATAGATAGTAAGTTACCCTTAGGCGAGAGAAAGCAAGAAAACGAGGAAGAATTAGAAGCAGAAAACGAAATAGTAGCGTTATCGATCCTTCCAGACGAAATTCAAATGGGAGTAGATGACTCTGTTGTTTTACTTGTTAAGGCATTGTGGGCAGATAAGGTTGTTGAAGATGTAACCCAATCTGTCACGTGGGAAATCGAGCACAAAGAATTGATTCGTATCGAAGAAGGCAAGGTCATTGCTCAAGCTCCGGGCAAAACCACGCTCACTGCTACTTACAAAGACAAAGTGACGAATGTAAATGTTGAAGTGGTAGATGCTTCTTCAGAAGAGCCTGCTGTAGATGAATTAACCGATGAATCACAAACTGACGAAATAGAAGAGGAAATCCCCAAGCTGATGAGCCGAGTTGCGGGGGAAACATTCGAGCTAACCATTTCCGAAGGTGAGACTTATGTTTTTGAAAATAGTAATCCTAAATCAAGTTCTTCGTTGAAGGCCGATACTTCGAGAAGTGATGGTAGGACGTATGACTATGCTGCGTACAATGCAGAGGGAGAGGGCGTCGCTCATGACCTAGACTCCATTGCTACTTCAAGGTCGATCCCGCTAGATGGAAGGCTTGTTGTTACGGTTACTGGATTTCCTGTAACGTTTACGGGAGATGTAGAAAAGACAACCTATTATTCTGCATCAGAACCCGCTTTATTTAAAAAAACGTTGAGTAAAGATGAAACGTTTATTGCAGTAAATACAAGCTCACAAAGTGAGTCCATTCAATACACTGGTGGTACGAAAAAGAAATTCAGTTACCATATATTCAACAATGATGGTTCGATCTATAAACAGGCTGTCGATACGTCAACAGTTTCCTATTCCGTTCCAGCAGGTGGAAAGTTTGTAGCCACTTCGACATCTGATGATCCTGTAACATTTGGTGGTTATTATGACATCTTCAAAGAAGAGGACACCTCCGATGGAACTGTCATCAGTCACAAACTGAATCAAGGCGAGTCCTATCGTTTTGTCAATAATAGTGAAAAGACATTAAGGTTAGATACCGATGCTGCGTATTCGACAGATACGAGATTTGATTTTGCTATTTACAAAAGCGATGGCACAGTACATTCCCAGGCTGCTAATTCATATGCAAGATCGAATGCTGTCTCCGCGGGTGGAGAGATAGTCGTAACGGTTAAGTCTAGTACGCCGATCACGTTCCAAGTATATGATCCTATCTTTGTCGGAACCCCAAGTGTTGATCCTGCTCTTTGGGAAAGAACGGTTACCAAAAATGAAACAGTCAGTGTGAGAAATACAAGCTCATTCGACCTTAAAGCGCTAACAGATGCTGGCCCAAATAAAGTATTTACTTACCAAGTTACAAGTCGTGATGGGTCTATCGTGAGCCAACAGGACAATTCCTCCTTAAGAAGCATACCTGTTCCAGCTGGTGCGACGTTGACTGCAACAGTAACCAAAGATAATCCGGTAACATTCCACGGATATTTTGATCATTTTAAAGAAGAACAGGTAGAAGATCTTCTATTCAAACAAGAAGTCAAACAAGGCGAATCTTATATCTTTACGAATGTTAGTGGAAAGATTCAAGAGATTGAAACAAATGCTTCTTCTTCAAAAGGAAATCGATTTGAATACACCGTCTATAATAGCGACGGCACTGGCAATTCGTATGCCCTGGATACAACTTTGAGATCGAAGTATATTCCAGTCGGTGGAAAAATGGTCGTCACGGTCACGTCTTCCATACCTGTGACCTTCCAAGGATTTGAGAAAGGTGTAAAAAGAAGCCCCAGCGCAAATCCCGCACTTTTTAAGCACCAAGTGTTTAATAGTGAGACGGTAAGCTTTTTAAACACAAGCACGAAAGAATTGAAGATTGAAACGAATGCGTCAAGTAGGAATAAATACAGTTATCAGATTGCCTCTAATACTGGTTCTGTTGTCAAACAACAAAACGATGCAACTGCGACAAGCTTGGAGATACCAGCAGGTGGAAAGCTGACGGTTACCATTTCCTCCGATCAGAGCGTTACCTTTTATGGATATTATGACCTCTTTAAAGAGGATGGTTCTAGTTCGATACGCTTTAAACTTCAACTGAATCAAGGCGAGTCTTATGTATTCACAAACACGAGTACGAGCAAATACCAGAATCTAGATACAGATGCTTATTCCTCCCAGGATAAGAAATACGATTATACCTTGTACTATCAAGGAGCGCCAACACGTCAGTCTGCAAGTGATAATGGAAGACAAATTTCAATGCCTCCGGGCAGTAGAGTAGTGGTCACCGTCATATCTTTAAAACCTGTGACATTCCAAGGTTTTAAAGATGGATTGGAAGCAAGAGTGAGTCCTACCCCTGCTCTTTTCAAACGAACAGCGGTTAAAAACGAAACAATTGGGATTCGGAATACAAGTCAAGATACCGTACAAGTTCTAACAGATGCGGCCTACAACAAAAATCAATTTACTTATCAAGTGATGAAGAGTGACGGTTCTATTGCTATGGAGGCCAACGACACTTCCCAACTCCAAGTATCCGTACCTCCAGGGGGGAAGCTGACAGCAACAGTGACCACTGAACTGCCGGTTACGTTCGCAGGTTACTATGACATCTTAAAAGAAGAGTCAGCGGTTTCTTTAACATTTAACCAACAAGTACAACAAGGTCAATCTTATGTTTTTGTAAACAAAAGTGCTGTAACACGAGAAATAAAGACGAATGTTACATATGAGTCTGGGAATAAATTTGATTATGCCATGTACGAAGTAGATGGAACCAGTCATAGTCTAGAACGTGATTTCTCTAAAGATTTACTTGAAATTCCCGCAGGTGGAAAGGTAGTTGTAACTGTTACTTCGGCTTCTCCAGTGACGTTCAGCGGATTTGAAAGCACTATAGCAAGAAGTGAAAGTTTGCAACCCGCCTTGTTAAAACGAACTCTTTTAAAGAATGAAAGTGTAAGCATTCTAAATCAGAGTAAAAAAAGTTCGAAAATCAAAACAACTGCTACACGTTACGATACCTATCGTTTTGAAGTCAAGAGTCCAGACGGTAAGATCACAGATATTGATAAAAAAAGCACCTCAAAGAGTGAAGCAATTAGGGCTGGCCATACCTTTACCGCCACAGTCATCAATGATAATCCCATTACTTTTTATGGGGCCTATGAGCATTTTGTCGTAACTTCAGATCCAGTCCCGATCATTGAGAATGTAGCGGTTAACACTTTCGTCGATGTGACGAAGAATACAAAAGAGGTCATCTATCAGTTCACCACAGAAAAAGAGGGATTGCATCGCTTGTTTACATCTCCGTATCAAGAGAACGGTGGAGAGGTAGACACGGTTCTTACCTTGTACAGCGATTCTGCCATGCAGAATGTGATTGTGCAAAATGATGATCATGATGGCCCTTTCGGTTCGCTATTCTCCATGGTGGAAGCTAAGCTTGCGCCGAATACGACGTATTATGTAAAGCTTACCGCAAAGGCAAATGCAAATTTATTGACCAGAATGACAGTAGAGTCAGATTTCGACAGTTCTCGTGAAACAGTTACCGTAGCGGAATGGGACGGGATTTATTCCGACCGTTTGTCTTCACCATACGATGTTGATTATTTCAAGCTTACGCTGGATGAGATTGCCGATATGAATTTATATGTCGACAACAACATTCTAACGTTGGAAGATAAAGACGGAAATGAGCTCCAGACGTTTTATGCGAATCAGGAAGACGTGTTATTTATTCCAGGCGACATAGGCGTATTTTATGCGAAAGTATGGAAGCAAAATCCAAGGAAAGAGAAAAGAGCGGCTCTACGCTCGTTACAGACTGCTCCAACTCCCATCTACCATACAAAGTTTCATAAAGTAGTACGGGATACGGGGTATATGGCTATAGATCCAGCCTTAAACATTGTCGGAACGATTTCATGGAAATACTACGAAGATCATCAGGAAACGGTCATTACCGTAGTACCTAAAGATAATCCAACTCATGTAGTTTACCTAGAAACGAGAAGGTTTTTGGCGAAGAATGTGAAGCATACCTTTACGTGGGATGGTTCCATCAATATGCCGACTACCCAGCCAACTTTAAAAAATGGAACTTACATTGTAAAAATTCGAGCAAAAGACGTTGCAGAAAGGTATACAATTGATTCATGGTTTAGACTGGTCAGTGCAAAAGATACAGAAACTCTTAATATTGATGAGCTAGTTAAGACATACAATCAGGAAGTATCTACCGAAGACATTAAAACGATGCAAAGAACGCTTAAAAACATGAAAATGTATCATGGCAAACAAACAGGCTCTTACGATAAAGATTTACTGATGTCCGTAATTATGTATGAGGTAGTTACCAACAGATGGAGCGGACTAGTTGCCCAACAAGAAATAGATGCAAAAAATAAAGGAACATACTATGAACCTATTACTGAAAGAGGAAAAATAACGAAGAGATTGGTTAGCAATTCTATTAAAGACGAACACCGAGACTTCTCGGGGGGAAGAATTGAGTTTATGCTGCAAGGCGATGCAATCATCTTTTCGCTTGCAGGGGGGGCGGCCACACGTGTCATGCGTGTCGGGTCTACTATCACTGTCAAAGTAAGTAAAACAATTAAGGAATTAATTGACGAAATTAATGATGTCTATGATTGTAATTGTTTTACTGCTGGAACAAAGGTTCTTACAGACGAAGGGGAGAAACCTATTGAGGAAATCGAGGTAGGGGATAAGGTTCTTTCAAAAGATGAAGAGACTGGTGAGGTAGCTTATAAAGAAGTTGTAGGGCTGTTCCAAAAACAAGCTGATGAAATTTATAAAATTTATATCGGCGACGAGATCATTGAAGCTACTGCTGAACATCCAATTTGGTTGAATGGTAAAGGATGGACGCTTGTAAAAGATCTTAAAGTTAATGATTTGCTTGTTTCAAGCGACGGTAATACACTCGCAATAGATAAGATTGAGAATGAGAAGCGCGAAGCTACAGTTTATAATTTTGAAGTAGCGAATTTTCATTCTTACTTTGTATCTAATCTTGGTATATGGGTGCATAATTGTGCTATTAATAGAGTTACTAGACTTTTAGAAAAAATGCCCGAATTTACTGGTTCTACTAGAGAAAAATTGTTATCTGCTGTTGAAAATATAGAATTAAGAAATATAGTAAATGAACTTTATAGACCAGGTGCAACAGAAGGGGATGGCGGAACTGCTTATATACTAACAAAGGAGTTTTACGAAGGTTCTTCAAAGCATCTACAAAAAGCAAAGGACCGGGTAAAGCAGTTAAATGAACTAGGGAAATCCGGGAAACTTGGTCTTAATGACTTAGATATACTTGATGCTTTAACGGATGATTTAGAGGATGCAATAAGACTGTTTAAATAGAGGAGTTGGTGGTTATGAATAAAAAATCGGAAGAATTCTTGAAAGTAATGTTAGATTTCTTACCGTCAGCTGATGACGCGTATAGAAAATCAATCGCGGATTACGGTGAGGTGCTAGAAACTGTCATAATTGAGGACATCTTCATGCCTGAAATAATTAAACTATTAAGTGAAGAAAGGAACATCAATTTGTTAGAAAGTATTTTTAAATATTTTGAAGAAGTATCTAATGACGAAGATGCTCACTTAAAGAACATTTTTTCAATAACGGTGTTGGAAATACTCGGAAATGACAGAACGATTCTAGGGACTGCACAGAAATACATGGGAACTAAAACGATACAACTTCAAATAGAAGCTGATAGAGCATTAGGTAGAATCTAGTCAGTACAAACTCATAAGATATTGACGGTTATCCATAATGGATAACCGTTTTGCTTTATTCCGAGGCAGAGGGGACCAGGCTGATCTATCTCTTCATTTGTATGATGAAAATAGACAATATGACGGATTAAGATTTGCTTTTGTAGCAGGCGAAAGTAAAGTCCAAACAAGATAAAGTATTCAAATCTCAATACAAGTTTGTGCCGATTATTCGGTACAAGCAAGCTAGTAAATCAATACTCAGCGTAGAAAAATGGAAACATTGTAAGGTGAAGTTGCAGTAGATATCGTAGAACATGAAAATCGTAGAATGATAACCATAGCATCTGTCATAACTGGCACTGTTGATTAAGTACAGTCTGGTACCTAGATAATTGCAGTAACTAAGAGTTCAATGCATTTTTACTACTATTTATTGATCCAGCGCTTGATCTTGGCAGGCGAGATTTTACTGCATTGTTTTCGGTTGATTGTAGAACAACTTTATTATCTGAAATTTCACCAATTGTCCTTACAGCTTGTTCGGTAAAACAAAACAATTATACTAGCGTGGGGGTAAATAGATTGCAAGGTATATTATTTGCAATAGTGTACAAACTGATAATAGATACGGAATTGCAGATGTGTTTCCTATAACCCACGGCTGGTTAAGCCATACACAATTAGTTAGGCCATTTGATTTCGTTCGTGACCCGTAAATCTTATTGAATTATGGGTTTTTTTCATGTTCAAATTTGTAGCTGGTTTCCCCAAGTTGCTCAAATTGGTTTGTAAAGAATGCTAGTTTTCCAAAATAGCAGCTATACAATTTGGAACAGCAAGGACTATGTCGTGTACGTAACAAAAGCACCTTTAAAGCGTAATCCGTTATTAAAGAAATATACTCTCGACGTTGTCACTGGTAAAAGAGTGACATTTTTATTTGAGAGAGAAGGTGGTGGTGATGTAATGGCTAGAGCTCGTAGGCCCAACAGAGACAGAGCAGAAACATTGTATTTGGAAAGTGGTGGAAACTTGATGCTTAAAGATATTGCAGAGCAGTTCGGGGTAATCGACTCACTTATATGCAAATTGAAAAATCAAGACAAATGGGATGAGAAACTAAATGGTAACGTTACTATTCGCAAAGGTAATGTTATCGTAAAAGATCCCAAGCCAAAGATAGCCAAAGCGGTGTCTGTCCCAGTTAAAACTGAGTCAACAGAATTATGCGAAAAACAGCGTCTCTTTGTTTTGGTGTACCTTCGTGACTTCAATGGTAACCGAGCAGCTATCGCCGTCGGCTACAACAAGATGGCAGCTTATGCTTTTGGTTGGAAAAAACTTGTGGGAAAACTCAAATTCAAGCCGGGAAAAGGAAGCAATGGCTGATGACATGGGACTTAGGGTTCAGCGCATCATCGCGAAATACATGAAGATTGCATTCGGGGACATTACAGACCTGCTAGAATTTGGTCAAATGGATACACCATTGTTTGATGGAGAAGGGAGACCAGCCACCGATCCTGTAACCACCGATCCTGTAACCGGCGATCAGGTGACATACAAACGTAACTTTATCTCTTTCAAGAACAGTGATGAGATAGACGACACCGTTGTGGGAGAGGTAAAACAGGGTAAGGACCGCGTAAGCATCGAACTGCATGACAAACTGAAGATGTTGAATGTTTATGAGCAGATAATGGGGCGTAGATCATTCATTCTAAAAAGTAAGTTTATCTAAAAGTTAAGTAAGTAAGTAATACCGGATGGATGATCCAATAACGTTAAAGAACAAAAAATCAATTTTTTGATGTTATGTAAACTTTAAATAATTTAATCGTTTTCAGTTCATAAAAGAGCCATTTCATGAACTGAAATGAAAAGTGTAAAATCCTTCATCTTCAACCAAATTGGGAGTTTGCATCGTGTATTCCTCAAAGGGTACGTTATCATGAAAAGCAGCACTTCACCATAAGGTAATAATTTTGTGTCTAAAACTGCACTTTAAGATGGTATTTTTGTGTCGCAAATCGCACATTAAGGTAATACTTTTGTGTCGCTTATAGGATTAGTATTGTGTCGCTGTACAAGAAATCCCAGTACATTTACACCTAACCGATTTCTACTCTTTTTATCAGTTTACATAATATATATTATCGGACTCAAAATGAAATGCATAATTTCTGAAAGGGGTTCTCACCTGTTCTTATAAGTTAGGTGTCACAAACTCCTTCTTACATGGATCTAATTGAAAGATAACGCAAAATAAATAGCTTTTCCCATCTATCAGTGCCATAAGACATACACGCATTACCGAAACTTCCTCTCATAAAAACCTAATTAGTAATAAGGAGCTTGTCCAGTATGTTTATCAGCTTCACAACACACTAAGACATTCATCATCCATCTACATAAACGGCATAATTCCACTTAAATTTCATTATAATAAAAAAATTCATTTTAAATAAAAAATACCATTTACATTTATTGTAAATTCATTTATATTATAATTAAGATCACTATAACTAAAAACGCCCGGAGGTCCCCAAATGACCAAAGTAATCCCAAAATCCAAAACGATCACCTCTACACCGAAAAAAAGATCGTACGAAAATACCTTGAATAACCTGGCGCAGTACCTTGAACGAAATAAGAAAAAATAACCAATAAAAAGAGTGCCACTGGAGGCACTCTACTTTGGCGTTTATATGCTTTTCTTCTCTCTTTCTTCCCCGTTTACCCCAACTTCTATTCTTCAGCCGTTCCCATCCAATTTAACAAGTAAAAATCTGTTACCAATCGTGCGATTTGTCCCTCGGCATCGTAACCGATATAGCTCGCGTAGCTGCCGTCTCCCCATCCTGTTGAAAACATAGCGACATTACAGCCTTCCCCTATATTGATCAGACCCCAACTACGCGTGTGTTTATACGTTTGGTCCATTTTCTTCGTTAACGTCTCATAAAACATCTCGTCCTTCTCCATTTCTCGTTCCAAAAGGGCGCAAGCTTCTGCATCCATGAACGAGCCTGTACCCGCATCCACACCGTAACCAAAAAACTCTCCTTCGCCAAGCTGTGACACATCTGACTCTGCCCAAACAGCCATTTTCCAAGACACGACAGGTTTGTCTGAGAAGGCAATCCGTGCCAATGCTACCCGTTCATCTGGCTCGAGAGAATCATCCGTTTGCTCTTCCTTTGACAGGGATTGAACTTGCGCGATAGCGAGCTGTACGGAGAAGCTCCCCTTTGGGAAAACCTCCTCAAACGGTTCCGTCTCAAACATGACAAACGGATCATTCGCCACGATTTTTCCTGTTTTCACCTGAAGCTTGCCCATATCTTGGCGGAATAACCGATATAAATAGCCATCCTGCTCTATCGTATACCCTTCGTCAAATGCCGTTTCAAAAAAGGCAGGGTAATTATGTTTCATGATTCCATCCCCTTTTTCTATCCTCTACATAAAATCCCACTGACGATAGTTTGCCAGTGGGATGTCGTCTGCATGCTAATTTACTTGATCAGAGCTGCGTCCAGCGCCACTTCAATCATTTCATTGAAGGTTGTTTGGCGCTCGTCAGCGGATGTTTCTTCACCCGTCAGGATGTGATCACTTACGGTGAGAATAGACAATGCGTTGCGCTTGTATTTTGCAGCCAAAGTGTACAGCGCGGAAGATTCCATTTCAACAGCAAGCACTTGATAGGATGCCAATTTTTTGTACAAATCTAGGTTCTCGCGATAGAAGCTGTCGCTCGTAAAGATATTGCCCACTTTCACAGACAGATTGCGCTCTGTCGCTGCTTGATACGCTTTGTACAGCAAATCAAAGTTAGCAGTCGGAGCAAAATCAACCTGATTGAGCAGGAGACGATTCGTTTGAGAATCGGAGGATGCAGCCATACCAATAATCACATCACGTACTTTGATGTCTTCCTGTATCGCGCCGCATGTGCCTACGCGGATCAAGTTTTGAACACCATAAGATTGCATGAGTTCATTGACGTAGATCGAGATAGAAGGAACTCCCATGCCCGTTCCTTGTACAGAAACGCGCTTACCTTTGTATGTACCTGTGAAGCCGAGCATGCCACGCACGTTGTTGTAGCACTCTGCTCCTTCGAGGAAAGTTTCAGCAATGTATTGGGCCCGTAGCGGATCGCCCGGCAGTAGGATGGTTTCAGCAATTTGACCTTGCTGTGCTCCAATATGGATACTCATAATCTGTTTGCTCCTTTATCAAGAAAAAATGACCTACTTGCCTATCGTACTACAAAAACCGAACAATGCAAAGTCAAGAGATCAAATGATTCCAGTGACTTAAGATTGCATGTTTGCACGAGACTTTTGAAAATAACGAATAAGCGATACCGACAGATGGCATCGCCTCGACAACGGTTTCATTCATTTAAGGGACATCACGTAATCCATTGCTTCCAAGTGATCTCCCAGGATCGTCTGGTTAACGCTCGGTTTATTCTTTTTTTGTGTCGCTCTTTTTCTCGTAAGCTTTGCTGATGCAATGTAAGGAGATGGCTCGACTCGCAATTGATTGTGCAGAGCAATGGCGTGCGCAACGGCAGGTACGACCAAATGTTGAACGCCGATGATAGAGGCAGCTTGTCGCGTCATGGCAAAAGGTAAATCGTACATCGAGGAAGTTCCTAATTCATGTCGTGAAACTAAGGTATTGAGAAATGTCTTCGCTAGCAAAACGGTATCCGGTTCTATTGATGGTTGTCGAAGTGGTGTTATGGGCTTTCTCAAAGCGATGTCTGCTCCCCGGTAACACGTTCTGACAAAGGACTGCATGTCATTTGCAGCTACAACGTGATCCGCATCGAGAAACAGCCACACATCTCCTGTGGCCTCCTTGGCACCAATTGCTCTCCATACATCATCCCCTAATGGAAATGGGTACACAAACGCTGTGAGTGGACAAGAAGAATACGTGAGTATCTTTTTCACCGATTGATCCAGGCAGCCATCCACAACAAGTACGATTTCCATGGGCCGGAGCTTCTCAATTTGGTTGAGTACTTTTTTAATCGTCCGCTCGTGGTGAACAGAGAGAATGACACTTAACCGATGTAAATTCTGGCATTTTTCTTTGCCATTAATGTGCTCTTCTCTGCGTTTTTTTGTGGGATCTCGCATATTTCGCTTTGCGTTTGCCACCCCATCCACCGCCCTCCTTTACGCGCGATTCCAGATGAAAGACCGAGCGCAAATGCAGAACGTCTGTTGAATGCACCAAGTCGCGGTGTCGTTGTCCATCCTGATCTGCATGTCGGAGCTTCGTTCCACCCGTTAATAACTGGATTGCCTGCGCATGCTCCCGGTAAATCGTACGGATGTCTTTTCGTACGATATCACGAGTGCCGGTTGGTTGTTTTTCCGGAGAAAACGGGGCGATTGTCGTCATTTTGAGCCCCAAGGCTGATGCTTGAACCAAAGCAACTGCCGGATTGCATAAACTCTCGGAACCAATCGCCTCTAGAGCATTCCGGCTCAAGGCAAATGGAATGTTTTCAAAGGAAGCGGAGCCCATTCTTTTTTGACCAAGAAGATGGTTCAACAAGCAATAGGCACTTCTTGGTGAACGCTTTCCTCTTCTTGATAACGAGCGGTCCGAGCATGTCGTGATAATGACATCTGAACCCTTTTTGACTAGCATGACATATTTCTTCAAGTATAAAAGAGGCATGGCGAGGCGTTCGTCGATAAAGAGGACAACATCTCCCCTCGCGTGAGCAGACCCAATCGCTCTTGCCTCATGGCTGTCTACTTCCAAACCGGTTGAAATGACTTGTGCTCCCCATGCATTGGATAGGGTAGTTTCATGGGAGCTCACTCCGTTGCATACGACGATTACTTCCGTGTGTGGATCTATCCTTTTGACAGCAGAAAGCAGCTTTTTCGTATCCCTGGCGCTGTCACTTATTGGGATGATGACGGACACGGCAGGGTGATCATAGATTCGGTTGTCCATCTCACTCCCCCTCACCGGATGAAAAGTTATTACTCTAATGTACGCTCGGTTTCCACGATTGGACACGGCATCTATCCCTCACAACTCAACAAGAGATGACCTACATCACCGTCATTTCGCAAAAAAACAGGACGTGCATATTGCTACGTCCTGTTTTGATTCTCATTTTCGCATTAATAGAATCGCCGTTGAAGACTGCGCTCGCGGATTCGTTTATTCCTCTGTGCACGGGAAAACGTAAACACGATTAAGAAAAGGTTCATTCCTAACCAGACGATCAATACGCTATAGCGGGCCAGTGGATGTGTGTCGCTACTTTCTATATCCCCAAACACAGTAGTAGGAGCTGGAGCAGGCGGATCATGACGAAGCAACGGATAAGAGACGGCTAGCTTGCCAGCCTTAACAGACAGGTTCCCATCTGCTTTTAGCTCTACCAATGGCTCCACACCTTTGGGAACCGTCGCATACAAGTCCTCCTTGGCTGTAAAAGTCACGACCGAGTTGTTGCCAGGAACAGCTACTTCTGAAAAAGAATCCCCTTTTTTGGCAATTGGTTTGGTCTCAAATCCTTGAAAACCAAAGTCCAGTAGTTTTTTCACATCTTTGTATGCATTTGCACTTGTAGAGGCCTTCATCGTGACAGCGATGAGCTCCATTTCTCCACGCTTGGCGGAGCCTACCAGGGTATGCATCGCTTGATCAGTAAAACCGTTCTTGATACCCGTTGCACCTTCATAATCGCGCAGGAGCTTGTTGTGATTCACCAATACCGTTTCCCACGTTTGTCCATGCCAAGGCAACCGCTTCGTACCGACAATTTCCCTGAAAACGGGGTTTTTCATCGCGTACTGCGAAATTTTGGCCATGTCAGCAACAGTCGTGTAATGATTCGGATCATGCAGTCCGTGTGGATTGGTAAAATTCGTTTCGGTGACACCCACTTTTTCTTTCAAATAGGCGTTCAAATCCACTGCAAAACGCTCTGTCGTCTGGCTCATATGCTCAGCAATCGCTGTACCAGCGTCGTTACCTGAATTCATGAGCAGTCCGTACAATAAATTGCGTAGGGAAATCTGTTCTCCCTCTTCCAAATAGACACGTGTACCTTCTTCACGGCGTGCTTTTTTTGAGACAGTGACAGTGTCATCCAGTTTCCCTTTTTCTATCGCGTAAATACCTGTTGCGATTTTTGTAATACTAGCAGGGTACAGCTTCTCATGAGGGTTCTTTTCAAACAAGACTTGTCCCGTTGTAGCATCAATCAGAATGGCTGATTGTCCAGTGAGAGTGTTAGGCTCCAGGCTTGATGACTCCTCGGCAAAAGCGGAAGACATGCCAAGGTTGAACAAAACCATCACCACAACGAGTAGGTTCGTTAGCAAAAAGCGCATGTTAGTCTATATCCTTTCCTACTTTGTCGCGTTTTTTCAGGTTACATTTGGTTTGTAGACAACAAAAGACGTTATTTCAACCGGATCCCCAACAAATCGTGAATCATTTTAAACTTAGGATTGTCCGCAAAAGCCTCTTCGAAGCCACTGACATGTTCTCTGTACAAAGCGGCGGCAGAATCCAAATCCTGCTTGACATACAAGGAAAATATTTCTTCCAATTTTTCTTCCAATGTCGTATCAACTTCTGCCGGTGTGAGAATTTCTTGACGCAAATTGTTCATCAACACGTCGAGCTGATGTGTGATCACAGACGCTTCATGAAGCTGCTCCAAGACATCTGTCGGAATGTTGCCCGCATACTTGTAGCGCAGTTCGTGTTCATTCGTCGCCCAGAAGTTCATGCCCAATGTACGGATTTGGATCTCACAAAAGAGTGTTTTCTTTTCGCTGCCGTGGTAGACCGTATAAGAAACAATCATGTGAATACTTCTGTAGCCGGAATCCTTTGGAGCTGCGATGTAGTCTTTGACATCGTGAATGACGATATCCTCCCGCTCCTGCAACAACTGGAGCACCTCGCGCACGTCGTCTACATAGCGACATACGACTCGAAGGCCCGCGATATCCTGGACTTCCTTGGCGACGTCACTTTGCCAATGATCTCCCAAAAAGTCGATTCCTTTTTCGTTCGCCTTCTTTACTAAACTGTCGACTTTTTTTACTCGTCCGACAACAAATTCAATAGGAGAATAACGGCCGCTTTTTAGAAAGCCGTATTTTATTCCTTTTAGTTTTAACTTTAGCTCTTCAACTGCCTGTTCATACGGCGCCAAGAAATGAACCATGTTGTTGAGCACCTTGCTTGGCACATTTGTGACTCTCATGAAGACACCTCCAATTACTTCCAGAGGAAAGGTGATGCATCAAAAAACGGCTGCGGATTTACATACGTATTACCCACTAACATGCCGTAATGAAGGTGAGGACCTGTAGAAAAACCGGTGCTACCCATTTGTCCAATCACCTGTCCCTGTTTCACTTCTTGCCCTGTCTTGACATCTAGCTTGGACAAGTGAGCATATATGGAAAAAATATTTAACCCGTGATCGATGATGATGGTATTACCTGTTAAGTATAAAGAGTCGGCCAGAACCACTTTCCCATGGTTGCTCGCCCAAATTGGCGTTCCTGTTTTGTTCGCGATGTCGATCGCCGAGTGCCGATTGGCTGGTACACCATTTACTACGCGTTGGTAGCCGAATGGAGTCGTTAATTTTCCGACTGCTGGCTGTTTAAACGGCTCCGAGAAATACGGAATCGCTCTCGAGTTTGATCTGGCTGCATTGATCTTTTTTTGATCAGCATTGATTAGATTCGTATCCTGTCGCATTTTGTTGAGCTGTTTACTTACCGTAAGCTTGTCTACTTCAAATTTTTTCGGTGCGATTGTCACTGATACGGAAAGCTTTTTGTCAGCAGATGTAACTTTATAGGTGCCCGCTTTCGTGTTAAAAGGAATCGGGATAAACCGGGCATACTCATCCTGTGTCTTTTGCAAACGATAGTTCTGAGAGAATACCGTTACGGTTTGTGGCTCTTTACTGCGTACAAAAATAACGTCCCCAGGATATGTCTTGGCTGGTGTTACGCTGATCGCTGGTTGTTGTTTCGTTGTATGGGCGTAAACCCCTTCTGCTGTCTGGCTGAATATGCTTGTCCCAGAGACGAGCGTCAATGCTGTGACCAACATGAGACTAACCATTGATTTGAACATAGACATGCTCCCTCCCATTTTCTAGTATAACAAAACACACCCCGAAATGAAAAAGAAAAAGAAGGCTAATGAGCTAGCCTTCTCCAATCATACCAAATGTAATCTTATTGTTTCTTCGAATAATCCGACATCATTTCCATGATGGATTGCACGCCTGTCAGCATTTCGCTTGCACGTTTGGTTTTTTGCGAGATGCCTTCAAAATCAAGCATCCCTTTTTTTCGATCGTTCCATCTTTTAAACAATTCTTCCGCCATATCGGGGTTGGTTTTGACCGCTCTAATCCGCATGGAATCTTCGAGAACCCACGCTTCAAATTCGGGATGCTTTTTTAAAAGCTGCTTTACTTCTTTTTTCTTCATAGCCGGACGTCGCTCCTTTCCACTGGACAAACGAGGATAGTTAACTGTTCGTTACACCATATGACTAGTCCGCGATTGTGCTTGTGTGTTTGCACCACCCAGGAAAGAAAAGGGCTTTTCATGGTAAACATAGAAAGGCCCCTAAAAAGGGACCTCTCTTCATCCAGCTATTTACTTGTCAGTACGTTAAACTTGGCGACCTGCCATTTGTTGCTCAGCGAAGCTCACCAGACGCTTGGTAATTTCGCCACCAACAGAACCGTTTTGACGAGAAGTAGTGTCTGGTCCGAGATTTACACCGAATTCAGATGCAATCTCATACTTCAGTTGATCCAAAGCTTGGTTCGCTTGAGGAACTACCAGATTGTTGGTTCCACCTTGGTTGTTAGCCATGATTGATTCCTCCCGACGCGTTTTTTCTCCCGGGACGGAGTTGAACCGTCAGCGTTTTGCTTCTCGCCTTGAGACCGGAAGTTGATTTCAAGAGGTGGTGTTGACCTCTTGTGGTACTATCATCCCACCGTAATAAAAGTACATGCACGTTTTCTCACGATATTTCAGTTGTAAAATCTGACAAGGTTGTCCCGCTCCTTTATGCTATAATGGTGCGTATAGTTTGGTAGTGAGAGGGGCAAGGTTTTGTGAGTGATTCAGGAAAAGTACTGCTCATCGATGGCATGAGCTTTTTATTTCGCGCCTTTTATGGTTCTGCTTGGGGTGGAGCCTATCGCCAGACTTCAACAGGTGTGTACACAAATGCGGTTTATGGATTTACAAAAATGATGCTCGATTACGCAGAGTTGACGCGCCCTACTCATCTTGTAGTGGGCTGGGATGTCGCTTCGCGCGAGTCATTGGTTCGCAGTCAATGGTATGACGGCTATAAATCAAATCGCCAAGCGGCACCGGATGAGCTCATTCCTCAATTCGATTTGGTGAAAGAAGTAACGGATGCGTTCTCGGTTCCAAACTTAGGTTGCCCAGGCTATGAAGGCGATGATGTATTGGGTACGCTCTCCACACGTCTTTCCGAAGAAGGACACGAGGTCATCATTGCGACGGGTGATTACGATAGCTTGCAGCTCATATCTGAGCGAGTTAGTGTAAAAATCCTGAAAAATGGTGGCAAACACGAGCATTATAATCCAGCGAGCCTCTTGGCATTGCGTGGCATTTCACCTGAACAGGTCGTTGATGTCAAAGCTTTAATGGGAGATGCATCTGACTGTATTCCAGGCTGCCCAGGTATCGGCGAGAAAACAGCGACAAAGTTGATTACCGAGCATGGTGATCTGGACAACTTATATGTAAATCTGGCAAATTGTACGCCGAAAATGCGCAGCAAGCTGGAAGAGAATCGCGATCAGGTGTACTTGAGCAGAAAGCTGGCTACGATTATCCGGGATGTTCCGGTGGAGTATGCGCTGGAGGATGCCGTGTGGGAATACGATCGTCAAGTCGTTCAGAGCAAATTCGACGAGCTTGAATTCGGACGTACGATGGCAGCGAGAGTCGGCTAATTGGGGTCATGATCATCGGCTGAGAAGAAGCGGTCTATCCACTTTTTTCAGCCGATTCCTTTATGCACTGCATAATCGCTCCGTCAGTGAAACCCACACGATTCGGCGATCCGTTTGGTCTCGGAATCTTCGTACCAAATTTTCCTCCTCCAGCCTACTAATTAAGCCTGAAGTTGTGCTGTTTGACAAATCAACAGCCTTGCTAATGTCCCCCATCGTTTTTGGCCCATTTCCAAGAATTTCGAGAATCAATACTTGTTGCCAATTGATTTCATTTGTCTCTAGCTCTTTTTGTGCAATATTTGAAAACAAGACATTGGCTCCCCGTATAAGCTTGGCCAGCTTGATCAGTTCCTTCATAGTGCCCTCCTTTTCCCCTTTCCTATTGTTAGCTACGCTCAGCATAGGCGAAATTATTAAAGAAAAAAGGAGGTAAGAGATAAAATTTTTCTTAAGCTTCCCTAAAAAAATCCCGTCCCATGAGAGGAGACGAGATTTGGAAGTGACGTCGAATCACTTATTTGGCTGTTTGAAATACATCTAGGAGTAGTCCCGTGTTCTCTTCCCCATCCGCTTCCCAGCTCGTCGCAAATTTGACACGGTGAGAAACGCCCAGCAAATCATACGCTTGTACGAGATGCTGCCTTGCAGAACCCACAATCAAGCTGTGCAAGCGAACTTGTTTCTGCTGGCCTAAAGAGATGAGCTTTTCTTGGACATAAGGAGAAATGCCTCCAATTCCATCTGTTACCATGACAAAATCTGCTCCACGCCACGCCTGTTCCTTTTCAACCAGCTCGATGGCTCGCTTCATCGGGGCGTCAAAGTGAGTTCCACCGCCAAACGCCATTTGCGCCAAGCCGTAGAAGGCAGGCCAATCAGGTTTTTTGTGATAAAGCGGTTGCTCTTTGATCTCGCCTTTTGCCCCGAACAAGAGGAGGATAAAATCACGCTTTTCCAGCATCGAAAGGGCGGCAAACGTCATGAGGAAGATTTGCGCAAGCCGCAGCTTACTTCCTCGCATCGAATGGGATGTGTCTAGCATACAGATTACCGGACCTTTTGGCGGTTCTTCCACCCATCCCGAGGTATCGTAGGTCATGAGCTTTTGCTCCAGCCATTTGAGCATGAAGTAATTCTCGAAGTCCGGATCAGCAAGAAGCACGGCTTCACCAGGCAGCATGTGTGCAATATCGCCAGATTGCCGCAAATCATAGTATTCCTCAGGAAAATGTCTGGCGCGAATTTCTTTGCGCTTCACACGAAAGCGATGAACTTGCCTTCCTACCTCGTTCAGAAAAGCAACCAGGTCAGGATGTCTCTTCAATTTCTCAATCCATTTCAAATACTGCTCAAAGCTTTGCCTGCGCAGCTTGCCTAGCTCATGACCCCAGCTTCGGTTGGCAAAACGCTGACTGGCCGTAAATACCTCTTCAACAAAAAGCGTATCGAGTTCTTCAGCGGATAGCGTCGCCTTTAACGATTGCTCCAGCCATTGTCCCAGCTCTTTTTCAAAAGCGGCAATCGCTTCCTTCTCTTGCTTTTGGAGTCGTTCCAGCTGCTTTTCCCTCTGAGCGAGGTCACTCTCCAGTTTTTTCACCTTTTGCAGAAGCTTGGTCCGTTTCGTGAACTGGACTTTCATTTCTTCTTGCAGCTCAGTAATGCGATTTTGCAACGACAATACCTCTGCCCGCACTAACGGCTTGGTGTCCATGGCCTCTTGCTTGTCTTCCACGACCCGCTTCCCCTGTTGAAGCGTATAACCAACTAACTCGAGCTTGGTCTTTTGTTTTTCTGTCAGTAGCTCGGAAAGCTGTGCTTGTTGACTTCCTTCCTGACCTTGCTGGTCTTTTAAGCCAGTCAAGAGCGGAGAGGACCGCTGATCCTTCTCCCGCTGCTTCACTTCCTCGGAAAACGTCTCTGTCAGCCACAACAAGGCCTTGATTGCGGTTTTGAACGACGCACTTTCCTGCCCGGCTGTACGAGGATGAATCATGCGTGTAAAATACTGCTTCATGAGCGTACGAGTCATCCAATGATGAAAAGGAGTGGATTCTTGCGTCAGATCGATCTCCGGCTTTTCCAAATAAAAGACGAGGAAAAAATCGGCCAAGAGCTCCAAATCAAACCATGCTGCTCGTGTTCGCGCCTCATGAACCCATTCCTGAGCAGTGCGCGAAGAGGCGAGGTATGTTTCAAATACATAGCGATCAACACCACTAGTGCGAATGATCATACGAACTACCCCCTACAACGTAAAATCATAATCCGCCCCAGGGATTTCCTTGTCAAAAATCGTCCGATACGTGCGCTGTAGCTGCTGCAAAATCCGTTCGCCTTCAATTCGCAGGTACGAATATTTGACCGCGTATTTTTCTACATGCGGAATCAAGCGGTTTTTTTCCAGAACATAGGCATGCAAATCGTGTTCCCGCTTCTCCCACTGAATGAGACGATTACGCAAATCTCGCGACGTCTCTTCCACCTCATCGCGACTCTCCTCCAACAAACGGACATTGCGCTCCATCGCTTCCTTGCCCAGCTTTGCGCCCACTTCCTTTTTAAACTGGAACGCATGCAGCTCCGATTCTTTTTCCTTCCATTTATCTGCAATTTGTCCGAAGCGTTGGAGTGGCAATTCGTTCTCCATATCATTCTTCAGCATTTCCGTAAATTGTTGTTCAAACGCTTCTTGCATGACCGTCAAGTCCTCAGGAACATTCCACAGCATATGCGGAGTGAAAACGGTGTCCCAGATTGTCACCTGCTCGCGTCCATGCAAAGCGGCAGAAGTACGCCATACATGCGCGATTTTGCTCCAGCGACGGTCGGAGAGCACATACTCTTTTGCTTCCAGGTCTTGTTTTAGACGGTACAAGAAATAAATGATGGTTTCTGGAATGACCACTTGCTTCGCTGTCGCTTGAATATCCTTCACGTCATACAGAGAGAACACAACCGGAAGAGGCGTCGTTGGCAATGAAAACATGCGCTCATAGCTTGCAGCATGCTTCAAATAGTGAACCTCATAGCGGAACAGGAAGCGGTCATACAGAGCGGTCAATTGATCATCGTCATCGGGAAGTTCATTCGAGGCAGCGATTAAGAACTGCAACGGAACCTCCTCTTTTTCTCTGCCGTTGAAATAAATTCGTTCGTTCAATATAGAAAGCAGCGCATTCAAAATCGCGCTGTTCGCTTTGAAAATTTCGTCCAAAAACGCAAACTGAGCGTTAGGCAAATAGCCTGCTGTTTTTCGTACGTATTGATCCAGTTTCAATTGTTGAAGAGAGACTGGACCGAATATCTCATCGGGCGTCGTAAAACGGGTAAGTAAATACTCAAACCAATGTTCCGATCCAAAAAGCTGAGAGACAGACCGTGCTAGTTGAGACTTCGCAGTTCCCGGCGGACCGATTAACAAAGCATTTTCCCCGCTCATGATGCCGAGCATTAAAAGGCGAATCAATTCACTTCTTTCCAGGAAACGGCGCTCCAAAAGCTCAATTGCCTGGTCCATTTTACGTTGGATGGGTGTAGTCGAATTCATCGTAGATGGCTGCACGACGAACTGGTTAAGGACGTCGATGTGCCGATCCCCCTCTCTTGCTTGGAACCCAAATATTCGTCATTCATTAATAGTGGCATATCATGGACAAAAATGCCAGTTTCTCCGTTGATACACTTGTCCGCTCTAGGATGTGCGTTCACCCATGGCCTATTTTTCGCATATGTTGTGACATCAAGGTACTTTCATCGGAGTAACGAAAAAGGAGGGTGCGACATGGGAATCGAGCTTTTGTGGATACATGGTGTGTACGTCTTGTTTGTGATCGGCATTATTCTCGTCATGGTTTTGCGAAAAGATACGAGTCTGATTAGTATCGTGGGCATAGCGATCCTCGGTTTCGTCGCGACAGGGTCTGTGACAACAGCCGTCGGTGGAATATTCGGCAGCTTCATCTATGCGATTACCGAGCTATTGCCGACGATTTTAGTTATCTGTATCATCGTTGCCATGAGTCACGTTTTGACCGATACGGGCGTAAATGAAACGATGATTCGACCGATGACCCATTTGGTTCGAAATCCTACATTGGCTTATTGGGTGATCGGGATCGTCATGATGGTCATTTCCTGGTTTTTCTGGCCTTCTCCAGCTGTCGCACTGATCGGTGCTGTCATGTTGCCCGTGGCATTGCGAGCTGGCTTGCCTGCGATGGGTGTCGCCGTTTCGATGAACTTGTTTGGACACGGGATTGCACTATCCGGCGATTTTATTATTCAAGGGGCTCCTACTTTAACGTCCAAAGCCGCAGGAATTCCAGTCTCGGACGTGATTACGGCCAGTGTGCCTCTCGTTTTCATTATGGGTGTTGTGACAACTGCAATCGCATTCTGGTATTTGAAAAAGGACATGAAGCTCGGCGTGCTTGCGTCTCCCAAAGAGACAGTCGTATCCGATGATGTTTTTACTTCCGTACGAGTCCCTTTGTCAGATGGCGTGCGTCGTACGTTGGCTGGACTTGTGCCGATATTATTTATCCTTGATGTCGTGGCCATGTTTGCTTTTGATTTACGCGGAGGCGATGCAACGGCGCTTATAGGCGGAACCGCCTTGCTCATTCTCATCATCGCAACGATGCTCGCACACAAGCAAAGTGGTCTCGAGCAGGTAACCACACATCTCATTCAAGGCTTTCAGTTCGGCTTTAAAGTATTTGGTCCGGTCATCCCGATTGCTGCCTTCTTTTATATGGGCGACAGTGGGTTTATCAAGGTGTTTGGGGAGGTCCTGCCGCAGGGTTCACATGGAATCGTGAATGACCTCGGCGTGGCGCTTGCACATACGATTCCGATTAACAAGGAAGTAGCTGCTCTTACTGTATCCGCAGTAGGTGTCATTACAGGGCTGGATGGCTCAGGCTTCTCCGGGATTACACTAGCTGGCTCTTTGGCTCAGCTGTTCGCAACTGCTTTGGGTGCCGGTGCGGCTACGTTAACAGCGCTAGGACAAATTGCCGCCATCTGGGTCGGCGGTGGAACGATCATTCCTTGGGCATTGATTCCGGCTGCGGCGATTTGTGGCGTAGACCCTTTTGAGCTGGCGAGACGAAATCTGTATCCCGTGGCGATCGGACTTTTGGTGACGACAATCGTGGCCATGTTTCTTCTGTAAAATGTCAGTTTCTAAACGAAAAAGCGAATGGTCACGTGCCATTCGCTTTTTTCCTTGGTTGGGTGTGAGATAGACAAGTTTTCTCATTCTGTTTTTCTCCGAAACTCATACACTTGTACTAGCATCTATTTGGATGGGAAAGGAAAAAACCAGTATGAAGTTGTGGGGAAAAAGTATCCAGGTCGCAGCAACGTACATTGGAACCGTCGTAGGCGCCGGGTTTGCGAGCGGTCAAGAAATTCTCGCGTTTTTCACCGCCTACGGCCATGCCGGAACAATCGGCATCCTGCTCGCCACATCTCTTTTTGTTTGGCTGGGCTACAAGATGATGCTAATCGCTCATCAATTGCGCACACCCTCCTATGAATCCTTTAATCAAAAACTGTTTGGACCGATGATCGGTCGTGCGATGAATATTTTGGTCTTTCTCACCCTTTTTGGCGTAACGACTGTCATGTTGGCAGGAGCGGGATCGGTCTTAGAGGAGCAGTTTGACATTCCGTATTTGATCGGGACCACAGCCACCGTTTTGTTCGCTCTGTTGCTTCTGCGAAAAGGGTTGGAGCAACTACTCGTCGTGAATGCGATTGTTGTTCCGTCCATGTTATTATTCGCTCTTCTCATTTTGCTGGATGGCACCGCAGAATCTCCCATGCCTCTTTCAACCCCATCCGATTACTCCTTCTTATGGAAAACAGTCTTATACGTGTCCTTTAATTTGGCCATGGCCCAATCCGTTCTCATCCCGATCGGCTATGCGATCCGCGACAGGGTCGTTTTGTTTCGGGCAGCCGTCATTGGCGGGGTCGTGCTTGGATTCATGCTCCTCGTCGTCCATACGGCTATGTTGGCCAACTGGGACGATGTCCGTCTCATGAATATCCCCATTCTTTTTGTAACGGACCAATGGAACGAGTGGCTCCAGCTGTTCTTTGTTTTCGTACTCTATTCCGAGATTTTTACCACACTGATTTCGAACGTGTTCGGGATTGGTCAGCAGTTGCGTGAATTATTGGACGTTCCGGAATCACGGCTTTACTTGTATTTATTCTCTGCTTCTTTCGTATTGTGCCTAATTGGGTACAGTCAGTTGCTCATGTTTTTGTATCCGCTGTTTGGGTATTTGGGGTTGTCTACGCTTTGTCGGATTTCGGTTCCAGGGAATGTACTCAGAAAGCGGTTTTGATTGGAAAACGATGAACATTCCCGATACCGGATTCATTTCCATATCGTTCGGATTTAAGGTGATCGAAAGGTCTGCACAAAAGTATTACCCCCGTAATTTTTTTAACAAACAACAAAGAACCTCATTAAAAACCGAACAAATATTGAAATAGTCAATATAAATTTCGCGTTTTCTTATCTCAATCTTTTTGCTTTCGCAGTACTTCCGCGTACTTTTCGATGGATTCCTGTTCCATGAGCCGAATCAAATTCATCGTCTTCCTTTCCCATTTCTCGATTTGTTCCTCTTCATAAAGTATTTCAATAAATGGTTCGTACAAGCACGGGCTTTTGGTTGCGACAGGATGTTTTCGGTCCACTAAATGAGCCCACCCTAGATATCGCTGGCAAATCAAGTATGCGACGGCGCCTTCATCAGTCTGTAGGAGCAGGTAGTCATGGGATAGCTTTGCCAGAATGCGTTCTGTATGATCAGAAGCCAAAGGTGATTCAGAAAGATCTTTTCCTAGACGGCTCTCTAAATGAGTGAATGCAGCTTTCAACGTTTCGTCATTTCTTTTTGCCATACCAAAGCCTCGCTCCACCGTATTCCCGATTTTCTTATCCCATTTCACGCGTTTGATTTGATCAATGGCATACTCTACATTCCGATTTTTCCAGGCTTCAGCTGTTCTGTGATACACATCGAATGGATCTTTACCAGCCCTCGCCTGCCAACTTGAGGGATGAAAGGCGCTGCCACCAACCTCAATAAGTCCATGATCTACACGTATACTTCCTTCGAGTGCATATAGTAAAAGCATAGGTTCATAGATTCGATAGATGTGAGCAGCGATCTCATTCCCTTCTTTGGCACAAGTCATATAGTACAGCGTTAACTTACTAACGGTTTGTGCATGGTTACCCCTCATTCTTGTCACGACTGTATTTTTCTCATCGATATCAAGCTCAGCCGGTACACCTGCTGCACGATAGGGATGAAAGTACAATGGATGCACGTTCATTGGATGAGCTTCGATGAATACGTGGATCCTTCGCAAATATTCATGGAACAGTAAATGATCCACGTTGTTCTCAGCTGAAGTACTTCTATGATGATGGTGATTTGCCAAGCTGGCTATATACGTGATCAGCTTTAGAATCCGTTCATCTCCATTGCACAAAGCAAACTCCAGCAGACTTTGATCAAAATCTTCGATAGGTAGTACAAGCCCAGGAAATTTCAATAAAAAGTCTTCGATTGGTCGCTCTCTTTCGTAGGTTTTCTGCCCCGTGACATACAAATAGATGTCTTTCGCTTCCTTTACCTGGGGAACGGTGATCCTGGAATAATCACAGGTTCTGTATAAACGAGATTGAAAATGAAACATTTCCATCGTATTCTTGACTTCGGCACATTCACGATCATATTGGTAGGAGCAATCAAACGGAAACCCACGCAGAATGGAATAACTGCTAAGACCGAGCTGCGTAAGATCAGCGACTTCCATCGCATACGCCACCGCATATATTCCACTTCCATTTCGAACATGAACATATAACCGGCCATCATGGCTCTTCCACCACTTTTGATATCCCTGACTCGCCTGCTCAATAAGAATAGGTTTCTGTTCTATACTTGAGAGCCAATGCGCAACGTCTGACTGTTCTATCCATTTTACTATCCATTGTTTTTTCTCTCGTAGCAGGCTGTATTTGACACTTTCACTCTCTAACAGTTCCTCGATATTTTCGGCAATTACTTGAAATTTAGTATAGTGTAGCGTATACAATCTGCCGTCCTCATCTATATAACCAGCCTTACTCAACCGATCATCCATCACATGAAAACAAGCTACCACCATTTGTCCTTCATAATTTAAAACCGCTGGTAATCTGCATTCCTCACCATCTCGATGAGCAAAATCCCCCCATATATCTATGCAAAAACTATTGTCGATCTCACCCCCAAATGAATAGCTCAATCCCCCGTACTTTTCCTGCACATCCAACAAAGCGTTAAAGGCTGGAATTCCATGCTGTTGGAGGATTTTTTTTACTTGCTCTCTGTCCGTAATGGTTTCCCTTCTTGTACATTGCCGAATAAAAGCCTTCGCTGTTTCTGACAATTTGTCACCGTCAGGCATATTCGTAGCCTCCTTTCGAGATTTTGGATTTCATTTTTACACGAATGGTAACATTTGTCACAGTTGAAACGTCATAGATTACGGCCCAACTCATCAACCTACTAGAAAGGAATTCCTATCGTGAAATTTTCTACCCTATTAAAAACCATGCTCGTTCTGCTCCTCACCTTCTTCTCTACTTCGCCAATCAAGGCTGAAGAGCAGGAAGACCCATTAAATCCACCGCAATTACCAGTTGTGTATCAAAACCTGCAAATCCCGTCTCATTTGACAGAGCCATTCTTTCTTTTCACGAAGCAACCACTTTACAAGCACGATTCACCTCCAAAGGCTTACACCATGTCATTGGTTTCACCGTCTGGAAAAGTAATAAAAAGCAATTATCTCGCTTATAAAAGTGAAGTGTACCCGCTCCGAAATGGGTACGGTTATTTTTATAATGGCAGCTTTTTTAAGCATGTGGAATATTTGGTCTACGATAAGCAGGGCAACGTTTCACCGATGGGTACCTGTTGCGATGTTGCTTTCAAGCAAATACATGGGGAATGGTTTACGGGCACGGACTATCCGGGAAACCTGCCGTATCTGTACAATGCCAAAACAGGGAAAATTACCAAGAAGTTTTCGGACGCGGATCATCCATTCTACTTAGCCGAACCGACTACGAAAACGTTTGATCCGTATTACTTGCCCTATGGTGAAATGGTAAAAGACGCAAAAGGGGACGAATACTACAAGATGGGCATGCGAACTATTCACGGAAAAATACTGAGCAAGCCATTTTTCGATGAATATTTCGGGTATGGTGAAGGCTGGCATCGAGTGAAAATAAATGGCCAGACACATTTTATCAGCAACGAAGGCAAAATTATGCTGAAGCCGTCTCGTAACTATAAAGTCGAATCGAATATGCACAGTGGAGCATTCATTGTCTCAGGCAAGCTGGGGAACGAAGAATTTTATGTGCTGATGAATAAAAAAGGACTCATTGTTTCCAAAAAGTATGCGTTTATCCACCCAACACCCGATGGTCACTTTCTGGCTGTGACGAAAACCAACAAGCAATATACCTTTGCCGAAATAAATGCAGCAGATAAAGTCGTCTCCCCTCAACAATATGTGCTAAATAAGCCAGAACAAATGAAAGAGCTCAAGCAGACGGGACAATTGTTTCATACTGATTCCCAGATCATTGCGAACACAGCTAACAATCAAAGCTTCAACTTTCCACATCAATTGCTGATCACCCCTACGAATGAGACCGTTGCCATCGAGTACACCATCTCGGGGACCAAAAAGATTGGCGTGTATACGCATGACGGCAAGCTGATCTATGAGGAGATTATCAAATAAGTAGGTACAGTGAGCCTGGCTTCTCTTAAATTCTCATACTAACAAATAAAAGCACGACAATGCCCTGAAACAGGGGGATGGTCGTGCTTTTTCCTATTAAGTTCCTTGTACTACCAAGTGATTATTCCAATCCAGCAGGCTTTTCCCTACCATCCAACGGATACCACCGAAGCACATCACGCGGTGGGCTTGCCAACCCTTCCTCCAGCAAGACACACTTCCAAATTTCTTCACCCGGCCCATCGGTTGTATCTCCGTCATTGATAACAGGACCATTCTCATATACATAGTTCGATATATTCCGCAGGAAACTCGCGACCTCATTCGGATCGTAGGCATCCCCATTAAATACCGCCTCATGATCGATCGCATCCAACTGCTGCATGCCGACGGTATCCATCAAGAGCCATCCTTCTGGAAGATTGAACAACCGGACATTGGACCACAGCTCCAGCGGAAGGAGCTGTATTTGCTCATAGCGTAGATTCAGCTCTTGCATCAGCTCGCCAGACGCGAGGCACTCCCCATTCGGATTAAAAAAGCAAAGGGCTTCTGGCATTTTCATCAGCGACTCAGCAATGGCAGTGACAGTCATCAACTCCGGGAGCGCTTCATAATCCGCAGGCAGTACAGGAGCCTGATCGTTCGACTCTCCCAACACGAAAGAAGAACGAATACGGAGAAACGCTTTGTGCTCGGATGCAGCTTGCCGCCCTTCAGGATATCCCCACGACTGCTGAGCTGCCCGCTCCAGGCTATTCGAGAATGTAAACGGTCCGAAAAAGCCCATCGACCAAGCGCCAAACAGCATCGTATCTTCTGCCGGGTCTCCCATACTATCCGGCCAAGGCTTATCGACGACGTCGACCTGAATATATCCGTTTACTTCTGGACGATACGGAATAAGCAAGCTAGGGCCGCTGAACACCCATTGGTCGAACGTTTCCATGATGTTGGCAATTTCAAATTGATCCTTGAGCATGTCTGCTATTTTGTGAATCGGAACCGCCGTTGACAGCAAGACGGCAACCCCTTGAGAATACATACCTTTTGGCATATCGTCATCTTCTTTCCATTGTATTTTTATCAGTCATGGCGTACTTTACGTAACTGTAAATCCAATCGCTTGAAGCTCCTTCATCGCGAGTTCCAGATCAACTTCCGGATTCAGCTCCGTAATCATTTCTTCGGTAATGGCAGTATTTGAAAACGTGTAACCAACTACATCAAGCGAAACCTTCACCTCGTAGTAAGCCTCTGCCCACTCTACATAGTCTTCTGGAATATCATATATCATCCCAAGTAAAAAATCTGATCCGTCATCCAGCCCTTGCGGATTATGTACGTCTCCCGTTTTCCACACGTGATCAGTAGATTCTCGCCATAAGCAAAACGTAACATCCTCTTTGGTAAGCGCTTCGTCATCGAGTCGATGAAGCAAAGCGGGAGGGACTTGCTCATAGATGCCAGGCCAAACCTCGTATTCTTCCCTGGCATGAGGACTCATTTCCGATTCATGATCAAACCCTTTTACAATAACGCCCTCGGGGGTGAACAGGATGTAAAGATCGTCGCCTGCTCCGTTGTTAATGCTCGCGAATGCTGTGTTTTCATCCCATTGTGGATCGAACTGATATCTGCGCAGCCATTCCTCTTGACACATTAGAATATCCAGAGCACTCAAGACGAGCATGCGCTGTTTTAATACTTCAGGTTGTAGGAAAGTATTTGGCCAACTTTTCATTTGCATCCACCTTTACGATTTAGATACTCCCCCTAATCCCAATCCAAAAAACCTTCCACGGACAACTTTTCCTCCCCGCATTCGGGACAAGTCGGCGAATACCCGTGATCCAGCTCCTTGTCAATCGGTATAGATGGCATTTTCTCTGAACACCGTGGACAATCATAGCTTTGTAAATACGAATCAGTGTCCGACTGCAAGTGCAAATAGTGGGCATTTAGCAGGTATTTGCATTTTTCGCAAACATATAGACCATGGAAGCAGTTATACTTTGTACGATCGTCCTTCATAAATTCTCGGATTCGCTCCTTGCCAGCTGGATCCTCGAACCATTCTTCGATTTCGCTCAAATAACCATATCTGAATCCAACGCCCATGTACACATTTTGGTTGTATGAGCAACGTTCACAATGCAGCTTATAAGCTACACCCATGCTATCTCCCTCCCCATGTGAGAAAATTCTCTTCACGATGTGAGTAGTACATCTAGCAGACTAAAGCCAATATTGACCAACACAACCACAACTACACCGCGAACACTAACGCCACCAAGCTTTCGTGTATCTTCTATATCAAGCATGGCGTTTTTACTGTGCGCTTTTTTTATTTTCCGAACAGCCGACACATAGTATAAAAAATTGCTGGTTAGTCCAAATATCGCTCGTTGAAATAATGCAAAGAGTATGTACACTTCATTAAAGGTAGCATCATCGAGTGCCATTGCACCTAAGGCAAAACCCACAAAGAGGTTCACCAAATAAATAACGGTCGCCCATCCATACATCTTCCGATAGGCAAACCATGCTACGCCAAAAAGTGCTGCTCCCCAATTCCATGAGAGTCCTTTCGCCCGCCAAGCCTCCAGATAGTACTTATGATGGTGGACATAGGCGGACAAGAAATTCAAGGTAAGATGTGTCTCCAAGCTTTCTCCTCCAAAGCTATTTATCTTTATCTCGATCCTCTTTTAATTGACTTATCCATTTTTCTATTTGTTCCTCATCGAAAATGATGATTTGGCTTCCATTCTGAGGTCTGTCCACCCAACATTCTCCGATCTCAATTGCTGTATCGATTGTCTCCTCGTCTGTTTTCGTAAATAAATCTTCTTCATCTGAGCGCCATCTAGACCAAAACAGCCAACACCATTTTGCCATTTCTTCATGGGAAAGTTTACTTGTTCTTGATTTTTCAAGTAGTCGAAGAAGACTCTCTTTGTTGTGAGGAAAATCCTCCAGGTTGATCATGAACACGACAGCCACTTCCATTTCAAATTTGAATCCAAGCCGCAACGCCCACTCATTATACCAAAAATAGCCAAGCCATTCGACTGCAACCCAATTGTTGATGGGATCGTGATATGCATTTTCCATCTACGCAAACAGACACTCGTTGGACGAGCCTAGTGTCTTTTTATGTCTACCTTCTAAATACTGATGCCAAATCTCACTTGACCTTCACATTAGCGTGAACGTTTAGACTACATGCAGAAAGATAACTCATTCACTAAAGGAGGAACAAAAATGAACAACTATACAGGGAAAAAAGCAGTCGTAACTGGAGGTACACATGGCATGGGCTTGGCCGTGGCAAAAGCATTGCTGGCAGGCGGCGCCGAGGTCATCGTCTCTGGTCGCAATCCGAAAAATGCCGAAGAAGCAAAACGTGAGCTGGGCGAACGGGCACATGTTGTGGTGTCTGATGTATCGAACATGAAGGATGTGCAAGCATTCGGAGACGATGTGGAAAAGCATTTTGGCAAGATCGATTTTCTCCATGTGAATGCAGGCACTTCCATTCTGGAACCGTTTTTGGAAGTCACTGAGGAGACCTACGATCGGATTTTTGAGGTAAATACGAAAGGGGCATTTTTTACCGTCCAACGCTTGGCGCCGCTTATTCATGAAGGAGGTGCGATCGTTTTTACATCTTCTGTAGCAGATGAAGGCGGCTACCCCGGCATGAGCGTTTACAGTGCATCCAAAGCGGCATTGCGTTCCTTGGCCTCCGGGTTTGCGGTGGAGCTGCTAGACAAGGGTATTCGCGTCAATGTCGTGAGTCCCGGTTTCATTGATACGCCTTCCATGGGAGTTGCCGGATTCACAGATGCAGAACGCGCTACCTTCCAGGAGCTTGGCGATAAGGTTACACCAATGAAACGTCATGGTTCATCAGAAGAAGTGGCGAAAGCCGTGCTTTTCCTCGCCTTTGACGCTACCTTTACGACTGGTGCGAGGTTAACTGTGGATGGTGGTATCGGGCAAAACCTACATTCGTTGTAATAAGACGGCCCCGAAGCAGCTGATCACTTCGGGGCCGTGACTATGAACTAGCTCGTAACCTTTTTTCCACGGGTAATGGATATTTGCCTCTCGAGCGTTTTCTTCCACTCCTGGAGTGCCTCAATCTGTTCGTTCACTTTTCTGAGCTTTTGTTCGTAAATCGCCAGCATTTCCTCGCAATATTCGTAATCATCGGGAGATGCTGCTTCCCCTCTGAACAACGTTCTGATTTCATCCGCCGTTAACCCCAGCTTCAAGTAAAGTTGAATCATCTTGACGCGCTTGACTGCCGATTCATTGAAATGGCGGTAATCATTTTCTAATCGCTCTGCCTGTAGCAAGCCCTTTTCTTCATAATGACGGATCGACCGGGTACTGACATTGGTTAATTGGGATAACTCGCTTATTTTCACGGAGCAAAGGACCTCCTCGTATGAGTATGCTATCCCCATTATATGCCAGAATGTCAGGTATCCATATCGTTTTTGATTACGAATCTATCATTGTATTTTCGTTGATTTTTGACCTGCTTTTGACGAAAAGCAATGTCGCTCCCATCAGCATCACAACTAATGCTACTACGGCAAAAGGCAGGTGCTTATTCAGCTGGTACAGGCTTGTGCTGAGAATCGGTGCGATGACAGCGGAAATTCCTTGGACCGATGCCACAAGTCCCGCTACGCCTCCTTGCTGTTCACGAGCAACAGCAAGGGAAGCCCCTGCCATAAACCCTGGCATCATAAGCCCAGCTCCAACACCAAACAAGAAAAATGCTACGTAATAGACGATCACATTGATAAAGAAAAGAAAGAGAGCCAAGCTGATTAGTAAGAGCACTGCCCCAAAAAGAATGAGCGATCTTGGTTGCCATTTTGGATTTTTCATTTGCAGTCCTTGTGTGACAATCATCGCTACACCAGAAATCATAAGGCCTACTGATAACATTCTGGCGGTTTCCTTTGTTGTCAAAGACAACTGATCCTGAAAATAAAATCCTCCAACGACTTGTAAGGTGATAATGCTGAGCATCGTTGCCAAACCGGCAAACAAATATAAGGGGAGACCTTTCTGAAAAGGTTTCACCTTGGGAGGTTTTTCGTGAATAATGGGTTTTTGAGCTGGAATCAAGAAGCACACGATACCTAATGCGACAATCGGCAACACTGCACCAATGTATAACGGCCAAATCAGACCGATTAGCGCAAAGGCGGCAGCAATCGCTGGACCAAGAACGAGACCCATCCCATTGGCTGCACCGATTAAGGCCATTCCTGCCGCTCGACCATTTTCGCTCGTGACATCCGCTATATACGCCTGCGCTGCAGATGGAACCGCTGGGATAAACATACCGATCAATCCGCGTGCCACAATAAGCAATACAACGAGTAGCCCGCCACTTATTACCTGCGATAATCCTGCGTACATGGTCGCTGTGAACAAGACATAACTCACAAACATTCCGAGGAAACCAATGACAATGACCGCTTTCCTTCCTTTGAGATCGCTTAACCGCCCCCAGACAGGTGCCATCACCGCCATTGCAATAGAACCGAGTGAAATAATGAGGCCAGAGTGAATTTCACTGAGGCCTAATTCACGTATAAGCGGCGGCATTACGGGGGCAATAATCATCAACCCCACCATCGCCACAAATACACTCAAAAATATACTAAAACGGATTCGAAACATCGCACATCCTTCTCCTTCCAAAGCGCACGCTTTTTAATAAAAATGGTAAAAGAAATGCGTGACCGCTACTACCTAAGAACGGAGAGTTTATGCCCCGAAACGGATTTTGTTTGTGGTTAGTCTTGGGAAATAATAAAAATCCATCACGAAGTTCTGAAAAAAAGATAGCCTTCACCTAATTTGCTTTTGCAAGGTGTAGGACTATCTTTTAAATGGTGCTCTTCTCCAGAAAACATAAGCTAGAAGAAAAAGTTTATATGTGAACTCCAGAATTTTTTACATGATAAATAATATTTGATCGTTCTATAGAGTCAATATCAATAGGCGGGAGTAAAATACTATCACCTAGAAGGGTTAACGAAGGAGTTTTTGCGTTAGCTGAATTGGTAGCATTGATATGAAGTGCACTTACCCCGACATAAGTTCCATCAACTATTTCATCCATTAATTGGCTGTCTGTAAGGATAACTTTATCAGAAGTGACATTTCCTGTTGATTCAATATTTACATTTCCACTCGACATAGAAATAGATTCACTTACATCTAAAATTTCATCCATTAATTCACCATCTTTTATGAGAACCTCGCTTAGTTGAGACCCCTTTTTGTCGAAATTTCCTGTATCATTGATAGAAACATTAACGCTACTTCGTATACCATTAGCTGCATCTACTATCTCATCAACTAATTCACCACCAATAATTTCAAGTTTATTTCCAGAAACTTTAGCCGATGAGGTCATGGTAAGATCCATAACCGTATTGGTAAAATCATCCTCAATATCCACAGTTTCATCAATAAGTTCACCTTCGATAATTTTTACTTCTTCACAATCTATATTACTAGTATTGTTCAGATTTATTTTTATGGTAGACGCATTAGAAATTTCACTATCAATTACCTCGTCAACTAATTCACCTTCTTCAATAAACAACTGTTTCCCATAAAAATTGGAAGAATCATTAAAATTTATTTGAATATTCGAAGTATAATACCCCTCACCGTCTAAGGTTTCATCAATTAACTCACCTTCATAAACAGATAATAGGGGACTAGTAACATTTGAAGTCCTTAATAAATTTACATGTACAGTTGAAGTATACATATTTTCCATATCAAGCATTTCATCAATAAGTTCACCATCTTTTACTTCTACCTTAGTCAGTGCATTAACGTTTCCAGTATCAACAAATTTCACTTCAATTTCACAAGAATTAATGTCTTCAGAGTCAATTAATTCATCGATTAATTCACCATCCATAATGGTAATTGATTTTGATGATACGTTGCTAGAATTTTCAATATTAAGATTTATTTTGCTATTCGAGATGACTCTACCATCTACAATTTCATTAATTAATTGCCCTCTATATATTCTAAGTCTTCCCATATTTTCCCCTGGTTTCGATTTAATATTAGCGCTATTGTTAATATTCACATTAATATCTTCAGAGTTAATAGTTGTGGAACCTGAATCAGAAAGTACGTTTATAACACTTTCAATCAAACTTCCACCCCCAATATGTAATGTAGAGTCATTATTAGCTAAAGTAACATTTGCTGAATTATTGATATTTACGTTTACACTACTTTTAGAAGCAATCGTCCCAATTATTAAATCTTTAATGAAAGCAGGCTCTATAGAAGATGTATCTTCAAGAAGATTATCATTTTCATCGTAGTTTTTTTCTCCTACAATAAGAGTATTGAAAAGTTCTACATTGGCGCTATTATCAATATTTATCGTAACTGAGGCGCCTTCCCCTATATTTCTAATTAAACTAGGGATAAGTGAACTTGAGTCTGTATCAAAATGAAAATTATCAAATGTTGAATTTTTATAGTTTGAAATAGAAATGACTATATTTGAATTTGGTTCTATATCAATTGGTGTTGGTGAATGAAATGGAGTTTTTTCGCCACCATCTTTTTGTATATAAATGCCCTCATACCTATTACTCATTGAACTGAGTCTAAGCGAGGGAGAAGGGATAGGCAGTTCTTTATCATAGGTTACGTTTCCAGAGCCAGTTTCTTTAAGAATTAAGTCCCCGACTCTTTCAACATTTATATCACCGGATCCATCATCAATAATAACTTTTTGTGTAACATTTTTAACAGTAATAGTACCAGCATCATTTGTAATATCAACATGACCATGGACTCTGCTAACATAAACATCGCCGGATCTATCTACTATTTTTATGGAACTATTCACATTTCTTAAGTCAATACTACCAGAGCCATCCTCTATATCTAATGTTTGATTTGAGCTTGGAGCATCCAAAAGGTTACGATTATTGACTTTTATATTCCCTGATTTGTCTTTTATTGATAAATTACTAGTATTTTCAATATAAATGTCTTCTTCATTATCCATAATAGATACTTCTCCAGAAAGATCATATAATTCAAGGATGCTTTTATTATCAACAATTTCGATATTTAAGTAGGGTGGCAAAGTAATTAATAAATCGATTATTTCTTTTTTTTCAACCTTTCGATTTATTGATAAATATGCTATATCCTTATCTTGCGTTAAATTAAAGTCTATATTATCAGGATTATTGATAGTTGTTAAATGAGCATCTATAGAACTAGCATTAGGAGTGCCTCGAATCGTAAGTTTGTTGATTGAAGAATGAATAACCAATTTTGTTATATTGTTTTGAGATATAGGCAATTGTTTGGCATAGGTAAGATCTGGAGTGATAAAGATAGAAGTCAAAAATAAGATAATAAGAAGAAAAAATGAGATTTTTTTCATAAAGCCCCTCCTGGTAAAATTTGGTTTTTAAGTAATTATATAATTAAATGTGTAAGGTGAGGGGTATAAAAATGTTAATTTTAAGAATAATCACTCTTTAGACAAAGAAACATCCCTGCTGAGACGGCAAACTTCAACCCATGCAGCGTGATGGAGCGGACCATTGCTTTCGATGTTACGACTTGATCATTCAGCCTGTTTTCAAGCAACCATGACTGCTGCTGGACAGGCTTGACACCAACTGCACCAACTGTAATCAGGTAGCCTACTTCATTCTGTGATTGTGATGCCGCTAATGAGGCTACCCTTGCCCCGTTTCGGCTTCTTGTCGATACTTTTCCCGTTCAGAAGAGTTGGACCCGTGTACCAACACAATTGCAGGATGTTTACCTGAAGCATTCGGAATCAGAAGCGTACCTTCCAATACCATTGTTCCGCTGGCATTCTAACGTACTGAAGTGCTTTGTTCATTGGGTCGCCCTTCCTTTCCATAAAAAAAGAGACTGCCCAGTGCCATTATCGCTTCTGGATAGTCTCATAGGTTCTATGTTGTTTGTACTACCATTTTTTCTTAGGAGGACAAGGTGGCGGAAATGTCGGTTTTGGTGGGGGTGTTGTTGGAATAGGAACTTGTTGATCTTGCAAAACCTTCAGACCAATACGCAGGACGATTTTTTCACGAACGGTCGAGAATGTTCTGGTTGTGTCTTTGCAACGCTTACTTTCCAAACCGATGTCTAATTCGGTGAATTCCGTGAATAACAGATCACAAAACGGTCTCTCGTTGTAAACTTTTCGATTGCCGAACAAACCTACGTTAATCTTTGCCGCATGACCCGATTTATTCAAATATTCGCCGTGTGACTCAAAATCTGGTGCCAGTTGCAAAGTCGGTCCTGTAGCCGGAAAGGTCAGATCCGTACAGAAATCGAATGGAATCAGCGCCGTTGTATGCCGTACATCACCGCATACAGCAGTTCCCGTTGCTTGATCGACTGTGGTGTACTCGATATGTTTGCGAATAAAACCACTGACAAACAACTTTGCAGACAACGGGCTGAATGTGGGAACTAGCTCACATTGCTCTAGAATGACACTCTTTAATACCCGAACGATCTCCAGTGCAGGCTTCTCCAAATGGACATTAGCCTCCACACATACGACAGCAGCCGTTTCTGCCAACGTTACAGGTACTTTAATCGTTTTAGGAAAAGTGGTTTCGGTTGAAGCCATTCCAAACATACGGGCGTTTTCCACCCTGCAGCTATTTTGCGTTACTTCAGTTTGGCCACATTTGCAGCCATCACCATGTATACCCATTTTTACTCACTCCTTTATTAGCCACCTACTCTCTTTATATTATATGGACTAGATTCAACATGGATTTGGCTAATGCCAAGCGTTATCGGCCCTTTTTTCTAGAACAGACTGTTTACCTTCTTCGTTATGTATGGGGGCGGAACGGGAACCAACTGCTTCCGATACCACCATACACGACCGCTAATGGTTGCCAAGCCGCTGAACCCCTTCCATCCTGATTGCGAATGGGTGAGCGGATCTGCCGTGATGTTGATTTGCCAGTCCCCCGTTTCTACCCATCTATTGGTCGGACAAGCTGGTGCTGTAAGGAGAATGGCACTTGTTCCTACATTTTCTTTGGGCAAGGAAGGTCGTAATACTGTCGAGGTAAAGGGAATGCGAATCGTTTCATGCTCTACTTTTTGCGAATGGACAGTGAACCCCAAACCCTTGATTTCCACCTCACCTGACAGCCAGACAATCTTTTTGCTATCATCGTGGCGAACGTGTTGGACATCGATCTTACTTTGACATTCCATCTCTTTCCAATCAAGCTTCCAGGGCACGCGTAAGGAATGGACCCATTCTACGTCCCAAATTTCTTCTAGGAAAGCAACCTGCATGAACGATTGACCCGCCTTTTCCACGTAGACTACCTTTGCTTGAATCAGTTCTTGCTGAGGTCTGTTGTTTTCTTGCATAAGATCCTTGGCATCCATGGAGGTGGGAGAAGTGGACTGTGGTGTGACTTGTTCAGTAGCTGTCTGATTGACCGGAGTCCGGGGCGCGTGGTTTCGTTTGCCCTTCGGTTTCTTGGAGCGATACAATTTCTGCTTATCCATGGCACCTACCTGACGCTGCATCTGTTCCTTCGGTGCGACAAAGAGGAGCGGGAGTGATGCACTCGACTTTTTCAAGGTGCCTCGATGGTTAAGAATTGGCTTTCTATTCTTAGGATTTTTCTTGTCAATCGGCATGTCCTCACTCCTTTCCATCCAAATACTCCTCCCTTTATCCATACGTGATCGCCCGTCAGGTTGTATAGACACTTGCCCTTTCGGTAAACAATTCGTCTTCCCATGACAAAAAAGAACAACCCTCTCCCTAAAACCCGAGAAAGACGTTGCCCCGCCTTGCCAAAATGATGAATTACCGACCGCCCCCCTTGCTTACAAGAAAAAGACATCCGCCCATGTAACGGATGTCTTGCTCACTACGATTCTTCATGGCTGAGCTTATCTTTTATCAGGTAACGGCATTTCACTTGTCCTTCCGCCATACACGAAGTGCGTTCTACATGCGCGTCTACTAGCGACTCAAACAAGGAGATCTCGCATTGACATGCTTGGCGATAGCCAATGGCTACTTGTAGGAGAGGACAATTTGCTTCTTCGAGCGTATACAAACCATCTCTGATTTTTTCCAAGTGAGGCATGTATCCTTCTTCCTTTTGTATGCTCGCCAACGTTTTCACTCGCTGGTCAAAACCTTGACCTCTCATTATCTCTCGATAGGTTTGCAGCATCCGCGCCTTTCGCTTCTCAAATAATTGATCGACGAAAGTTTCCCCATACAAATCCTGAATACCCGCCACCATCTCTGTAGCTAAATCGCTGTAGTGACGCGGAAATAATTGTTCAGCAGTATTCGTTAGATGATACACATAGGCTGGTCTGCCTGTTCGTTGGCGAACGATTCGAGATTCGATATACCGTTCCCTATGCAAAACCTCTAAATGCTTACGCACCGCGACTTTAGTTATGCCGAGATGCTTTGACAGTTCCTGTACACTAACCGAACGGCGCTTCTTAAGCAACACCAAAATTTCTCGACGTTTTTCCTGTTCTTGAAAATAGACCGCATGTCTGTTCATGGCTGGACCTGCCTTAGCGGATTGCTTCGTTATACAAACGATTGACTTCCTCCCAGTTGACCACATTCCACCACGACGAGACAAAATCAGGGCGTTTACTTTGATACTGCAAGTAATAAGCATGCTCCCACACATCTACGACCAATATCGGCGTTTTCTTCTCCATAAAAGGAGTATCCTGATTGGGCGTGCTCGTCACTTCCAACTTGTCTCGGTTGACAACGAGCCATCCCCATCCTGAACCGAAACGACTGACAGCTGCTTTTGTCAATTCATCCTTCATTTCCTCAAAACTTCCGAAATACTTGTCGATTCCTTTCGCAATATCCCCTGTTGGTTTCCCTCCGCCAGTCGGACTCATGATCGACCAATACAAGCTGTGTCCATAATGCCCACCCCCATGATTTCGAACTGCCATGCGAATGTCTTCCGGGATATCCTCCAAGTTACTGATTAGTTCTTCGACCGAAGCATTCCTGAACGGCGAGTAGTTTTCTAGCGCCTTGTTTAAGTTGGCCACATACGTTGCATGATGCTTTCCGTGATGAATTTCCATCGTTCTCGCATCGAGGTAAGGTTCCAGCTCATCATAGCGATATGGCAGTTCCGGTAACGTAAAGGCTTCCATTTCCTATTTCCTCCAATCTTGATTGTCGGTTACAAGCCTAGTTTACAAGATGAAAAATATTTTGTACACATCCAATTTTGTTTCCTTAATGCAAAACTCAATTGCGCATGAAGCTTGCATTGCAAACAACACCGCTATATTGTAAAATATCGACAACTTATCTTTCCTTAAGGAAACAATTTTTCTTCAAGTCAAATCTTTGGTGCAGGAAGGAATATGATTCCATGAACGTTGTATTGGCAAAGGAACCGCCATATCCTGTTTTTCAGCCCCTGGTGCATCTGACGACAGGGCAATTTTTCGGGTACGAAGCACTTCTTCGATCCTCTACACGCCACTCACCAGCATTCCTTTTTCGAAAGGCTCGTGCAGAAGGACACTTGTATGAATTGGATACGTTGTCGATGAAAACAGCAATTGAATCATACTTTACGAGTGTGACTATTCACGATCATGTCCCGCTCTTGTTCATCAATGTGTTTCCTTCTACGTTGTTGAATCCTGCTTTCCTATCGTTTATTACCGAGGGCTTGTTTGGGTCGTGGAACAGTCGAATTGTCTTGGAGATTAACGAGGCCAATGAAGAAGACAAGATGTGGGAGATAAGATTGTTGGGACAAAAAATACGTGAGCTGCGTCAGCATGGATTCCTGATCGCATTAGATGATATCGGCTCGGGTGCCGCGTCATTAAAAAAGATTGTGGAGTATGAACCAGATATCGTTAAGCTCGACAGGTACTTCGGCAAGCAATTGTCCTCCATGCCGAATAAGCAAAAGCTCGTCTCGCTTTTCGTCCATTACTGCCAAGATCAAACGCAGCTGGTACTGGAAGGAATCGAGGAGCCGGAAGACTTATCTGTCGCTTTGGCACTTGGCGTACCTGTTGGTCAAGGGTTTTTGCTGGGGCACCCAGAACCACATCAAGCCATACAAAAAAGACGATGAAAACTTTCTCATCGTCTCTCGTGTCTGATTATTTTCCTACCGGCTCCATGGAAGCGTTCAGTGCATGAGCCACATATTCTTCTGCACTGTGCTGAATTTGTTCATCCGAAGCCCCCAATACCCCTTGGAACAAGAATGGTTTCAAGAATTTCATTCCCGTTAAATTCGCCATCGCATGCAGCGGTTTGATCAGTTCGCTGATGGAATAGTAGTTGTATCCTTCACGTTGATAAGCGTCCCCAGGTCCGCCCGTAGAAATCGCGAGGAGAAGCTCTTTTCCATGCAGCTTGTCTCCGTCAGATCCGTAAGCCCAACCATACGTCAACACAGCATCCTGCCACTGTTTCAAAAGGGCTGGTGTGCTGTACCAGTAAAGCGGAAATTGAAAGATGATACGGTCGTGCTCTTGCATCAGCTTTTGCTCTTGTTCAACATCGATCTGGAAATCTGGATAAGCAGCGTATAAATCGTGAACCGTTACGCTTTCTTCTTTTTGCATTCTTTCCCTCCATGCTTTATTGATACGAGATTGAGACATGGTAGGGTGTACTGCGATGACGAGAGTTTTCATGGATATCCTCCAAACGTTATTTGTTTGTACATACAAATTACCAGAAGGGGCAGGACACTGTCAACGCTCCTGCTCCTTACAAATGCTGGAATCAAGAATCAGACTCGTTCGTTTCCAGCATTTCGACTGTTTCGTGAATCATCTGTGTGACTGATTTTGCCTGAGCTTCTCCAAGCAATGCCACATAGCTTTTGTACATATCTGTAATGGCTTCCTCTATGTTCACTTGAGCTTCCCGCCCTTTTTTCGTAGGCAAAACGAAGATGTTTTTCCCCTCTACTTCTCGCTCCAGAAATCCTTTTCCAACGAGTTTATCTACAAAACGAGTAATCGTTGATGGTGTCATATGAAGAATTTGCGCCAATTGGGTCGGGGTCACTTTCTCCTTTTCGTTTACAGCCAACATGAGATACGCATGAGTAGGAGAAAACCCATAACGCTGGAAGGATTCCTCCGCCATTTTCGTGATCACACGGGATAAACGATTGGAAGTGAAAAACAAACAGTGATGCAAATTGTCGCTATTCAAGCCAAGAATCCCCCTATTGCTGTTCTTCGGTCCATGCGACTATCTCGTCGCTCCCCCCTAACTATACGCGATATTTCGGACAAATGTAAGCGAAAGAAAAATCCCTCACAAGGAGGGATTACAGACGAAACATTTGTTGTTCCGCGTATTGTACTAAACGCTTTGTCATTTCTCCGCCGACAGAGCCATTTTGGCGTGCCGACGTATCTGCGCCCAACTCGACTCCAAATTCAGCAGCGATCTCGTACTTTAATTGATCAAGTGCTGCGCGAGCTTGTCCAGAAACTAAGGAATTCGAACGTGCCATTGCTGTTCACCTCTGGTTGTGATTGATGGAGTGATGGTAGTATATGCAGATTATGGGAGTGTATTCAAACATGCTCCGAGCTTAATCTTTGTTCTTTAGAAACCACGCCACTCACCATGTAAACTGGCACGCCTTCCTCCGGATACACTTTTCTCGCAATGTTCGTTTGCTCCCATTTTTCTAATACCTTCGCCGCTTCATCCATGGTGATTCTGGCATTGTAAGCCAACTCGTAAACAGCTAAAGCACCGCCCTTCTTCGTAGCTACTTGCAGTGCGATTCGCTCCATTCTCTCTAGCTCCGGTTTTTGTGTGAAGACAAAATGACCGTAGATCCCTCCTATGATGGTACAAGCGAGAATGAAAATAAGGCTGTTCCAATGTACAAGAGCATAGCCGCCTACAAAGCTGAATAAAAATGCTAAACAGCTAAACAGCAGAAATCTCGACCTTTTATCGATCCATTCAGGGATCGGATCATACTCTTCGTCATATTCGCACACTTCCGACTCATCCGTATAATTCGGAAAGAGATAAATGATTCCCCCGTCTTCTTGATGCGTAATCGAGCAGTAGTTTCTTTTGTGCCATTTATCGATCATGGGCTCCATCGATTGATAGCTTTCATGCGTATAATAAGGAATCTCTTTCGGATTGAGTTCCCCTTCCTTATCCATGACATACCTCAAAACATCGTGTTCCGAATGGCGTTGATCCGCTTTTCGATGGGAGGACAATAGGTAACGTCCGATAAAAACGAGAAAGATAAGTGCAGTAATTGCAGCATAGAGATACTCGCTCACGTTTAGTAAGATCTGTTCTTCGGAGATCACAATCAATGTGCCGATAACTGTAATTAATACAGCACGAACGATTCTTTTTTTGCGTATGCGCTGCGATTGTTCCAGCTCTTGTGTTTCCTCATCATCATATTCTGTGTCCTCCTCATCATACTCTGAGTCCTCATCATCATACTCTGAGTCCTCATCATCATACTCTGAGTCCTCATCATCAGCCTCCTCGTTGTCGTCACTTTCATAAGGCATTTGTCCATATACGTGATCATCCAACTGATAGACGGCCATATTGCCAAGTAAGGAGGAAGTCCTCAGAACCTTTCGGTGTTCCATCTCTTTTAGAATTTTCTCACACTGCGATAGCGGCAACTGCGATTCCAGAGCAAACGATGCAACAGAGACGACTCCATGATTACGATTGGCGACCGTCATTGCAACAGCTTGCTGTGTTCGTTGCATTTGCTTTTTTTCCAGCCTTTTTCCTTCCATGTAAAACAACGCGTAACCAATGGAAATGAGACTCATAAAGATTGCTAAGAAGATTGTGTTGTCTAAGACTCGATAGATTCCATCAATGACAAAAAAACCAGTAAGCAAAGCAAGGATGAGAAAAAAGCCAACAACATAAAAAAGAATCACTAACCTACCAAAAAATTTAATCATTCGCCGCTCATTCCTCACCTTCAGTAAAGCCCGCGAAATAATAGAGAATGTCACCCTTTTCAGTTACACTTAGCTCAGCGAAACCGTCTTTTTGAAGCTTACTTAAAATATTTTGGGCTTTTTCTATCGTAAGAGTAGATTGGGACGCGATATCCATTGGCGTCACATAGCCCTGCTGATCACGCGCAAGAGAAAGAATAAACAGGATATTCTCGGACTCGAGGCTGTCAAAAAACTTGAGCTTCTTGAGACATTTTGACTTTGCCCTTTTGTATTTAATTTCAAGTGGCAGTCCCAGGATGAAACCAAGTGCCATGGCATATACCCCATAATGTAAGGCTGTCATTTTATAAGGAATGTACGTTTCATATCTGTCCCCATATAATGAGAGCAGAAAGGCTTCCACATAAGGTTGTAGGATCGGCTGTAGCCAGAGAGATAACAACCAAATGAAAATCATTATCCCAAGAACAATCATGAAATCCCTTCTTTTCACTCTATTTTTCCGAAATATCGTTCGACTAAATTTTACCTGAATAAATATAAAAAGACACTAACAAATTGCTAGCGTCTAGGGACCCATTTTTCCATGTTTCTCGAAGTATAATGAAAGCCTGCAATCAGTCCTACTCTCACTTGCTTTTTTTGATTTCTCCAAAACAAACCCTAGAAGGGAGATTCTTTACATCCTCATTGTGATAAGCATGGATGATATCCGGTACATACTCTTCCGTCAAGCGGATGCCTGCCAGAATCATTTCCTTTTCTTCTTCTGACACGCTGAATAACGAGTCACCACATTTTTCGCAAACCATCACCCACCGCGCCTTCAGCTTCTGCAGGTGATTCATATCCCATTGCACGTCCTGATCACATGTTGGACAGGCAATTGTTTTCATCGTCTTTTCCTCCTGTACGCACAGCATGCTTTTCTTGCATTTTACTTAAATGGACAAGAAAAGACACTAACATCGTGTTAGTGTCTTTTTACATGATCGATGCGATGGGTAGATTTCTAAGGTGACGAGAATCCCCCCATATATGTAAAGCTTATCTCCCGTACCTGCACCTGTTGCCTGCCAACCGGACTTTCCAGCACAACAGAATCGTGTGGAGCCGCTAGCAGCAGCTGCCTGCCTATGGGCGATAAGAATGAAATTCTGTTGTTATCCGGGTCAATGTCTGTGGGATACACCACAGTAAATGACTCCTCAAAATGATCTTCTTCAAATAGCACTTTTACGCTGCTGCCTAATAAAGTAATTGCTTTAAGCGATTGAAAGAGTGCACTGTCTTCTTTTGCCAAAAGGCTTTCGAGTGTTTGCTTGTAACGCTCGACAATCTCATCGATGGATTGCTTTTCTTTTCCGTAGTTCCGTACATATTGATCGTAAAAGAGTGAATACTGCTCGTCAAAAAAGACAAGCTGGTTGATCAGATGATTTCTGGTGCCATTCAAAATACTAGGGTTCATAGTAGATTTCACCCCCCAGTTGAGTTTCATAGACATGTTTGATAAACGTAATGTTCTTCATCGGAAAAACCCTCCTTAAAAAAATAGCCCCCGAAGGGACTCTCATCATTGTATCAATAATTTCAAAATGATTCCATCGACTGTTTAGAAATCTCTACTTCCGTTGCGGGTAATGGGCGTTTGAATCTGTGGCTGGTAGTACAAAACCAGCTCGTCATTCTTTACCGCTTTCTCAAATCCCTCTCCAGTTCGATACGCATCAACACTTGGTCATCGAGCTCATTGGTAAAAAGCTGAAATCCGTTTTTGCCGTTTTTCTTCACTCCGTACATGGCAGCATCAGCATTTTTGAGCAATTGCTCTTCACTACTTCCGTGATCGGGATACACGGCTACTCCAATACTCGCCGAGACGTAATAATCTTTTCCTTGCAAGCGATAGGGGATCTCGATTTCCTTGACCACTCGATCAGCCAACGTCGAAAACTCGTGATCATCTTCAACATTTTGGCAGATCAGTGCGAATTCATCACCACCCATACGAGCAATCATCACATCGAATCCTTCCGCGCTTTTTTTGATCCGATCACTCACTTCTTGCAAAAAATGATCCCCATACATATGGCCCAGAGAGTCATTGATCATTTTAAAACAATCGATGTCCAATACCAGCACAGCAAATCGCGTATCCTGTTCGCTATTGTTAACAATCGCCTCCTGCAAGGCTTGATGGAGCTTCCTTCTGTTCGGCAAGCCGGTTAAATCATCGTGAAACGCCTGATATTCCATCATCGATTTCGCGCGATGCTCCAGCGTACGTATCTGGTCTTCGTACGCCTCCAGGACCAATTGCTGCTCAAAGCTGAGCAGCTTCGTAATGGCTTGAGCCAGTTTTTTCGAATCAGGATAATCGTCTTTCCGATCATCTATCATTCGCATGAGTGTGCCTAACAGGTTTTGAAAAGAACCCATGTACCACTTGGGAGGAAGCCCGATTTTTTGATGAACCATCGCTATCTTCAATCGTTTTTCAATGAAGGCAGGATCGATCCGGCCGTCAAACATCTCGATTAAATGATTCATTAAGGTTTGACGTAAACGTTCAGCGGTTGTGTGCTCCATCACGATTTGTTTCAAAGAGTCCACATGGAGAATCGATTCATAAAAAGAAGAAGTAATCTGCTCAATTTCAGTCTCAATGACAGGACGAAACGCTGCGATTAATTGCAAATCCTCTTCCGTCAAGTTAATCATGTTCATTTGTGCGATAACTTCGGTGTTTCCTTCTATTAATATCCGTGCAGAATCGTCTGCCGGCGAAATCGACGGTTGGCAGCATGCAGCGCTGTTTTCCTTGGACGAATTTGATGACTTCTGCATTTACATAGATTCTCCCTTTCCATAGAACCAACGTACTTATAGGCTCATGCTTATTCATAAATATTCATTCGACATAATTCTACATTGTCCTCTCATCGGGGAAAAGGAAAGAGTCTGCACGATTTATGTACAGACTCTACATGTTCCCGCTACTTTTTCAGATCAATCGCCTTTTCCTTTACCAGAGCTGCTACCAATTGCTGTTGCACGTCCGCTTCTACTTCTTTGAACGTCACTTTCAAGCAGACATCTTCTTTTAACCAAAAATAAGTGTGGTTGTCCTTATCCTTTGGGCTACTAAGTGTATCATCGACTTTATACGGCGCTGTGCGAAATACTTCTTGGCCACTGATGTTCAAAGAAGTGACAGGAACTTCAAATTTTGCACCGTCTATTCTCTCAAAAGGGACCTTTTTTGTTTTTCTTATGTTTTCCACAATGGATTTGTCCTTGATTTGGGCAAACAACACGATCGTTTTTGGTTTTTCAGGATTTTCAAACGTGAGATGAATGGTGCGCTTGTGTTTATCCTCTTCGTTTTCAGGGTAACTAAAATTGAGCTTTTTGTTAACATATGCTCCTGTTGCCTTGTATCCTCCAGGCAGCTCCAACGGAAAGACTGGTGCAAAACCGATCATTCCTGAGAAGTACTCCAGATCCTCTAAATCATAGATATCACTATTCAGAAAGTCGTAGTTTACGTATGTTTTTCTCAATTCTGCATTTGGAGCTTGAAACGATTCAATTATTTTTGCGATCTCCTTATTTTCTAATGGAGCTTCCCCCTTTATATAATAATAGAGACCCTCATCGCTCCAGAGATAGACAACGTCTTTAAAAACTGAGCCCTCTTTAGTTGTTGCCGTTCTTGTATTAACCTTTACAGATTTTCCTTTCAGGGATATCTGTTCTTGTGAGAGTGTGGAGTCGACGCTACTCTTCGAAGTTCCATCATCCGATATCACTTTAAAAGATTCCATCGTGTTCTCGACTGTGCTCACTCCGATCATGAGAGAGATGTTCTCACTTTGGAACAAGTGTATCACTGTATTTTCCGAAGGTTCTGATTCGCTCGAGTGAAGGATATTGCTGTTTTTGTACGAAACCTCCGACGGCAAATAAGATGGAACTTTGAAAGAAAAACCAGCCAGCCTTTCAGCCTTTTCCAGCCTATTGGTCACCTTGCTGGATGTATTGCCAAACAAAGGACGCAATTTTTCGTCTTGGTTTACAGCCACCTGGAGTGGAGTAGGCTCTGCTGCGTTGGTTAACGTCACTACACTAATGGCTAACCCGCAAGCCACCGCTAAAGCCGATAACGGGTAGGAACCTTTTTTGAACTTTGAAATCATTTGAATTCTCCTTTTCATCTGATCAGAATGATGGGAATGGTGAAAATAAAGTGGATACGACAGGGGGCGTCTCTCCGAAATCCGTCGCGCAAAAGAAAGCAGTGTCATGCCATAGGAAATCGCTTCTTTCTCCCCCAATACCTCCAAAACGTATTCATCACACGCAAGTTCCATATCTGCTTTCATTTTGCGAATCCATAACCAGACGAGCGGATTCATCCAATGGATAGCGAGTGCGAGAGAACCTAGGAAGCTCCACAACAAATCTTTGCGTTTGTGATGAGCGAGCTCATGCGAGAAGACGTGGTACAACTCGGCGTCTGACAACGATTGATATACGTCCCGCGGACAATAAACCCAAGGTGAAAACAGATTAGAGATTAACGGGCCCTTTGCCAGTGTCCCTGTATAGACGTGTATTTTCCTTTTTACCCCAAACTTCTTTCTGCAATCATCCATGATGGAAAACACTCTCTCATCCGTCACTCGCATTAAAAAGCGTTCTTTGTTGTGTATCTTGTACAGATAGGCGAATAGCCTCGCCAACAAAAAGACTACTCCGACAAGCCACACTACTGTGAGAACTTGGATATAGATTGGATGCGAGGAAACTGCATTCATCCCTTCATCCTTAGCTGCTTCGGTTTGTATCTGATTTTTCTCGTTGTCTTTTAATTCGTGGGAGACTTCTGAGATGACGACAGGAAGTTGTGTGTTTGGCATTAGTTGTGGTTCTGCGGAGAAAGAAAGCGGCTGGGCAGCCGACATGCTGTTACTTGCCCAGAAAACCCAGGTAAAGAGGCTGAATGAACTCTCCGGTAGCACGGGGATCATTAGGCGTGCCAAAACGATGAACCATAACAAATGATGCATGCGCCAGCTAATCGCTTGGCTAACTCCTTTTTTTATGGCTACCAACAAAATAGCTACCAGGCTTGCCCCCAACGAGGCGTAGCACATCCACAAAAAAATACTCCCTAGAATATCCATTTACAGGTCCCTCATCATTGCTTTTTCTTTTGTTTTTCCGTCAATATTTTTTGCAGCTTGTCTATTTCTTCGTTGGATAACTGCACATCTTCGAGAAAATTGGTCATCATCGTGCCTACAGCCCCATTAAAAACACGTTTCAAAAAGGATTCGCTTTCAGCCCGTTTGCATTCAGCTTCTTGGACGAGTGGGAAATATCGGTAGCTACGGCCAGATTTTTCATAGCTGATTGCTTTCTTTTTGAGCAACCTGTTCAAAAACGTGCGCACCGTCTGCTCTGTCCATTCGATATCGGCTGGTAAACGCTCAATGATTTGCTCTGCTGTTGCTGGATGATCTCTCCAGATCACCTTCATGATTTCCCACTCGGCCTCCGATATTTTCGGAATGTTGTTCATCACGTCATCACCTCTTAGATTTACAAATGTAAATTTAACCTCTGCTAAGATATTACAATTGTAAATTTAAACTGTCAACCATCTTTTTCCATATCTTCTAAAAACGGCAAAATAAAAAGCACAGTGGAAAATGAATGCTCCCACTGTGCCGATTCTTCCCGTCTGTTATTGTCTGACCATATCTGGTTGAAGCTCACCTTTTCCGTATGGATTATCGCCAATCAATACGATCTTATCATCTTCAGTGACCAGTACATGATAATGCGAGCCTGGTCCTTCGATCGCATAGTCGTACGAAGAGGAAATCAGTCTAACAGGCGCAGCCACTTTTTGTTTTTTTAGCGGTTCCCATTCGTGTTCAAAGATTTGCCCATCCTTCGTAATCCGCAAACGTCCGCTCATCATGGCAATGTCTTCTTCCGTTTTGGGTTCCAACTTCACTTTGATAGCTCCTGCGTCATTTCCTTCGCTCTCAGGGTAAACCTGCATTTCCTGAACCTTACCTGCTTCGTTGATCGCCCAAACTGATGCGATATCCTTTGTATAACGGACAAAATACTCTGGTGCAAGCTCACGAATTCCTTCCAAACCAGCTATCTGTTCAAATGAAGTGAACGGTTCATCATTCTTCCGTTCTGCGTACAATACCTGACCATTTTTCGTCACAGCAAAAAACGTATAAAGATTGGTATAAAGCTTGGTCACATCCGCTGCCAATTTTGAATCGATCTTGAGGGTTTCCACTTTTTGTGGGCGCAAGTTCGTGATGACATATACCCCTCCGCGTTCAGCGGAATCAAAACTGAATTCCACCGTCAGGAATTGGTCATCTTCCGTACGTAACAAGAGATGCTCCTCTCCACCAACGAAATCCTTGATCCGAGAAGGCAGTGCCAATGTTTCACAGCTGCTAAATTCACTGGTCCACAACTGGATTTGTCCGTTCTCATTTAAGGTAACCGGAGAATCCATGATGCTATCCAATGTTTTTACTTTCGTAGGTCCTTTCACTTCATATGGCACTCGATCCGCGCCAAAACTCCATACAGAACCATCCTTTCGGACGAAGTACGGTCGATTCAGCTCAGTTACTACTTGTTTTACATCACGTAATTCGCCCAATTCTGTCCATTTGTCAAAGGTAACAGGGATTCGTCCCAGCTGTCCTGTCATATTGCTGCCAAATGAATAGACGTTTCCTTTTTTATCGAGAGCAATCACATGGTCGGTTCCTGCTTGTACGTCTGTCATATCAGAAAGACCCGCTATTTTGACAGGCTCCTCGAGCTCATTTTCCAGATTCGCACCGAGCATTCCAAGTGTATTATCTCCCCAGCCCCAGACAGTTCCGTCCGCTTTTACGATCAAGTACAATCCTTCTCCGCCAACTGCCATCCGTGTGGCACCATCTGCATGAGCGGCACGCACTACTTTTTCATTTTCTTTTGTATTGTAGCTATACACTTCGCCTTTTTCTGTTTGGATTAAAGCGCGATCCGTGTAATCGACGGCTATTTGTTTGACTTTCCCTGGGATATCCATTACCTGCAGGTTTTCTGTGTTCAGCTCTCCGGATTTGCCATCGAGATAAAGAAGCTTCCCTTGGTCATCTATGGCAAACAAGGAAAAGGCTGAGCTATACATGTCACGGATATTCGAAAGCTTCGTCACCTTTTCTGTTGCTTTCGCTCCTTCTTCCCATTTCAGTACGGTACCGTCTTCTTTCAGTAAAAAGAGTACGCCTTCATGAAGATCGAGCTGCTGAATGTTCTTGATTTTATCCAGACCGGCCAGTTTTTCTGGTGCTTTCTTTTCATCGATCTGCCATACATCACCGGCGCCCGTCAGGACATAATCCGTCGTGACTTGCTTGGCATTTTTGAACCCTGCTAGCTTGTGCGGTTCATACTTCTTGTCAGATTGATAGCCCCATTTCCACACTTGCCCATCCTCGGTGAAGGCATACGAAATACCTGGCCTCCACCCATAGCCTGCTTCATCAAAAATGACGCCTGTTGCAATGGCAGTAATCCCTTCCAGCACCGGCTTATTCTCCAATGATTTCCAAGACTTCGCAGTTATGTCCGAAACATCCGCTTTCGTGTCATCTTGACTGCAAGCCTGTAGCTTCACCTCGGTATTGCCTATCGTGCCAGCCGATGTTTCTACTTTAGTGGAACCTGCCTTCGCAGGGGATGCAGCAACGACCCCACCCGTCGTCAATAAGGAGAGTACCGCGGCATAGCTCAACAGTACTACCCATTTCTCTCTTCGTATCATTATGAATCTCCTCGCCATCGTCTAATGTAAACATTTGTAAGACGCTGGCAACTCGAATTGCGTCACTGTTTTTTTCAATTACTTTAGCACGCTTCTCACTGTTTCAGTCCAGATATCCCTCTGATCTAGCTCAATCCCCATCAGCATGTAATTACTGATATTATCAACGACGAGTGCTAGAATATGAGCTTTTGCTACGACACGATCAGGCGTGACGACACCTAACTCTATCCCTCGCTCTAATAAGGAGGTAAAGCCCTGCAAAAAATCTTCTTGCATCATACGTAGCTTGTCACGGTACTTCTCTTTTTGACTGACAGACAGCAGAAATTGATTGAAGACACGTAAAAAGGCATAATCCTCTTCCTCGCTCGGCAATAGCTTCAACCCAGATTCGATAAGAAGTTCCGTGAAATTGTCAGCTGTAAAATCTGTAACCGTAAAAAAATGAGAGAATGTATAATTTCCAAACAGTTGTTCAAACAAATAATCGAGAAGTGCGTCCTTTGATGCAAAGTGGTAGTAGATCGCCGGCTTCGTGATCCCTACTTCTGTAGCGATCATCGTCAGGCTCGTCTTTTCAATCCCATGCTCCGCGAATAATTGATAGGCTGCTTCTACAATATGTTGATGTGTTTTATTATCTTTTGACATGAAATAACGTCTCCTTTGGCAAATCGATCCCATACGTTTTAGCCTACTGATTGTTAAGTCAAATTGCAACCGGATACAAAAAAGAGCTTTACCATGGCTTCGGCAAAGCTCCGCTGTTCATTCAGTCTTATTGTTGACTCGGGTCATCAGTAAGGCTTGGACGGACGGGACTTCTGTTCGGCTTCCTTGACAGCCGCCCCGGGATTCGTTGCGCCCATCGGTCCGCCCATCTCTTTGCTATTTCCGCCATTGCCCTGTGCGACTCCAGCTTTCAAACGCTGACCGTACTCTTCGTCACATTGCGAGAAGAATCCAAGCATTTTTTCTTGAATGCGAGGATCACAGGAGAGGAGTGCATCCGTCAGATTGGCAATGAGATCTTCTCTTTCCCAGTCTTCCATGAGGCGATAACGTTCTCCCGCCTGTTTGAAATCGTTGGTGCGATCAATTTTTTGACGAACGACCTTCCCTTCTACTTCTGGCTGATGATCAGGAGCGGCTTGCTTGGCTTCCTGCAATCCGCCAATCGTCGATGGCTCATAGTTAATATGCCGCTGCGCTCGATCTACATGGTACAGCATTTGACCGCCTTCCTGGTTGGTAGCGACATGCTTTTTGGGAGCGTTGACCGGAAGCTGCAAGTAGTTGGCGCCAACCCGATAACGCTGCGTATCGGAGTAGGAGAAGGTCCTTCCTTGCAGTAGCTTGTCATCAGAAAAATCAAGTCCATCCACTAAAACACCTGTCCCAAATGCTGCTTGCTCGACCTCTGCAAAATAGTTGTCCGGATTTTTATCCAGTACCATTTTGCCGACAGGAAGAAACGGGAATTGATCTTCGGGCCATATTTTCGTTGGATCAAGTGGATCAAAATCGAGCTCAGGGTGATCGTCATCACTCATGATCTGGACGCACATTTCCCACTCCGGATATTCTCCTCGCTCAATCGCTTCGTACAAGTCCTGTGTGGCATGATTAAAGTTTTTCCCTTGAATCTCTTCCGCCTGTTTTTGTGTCAAATTTTTAATCCCTTGCGTTAACGGCTGCCAATGGTATTTGACCAGGACCGCTGTTCCTTCATGGTTTACCCACTTGTACGTGTTTACGCCAGAGCCTTGCATTTGCCGATAGTTCGCTGGTATTCCCCACGGGGAGAACAAAAACGTGATCATATGCATGGCCTCAGGCGTGTTCGAGATAAAGTCAAAGATCCGTTCCACGTCTTGTATGTTTGTGACAGGATCAGGCTTGAACGCATGTACAAGATCAGGAAACTTCATCGCATCCCGAATGAAAAAAACTTTGAGGTTATTGCCAACCAGATCCCAGTTCCCGTCCTCTGTATAAAACTTCACCGCAAACCCACGTGGATCGCGCAATGTTTCGGGAGAATGTGTGCCATGAATAACCGTAGAAAACCGTACAAACACAGGCGTTTTTTTCCCCTGCTCCGAAAACAGCTTTGCTCTCGTGTACGTAGAAATCGGCTCATCACCAGCGGTTCCATATGCTTCAAAATAGCCACGCGCTCCTGCTCCTCGGCTATGCACGACACGCTCAGGTGTTTTCTCCCGATCAAAATGTGTGATTTTTTCCAGAAAGTCGTAATTCTCCAGAACCGTTGGCCCGCGATTTCCAACGGTCCGCAGGTTCTGGTTGTCTGTAATCGGATGGCCTTGGCGATTCGTCAGGATATTTTCTTCTGACTGGTTGATGGACTTGCTGTTGTCATCCATATGAATCCTCCCTGTCCAGTTTTTCTCATGTATGGTTCATAACCATGGTTACCGAATGAGGGATTCTTTATGCGAAAAGACTAATTAGCTTCGTAAGCAAAATCATCGTTAAGCACTGGAACCGTGAAACTCTGATTCCATTCCGCTGCAAGTGCGACATCTTCCGGGTATCCCTTGCTGATCAGTTCTTGGCCAGAAGCACATTTCTGCAAATAAGCAAGAAGATGATCTTGGGCTGATCGGAAAGCTGCCACCGCCATTTTGGCCTCTGGTGACAATCGATATTCCTCCAATTCGTGAAGCAGCGCACCTGCCGCAATCATATCCTCAATAGCGGGTCGCAATGCTCCATTTCCCCATCGTTCACCGCAAGCAATAACCGTCACAGTTCCTTTCTGCTGTTGTATGTATCTGGCGACGGATGATGCATTTCGCAAGCACGCAGCGATTACCTTCGCACCTGTTTTCTTTGCCAGCAAGGTACAGGTCGATCCATTTTGCGAGGGCAACACCATTCTACTTCCCATCGGAACCGTTTTCAGACAGGCGGGTGAAAGGGAGATTGGTTCTCCACGTTTTCCAGCAAGAAGCGCTACTTTTTGTTTAGCGAATGCTACGGCTGACTCATCCTTCACCTGATAAGGATAGACGATCCCTCCACGTCCCGTTACGATATCGACACACGTGCTGAAGGAGAGCACATCGATAATGACGATCATATCCGATGCTGCCCCGACCTGTTCCACCCCTTCGTATCCCCAATCAAATCGAGCCGTATAGTTTAGTTGTTTGCATACAGGCGTTTCTCCCAAAACCTCCACCATCCTCTATCAAAAATAGTTACTCGTCCCCTTACGTTCGCCGTTACAAATCAAGGCAAGAAACAATATCGTATTATTGTCCCACTAGAATACTCAAGAATGGAGTGAACATGGATGTCTGAAATCGAATACGACGACGATCAAGGTGTTACGGAAAAAAGAAGTCACAGACGCCCACGAAGAAATACTGTGAGAACAACTGGTATTTTGCAAAATAACCTCGCTGTTGCTCTCACCGCTCACCTCGACCTCGTAAATCTGAACACAGAAGAGGTTGAAGTACGTGTGCAAGTATTGAACTGGGGTAATGCAGTTACGCAAACGAATCCAGTTAGCACCTTGCTTGACATCACGCAATTTATCCCTGCGAATACTCGCACTGCTTTCAATGCGCTGGTCCCCGCTTCTTTCCACTATGAAGTGCGCCTTACCGTAGCAGAAAACAACAGAAATGTCCTTCTCACCACTTATGGCCGTACTTCTATCGGTGGCGGTCAAGTTGTTGGTCTTTCAGTTCTTGACAGTCAATTCCAAACTGTCGAAATCGAAACTTGTATTTAACTACTTTGTAGGAAGAAAATGAGGAATTATGGTGGGACGCCATAGTTCCTTTTTTTATCCATTCGCATGCAGGAACAGGCGCTGAGGACGATCCCAACGCCTTTTATAATGCTCCCATAGACTGAGACACGGGAGGTTAAAAAATAAGTTATAATAAGAGCATGGAAAAACGGAACCAATATACCTCAGAGTTTAAAACAAAGGTTGTCCTGGAGGTCCTCCGGAAGGAGCAGACCGTGAACGAAATTGCTGGCAAGTACGAAATGAGTCTCTAAATGAAGCAAAACCCGATCAATTTTACGCCCATACTATCGAAAAAATCGCATCCTAAAAACAAATAACGAATTCAATCGTCGATATATCGTACTTGAGGGTAATAATAATGTGCTTTATGACTTAACTTCTGATGTAATGAAAAGATAATTTTAAGGGGGAAGAAAGTGGTGAATAATCAATGTAATTTAAAATGGGCTGATTTAAGCGATCCAGTTAAAACGATAATAGAACACATTGATATCAATTGTTGTGATGAAGATTTTCAAGTTGGAACTAAACTAAATATACCGTATTTTAAGGGGAGATTCACTCAAGAAATGGCAGATGCAATTCTCGAATATCAATATTCAACTGAAAATTTAAACGAAAATTGTTATTCTGCCGAACTGCAAGATGGTGTATTGATGATAAAATTCGTTAAGAGTTCAGAGAGATAGCTCGTTATGTCCAATTTTATAACCAGGAGCGCCCTCATCAATCTCTAAATGAAGCAAAACCCGATCAATTTTACGCCCATACTATCGAAAAAATCGCATCCTAAACACTAGGACTACGAAAAGGAGGACATAACTTATTCCTCAAAAAATCGTGTCTTGACAACGGGGAGCATTACATTTTGCTTCTACGACCACGACAAAAAAGAAACTGCCCTCGAATGGACAGTTTCTTTTAAAAGGAGACTTACAGTTTTACTACGTTCTCAGCTTGTGGGCCACGGTTGCCTTGAACGATGTTGAATTGAACTTTTTGACCTTCGTCCAAAGTTTTGAAACCGTCACCTTGGATTGCGCTGAAGTGTACGAATACATCGTCTCCGCCTTCTACTTGAATGAAACCGAAACCTTTTTCTGCGTTAAACCATTTTACTGTTCCGTTCGTTTGCATTTAAAAAAACCTCCAAAAATTCAATTTGAATATGCTAGTCATATTTACCGAAGCAAATAAAGCTCACATATCATGAAGGAATACCAGATCATGTGCTATGATACGCCTTCATGATACGTGAATTTTACCTACTCAGCAAATATACAAATGTCATGGGACGGAACTGCAAAATTAAAAACTAAACCTTTTGAAAACCTAAAACAATGAAAGCCCTTCCTCTCTTCCATCCTTGCGGCTCCGATGACCGCGCCAGTGTGAATCGGGGATTCAAAAATGTTATCCATCAGCATACAAACACCTCGATGAATGATTAGGTATCAATTTTTCAAGTAGCAATCTCATTCTACCATGGTTGTCCAAAAAAAGCAACCGTTCACCCTTATAATGGGAAGGCGATACTCTGTTACAATAGCATTGGGAGGGATTTCATTTGCAAAATCATACTTTGACAACCATTCAATTATCAGAAATGCTTGAAAAGAAAGTGCCTGTACTATTAGTGGACGTACGCGACGTCGAAAAATTTATCACCGGCAGCCTCGTTCACGAAAATGCATCGACCCGAAACGCACCCTATCTTCTAATGAAAGAACAGGACAAGCCGTTCGATGAAGAAACCGAAAAACTTGCGCAAAATGTGCAGATTGTTACTGTATGTACAACCGGTAACAAAGCTCAAAAAGCTGCCGCTCTTCTTCGTGAGCATGGTTTTCAAGCAAATGCATTGGAAGGCGGCTTAACCGCATGGAAGGAACAATCAAACGGAGCGAAATGAGCCTAATTTATCAACGATTCTAGCTTTTTGCCATATATTACTCCTTTATTTCGATTGGGATTGTCTGATATCGTTGTTCATGCCAAACGAAATAAGCCGAGACTTTCTGAAAAGGAAGTGCGGGGGACTTTTTAGTGGATGAGCAATTCCACATGGGGTGAATCGCCGAATTGGCGTAGGGTTGTTTCCTCAACCCGAATCCGACAACTAACCTCGTAGGCAAAAAAAAGGAGAGATTTGTTTAATGAAACGTTTTGGTTCTGTTACAATCGCGATGACTCTTGGTCTAGGCTTGGCTTTGACAGGGTTTGCTTCTTCTGCTTCCGCAGCATCTAACTGCCCATTGAAGAACGGACAATTCCAATTCAATGTGGGTCAAAATATGGGACAATTCCAAAAAGCACCAAATGCACAACAGTTCTTTAACTTTTATCAAAAGCAAGGCTTTGTTCCTGGCCAGTCACAAGCAGTACAGCCGATGCAACCTGTTAAGCAAGGACAAGCTACACCTGTACAACCATACCCAATTCAACCAGGATCTTTTCAATCAGCACCAGTTCAACAAACACCAGTTCAACCAGCACCAGCGCAACCTAGAAATAACGTCACTCAGCCTGCCGCTCCAGTAAATCAAGCGGAACAAGGAAAAACTGGTGATTTTGCGAAACAAGTCGCGGATTTGGTGAACCAAGAACGTGCAAAAGCAGGTCTCAAACCAGTTCAAATGGATGCAGCATTGTCCAAAGTAGCTTTGGCAAAAGCACAAGATATGTCTGCTAACAACTATTTTGACCACAACAGTCCAACGTACGGTTCCCCATTTGACATGATGAAGCAGTATGGTATTCAGTACTCGACTGCAGGTGAGAATATCGCCATGGGTCAACAGAGTCCACAAGAAGTTATGCAACAATGGATGAACAGTGAAGGTCACCGCCAAAACATTATGAACCCTGCGTTCACAAAAATTGGTGTAGGCGTCACAAATGGCTACTGGGTACAAGAATTTATCGGATAAAACGCATTGTACGAAACGAAAAGCCGGTGTCTCTTAATCGAGACCCGGCTTTTTCGTGTAGGCATCATTCCTGCTGTGCTTCGGATGCCTGCTTTTTGGGGGTACAGCAGCAGCTATCCTGCTCATTTACCAAAGCGACGTTCTTTTGATTCATTTTTTGCTTGGTTGGGTAAGCAGATACTTGCTGCAGCTCGGCATTGACATCAGACGATTGGTTCATCCGTATGGCCCCCTTGCCGTTTTTTGTGGTGCATCCTTAGTATGCTCGCGGTTGTAAAGGACTCATTCCTAAGGAACACTGGAAGCACATGCAAATGAACCTATCTGCTAATGATATGTTCAAGGTCTTTTAAGGCAGCCGCTGCTGCCGCGACAGGATCTGACTTTCCTCCAACGACCAATAAATCCCCCATGACATCTGTTTCTACCCGTATGGCTTTTGTCGTACCTGATACAGATGCAAATGGATGGGTAAGATCCACTGCACAAAGCTCCACTGCTATAGAAAATGTGCCATTTGCTTCCTTTTGGATGGTTCCGATCAGCTTGGGAATCTTCGTATGCTTTTTCCATTTCTCGATTTGTAACGAGGTTATTTCGCGAATACTTGCGCGTGCGATATCAGTCAGATTTACTTGCGCACCAAAAGCGGCGTTTGCCAAGATCGTGAGCTTTGAAGCTGTATCCCAACCATCGATGTCGTAAGAAGGGTCCGGTTCGGCAATCCCCAACTTCTGAGCGAGCTCGACTGCTTCCGCACAGGTGAGCCCCTCTTCCATCATTTTTGTGAGCACGAAGTTAGTCGTTCCCGTAAAAATGCCTTCGACTCGTTTCACTTCACAGCCTGCCAAGTTATACTGCAATAGATCGATCGTCGGCAGGGCTGCTGCTGTAGCTCCACTCACTTTCAACGCGACGCCATGTTTTTTGGCTAGAGCGGCTAAGCCAGCATAATCGACAACAAGCGCACCTTTTGAAATCGCGATTGCATGTATAGCATTTTCCAATGCATAACGAATAAAAGTAAGACCGGGTCCTCCCTCTTTTTCAGAAGGACCAGCCTCGATGAGCACATCCGCTTGAACCGATTGGATAAATTCCAGCGCGTTCCATGATGGGTTCTTTGCTTGTTTTGTATGTGCATAGTCTTCCCATTTTCCTGAATCAATTCCGTTCTCATCATAGAGACCGGAAGCCGAACGAACGACTCCCACGAGTCTGACATCCGCTTGATATAGCTCGCGGTATCGGTCCCGTCGCTGCTCCAGCAGTCTGGCTACCTGCTGTCCTACTGTTCCAAAGCCTGTTAACATAATATTCCAACGCTTCATGAGTCAATCTCCTTGCTATTTATGCTCTGTTTCTACTTTTAGCCTGTATCCGGTGCAAGTCCTTGCGATTCAGTTTCTTTCCTGTTTTTGCTGAGTAGAGCTCTTCTGTATGATCAATAAACAAAATTCCTTCCAAATGGTCCATCTCGTGCTGAATACACCGAGCGAGAAAATCTTCGGCTTCGATTGTCTTTGTTTCTCCTTGGCGGTTCAGCGTCTGAACTTTGACATAATTCGCCCGACGAACGATTCCAAACACACCCGGTATCGAAAGACAAGCTTCTTGCCCTTCCTGCTCACCTGATTTTTTCATCCATACCGGATTGATCAGTTCAATCAAGCCGCTACCACAATCCATCACAACTAAACGCTTCGGGATGCCAATCTGTATCGCGGACAAGCCTGCTCGACCTTTCCCAGCGTAAATCGTTTGGGCCATATCATCCAAAATCTTTTCAACCTGTGGAGTAATGGACGGTACTCTTTTTGAAGTTTCACGCAAGATAGGGTCCCCCAGGCGAACGATCCTGCGTTCAGCCATTTCCTTCTCCCTCCCGCATTACTCAGTTTTCGATTTCAAGGTAGCAAATCCGTTCCTCGCTGTCAAAAGGAACCTCGCAAAATCTGAAATATCCCGCTGGGCAAGGGTGACAAATGCATGTAGATACGCTATCTTTATTGGTAAACATAGATGTTTTCAAATGAAGAGGGAGGCTATCATGCATTCATTGGCATCAACGCTGAACCAAACCATCCAGCGGGAAAACCCGCACGTGTATGAAATGCTGTCTGACATCGCGAAACTGATTTATTTCCCAAAAGAAGGGATTCTCAGCCAGTCGGCAGAAGCGAAAGCAAAAGCGAAAAAGTACAACGCGACCATCGGGATTGCACTGGAAAACGGTCAACCGATGCACCTTAAGGTCATCCAGGATAACCTGTCTGCTTACCAACCAAAAGACATTTACGAGTATGCTCCCCCAGCGGGAAAGCCTGAGCTGCGTGCAGCATGGCGTAAAAAAATGATTGAGGAACAGCCTTCACTGGCTACCCATACGTTTAGTAACCCAATCGTTACAAACGCATTGACGCATGGCCTGAGCATCGTATCTGACTTGTTCGCTGACAGCGGCGACAGTGTCATCATCCCGGACAAAAACTGGGAAAACTACGAGCTTACTTTTTCGATCCGCCGCGGTGCGGAAATGGTCTACTATCCATTATATAACGACGAGATGAAATTTAATGCTGCTGCTTTGCGTGATGCGATTCTCGCACAAAAAGACAAAGGCAAAGCCATCGTCGTACTCAACTTCCCGAATAACCCAACTGGCTATACACCAGGTCCAGAGGAAGGAAAACAAATCGTCGCTGCACTCAAAGAAGGCGCCGAGGCTGGAATCAACATTGTCGCAGTGACAGATGACGCGTATTTCGGCTTGTTCTTCGAGGACTCGATGCACGAATCTCTCTTCGCTAGCCTGTGCGACGTTCACCCGCGCATTCTGCCTGTAAAAGTAGATGGGGCTACCAAAGAGGATTACGTATGGGGCTTCCGTGTTGGCTTCATTACGTATGCATCTCCATCCAGCGACTTGCTCAGCGCTTTGGAGCAAAAGACAATGGGAATCATCCGCGCGACTCTTTCCAGCGGATCTCATCCTTCCCAAACGTTCGTACTGCATGCAATCACAGCTCCGGAGTACAAAGCACAGAAGCAGGAGAAATTCGATATCATGAAAGGCCGTGCCAACCGCGTCAAGGAAGTGCTCGACAGCGGAAAATACGCTGACGTGTGGACTTACTATCCATTCAACTCTGGCTACTTCATGTGCCTCAAGCTAAAGACTGTCGAAGCGGAAACATTGCGCCAGCACTTGCTGGAACAGTATGGCGTCGGTACGATCGCTCTTGGTCAAACTGATTTGCGGATCGCCTTCTCTTGCATCGAAGAAGAAAACATTGCGGACTTGTTCGATTTAGTCTATAGCGGTGTGAAAGATTTGGAAAATGCAGTAACCAAATAACAAGCTCTATTGCAAATGCGTCTTGATCTCGTGTCAGGGCGCTTTTCGTTTTCTTCCAAAAAAGACCCCGATACCCAAGGAAGTATACTTGCGAGGGTTTCCGAGACCTTTCCATCATGCTATTTCCATTCGCTTTCAATCGACGAACGTATACTGTTCACAGAAAATAAAGTGTTAGACTGATGTTGTTGATCTAATCAGTTTTTTTCGTTGCAAAATCTACTGCCTTCGTAAAATTAGTTTTAGACTATCCTTGTTAAATGAGCCAGAGGCAGTCCAGGACACGATCATAAAGTCCTAGAATGCCTCTGTATCATTGACCTAACGAGCCCGTTCGTTTAATGTTCCGTGGTGGGTTGCTTCACTACCCAAAAGGAGCCTGTAGAAGATCAAGAGATTCAATAATACGTTGTTTCACCCATACATGTGTAAACTCTCAACTGCTAAACAACAAGTAGAAATAGAGAGGAAGGAAGAAAAACGTGAAATGTTAATTCTTACTCTTTTATACTCCATAAGAAACTAATTTTGTTTCGAGGAATCCTTCAATCCCCCATTTTCCGCCTTCACGTCCGAGACCACTATTTTTTATTCCGCCAAATGGTGCTTGTGTTTGCGGAGGAACAGAATCATTGACACCAATAATCCATATTCTAATTTTTCTGGAAAGGTTAAGCATCGTTTAACATTTTGTGAAAAAATATACGCTGCTAACCCATAATCACTGTTATTTGCCATGTTAATAATTTCTTCATCATCTGTAAACGTAACAATTGGAACGACAGGACCAAATGTTTCTTCGGTAAAAATTTTCATATTTGGGCTTACGTCCGCTAGAACAGTAGGGGCGCAAAAGTAGCCCTCATCATAATCCTCACCTGTTAAACGGTGTCCACCCATTATGATGGAAGCTCCTTTTTGCTTTGCGTCTTCGATTTGATTTAATACTTTATTTAATCCGGCTTCGTTTACTAAAGGTCCAATTTCCGTTTCAGCATTACAACCATCCCCAACAACGATCCTCTCCATTCGTGTAACCAGTTTTTTCGTGAACTCATCAGCAATACTCTCATGAACATAAAGTCGATTTGTACTGATACAAGTTTGTCCTGCATTGAGGAATTTGCTTTCTACTAAACCTTTTACGGCTAAATCAATATTTGCATCCTCAAAAACGATAAATGGTGCATGACCACCGAGCTCTAAAGAAACGCGTTTAACTTCATTAGCAGCTTGTTGATATAGCAACTTTCCGACTCTTGTAGATCCGGTAAAGTAATCTTTTTTACCATTTTGTTTTCCATAAATTCTTTTCCAACCTCTGTTGGTTCACCTAGTACAACGTTTGCAACACCTCTTGGAAATCCGGCTTCCTCTATGAGCTCAAATATGCGAATTGCAGTTAATGGTGATAGCTCAGAAGGTTTTAAAATGACAGTACATCCTGAGCAAGAGCCGGTGCAAGTTTTCTTGCAACCATACTAATTGGAAAATTCCAAGGAGTTATAGCAGCTGTAACACCAACTGGAGCCTTACCCACATGTAACCTTTTGTTTGCGAAGGTGGAAGGGATTGTTTCACCATACACCCTCTTTGCTTCTTCAGCATACCAATTGAAATTGTCTGCAGCACTTAATACTTCGACGACTCCTTCTTTAATAGGCTTACCCATTTCGTTAATGTACATTCTTTTTACTCTTGGCATCCAATTCTCTCCTTTTAGACGAATCGTTATTATCATGAAGAAAACACTCACTGATGAGTGTTTTCTTCTCAATTTTCTAACTTTTATGATTCGTTACTATTCTATCTCCCTTTATATTCCGGTTTGGTTTTTTCAATAAAAGCTTTGGTTCCCGTTCTATAGTCTTCTGTTGATGCAATTAATCCAAAAAAATCGGCCCCGAGGTGTGCAGATTCTTCTAGTGTTACATTTAGCCCGCGGTGAAGGGCTTCCCACGTTAGTGTAACGGCTATTGGTGATTGAGCTAAGATTTCTTGTAATAAGTTCTCGGCTTCAGGTAATAAATTCTCAGGCTCCACCACCCTATTTATAAGACCAAACGTATATGCCTCTTCTGCACTTATAGAGTTTCCTGTTAGTAATAACTCAGCAGCACGACCTTTTCCCACTAATCTTGGTAATCGAGTAGTTCCGCCAAATCCAGCTACCGCACCAATACGAACTTCTGGATGACCAATTCTAGCATGATTGACAGCAATTCTAAGCATACAAGATTCGGCTATTTCAAGACCGCCACCTAATGCAGATCCGTTAAGGGCAGCTACTACTACCTTACCTAAGGATTCAATTTTACTAGTGACTTCAACAGCTAGTTTTGCAAAATCTCTTACCTCAAGAGGGGTAGCGGAATTAAGGAATTTAATATCAGCACCAGCAGAAAATACTTTTTCTCCAGTACCTGTTATAATAACCGCCTTTACTTCTTGGTCTTTTTTTGCTTTTTCTAATGCAACTGAAAGCTGTTCAAGTACTTCTCGGTTTAAAGCATTTAATGATTCAGGTCTATTTAGCGCAATGGTTGCAATACGATTTTTAATCGAATAAAGAACGACATCATTATGTGACATCATACATCTCTCCATTCTTTTGTAAGGTTATAGGAACTAAATGGTACTAATTTAATCTCGAAAATAAAATCACCTCTTATTATAAAATTTTTTCACTTGATAAGTATTGAGAACTCTCTGTGTTTTAGAAACGTTTAGTACTACTTAAGGCTATAAAAAATGAGTCATGGATAATCCTGGTGTATGATTAGAAATATATAGTACTAACATTCCAGAGTCAATACCCCTTTACACAAAAAATTCGTACTACTTCATTTACCTTTGAGGAGAATTTCTCTCAGAAGCGGAAAAGGGCTTAGAATTCGCCCTTCTCTAATTTTTCAATCAAGGTGGAAATGTAGATACCACGAAGCTGTTCGCCACGCTCACGAACCACACCGACGGGAGGCGCATTATCGAACATCGGGAAGTTGTAATCTCGGTGTTCGTAGTCATCCATACGCTTTTGATATTTACGATCCTTTGCAAGCCCCTCTGTAAAGAGAATTTTGGCTCGCAGGGCCTCGAATGAATAGCCCCTACCCAAACGGTTAATGACAGGGATAAGGCTGTTCAGAGATTCCGTATAAGCGTTAGTAATGCGGTGGTCGAAGTAAGCGAATATCTCTTCGTCCCAATTCATCATGGCCTTTGTAAGAGGCTCAAAAGCGGATTGGAGTTCCTTCGGTATTTTGGCTTTCCAATCGTTATATTTGATAAATGCCTTTTGTCTTGAATCGCAATCCCAAATATCGAAGAATGATTCCTTCAAGCTATACGCAATACCGAGAGTGGGGTGATTCTTCGTCCATAGTTCAAGCGTTATTTTATCCATCTCTGTAAGCTCTTTATGGCGTTTCAGAAGGATAAATCGGTCGTGCATGAGCCCACGCCGTTCCGTTGGTGATAAACCACCTCTAATCTGTTTGCGGATGGTTTCTAACACTTGGTTCGCCATACGGACAACGTGAAACTTATCGACGATGATAGTAGCCTTTGGCATAACAGCCTTCACAGCGTCTTTATACGGTTTCCACATATCCATCGTGAAATACTGTATTCGCCCTTTGTTCGGAAGACGTGAGAGGTATCCAACAACTGTTTCCTTATTTCGATTAGGTAGAATGTCCAGTAATGTTCGTTCTTCAATGTTGGTTAATACGCAACGAGGCTTGATTATTTGAATTTCATCTATGCCAAGCCAATTAGGTGTTACAAACCGAAATGTTTCTTCGAGGTGGTTAATGTAATCGCGAAAGATATTGCGGATCGTCTTTTCGTTAAGCCCCACTTCTTCTGAAATACTGACGAATGTACGCCTAAGGCTTTGCTTCTCTACGTAGGACAACAAACGCTTTGTACAGTTCCGCGTTGCGTCAATGGTGTGGTCCAAGCGTTCCCAAAAGGTCTGAGAACATTCACGACAACGATACCTCTGACGCTTTATGAGTAGCCCTACATGCTTACCGTGAATAGGTAAGTCCATACAAACATGTTCCCTGTTACTGTGCTTGTAGAGGTTCGCTTTGCATCCACAATGAGGGCAAGCTGAAGGTGGAGAGTTCGTCACCACTTGTATTAGAAAATCATATTTATTCTCACTAATACTTAGGATGTTGAATTTAGGAAGATTTAGAATATCCATTTGAATTTCTTCTATGCATTTATGATGCATAGTCCTTTTTTGTTTTAGCGTGATTAGTCAAAATACCACTTGCTATAAAAGAGAACAACGAACCGGCAAAGCATATTGCCGCAAATATGCCTACGGCGGAAAAACCGTTAAATGTCGCATAAATCAAGCCGGCGAACCAAGAGCCGAGCGTTGTCGCAGCGTACATGATCGAATTGGCCAAGCTAGAGATCGTGCCACGAATTGTCGGATTTAATGAATTCAGCATTCCCATTATGAGCGGAAAGACGATTCCCATGTTTACGAATATGAAAAAGTATACCCCTTCGAAAGACGCAACCGATGGCAGGTGAGGCAAAGCAATAAAACATGCAATAGAGACGAGAATGCCCACAACCATCGTATTGAAACGATTCAACATTTTGATCACATAAGCACCGCTAAAGCTTCCGACTAAGTTCCCTAGCCCAAGAAAAAACATTACGTACCCCACTTGATCAACCGAAAGATGATAGCGGTCCGTCATCCATTTTCCAATGAAAGAAAAGGCAGCAAAAAATCCACATTGAAATAAGAAATGAGCCAGGAAAGATCTTCTCGCGATTCGGCTTGTCAATAACGGGACGTATCTTTTAAATATCGGAAGCTTGGTTCTTTGGTCTTGATTCGGTTGCATTTCGGGCAAAGCATAGGGGATGAATATCGCCACCAACAACGAGCACGCACCGATTGTAAAAAAAGGATAAGACCAATGGGTTGCAGCAAGCATGCCTCCAATCGGTATGCCGAACGCTTGGGAAGCAGCCAAGCCTGCCATTACGATTCCTGATACTTTGGCGGTCTTTGCCGCAGGGAACAGAGCAGGAATAGAGGCCCAGACTTGCGGCGCTGTGAATGCTGCGCTGATTCCGGCTAAAAAACGGAATAAAAACATCGTCCAAAATCCTGTCGCAAAGCCGCATAAAATGGTTGAAACCGCGAAGCAAACCATGCCGGAAAACATTACTTTTTTGCGATCCCATCCATCGGAAAGCGGTCCAGCTATCAGAGCAAATATGGCATATCCCAACGCATATGCCCCGACCATCCAACCGGCATATTCGGTCGGGATATGAAACAATTTCTGAAGAGTGGGGATGAGCGGAGAAATCAAAAATGTATCTGTACCGATAACAAACATGATGAGAAAAAATAATGCTGTTAACTTAATCATGCGATTCACCTTCTCCTATCGATCCTAGTTTTGTTGTACAAGAACTTTTGAACTAATGAAGAAAAAAAAGAATTTCTTTCTACAACGTATCAAGAAATCCCGGCAAGTAAGATTCAAAGGTCTCCATGTCGATACTCGTATACTTCGCTTGAGCTTCTTTTCGTACCTTAATCAATTTCGCCTCCCTTAAAGTACGCAAATGATACGAAGTATTCGACTTCGAAGTATTGCAAATGTCCCCAACTTCTCCGCAATTCATCTCCTTCTTCTTGGCGTATAGAACTCGTATGATTTCCAATCTTGTTTCATCAGCTAATGCTTGAAACATTTTGACCCTGTGCTCATTATTCAATGATTTTTGAGTAGTCATAAAACCATTGTACTAAGATATTGCTACAAATCAAGTCTTTAGCAAAATACCACCATATTCTCCGATTTATAAGTGAGATGTTTTGAGTTTGTCTCCACTAAAAAATCCGAATACCCCAAAAAAAACAGACTGGATTGCCTGTTTTTTATATATAGAGGTGAGCGGATGAGAAATATGTTAATCAAGAAGAAGAAAGAAGTTGTCTATTGTTTGTTTAATAAGTAAAGGGTCCTTCATCATTTCTCCGAGAATAAGAGAACCTTCTAATGTGCTTAAGAATAATAATGCCATCTGTCTAGGGTGAACAGTTTTATTGAATTCATTATTATCCTTCCCTTGTTTAAATATTTTTATGACGATCGGTTCAATTTCACGGAAAAAAAGAGTGATAGCATCCTTTACATCAGAAGATTGTTCGGAAGACTGGATGTACAAAGAAATGAATGGACAATTCCCACCTCCATTTCTTTCTATCAAGCCACCTAAAAGCAATTCAGTAAAATCACTTAAACGCTCTCTGACAGGTCGATGATCTTGCTTTGAGGCTTCTATCAGACAGGATTCATATAAACTAGTCCAATACTTTACAACAGCTAATTGAAGATCTTCTTTGCTTTTGAAGTGATAGTAAATATTGGATTTTGAAACTTTACTTATTTTCATCACTTCATCCATTGATGTATTGCCATTTTTCAAAAATAATTGTGCAGCGACTTGGATCACGTGTTCTTTATTTGTGATTTTACTATACACCGGTGTTGTCTTATCTATGAAGGATTTCGTACCGATTTTGAAGTCTTCAGTGGAAGCGACTAAACCAAAGTAATTCGCATCGAGTTGGGCAGACTCTTCTAATGTTAAATTAAGGCCGTGGTGCAGAGCCTCCCAAGTTAATTTTACTGCCATAGGTGATTGGGATAAAATTCCTCGAATCATATTTTCGGCTTCTATAAGTAATTTCCCAGGTTCAACTACTTTATTTACTAGTCCCATATTATATGCTTGTTTCGCGTTGATAGAATTTCCAGTTAGTAAAAGTTCTGCTGCTCGGCCCTTTCCGATTAATCGTGGGAGGCGAGTGGTACCACCGAAACCAGCTACTGCACCAATCCGAACTTCAGGATGTCCTAGTTGCGCATGTGATGCTGCAATACGCAGCATACAGGCTTCTGCAATCTCAAGTCCTCCTCCTAATGCTGTGCCGTTTATAGCAGCAACTACTACTTTACCCAAGGATTCTATTTTATGAGTAATCTCGACAGCAAGTTTCGCTAGATCTCTTACCTCAAGGGGAGTTAAAGAGTGTAATAGCTTAATATCCGCACCTGTAGAAAATATTTTTTCTCCAGCTCCAGTTATAATTACAGCTTTTACATTCTGATCTACCTTAACTTTATCTAAGGTTTCAGATAGGCTTAGAAGTAATTCTAAGTTCAAAGCATTTAAGGATTCAGGACGATTTAAAGTGATTTTTGCTATTCCTTCATCTTGGGAATAAAGAATGAGATCTTTCATGTTCATCGAAACACTCCGTTATCTCAATATTTACACTTCTATCAAGACTCAACTGTATGATGTTACTAAAGTATATATCAGATAGTTTACATCTTGATCATTATTTTAGAACTATATAGTTCCACTTGTGAAAAGTCAATCATAATAAGCTGTTTTTACCCTCACTTACTCGACTATTCAGTCAAAAAATTCAAACACGTATGAAATGATAATACCACATTTAAGAAGATAATTTATCCTCTGATCGAACGCTAATGGGGACAGCAAAAGACCATAACCTGAAGCCTGAACCCTGACCTCTAAACCCTTATCTGAAGGGAATACGCTCTCAAAGTGTGCGGACTAAAACCCAGAATGCTTTTAGCGGCCTCATACAACAAAACCCCTCCCAAGGCTAATTTTTATTAGCTTCACTATGTTTGGAAGGGATTCAATTGACGCTTATTTAGTTCTTTAGAAAAATTCAGTATAATTGAATTGTTTATTTGAAAGATGAACCGAAGCACTGCTTGGATTCACGTAAGCATAAATCCAAGGCGATACTACAAAATAACCAATCCTTGAAAGAAGAAGCCCCTTTTTCGGGGCTTCTTCTACCATATAGAGCCTGTCCCGCCCAGGCTGTTATTGTATAATGCATTCCCCCGACGATGATGTGCACCTTACTTACACCTTTCCCGATACAGACTGTTGAAAACATCGCCAAGCGAGTTCACACCTGTGTTACCACACTGCCACAAGACTTTGGTTCTCGTCAAATACACTGCAATCAATGAATCCAACGGTTTGTCCTTTCTTCATTACCTTTGCTTCCGCCCTGACCGTACGACTCCATACCAGTTTCAAATTTCTTCGGGATAGGAGTGGCTCTCGGTCGCATCATCTCAAACAGGAATTGATCACGGGGCAATTGCTACAGATTTTATGCCTAGCAGTTGTTTTACAGTTGATGATTGTATTCCACCTGTTATCGCATTTCGATGGCATATTAGAAGCTCGTTCATTTAGCTATCCTTTCTGCATTCAATCGAATAGCAAAGACGTATCCTGAGATTCATAAATATGAGCCGCGCACGTGTCCAATAACGTTTCAAGCTTGCGATATAAGGCGCCCCCGAGACTTAGACGCTTTACTCCAAGCTCCTGGAGCTTTTTGCATCTTGTAAGCCCTGGCGCAGACATAAGGTTTAGAGGAGCGGCAATTTGCACTGCAGCCGCTTTGATTTCGTTATCATCCCTCAATCCAGGAACAAAAATTCCGCTTGCGCCACTTTCCACATAGGCTTGCGCCCGGGCCATCGTTTCGTTTCTCGGATCTATATTCAGCAAATAGGTATCTGTCCTTGCATTAATATAAAAATCTTTATAGCCGCTCTTCTCTAGTGACATTCTTATTTTCGATAAAAGCTCGCATTGTTCGTTCAATGGTTTGAGACCTGCTTGATCCTTGTAAGAATCCTCTATATTGATCCCCGCAACCCCTATATCCGCAAGTTTCAATACATTCTCGACTATCGTTTTCTCATCTTTTCCATAACCCGTCTCTATATCGGCAGAAACAGGGATGTTAACATGATCCAATATCGTTTTTATGCGATTTAGTATTGTGTCAAATTCAATTGTTTCACCATCCGGATAACCCAAGCTTTTCGCTATTCCCCAACTCGTTGTACCGATAGCTTTGAATCCGGCTTTCTCCAGAGACAATGCAGAAAACAAGTCCCAAGCGTTACCTAACAATAAAAGCTCGTCTGATTCATGTAATACTTTAAACTCCTGAATTTTGCTCATACCTTTATCCCCTCTGCACCACTGAAATTCTTTGTAGTAAGTCCGAACGTGACAATACCAAAATGATACTGATCAGTCAGATTCAGTTTTGCAATAATTTCTATATTCTATCAGACGGATTTAATAAGCGCCGTGTTTCAAAAAAATGAATCGGCAATATAGTTGCAAAGCTTAGTGGAGATGTTATTCGAATTTTGTCGCATGAAAGAAAACAGATTCCCCTGTAAAACTTTGCTGACTCTCTTTCATCCTAAACCTCGTTCAAATAACACTTAAAGCTCATCTTCCAACTGCTTCCTTCCGGTATCAGGCGATTCGATCCTGTCGCACCCATCTAACGAATCTTCTCGAAAGGAATTTCCCGACACGGGAACCTGATCATCCTTTATAAGTGTATTTCATGAAATTCCCATTTCCATCCATGCTTTTGCAAGTCGTATCAGCTACGTTGGTACATACCCACCGGTTGCACCTTTTCTGTACGATAGCCTCCATATTCCAGCACGCGGAGATCTCGTGCTAACACTGACGGATTCGTCGATAATCTTGTCTCCATATTCATTTTAGTTTCAACTCCATAAACACATCCGCTCTTACATAGGGCATGGGCCCGATCTGCTCAACAGGAACGTGCTTGAACCCAACCGATTCGTAAAGATGAACAGCGTTCGGTAGCTTGGTGCTACTGCCCAAAAAGAGCGATGTTGCGCCAAGCCCGCGTGCGCGGTTAATGGCGGCATGGATGATTCTCCGTCCGTATCCGCGCCCCCGCACCTCGGGTGTAACGCTCATCTTCGAGAGCTCGAACACACCGGCTCCAGTCGGAACGAGTGCAACGCATCCGACGATCGAATCGCCATCGCGTGCGATGAGTACGTCTCCTCCTTTGTTCACGATGTTCTCCACTGGGTTATTGAGGATAATCTGGTCTTCCTCTTCGATGGCAAAGAGGAGGGCGATCCATTCCTCGTTAAGTGTTTTGAAGGCCTGAGCCTCTTCGGGGGTCTGCATCGAAGTGATCGTGAGCACTGTTTCAAGCATGCTATGTTTCCTCCTCTTGTATGTATAACTTCCACTAAAGAATTAACCAAACGACTGATCAATGTCAACAATTCAATTTTGACCATATATAATCTCTATGATTGGACGGTGGCAGCCCAATGGAACATCGATTTTTCGCTTCTTTCTTAATGGTCTGCGAAGAGCTTCATAGGGAAAGCAGCACAGTGTGACCCTGATGAGTAAGTGATTTGGCAAGCGTAGTAAACAGAATTCCGCCCCACACGATTCCCCCGTACCGGAGATAGCAATCAGCCAGCCTCCTACGGACTACCGATTTTGACACCAAGATTTGAGAAGGAGACGAACAGACTGTTTGCAAATTCCGGTGCTTCGGGTGCTGTCGCTGTCATCCAGATTTGACTGACGATAAGCCCACTTGTATGCACGGCTCCCATAGTACAACAATACCGACGAGCCATATGAGTGACGCCCCTGCATTTTGAAAAAGAATGTAGCACACCGTCAAATCGATCAGATAAAGTAGCGCCGTTCTCGATAAATGCTTGCCGAACAACTTGCCCGCATACCGGCTACCCTGCACACCATTGGTACAGAAGACGACAAATAAAAGACTGACTATCTTCCCGCTCATTTGTACATTTGCAAACACCCTTCTCTTATGTCTTAGTTCAATCGGGGGATCACTGCATCCTGCCCAGCGTTATGATGTCTTCCTCACCCCACGATCCAATACTACGATAGTAAAAGCCATGACGATAACCAGACCGGCTGAGGTCATAATGGCAGACAAACCGGCATTGTTAAGGACGAATGCACCGAGTACAGCTCCCGCTCCAGAAGAGGAATTGAACACGGTCGTATACACGGCAGACGCCGGTATGGCCTCCTTCCCACCAGTTCGCAATACCCATGTCTGGATACCGATAAAAAGTACCGAGATTGCGGCACCCCAGACAACGAGCAGCGCCAGCACTGGCCCAACCCCGGAACTTAGCCCGATCGTGCCCAGACCAATGAGCGATGCGAACATAAGCAACAGTGATACGGCGATGACCGGCTTCATAAAGCGGTCGATCAGCCCCCCGGTAAGCACATTTCCGAGCAAGCCGGCGGCCCCGAAGCCAAAGAGCAGAGCGGCGATCATAGCGGGGTCAATGCCAGGGACGTTTCTCAGAAACGGTTCGATGTATGTGAACGCTGCGAAATGCGCAGCTACCGTGAAGATTGCCACCGTATAGACGCGCCACAGCTTGCTGCTACGCAGCACACTGGCCAAGGTGGCGAATCCAACCGATCCTTCGGCCTTTATTTGCGGCAGTACGATGGCCATTAACAGCGCCGTGAGCATGCAGGCCGCGACGAGGATGCCAAATGCCAAACGCCAGCCCCATGTCTGTCCGATCAGGTTGAGCAGCGGAACACCCAGCACGTTCGCAATCGACATGCCGCCGAAAACGATCGAAGTCGCAAGTCCCATCCGGTTCGGAGGAGCCATCTGTGTCGCAAGCGCGGCCACCATTGCCCAGAAAACGCCATGCGATAGCGCTCCGATAACCCGCGCCAGCATCAGAACCGGGAACGAATGGGCGATCATCGCAAGTCCATTCCCGGCAGCCAGCACTACCATTAGCCCGATGAGTAGCGGCTTGCGCGGAAATCGGTTCGGCAGTACGGCGGATAGTAGCGCGCTGCCTGCGCCAATCAGCGCATAGGCCGTCACGATGAGTCCTACCGTTCCGGGACTGCGCCCAAGATCGGAAGCGATAGACGATAACAGTCCGATCGGAGCGAATTCGGTGGCAACAACAGTAAACATGGCAATGCCGAGAACAACGATCGCCAGCCAACTGCGAATGCTAGTTTTCGACGGTTCGGCTTGATTCAAAGCAACCTTAGACATAGTATCCCTCCGTATTGATCAGCCATATTAAATACCAATTGGTACATAATCTAGATAAAAAAAAGCAACGGGCAGCTGCTCTTATATCCGATGCAAAAGTCTTGCAAATAGTGGGCTGAGTGCCGTTACGAGTAGGCATTCGGACTGACTGCCGATTGCTGCCCTGGAGACGTTCCATTCACGAAAACTTTCTGTCCCTCATGGCTTTGCGGTCGAGACGATAGCTGACTACTGCCAGCAAGGACGCGGCAACTGCCACGATGCCTCCGGACCAGGATACATCGATCAGCCTGATGTTCGTTGTCACCCATCCTCCGAGCGCCGACCCGACCGCAATGCCGACATTGACGGATACGGGTGTAAGAGACGAGGCTAAATCCCGAGCAGTCGGAAAATGCTGGTTGGCCAAATCGATGAAATATAATTGTATCGTGGAATTCCTCGGCATAGAGGACCAGGGCAATAAAGGAGATGCTGATCAATCCCCTAACCAGCTACCAGCGTATTCGCGGAAACATACAGCGATGCGAGAATGACACCCTGAATCAGGAACACATACCGAAGCTTGCTGCTCCCATCCCGTGCGGCCAATTTCCCACCAATCAACGTACTGAAGATGGACACAGCCCCATAGAGTAGAAACACTAAGCTGATATACCGTTGCGGAACTCCGCGCCCCTTTCAGCCCCTTGGGAATGGTCACCGAGCTGGAAATCAAGGAAATAGCGCCCAACAAGGCGGTGAACACCTCTCCCCCTCCCACGAGTAAACTAAGCTCTCTTGACGGCAATCTGCACCTCAGCGACATAAGCTTCCGGATCGCCTGTCTGTTCATGAGGGATGCAAATTTCGCGCCGCGGCTCGTTTTCGATCATTCGATAACCATTTCGCTCAATCCACAGCGCCAGTTCCGTGCTTGCAGTGCAGCGGCTCGTCGTCCGACAATGATGGATCAGTGTGGCCATCAGCGGAACACCCAGTAACCGTTGGACCACAAAGGGCGGCTGGCTTACCATTTTATCGGTCAGTAGCCGGGCTGCTTCAATGTCCATATCGTCATCGCTTTCCAAGCAGTCATGCCACAAAACGATCTGCGACAAGGACGGCCGACCGGCATTGCCCAAATAATCGTCCAGCTGCCGAAACATCTCCGGAATTTGCCGAAAAGAAGTTCTTTGCCGATAAGACACCACCAATTGCGGTTCCACTTCTTTCAGCACGACATTATGCGTCACCTCCTGTTTTCCCTCATTCTCGATGGCATGTAGCCGGTCTTTGATGCGAACCAAACCGGTGCGAAAATGAGAAATTGATCGGAAAGTCGCTCGGTCAGATCGCGAAACATAAAGGAGAAGCGGGAAAGCAATGCGTAAAAGCAGAACCCGGCCGGTTGTTGTCTCCGGCTTCGCGATAGAAAATGTTCAGTCCGTCGATCTCTGTCGTACGATAATGAGTCACAAGAATCCTCTTTTGAGAGTCGGTTCCTTCGAGACCACGTTTCAGTTACGGTAGATGAAGTCTGCAATGAGACGTCCAACTTCATTCGGTGCATCTTCCAGGCAATAATGACCCACGCCTGCAAGCCGATGAACGGGAGCGTCGGGGAACAACTCCGTGAACAGCGGCAGAAAATGTTCAGCGTGCAGAGTGCGATCAGACTTTCCCCAAATGGCCATTGCTGGCTTGGTACGAATCATGCGGATGGCTTCGGCATTAGGTACTTCAAACTGGTGCGCGCCTGTAGCATACCCTTTTGCCCAGCCGATCGCGCCTAGACAATCCGACGGATCGGCAAAGTGCGAGCCGTAAGCCGCCAGCCAGGTGTCGGTAATCAGGGCATGGTTCTCAAAACCGTTCAGTTTGAGCGTGCTGAGAATATTAAAACCGAGTTGGCCCAACACGGCCTCGAGACTCCCGTCCTTCTCCGCTTGAACAACCCATTGGAACCAAGGCGAGACGACGACATTGGCGCTCAACCGGTCTCCGAGGCTGGACTGGCCAAACGGTGTCGGCCCATTGGTCGTGATCACCCTGCGGATGCGATCAGGATGGCGGGCGGCGAGTCCCATCCCCACTGGCCCGCCAAAATCGTGCATAATTAACGTGATTTCCCGCAGGTCGAGCGCAAGCACGAACCGTTCGAGATTGTCGATATGATCTTGCAACCAGTAGCTACGATTCAGAGGAGTCGCACTTTTGCCGAACCCCATATGATCAGGGACAATGACACGACAATCCGAGCTCAGGACTGGGATGAGGTGCCGAAACAGATAGCCCCAGGTTGGCTCGCCATGAAGACAAAGCACGGTCTCACCTCCGTGCGGCCCTTCGTCAACATAGTGCATGGCAAACCCGGGAGCGTCGGTGAAGTGCGGTGTGAATGGGTAGGTACCTTCGCAATCCGCAAACGGATCGCGGTTGAGGTTATAAGAATACGTCATGAGAAATGTTCCCTCCTTTGAATTGCCTCGGAAAATCTAGCTGGATGAAACAGTATAAAATCTTCCTACAGTCATAATTGACGAGCAGCATGATGGCGGTCAGTGGCATGTGCCAGTTCTCCGTTTGATGTCTAAGCGGTGGGCGTCAACTGACGGGTAAACGCCCAGAATAATAGTGCCAGAAAGCTGATGGCTGAGCCTAATAGGCATACACCACTCCAACCAGCCCACGCATAAACGACCGTCGAGATGAAAGAACCGACAGCGCTGCCGAGGGAATAGAAAATCATATATCCGGCCGTAAGCCGGCTATGAGCCTCGGGGCGCACACTGTAAATCATGCTTTGATTCGTGACATGTACGGCCTGTAACCCAAGATCGAAGACGATTACGCCGGCAATCAAAGCCCACAGGGAATGAATAGTAAATCCAATTGGTAGCCAAGATAGGGACATGATGAGCAGCCCGGTGCCGGAAACTTTCTGACTCCAGCCGCGATCCGCCATTTGCCCTGCCCGGGCCGCACCCAACGCTCCGGCGGCTCCAGCTAGACCAAACAGACCGATCTCCGTATGTGAGAGTGAAAAAGGCGGTTGGCTGAGTGGAAACACCATTGGCGTCCACAAGACTGAAGTCGAGGTAAAGATCAAAAAGGCGATCAAAGCGCGTATGCGCAAAATCGGCTCCTCCAAGAACAACATGAAAACCGATCGCAGCAATTGCGGATAAGCAATCTTTTCCTTCACCTCGTCGTGCGGCGGTAGCACACGAAACAACATAACAGTGATGAGCAGCGTCAACGCCGCTGAGAGGAAATAGATCGCCCTCCATCCCGCGAGATCGGCCATGAACCCCGCGATGGTCCGCGCCAGCAAAATACCGATGACAATGCCGCTAGTCACCGTCCCGACTACACGGCCGCGCTCAGCCGGCGTTGCCAATGCGGCCGAGAATGCAACCAGCACCTGCGTGACCACCGCGAGTAACCCAACCAAAGCGCTGCTGATAAAGAGCAGTGTGCTGTTTGGTGAGAAACCGACAGCGGCTAGCGCCGCAACAGATAAAGCTGACTGACCGACGATCAACCGTCTGCGGTTCAGCAAATCGCCAAGCGGCACCAACAGCAGAAGGCCAAGTGCATACCCGATCTGGGTGATGGTGACAACAACCCCGATAGTCGACTCACTGATGCCGAACTCGACTGCCATAGCGTCAAGCAGTGGCTGTGCATAATAAACGTTCGCTACAGCAAGCCCACAAGCAACGGCAAACAACAACGAGAGCCTACGTGGCAGCGATGAATGTGACGTGGAAGCACGAGCATCGGTTTTACTCGAGGAAGCCTTCCCGGCACTCCAGTTTTCTCCGGCACCTCCCTCCACTATGTCTTGAAGGTTTTTCATATCCCCTCACACCCTTTCTGATTGGATTGGTTAACCTTATTCAGTTACATACTGATAAGTATATTATACCAATCGGTACATAACTGGATGAAGTGAAATATATATTATACTTCCGTAATTTGTCAAGGGAAAACCGAAAAAATTTGACTATTCTTTTACCGCAAGATATGCTTTTAATGTACTGAACGATATGAAAAGGAAGAGGATAGCTTATGGTTCGCCCTCGGGAGTTTAATGAAGAGCAAGCACTACATGCCGCGATGGAACTGTTTTGGGAGAAGGGCTACGAAGCGACTTCATTAAGCGATTTAACGGCAAAAATGGGCATTCAACGCCCTAGTCTCTACGCCGCGTTCGGAGACAAAAAGGAGCTTTTTGAAGCTACACTTCGCAAATACAATCAATCCCACGCTTCTTATGTGCGCGCCCGACTGCAGAGCGTGCCGTCTGTCAAAGAAGCGTTTCGCGCTTTCTTTGCGGGCATTGTGGCGGAAGGATACGAGGAAGGTCCAAGTCGGGGATGTTTTTGCCTCAATGTCATGGTCGAGCTTGCTCCACATGATGCCAAATTTGAAGAGCTGACCAGAGAGCACCAGATGTATTTGGCGGCGATCTTTCAGGAAATCATTGAACAGGGTGTGCGATCCGGCGAACTGGGGAATCATGTGAGAGCCAAAGCGCTCGCCCAGACACTCGTCGTTTCAATGATCGGTCTTACCACGTTGATGAAATCCCGCCCCGATCGAACATTTGCGGACAACGCTGTTGCGACCATTATCGCCTTTCTGGAGTAAATAGTTTGTCATTTGAAGTGCTCAGCGATCCTTTGGAACTGATTTTGAGGTGTTCGAAGAAAATAAAGCTTTAAACTGATCCCGAATAATGAGACAACGGCAGCCTAGGACAAGAAAACCTGAAATATTCAGGGAGTGGCTTTGAACATGGCATGATTTCAAAGGCACTCTTACAAACATTTAATGCTCTCTTGTAACATTGGTTCGTACTTATACTGAGTTGCGACGGGTGCTATTGGATCAGCTGCGGGTAGTGCCGTATGGAATACAAAAGGATGGACTGGTGTCGCCAGTTTGGGTTTGGTGCTCGCTGCAGTTTCATTCCTTACTTATCTTTTGAATAGGCGCATACAAAAGTTCTAAGCCACTAAATGTTCCGCATTGAAATCAGATTCCAACTCTTAAAACCGGCTCCGCTTAACAGGGAGCCGGTTATTTAGTAACCTTAATTGGTCAACAAACACGCTCCCAAGGGGTTCTTAGATGTCAAGTCAAGAGTTACGAATGAACTTCAACTCCCGAATGAAAGTTAATTTTGATGGCGGCGATCTGACTTCGGACGCTGGTCTTCTTCTGTATAAAGAATTCGATCATCAAGTCGGTCTATCTAAGACTGTGAAGCAAATCCTTGTGGTCGACGATCCGGTTCACCATCGGAATCATCCGAATGACGAGGTGGTTCTGCTGAAAATTTAATAGAATGTGGCGGGTTATCATACCGACGACCATGCCGATGATTTGAGCTACGAGCTACGAGCCACGAGCCAATTCTACCCGCGATGCTAGGGAAGAAACGGCTGGCTTCGCTGCCGACGATATCTATGTTCAATGAAAAGGCAACGATCACTACCGCCAAGTCATTGGAAAACGTCAATGAAGTGCTCCCTCACCCGCTCGCTTTGTTCTACTGTCAGATGGTCCAGAATTGTCTGCATACTAGAGCAGCAATTGGAACAAAAGCAAATGCTGTTCACGGTCCAATAAATCGTATCCCAAGTCTTTTGCCCATGCGTTTTGGTCAAAGGAAATTAGTAGCGGCTCCACCTCCGCCAAGACTTTTCTCAGCCTGTGTGTGGACAAAATCTCGGAATCCGTCATATGAATAATAATTTGATGGATGCTCAATTTATCAGGTGCGGGCTTGAAACGAAGTTCCTCCTCGGCCAAGCCTTCAATGGCTTCACGGAGCATTACGGATCCGCGACCGTACTATTCAATCACCGCTTCCACTTTTGTCTCCTCCTTGTAATTGAACCTATTTTCCGCTTATTATATCATTTTAGTAAAAGTTGGAAAAAGTTAATCGAAGCCCGTAAGAAGAATTGAAAACAGAGGAGTGATGAAGCCAAATGGAACCCTATTTTCGAATCGGAGAAATATCCGCAATGTTTAACATCCCTCTGCAAACGCTGAGATATTACGATAAAATCGGTTTATTTTCTCCTGTCCATATCAATCGAGAAACAGGATATCGATACTATTCTTTGTATCAGCTTCCGCTTCTGCATCGGATTAAAAAGTTTAAAAGCATGGACATCCCCTTCTCTGAAATAAAAGAGTTAGCGGCGACACAGTGGAATGCTGACCGGATGGATCATGTTTACGCCGTCCAGCTCGAGCGGCTGGAACAGAAAATGAGAGAGATGCAATCGTTGAAAATAGAGCTCGAAGACAAACGCAATCGTCTCATGGCGTTGCGAGCAGAGCCAAAAAATCAGATTTCCGTTCGGCGATACGAGGCAAGAAAAATATTTTGCAAATTGATTGACGTATCTACATATAAGGAGCAGGAAACCGAATATTACCGCTCATTCCTGCCCTTTTCCAACCAGGTTGATTATATCAATACGGAACCCGGCTTTATTGTGACACAGCCCACTTTCTTTGATGAGCGAACGAATGCTTCCTATTTATTTCTCGTCAACCCAACGGTCGTTCCAGAAGGATTCCGGTCTCATCACATGGCAGAAGGCACTTATTTAACGCTTCTTATCGAAGATAGCCACGCAAACTCTCCTACCTATTACAGTTTGCTGCGTCAACATATTTTGGATCAAAAAATTGAGACAGTGAGCGACATCTACGAATTTTGTTACACCAGTGTGTGGGAATTGCAGGTTCAAATAAACTCCTTGACCCTACAATCATTGTAGGGTTTAGACTGAGGGTACTCTCAGATCAATTTGGAGGAACCCTTATGAAAATACTAGTTGTCGTTGCCCATCCAAGACCAGATTCGCTCACAGCGAGCATGGCGAAGCGGTTCACGGCTGGCTTGACCGAAGCAGGACATGAATTCGAAATCGCCGATTTGTATGCCGAAGGATTCAATCCGATCTTGCATACAATCGATGAGCCTGATTGGAGTAATCCGAACAAAGCATACTCAGACGAGGTGCAGCGCGAAATGGATCGGATCCGAGCAAGCGATGCATTGGCCTTTCTTTTCCCGATATGGTGGTACAGCATGCCTGCCATCATGAAAGGATACATCGATCGGGTGTGGAACTATGGATTTGCTTATGGCACAGGCAAATTGCCAGTTCAAAAAATAAGATGGATCACCATGGTTGGCGAGACTCAGAGTCAATTTGAAAAACGCAATTATCATTTGATGGTGGAGCATCACCTGAACGTAGGCTTGGCGCAATATACCGGCGTTCAAGATACCCATGTACACTTTATGTATAATTCATATGGAAAATTTGATGGTAGCTCGAAAGAAAAGAGCGAGGCTCATTTTGCCACTTTATTGAACGAGGCTTATCAGATCGGGCAAGCCTTTTAAGTTGAATTGGATGAGCAATATGCGATTTATGGATAAAGAAGTGGATACTACGCGGAACTCTTAAACGGCTCCCTTAGGTATCCCCAGTTTCCCAAAGAAGGTACTAAGGCTTACACGAAACCCAAAAGGGTTGAGACCCAGACGAAGCAAGTAGTTTTGGCACCAGGACAATATTTTGAGAATGGTTATTTCACCATTGACGGCAATAACAACTTGGTATTCGTTGATAAAAACTTGAAACGTAGGATAACTGATCAAGGTGTGGTTCAACTGGGAGCTACTTTTGATCTCTTCCACTCCGATCCCAAAACCAATGAATTCTCAATGGGAATTTATTATGTGAAGAACAACCAATTGTGGGCCTATACACCGTTTCAGGAATCTGAAAAACAAATGCTTTGCGACAATGTGACTCAACTTTCAGATCGTGACTTTTCTTTTCAAGGCTTTCCATCCTCGCGTATGCAAAAGTACCATTAAGTTTCACTTCCTTATAGGCAGGGGGCAGATCTTTAGGTTTCTCAATTTGGAACCCATCCAAATGAAAAGAAGTGGTCACCTCTTTTACCATGCGATGTCTTCTATCCCAATAAAAATAATTTTTAATCCGTAGAAAACTCTACCTGAGTTTCAAAACCTTCAAGATCTTACTTCAACAACCAAAGCGCTTCTCCACCTTAGTGAGCAACACAAGATTCTTGCCTGGTCGACAAAAACTGGTTATTTTGGGTGTAGTGCCTGTCAGCAAGTACGATTGCCCTATGTTCCCCTTTACTGATCAATTTCCACGGCACTTACTCCCCCCTTGTTTTACATAATTGGGCTTGAGTTATATAGGATTTTCTCAACTATCCTGCCCT